>NZ_JZRB01000018.1 GCF_000964085.1 Luteibacter yeojuensis
CACATCAAGCGGCCCGGCAATGCAGGTTGGGCGAAGGGGCGGCGTCCGGGGGGGGGGCGGGTGTCGGATTGCTGGGCGTTCAAGAAGGGCGCCTGGAGAGAGTGCGGGGATGATGACCGCTCACGGCGGATGGGCCGCGTGAATGCATGCATGCGGTCATCCCTCGGTCAGTTCATGGCGGTTTGCGGAAAGGTGGCCCGATTGAGGCATCGAAGGGACAGTTCCTGTTCCGAATTGCACAAACGCTAACTGGCCGGCTTCTGGACGACAATCCGGGTCCCGGCGGGGACAGCGCAGGCGACTTCACCAGGTCTTCGACCCGAAAAAAAGCAGCTTGCCCGTTTCACACATGTGCGCCGGCTCCCGTTACGCAGTCGGGGAATCCAATACTCTCACGGCTACTGAAGTCCCGGTTGTGCGAAACATGTCCCATGCCAGCGAGCTCCTGCAAAAACGCCGTCGTGCAAACCTGCAGGCCTTGATGGACGACTTCCGTACCGAAGGCATCACGACCTTTGAGCAACTTGCCGCACTGTTTGAGTTCCGGCCAGACGACCTCAAAGCGATGACGGAAGGTCGTTGTGACATCCGGGAGCACGAAGCGCGTCACGTGGAGTGGGTGGCAAACCGACGTCGCGGCTGGCTTGATGAATCCCGTCAGGATGATGGCGACTAGGCTGCCAGCCCAACGTTGCTGAAAAGCGCCTTGGACGACCGGGCGCAACTTGCTTGCTCGCCCGCCTGGACGGCTGGGATGAGTCAGGCCGGGCCTGATGTTTCACGGCAGGAGCATGGGCAGTGCCGGCGGCCTGCGTCAAGCAAGGCGCGCGCCGGCGGGGAAGGGCCACCACGCCTCGATGCGGCGAAACGGCCCAGTCCTGTCCCATCTGGCAGGGTTCACTGGCGGAGGCATCCGCGTTAGAGTGCTACGGCCATTCGTGAGAATCGCAAAGGCCTTCTCGTGAGGGGAGGCTCCCCTACTGGCCATGGAAAGGCTTCTGGCGTGCGCCCGGGTCTTGGGCGCGCGCTTCTCCGTTAAACAAAAAGCCGCACGTTGCGGTGCGGCGCTTGAAGTGACTTTGCACGCGTGTTGTCGCTGGGTCCATAACCGGACGGCTACAGTGCGCTACCGGACCTTGCGTGCGCGTTCAACCCGGTCAATGGGTATTTCATATGCCGTCTTGTGAACCCGTCATTCGTTGGCGGTGGAAGCGTCCGCGAAAGGCGGATGGCCGGGCCCACGTGCTCGCATGGGAAGGGGATTCGCGTTGCGCACGTGTCCTGGCGCCGCTGACCGCTTTGAGCGACAAGGGCAAGGCTTGGCCACCGGGTTGCGACAGACATGGTCAGGGTGGGAGAGTGGGCACGGGTGGGCATCGATCGTCATCTCACGGCCGGGAAAGGTAGACGTGCAGCCAGTGGATCCCTCGTTGCAGGCCATCCGTCGGGGCAACCTGCGCTTGCTGATGGCAACGCTCTCCACGGAGGGCGTGGACGCTTGGGATACGAGCGGCAAGCTTTTGGCAGGGATAAGCGGAGTCCAATTGCGGGCACTGATGCGCGGTATGGTCATTGATGACGCAATGGCAAGAGAGATGGAGTGGTCCATGCAACGACCCGTCGGCTGGATGGACCATGCCCATGTCGGCCTCCTTGATGAATGATGAGGGGGCGGTCGACAGGCAGCTAGCGCCGCCAGAACGCTCCTCAATCCAGTCGCGGATATCAAGCGCAGGCGAGCTGGAGCGGCGGCCTTCGTCCGGGACAAGATGACTGGCGGCTTGATGGATGACCGAGCGCAGGGCTGCACCGGGAAAGAGCACCAGGTCGCCAGCTTCGACAACACGAAGCGCGTGCGATCCGTCCCGAAGACCGACCACGTTTCTACGACTTCCCGGGTACTCGTTGGCTTATGCAATCAAGCACGTCAACCCGCCCCCACTGATGGCTATCCAGAATTCACGGAACGCTCCACGGTTTGTGGGGGGGCTGACACCTTGGGTCTGTCGTTTGCGACCCCTTGCCGGAACCTCCCGGTGCGCGCACCATCAGGCAACGCAAGCAGGAGGGACCGCAATGGCGGGATATTCGGGCGAGCATGCAGGCTTTGAGTACGAAGGCAGCTGGGCGTTGATGACAGGCGGTGGCTGCGTCTGGTCCGCGACCCTCTACCAGGGCGGGAATGCAGTCGGACGAATCGGTGGTGAAGCACCGCCACCGTCCGGTTTTGCGGTTGATGCGCACATTGCGGTCCAGACTGCGACGGAGGATGCGATATCCATCTGGCGCGACGAGACGTCCGGGGTGGGCTGACCGATGGGAGCGAGAACGTGCCAGCGCTAAATTGGCTCATCGGCCGTCGCGACACGTTTGACTACCGCGCGCGCTGGGAGAGGTCAAGCGGTGGGTGGATACTCTGGGCGGGGACGGTCTATCGGCGCGGTGACGTAGTCAGCACGCCGAGCGGCAGCCTGTCGCCGCGAGAAGGGGACGGTGAGTTCGCCATCAGTGCAGCAGTCCGGCTTGGCATGGAGACAATCATTGATTCAGACAAGTGGCGATGGCGCTGACGACGCCCTTGTTCCGAATCCAGATGTGACTGTCGCCCTGTCTCTGTCGCCACCGACCCGCCGAGCCGTACGAGGCCAGGTTCACAGCGCCGCAACGCCGCTGGCCGGTACAGTGTGCCTCCGGCTCTTCTCCCAGAAACGTCCGGTTTTCAATGCCGCTCCCTTCGGAGCGGCTTTTTTTGGCCGGGCGATTTATGGCTTGCAGGCGTCGGCGCCTGCCGCGTGCCATGGATTTCCCGGGCTGGCATCTTGCGCTTCCACGGTTTCCCCTTGCCTTGGCACCCCTGACATCCCGCTCCGGGCGGCGCCCAGCGCCTCGCTTAGTATCATCTGATGCATCAGGTGGCGGTTGCCGTATGTGCGAAAGAGCAGCGCCGCGACAAGAAGGCCGCCGAGCGCGAAAAGCGAGAGGCCGGTGACGGTCAGCCTGGCGGCAACGAGAGCGAGGCCAGCATCGCTTCTCGGCCAGCAGTAAGCCAGGATGCAAAGCAGGCTGGGGATGGTCAACACACAGGATACCGTCAGCGAAAGTTGCTTCGTGATGCGGTGCAGTCTGGCGTTTTCGACAGCGATTCGCTCTGAAAGGTCCATCGTGTCGCATCCTGTCGGGTTGGACAGGTATCGGCTGTCCCACGCTGGACTTGAGCCTCGCTGCGGGCAAGTCAGCGACCGGGGGAGCCCAGTCAGTGCACCCGCCAGTTCTGAAGAACTCGGGCACCACGGTCGCGGGGACGCGAGGATTGCGCCGTTGTGCCCGGTTGCAGCGTTCGGGTGATGTTGGGCCGTATGCCGGGTGCTGCGCCTCAAGGTGGCATAGGCCCATCACGGATGTGAGCGCCACAAATACATTGCTGTCTGTTTTCGTCACGGATGGAAGGTGAACGTGGGTCTCCGGCACAGGACAACACCCATGAACGTCATTCCAGGTCAAGAGCCAGAACCCACGCGCGACCCCTCCTCGCCGGACGAGACGCCCCCCTCGCCGGATGCACCGCCGACCAGACCATCACCGGATGACCCCCAAAAGGGCGGCCGCCCCATCGACGACCCCACCCCCTCCCACCCCGACGGCGGCGATGCGCTCGTCAACGGGTAGGCTGGCTCCCTGTTTTGATTGGCCAATCCCAGGGCTCTCCGGGGGGCACACATACGCACCCGCCGGATTTTTTTCCCGCTAAAACGCATGGCGCCGGCACCACTGGCGTGCCTCACTGAACAGCTTGTCGAGCGCCCGGTCGATGTCCTAGCCTGTTGCCGATGGACCATTGAGATGCATGGCAAGCAACAAGCGGTCACCGCAGCGCCTGGCAAGGCATGCGCCCCCCCCACATCCGCGATGTCCTGCGCTCTGAGGGCAATAGCCCAGTTTTTCCGGCCGATGGCATGCGACAACGCAGTGCTTTGCTCCGTCATTCGTTGAGCGACTGAACAGCGCGCACCGGGTTTGCCATGCGTGGTCACGGCGTTCTCGGGAGCGGGCGAGGCAGCCTCGCCGGCTGCAAAACGGACGCGGCATCGTGACCGTCTTTGAGAGAAGTGCAAGGTAACGTAGGCACGCGCGCCCGGCTGCCTCCCTTACGTCGCCGGGACTGCGGCTGTGACCAGGCCGCGCGGCGAGGACTGGCCTTTGCATCCCCTGGCCGGATGGGGTTGTTCAAGAGCTACGGACCAACCCGTGCAGCTGGTCCCGCAATCGGGCTGATGTGCCGCAGCGTTGAATCGCAATGCCCGGTTCACGTCGGCGACCCGCGTCCGTCCGCTCGGCTGGCTGTGCGCGGGCCCGCAAACCATCTTCGAGGTGTGGCCGAAGGACGGGCTGGCGCGTGTCCAGGCCATCTCAGCCTTGAGGTTGCCTGCGCCGTAAGGGAAGTTCAACGCAACGCGGTGCTGTTGACGTTCGCGTGATTAGGCGCTGGGTTCAGCGCTGTGCCCCGCAGCCCAGCCGCGAAGATGCCGGTCTAGCTGGCAAGCGAGTCTCAGCAAGGCTTCTCCGTACCCGGCGAGCGGGAGGCCCCCGGCCGGGCCGAGATGGGCTTTCACGGCACAGGCGCATAGCCATACCTTGAACAGCCCCGGCGACTGGGTGCTCGAAGTGATGGTGTCCAGATGGGTCCGCGCAAGGTCGAACTCGCCGAGCAAGACGGCGTGCCCCAATCTGATGCTTTGAAAGGAGAGGGCCGCAACGGCCGCACGCTCCACATCGCTCAACCTGTCCATGGCGTCATCGTACTGCGCGTGAGGCACCCGGTCGAGCAGGGCGCCGCCATTCCAGCACAGATGAAAAGCGTTCTTCCCGGGACCCGTCGCATAGTCGGATATGGGTTTTAGCCAATCTGCTCGGAAGGTTTCAGGTCGCGTATCTCGCGGTCGAAAAAGCGGCCAAGGGACGGTGCGGTCATCAACCGCGCATGCAAAAGCTCGTCGACCTGCGTGTACCGGTAGCAGGCACCCGAGGTGAATTTAAGTTCAAGCACTTTCAAATCGGCATCGTATCCAACAGCGGCGATGACGGAGGACTCCACCTTTTCCCGCTTCACGACTGGCTGTCGACCGGGACCGTGTGCACCTTGCGCGAAATGCACCCCTGGAGTGGGGCGAGCGACCCAGTGTCCACGACGGCACACGCTTCCCACACCCCATTCCGGTTGACGATTTCCATTCGCCAGCCTACGTCCATGAACGCCTCCGCGAGCGCCTGAGTGGCCCTCAGGCAGTAGTGCACAGCTTTGGTGTCACGCTCGGCGGCCGCACGGACCGCTTCAGCCCCTGCTGCATTGCTCGTCGAAGCAACAATGGCACCGTCGGCGCGCACAACCACATACCAGTCATTGTCCGCCTCGTCGTTCATGCACACAGCGTCCTCAAGGTCACGGCGTCCATGCTTGTCCAGTCCGGCCACGGTCGACATCCCCGTCCGCCATTCCGTCCAAGGCTTTCTGCCCGCGCGGGGTGATTTTCCACCAGCCACCGTCTTCGACGGCCATCCCAAGCTGAAAAAGCCCCCGACAGGCTGTCGGATTCAGTGAGCCTTGGGCCAGACGCCCTGTGTCCGACAGCTGCTGCAGGGCGAGCAACAAGGGTGGTGTGAGCGGATGCACGGGCGTCCCGGGTCGGAGGTCTCCATCGGACCATGACGCGCTCGCTTGCGATAGGCGGTTTTTCGGCAAATGACGTGGGCCATGTGAAGTCGCCCCTCTCGCTGCTGGCGCGTTGTCATGTCAGCAGGGATAGGTCGACGGAGGTGCGCTCGTCGCGAACTTTCTCGCAGCGGACATCAGAGCCTGAAACTCGCCTGCCTCAGGCGGTGAGCCGGGCGCCAATCCTTGAACGGGTGGCACTCGGGCCATTACCCTTGTCACCCACCCCATTTGAAAGCACCACATGTCACTCGTCCGCATCTTCATCCTTCACCCCTCACAGCCTGGCAACGCATGGCATGTGTCCGAAGACGGAAGGGACGGGGAGTCGTTCCGGGACGGCCTTGTCGCGATGCACGCCGCCTGTGACCGCGCCCGGGCGCTCGAACAACTCGGCTTCGACGTTCAGGTGCGGCAGGAAGGTGCCGATGGCACTTGGCAAATCATCCGCGAATAGTCAAAGCCTCGTCTGCGCAAGCGCGTGGGCGAGCCCGAGCAGCACATCGCGTGTCACGGGCTTTTGCACGAAGGGAAACGTGGAGCAGGGGGAGGGCAACACCGTGCGGGGATGCCCGGAGACGAAAGCCACGGGGACGTCTTTGGCAAGCAGTGCTGTGGCAACCCCGAGCGAGTCCCCCCTTCGATGTCGATGTCGAGGAGGGCAATGTCGGGACGCGCATTGATGATGGCGTTGATGGCGTCCGGTTCGGACGCCGCGATACGGCTGACCCGAAATCCCCCATCTGCGAGAATGAGCTCGAACACGCCCGACACCGCCGGATCGTCTTCGACAAGCAGACAGCGAGGCGCTTCATCAGGCGGGTAGGTCATGGGCAAATCCGGGCGGCGGACCGGTAGAGTCCCGGATATTCTGTCAACGGCCCGTATGACATGCTCGGGCGAACCCTGTGCAGACGTGACGACGATACGAACGCACTCAGCCGCCCCTGGTCGGAAGCATCGCGAGATCCATGAACGTGGCACTTGCCTCGCCGATTGTGCGGATGGGCGTGACCGTGGCGATGCTGGCGATTCGTGCGTTGATGTCCTGGAACACCTCGTCCTCGAACAGGGCATCGACGGGTGAGCCTGCTGCAAGGGCAGCGATGAAAACCACCTCCCCGTTTGTGGCCTCGCAAAGGAGCGGTCTTCGTTCGCCAAGGGCGCCCCGGCTTCGCGCATGGGTGTGTTGACTTGCAAGCAGGGTAAGGAGCTCCTCCCGCTTGCCTTCCTTCGGCCTGTAGGCCACGACCAGTACCCGTTCCACGCAATGCTCCCCTGTGTGGCGCACGGAGATGGTCGCGGAACAGGACGTCCGGCTCAAGTCGGGACGCCGCTACAACTGCTGGGTTCTTCACCCGTGTGAAGACCCTCACCGCCGGATAACGACCACAATCCGGCGCCGTCACGTACATCGGCGCTTCATGAGCCTCCCATCAGCGGAGGTGTGCCATGAGCGAGCAGCAAGGGTCACGGGACAACCAGCAGCAGGGCCAAGGGCAAGGTCAGCCGGGGCAAAGCAACCAGCCCGGCAAGGACCAGCAGCCCGGGCAGGGCGGTCAACCCGGGGAGGACTCGGGACAGACGCAGCCCGGGCGGGATGACCAACCCGGCGGCGGCCGGAAAGAAAAAGAGCCCGGTCAGAACAACAGGTGAGCCGAAGCGCCCGCAAACGCGGGCGCTTTCATATTGGTCCGAAGCTGCCCGGCGCTCAGTGATTTCCAGGCCGGTGATAGGGATTTTCGACAGCAGGCTTCGTCCCCATCGACTCGACCGCGCGCCAAACGGCATCAAAGGCCACCCGCCAGTCCATCTCCCGGGGCTCGGGGCCGCCCAATACCCCGGCGAGAAGCTTCAGGGCCGGCCGAAGACTGCCAAGGGCCGGCCGCGTGGCCAGCTCCCGCACGTGCGCAAGGCTCATGCGGGCCCCCGCAAAATCGCCGGCCTTCGCCGCGTCGACCGTCATTTCCAGGCCCAGGGAGACGAGGCCAAGGAGGGTCGGTGGACGGGGGCGGGAATCAGTTGCCATACGTTCAATTGTACGACAGCAGGCGACAGTCGCCGACTCGAACGTGTCCGAGTAAATCGCGCATGAACGAAAATACCAATTTTGTCATTTTGTCTTCAGGCCGGCACGCGGGCGCCGATAATTAGGTACCCGCTAGGAATTCCCATGACCGTTCGCCAGCGCATCATCGTCCTTGTCGTCTCTGCCGTCCTGATCGCCCTGGGTGTTGGTGCAGCGGGGCTTTTTGCGCTTCGCCAGACTGGCCGGCAACTCGACGACCTGTATCAGAGCTCACTCATCCCCATCGTCGACGTTACGGCCATCCGCGACCTGTTCAACGACAACCGCACGGGCCTCAACCGCGCGTTGCTCAAAGGCACCGTGGAGGCCGCTGCCGAAGAGAAGGCCAGCAATGCCGGGGCCGTTCGTCGCATGGACGCCCTTTGGGCCCACTACTACCCGGCCATGGTGTCGTCGAGCCAGGAACGCGCAGCCGCCGAAGCGTTTCTCAAGGCCCGCGATCGTGCCCGCGTCGCCAAGGCCCAACTCGAACCCGTGATGGCCAGCGGGCGCCATGATGAGGCGGTGGCCTTCATGCTGGACACCGTGGGTCCGGCCTTCACGGAGGAATCCAGGGCCATCGAAGCCATCGTCAAGGCCAACGTGGACGAAGCGGCGGTTGCCTATGTTGAAACCCAGCGCCGGGAAAAGGCGGCCATCCTGACGGTCTCCCTTGTTGTCGTTTTGGGCGGGCTGGGTCTGGTCATCGCTGGCCTCTTCCTTGCCCGCTCCATCATGCGGCCACTGGTGCAGGCGCGGGAACTGGCCGCGTCGATAAGTGAGGGCGAGTTGGGGCATACCCTTGAGGTGAGGGGCAGAGACGAGGTCAGTGACACCCTGCGCTCCTTGGTGGCCATGGACGCGACCCTTGCCGGCATTGTCCGCAAGGTCCGGGACAACGCCGCGCAGGTCAGTGCGGCGGCCCGGGACATTGCCGCCGGGAACGATGAGCTGTCGTCGAGAACCCAGGAGCAGGCCTCAAGCCTTGAAGAGACGGCCGCCTCGATGGAGGAAATGACCGCCTCGGTGCGCCAGAACGCCGAGTCTGCGGCGGCAGCGCGGGGACTTGCCGAACAACTCTCCCTTCAGGCGTCGGCCACCCGTGGGTTGGCTGGGGAAACCTCGGAGGCAATGGGGCGGGTCAGTGCCGCGAGCCGGGAAATCGGAGGGATTGTGGCAGTCATCGACGAGATTGCCTTCCAGACCAATCTGCTTGCCCTCAATGCGGCCGTGGAGGCTGCGAGGGCGGGCGAGCAGGGCCGGGGGTTCGCGGTGGTCGCAGGAGAAGTCCGCCGTCTCGCCCAGCAAAGCGCCGTGGCAGCCAGGGACATCAAGGGGCTCGTTGCGTCCAGCGGTGAGCGGGTCGAGGAAGGGGCGGTCCTCCTCGAACGGACAACTGCTGCGCTGTCGGAAATGCAGGGCGCAGCCGTGAAAGTAGCAAGCTTCGTCACTGAAATTGCCACCGCGAGTGCCGAACAGGCGGCAGGCATTGATCAAGTCAACACTGCGGTCACCGAACTCGATGCCGTCACCCAGCAAAACGCCGCGCTGGTCGAAGAGGCGAGTGCTGCCAGTCAGCAGGCGAGCGAGCTGGCTGAGGGGTTGATGACCCAGGTCGCCGTCTTCCGCTTTGCAGGCGACGCCAGCGAGCGCATTGCTCACGGCCCGCCGCCTTCAGCGCTCCCCGTCCACGCACCTAAAATGAGAGTCGCCCCTCCGCCGCCCACGTTGGCCACGGTCGAATCAGCATGGCGTGAGTTTTGACGAGGCAATTGCGGGCGCCGGTGTGGTTGCGCGCTGGGGTCTGGGCATTATGTGCAGTGCGCCCAGCCGCCGGCATGCGCTTGCCGTGGGCGCTTTTCCGCTCATGGCATGGTTCGAAGCCTTCGTGCCTCGCGCGCTCTGTTCCAGTCGTTTCGAAAAACCGTGTCGGGCTACCGAAATGACACCTATCCGCCACCGACGGTACAAGACACACTGTTGCGATGGGCAGTCTTGCGTTGATGACTTCTGCCGTCCTAATTCCCGACTAGAAATGGAAAGGGCGCCCGAAGGCGCCCTCAAATTTTAGAAGCCTACGCTCACTTGCCTTTGCGGGCGTCGTCAGCCGCCTTGCCAACTTCCTTTTGCACCTTTCCAGCGTTCTTCTCGATGTTGCCTGCGGCTTCCTTCGCCTTGTTGCCGGTGACCTTGCCGGCGACTTCCTTCACAGCGCCCTTGACTTCGTGCTTCGTGCCTTCGGTGCGGTTCTTGTCCATGATTTATCCTCAGGGTTGGGTGGCAGCACTGTCTTTCCGGGGGCCGCAGCACGGCGTCGAAATGTCATCAAGGCGCGCTTCACGCAAGAATCCACGCTCGAACACGCACCGCGAAGCATGCCCGCTCGCCAGTGGTCAGCGTCAGCAGGGCGGGCATGGGGCCCCCTCACTGAGAGACCGTAGACGCGCGATCGTCACTGCCGGCGGGGTAGGGCGGGCACGCTTTGCGCTCGGGCGTGGGACAATTGGGTGTTCAAGGGGCGAGCCTGAAGGAGAGAGGGAATGATGGCCGGTTCTGGCTGATGGGCAGCGTGAACGAAGCCATATGCGGCGCTTCGCCCTTTCATCCATCGTTCCCAAAGAGGTCCTCACAATCCCGCGCTCGACGAGGAGATCCCCATGAGTGACCCGACATCGCGTGTGCCGACCCGGATTGAGTACGAGGGCGTCGACCACCCCGGCAGCGATATCTTCTTTGCGGCCGTTTCAACCACGCGCATGCCGATGATAGTCACGGACCCGAGGCGCCGGGACAATCCCATCATGTTCGCAAACCCGGCCTTCCTGCGCATGACCGGATACACGAGCGAGGAGCTCATTGGCCGCAACTGCCGTCTGCTGCAGGGCCCTGGCACGGACCGGGTGACCATTTCGGCCATCCGTGACGCCGTGGCCGCGAATCAGGAGATTGCCACCGAGATTCTCAACTACAGGAAAGACGGGAGCACATTCTGGAACGCGCTCTTCATCTCCCCTGTCTACGACGGAAACGGGGAAGTCGTCTTTTTCTTTGCCTCCCAGCTGGATGTCAGTCGTCGCCGGGATGCGGAAGACGCACTTCGCCAGGCGCAGAAAATGGAAGCCCTGGGCCAGCTGACGGGAGGCATCGCCCACGACTTCAACAATCTCCTGCAGTTGATGATTGGCTATGTCGAGTCCGTCGAGCTCGGTCTCGGTAAACCGGACATCGACCGCGAGAAGCTTTTGCGATTCATCGGAGGGGCGCGTGCCGGTATCAAGCGCGCCTCGACCCTGACTTCCCAGCTTCTTGCGTTTTCCCGCAAGCAGACCCTGCAAGGCCGTGTCGTCAACCCAAACCAGGTGGTCAGTGACATGCAAGACATGCTCGCCCGGTCCATCGGTGCGGATATCCAACTTGACCTCGAGCTTTCGCCGACGACGAAAAATGCACGACTTGACCCAACGCAACTGGAGGTCGCCCTCCTCAACGTCGCCATCAACGCGCGGGACGCGATGGACGGTCGGCCCGGCAAGCGCCTTGTCATCCGCTCGCGCAATGCCACTCCTCTGGAGGTCAACAACCAAGGGGAACTCTCGACGCGCGGTGGGGACTTTGTGGCCATTGACGTCATCGACAACGGGATGGGCATGCCGCCCGAGGTGGCCGCCCGCGTGATGGATCCTTTTTTCACGACGAAGGAAGAGGGCAAGGGGACGGGGCTCGGGTTGTCGATGGTCTACGGGTTTGCCAAGCAGTCCGGCGGCGCTGTGGGTCTGACCTCCACGGAGGGCGAGGGGACGACAGTCACCATGTACTTCCCTGTGGCCGTTGAAACCGACGATGGACGAAGCGCTCAGTCCGTCAGTCGCATCGACCGGGCAGCGGACCGCTCGGGCCATGAACGCGTCCTTGTTGTCGACGACCGCCATGACCTCGCGGAGCTCGCCCACACCATCCTCGAATCGCACGGCTATCAGGTCCTCTCTCTGACCGACCCCCAGGAAGCTTTGCGAACGTTGGAAAGGGATGGCGGATTTGATGTGCTCTTCACCGACATCGTCATGCCCGGCGACCTCAATGGTGTGGCCCTCGCACGGAAGGCACGTGCGGTGCGGCCCGGCTTGAAGGTCCTCCTGACCACTGGCTACGCCTCCCAGTCGGTCGAGCGCACAGACGCAGGCGGCATTGCGTTTGATGTGCTCAACAAACCCTACTCCCGCATGGACCTGCTGCGGAAGATTCGCTTTGTCCTTGACGGGCCAACCGGTATCAGTTGAGCCTCATGCCTCGTGGCGCGATTAAGACTGACCCCCAGAATGGGATACCATGTCGATGAGCCGTCATCCCGGGCATGAAATCCGGCATTTGGAGTGCCCGGTAGGAAAGGCAGGGGCGAGGCCGTCGCCGAGCCGTCTGCTCGACGGGGCGCCCTTGCTCCTGTCCCCTCGTGCTCCCCCGGGAGATAGCTGACGCGCTGCGGCCACGTCTGCCTACCCGATGATTAGGTCGGAGAGTACCTGGAGCCGGTTGGCGTAATCGGAAAAGGCAGCGCCGGTATTGTTCGGGTCATCTGAGTCGGCAAACAGTTCGATGCCGCTCATCGTCATCCGCGCGCCCAGCGCTTCGAGTTCGGCGATGTGGTGCCGCTCGAGTTTCAAGACAAACCGGGTCACGTGCGACCCGGGCGCTGGGCCCGCGAGGCCCACCGGATGACCCAAGGCATTGAGAAGCTCGTACCGGTCGTCTCCGACTTCGCGCAACAGGTGGGGAAAGAAGCGCTGGTAAAACAGCATCGGGATTCTCCAGTCCTTGAGCGTCACTCCCGTGTGTAATCTGGGGCCCGTGACGGAGGAGGGCACGGAACGTGGTTGGATGGTCAGCAAATGAGGGCCAGCCATCGCAAGCGCCTAGTCGGCCTGAAGACTCCATCTTGCAGCAGGCCAAAAGTGGTCTATGTTTGGAGAGGCGCTTTCAGGTCAGGCGTAAACAACCGCCACTTTCCATCTTCCCCCTCAATGCTGAGGTATGCCCGACCTGCAGCCCCGTCGAGCCTTGCCGCAAGCTTCGCAGCAAAAGCCACTGCGTCATGACGCGCCTCAAACGTTCGATGGCTCCCGCCAGGTGTCGCGATATGCCACGTCTGGTGCGGTGGGTGCAGCGGGATGTCAAAGACAAGCATCGGCGAGCGGTCTGAGGCGAGGCTCAAGGACTATGCCCGGCACGGTCGTCTCGTGTGTCAAACGCATGCACACGATTGTGAAGACGTTTCACCCGTTGTTTCTTCTCGAAACTAAATGTGACTCGCCGTAGACAGCGTCTTGATTCCCTTCGTGTCACACCGACCCTTCCATCCCATGGGAGAAGGTCATGACGCGCTCAAAGTTCAGAATGTCCCTGTTTGCCAGCTGTCTCGTGCTCGCAAGTGGGGGTGCCATCGCCCAGACAGCGAACGCATCAACGGGTAGCCAGGCCGATGCGTCCTTCGTCAAGGCAGCGAGCGCGGCCGGGCTCGCTGAAGTAAAGCTGGGCAAGCTTGCCACCGAGAACGGTGGATCGGATGACGTCAAGACGTTCGGCAAGAACATGGTGGATGACCACGCCGCCGCCGGCGAGGAGCTGAAGACCATCGCAGCCGGGAAATCGATTCCGGTGTCGAGCGAGCCGATGCCGGCTGACGCCAAGGTTGCCGACCAGATGGCGGGACAGAAGGGAGCAGCGTTCGACATGGCTTTCAAGAAAAAAATGGTCGCGGACCATCAAAAGGTTATTAAGCTGTTCACCAGGGAGTCGACCAACGGGAAAGACGCGGATCTGAAGGCTTTCGCCACAAAGACCCTGCCGACGCTCAAGCACCATCTTGAGATGGCCCAGAAGCTCCCGGCCGCGAAGTGACCGTCATGACGAACCGCACCCTCAAAGACCTGGCCAAGGCCATGGCGAGCATCGACTTTGCGATGCTCCAGACTTATTCGGCCAACGGGGAAATCGCCGGTCGTCCCATGAGCAACAATGGCGATGTCCAATACGATGGAGACAGCTGGTTTTTCGGCTTTGAAGCAACGCATTTCGTGAGCGAAATCGAAGCCAACCCAGTGGTGGCATTGTCGTTTACTGGCGCCAAGTCATTGCTCGGCAAGCCACCGCTGTTTGTGGCCGTCGAGGGTCGAGGTGAGCTCATCCGCGACAAGGCCCTGATGCAGGAACACTGGCACAAGGAACTCGACCGTTGGTTTGAGCACGGCGTGGAGACCCCCGGCATCGTGATGCTTAAGGTCCATGCGCACCGAATCACTTGGTGGGAAGGCATGGAAGAGGGCGAGATCACCTTGTAAGAGAGTTCCTGGTCGGACAGCGCAGCCCGCCCGGGCCCACGGGTGCTGCGCGATGTCAAGGATAGCAGCGTCTGGACCGCAACACGCCTCAGCAGCCTCTTCGCCGCTTTGGCATGACATCGACCTGTCGTTGATGCCGCGCCTCCGACAATCAGTTCGAAACCTTAGGCATCACCTGGCTCCCTTCAGGCACACCGCAAGGCGTGCCTGTTTTTTGCTTGGGATGCTCCGGAGCAGATGCCCGACGCTCGCTTCTCCTCGCTGGCACGTCCCCTTTTGTCGGCCTTCGCAGCCCCGACCCTCGGGGCTGTTTTTTTGCAGTCAGGCTTCCATACACGACCTGAAAACGAGCAGCGCCTCAAACGACAATATTTGCGCACAAAATATTGACGTCCGTGAAGGCAGCCTGCGTGTTTCTCCCGATTCGTTGGGCCACACCCCGGACTGAGGAAGGCTGCCGATGCACCCACTCCCCCGTAGCACCACCGGCATCCAGGGACTCGATGCCATCCTCAGGGGACGGCTCCCCTCCAATCGCCTTTATCTGCTTGAAGGTCAGCCGGGTTCGGGCAAGACCACCCTGGCGCTCCAGTACCTTCAGGAGGTGTGCGACTCGGCGAGCGCTGCTTGTACGCGACTTTGTCGGAAACAGCGGATGAGCTGAGCGACGTGGCAGCGTCCCACGGCTGGACACTCGACGGCATTGATCTGTTCGAGCTCGCCGCTGCCGAGAGGTCCTGGGGGACGGTCGCCAGCAGTCGGTGCATCATCCTTGGGAAGTCGAACTCGACGGCACCACCCACCTCATCCAGCAGCAGGTCGAGCGCATCGAGCCCACACGCGTGGTGTTCGACTCGCTCTCCGAGCTCCGGCTCCTCGCCTAGGACGCCGTTCGCTACCGCCGGCAGGTTTTGTCGCTCAAGCAGTTCTTTGAACCACGCAACGTCACCGTCTTGCTCGTCGATGACCTGACCGGGAAGGGTGGGGAGCGCGACGCCCATCTCCACAGCCAGTGCCATGGCGTCCTGTCGCTGGAACGTTTTACCCTGGACTTCGGTGCGGCGCGTCGGCGCATGCAGGTCCAGAAACTTCGCGGTGTCAATTTCATCGCGGGTTATCACGATATGGCCCTTCTCACCGACCGGATCCGAGCGGGGGGCATCGAGGATAGCCCCGGTGCCTGAATCGGAAGCTTCGGCTGCGGGTGAGCCGTGGCCGAGCCCGTCGATGATCGCCGCTGAAATCACACCGTGGTCAGCACACACGACCCAACTGTCCCCGCAGACGCGGCCGTTGCGAAACGCATGCTGGGCTATCCTCGAGCCTTTGATGCAGGACGGCTGAGGGGGACGAGAGTCCCAAATGATCCTTGACCCGGATGCCGCACTGCCGTTGCTGGGCATGCAAGACCGGTACGGCGCGCACCAGAGACCAAGAATGGAACGACCTGTCACTTCACTTGGGTGGGGCGGACCCGTTCGGTGCCGTGAGCGACGAAACCGCCCTTGGCGGGGCCATGCCCGACCGCTCCTGTGGCTCGACGGGCGAGCCATCCAACCAACCTTCCGGCAAGTGCATGGTCCACTCGATGTCCCGCGCGATGTCGTCCGGGATGGGGAATCCGGCAAGGAAGTTCCGCAACGCCCCCACGGGGAGGCCCACCCGCTCGGCCTGGGAGCGCAGGCTCCCCGAGCCTTCGCCTCTAAGGCTTTCGAGCAGGCGGAGCAAGCAACGGTGTCGCGGTGCACGGGCGTCGGCCGGCGGGGTGGGGCTGGAGAAGACCACGTGCGACAGTCCGGTGGGTGGGACGCGGAGGATGCCGCCCGACACCGGAAGGGGAGGTGAAAAAATGCACAGTTACGGCAAACAAAGGCCGGGGAGGTCATCGAGCGCCGTCAGGGGCAGGTGG
This sequence comes from Luteibacter yeojuensis, assembly GCF_000964085.1. Taxonomy (GTDB): domain Bacteria; phylum Pseudomonadota; class Gammaproteobacteria; order Xanthomonadales; family Rhodanobacteraceae; genus Luteibacter; species Luteibacter yeojuensis_A. The sequence goes on from NZ_JZRB01000018.1 coordinate 16,017, forward strand.
TCGAGCCCCGATGCGCTGCCACCGGGAAGATAGACGCAAATGCCTGGCTGCATGGCCCGCGCCTGGCGCTCCATCCGCTCAACCTCCATGTCACTGCCGCAACATAGAAGAATTGCCCGTACTCTCGAGTACGCCACAAGATGGCGCACGGCGTCCGGCTAGATAGTGACGCACGAAATGGTGAGTCCTGCATTGACCGGTCCATCGCCAAGGTTTCCCTTGGCCGCCTCCGCCCCGACAACGAGCCAGTCCAAGGTTGCATGGGTTTGCGTCAGGTCCATCACGTCCTCGGGGGCGGGGCCAACACGGCGAATACGTTCCCTTTGCCTGCTCGGATGCAGTGTGTGCGAGACCAGCCCGGGCTGGGCTCCCAGGCAGTGAGATTGGAAAATGCAGCAAGACAGGCGCTAGGGCAGAAGGAAGGCCGCGCGGCTCGCGTCAGACCGGTGTGCGGCACTAACCAATTGCAACTCGGTAAAAAAGGCGTCCAATGCCACCTCGCAGACCGCCATTGAGGAGCGCCCATCGGTGAGGTGGCCCACCAACGCGCCGGCTGTTGCCCCAAGCGCGCTCAACCCTGCCGCCCATGCCCCATCGCGCATGTCGGACGCAAGTTCCACAGCCCGGCCGTGGTCGGCGAGGCGCATGGCTTGGGCGAGGCCAATGGTCTGCTCGACCAGGCGCTGGATGGCGGAGTTTTGTGACAGGGCAGTCATAATTCAGGAGGGTCAGGGCAGCGACAGAGCTGGAGCATCAATGCCTAATCCGCATGCTCGCGGGTAGGCCGTGAAGCGGACGGCAACCTGCCCCAGCGGCAGCGGCGAGCGCCCACCAGCTGCTCGGGGCGATCAAACTCGCGCTGTCGTCAGGTCAGGTGTCGCTGCCACGCGCGAAAGGCCTGATGCCGGTTGCGCGCTCGATTTGAGCGCATCGAGAAAGCGGGTGCGCCAGGTCGTGATGGTGTTGGCCTCCAGCACGTTCATCAACGCCCGCCAGCGCGTGCGGCGTTCCTTCAAGGGCATGGCCAAGGCCCGCTGGACAGCTCCGGAGACCTCATCGAGGTCGGACGGATTGACCAGCTGTGCTGCGTCTTTCTCCTTCGCTGCGCCTGCAAACCGGGAGAGCCCACCGGCGAAGTCAGCTGGGTGGGCATCTAAAATTGGAAGGCAAGGTTTACGAGAAGCACTTACTTGATCACGGGCGCAAGTGGTGGCCGATTAAGCGCTTCGAGCAGGCCTTCCCGCGCGCCAAGGTCAAATCCTCGCAGCGGCGTCTGGTCGTGGACTCGCTATGTCGTACCGACGTTAAGTTTCCGGACGAAGGTATACCGTTCACCGTGATCCTGACGCTCCATGACCCAACCGGCCATGCCTCCGTGTTTAACGAGTTGCGGCGAACCTTGCGCAGCAGCGGCGCGCGCATTGCCGATATCCGCACCGCGGTTCGTGTCGCCTCGCGAACATGACGAACTTCTAGGCATTCTGAGCACTCCGTGCGCGCAGCCCCACGCGCGCCGCAACCCGCTCGTATCTTTGAAATCAATGCGGCTTAACCGTCTTCAAGGAGGCGAGCAGCGGGATTCTCTGTGGCACCGCCCATTTGAAAGTAGCCGATCACACTCGAAACCGATCGGTGTTCAGTCAGTTGCATAATTGCCGGCAGCGCGACACCCTGACGGCTCGCTTCGGTCACGAACCCCGATCGCAGGCTGTGCCCTCCAAAGTCGCCCTCCAGCCCGGCCAAGCGAGCTCTTCGTTGCACGATCTCGCCCACCGCGGCCGGGGAGAGGGCAGGGCCCACCCGCTGTTTCCATAGCCGCCGAAAAATTGCCCCTTCGATGATGCCAGCGGCAGCCAGCCAAGCCTCTAGCGCTCGGGCGGCCCGATCGAGGACTGGTTTATCGGGTGTCGAGGTGGGAGTCACGCCGGCCTGCTGAGTCTTGCTGTGCTCCAGCCGATAGATGAAACCCTGCGACCCGATTCGGCGTAGGTCGCGCAAATCCGCGGCCGCGACTTCGCTGCGTCGGCGCCCACCGCTGGCAAAGCCAAAGCAGAGCAGGGCACGGTCGCGCAAGCCCTCGATGCTGTCGTCACAGGTGGCTAGCATGGCTTCGAGCTCGGCTATGGTGATGGCGGTCTTTTTGCGTGGGCGTTCCCCGCGCTTAACCGCGGCGCGGGCGGCCCGACTGAGCACCGTGCGGATGGCCGGCTGTTCGCAGGGATTGGTCACGTGTTTGAGTCGGTGCGCCGTAGACAGCACGGCGACCCGATGGCGAACTGTCGCCAGCGTCCATGGACCGCGCTTGGCTTTGAGGCCGGCCGCGACCAAAGCCTGATCAACGGACGGCGGCAACTCCCAAACCAATTCACCGTCGGAGGAACGGCGCACGACGTGATCGACCACGAATTGCAGCACCGTGGCTTCCGGCACCGGCAACGTCATGTCGACGCCATAGCGCGCCGCGTGCCAGCCAGCCCAATAGCGCAGGGCGCTGGCGTAGCTACGCGTGGTGTTGTCGGCCGCCGCCTCGGCGAGCAGTTCGCGCACGGCATCGGCGGCTTGCTGGGCCAAGTGGATCGGCAGTGCCAGGCTGGCGGCCGGTTGGGCGAGGCTCGGTATCGTGGAAATATCTTTCATACTATGTAATATATACTACGAAATAGGGCATCTACCCGCGATAATCATCACTTATCGCGAGTACGAAATCAAAGGGCAGGGCGGTCAATCGTGGAGAACCTCTGATGGCACGAGGCATCACCGAAAAAGAAGTTCATCACGCGGCGGATGCGCTGCTTGGCGCCGGCGAACGACCGACCGTCGAACGCGTGCGAGGCTTTCTGGGCACCGGTTCACCCAACACCGTGGTACGGCACCTCGAGAGCTGGTGGCCCAGCCTCGGTGAGAGACTGCAGGCAAAGCGGGGCAGTGCGGCCGTACCCCATGCACCGTCCGTGGTCACCGACCTGGCCTCGCAGCTGTGGGAAAGCGCCCTCGCCAGTGCGCGCGCAGTCGTCGAGGCTGAACTGGCCAGTGACCGCGCCCAACTGAGCCTCGAGCAGGATGCGCTGGGCGAAGAATCGGCGGCACTGCGCGCCGCTGCCGAGCAGGCGCGTATCGACGCCGGCCTAGCCCAAACGGCTCTGCACGCCGCCGAGCGGCGCCTTTGCGACGTAGGGGCGCTGGTGGAGCAACTGAAGGCGACCATCTCTAGCCTGCAGACGCAACGAAACACTGCCGTAGAGCAAGCGTCCCAACATCAGGCGGCATTGGCCGAACATCTGGCCCATCTGCAGCGCCGTGACGATGAGCTGGTGCAGGAGCGCCGTCGTCAGGCTGACTACATCCGCTCGGTAGAAGAACGGGCCCACGCCGAGGTGGACCGAGGGCGTCAGGAAAGCGTTGCGCTGCGCAAGCAATTGGAGGCCTTACGCCGGGCATCGCAAGCCAGCGAGACCGCAGCCGCCGAGAAACAGACGCTCCTGACCCAAGCGCTTGCCGAGGCAAAGCAGGACGCCGCCGTAGCCCGGTCCGCTCTCCAGGCGCTGCGGGCGAAGCCGGCGCCGGCCCCCAAATCGCGCCGAAAACGCACTCAGCCCGTGTCCCGGCCGCCGGCCAAGCCCAAGAAGTCACGAGCAGCCAAACTCCCAAAGGGGTAGCGGCGGTGCCGCCGGCGCCACTCTACAATCCTCCCATTGAAGGTTTGAGCAGGAGGATCCATGGCTACCGGGGCATGTCGTTGCGGCCAGGTGAGCTTTACCACGGCCTCCGAGCCAGTCCGCTGCGGCATCTGCCACTGCATGGATTGCCGGGCGAGGTCAGGCGCGCCGTTCATCGTGTTCGTGATCTTTCCTTTAGCCGCGGTGACGATCCGGGGCGCGCGTCGACCGGTGCCCAGCGCGAGCGGAGTGCGCGAAGCGTGCGCGACCTGCGGCTCGATGGTCTGCTGGATCGATGATCAGACTGGCGAAATCGAGCTCTACGCCGGGCTTTTCTCGGCACCAGGTCTGTTTAAACCTGAGTATGAGGTGTGGACCCTTCGTCGGGAACCGTGGCTGCCGGCGCTGCAGCTTGCGCAGTACCCGCGCGATCGCCCGAAACGCTGACGCCGGTCCGGCCTGCCTCGCGTGTGCTTGTTCTCGCTGCAGGCGAGAACGCCGAGCGCTACGTCGTTGCCACAGCGTATGCGAGACCCCGTCAGAGAAAAGCCCGCGCGTGGCGACGAGTTCGAGCGGTAATGAGCGCCCTCGATGTTTGTACATAAGGGCGGACGCACACCGCCCGAGTGGACGTGTTGTGCGCAGTAAACGATGGATTAGCGTAAGTCCATGATATACAAGAATGTACGTTGACAATGACCGGCCGATTTGTGCGCAGTTCCCACCACGCCCATGTGCACAGTTTTCCGAGGTACGCAGTTAATAGGGGGTAATCGCGAGAGTTGCGCACACCTGCGTGCCCACTTTTCTATGTTCTGTTATCCGGAACGCTTAGTTCTAACGGACGCCGCCGGAACCTTCTTGCCCGGTACGGTGGGACGCCTACGGTTCGCGGCGTCTGCGTGCTCAAGAGCATCTGCCTCGCCAAAGAGGCGCAACATCATAGGTCGCTGACGTATTAGGACCCTGACTAGTTCTTGGCGACTGAATACGACGAGAAGCCAAGGCTCTGTTAGGTGCGGCCTGTCGCGAGCCATGCTGTAGAGTTCTGGAACATAGCGGGAGAGGGCGCATCTCAGTCCCTGGGCATAACCGCTGCAAAGAACCGCACGGCAGGCATTCAGAAGGATGCGTGCCTCGTGCGCTGACAGTTGCCCCAGGTCACCAGCGGCCAAGCTGTTATCGACCACAGCATCGATTAACTGGGCTATAGCCCCGTACGATGCGGGGTGCACGCAGGTCAGATCCAGATACTGGTCGCCTGCTACTCCGGTCGGCGGAAGCAGGGTAATCGAACTGGTATCCGGCCACCGGGCGCCCTTAAAACTAGCGGGGAGCGCTAGGCCGAGGCCCGCAAGGAACAGTTGCATTTCGCGTGCGGTTAAGACGTGGGGTGGCAGCTTAAGCGCCAAATTCGACGCAACGTTTGACAGCGCGCGACGCATGTTCTCTGGGATATGAAGGAACCCAGGTCGGCTCTTCCTGACCACCTCTAAGAGTTTTAGATTCCTTGCAAGATCAAGCGCTTGCGAGGAGTCGCTGCGGCGTTGTGCTTCGACTTCCTCAGAAGTGTGGCCCTCCTCTTCATCTGATCTTGGGTAAGAAACCAGGTCCGCGAGCGCTGCGAATGATGCCGTTCCCGCATCAGGAGAGAGGAGAACGGTCTTCACGCGAGCTCGCTCCGCCCACCCAAGGTATGACTCGACGCATTCGCCCGAGCGGTGGGGGCAGCGTTGCGTTGCCGAAAGAGTGGCATCGGTATCGAGGAGCTCATTCTCGCACCCGCCGCACCTCAGGTTTCCATCGAGCGTCCATGTCGGCTTAACGTTGATGTTGGCGCCGCACTTCGCGCACTGAGTTATGAGTTGGACTTTGTGCCACGAGCACTCCTTGATCCACGGAAGTTGGTGGAGGAGTGTGTGGTAGCCAATGCGCAAGCAGACCGGGCAATAGCGAAACTTCCACGGGTCATGGAAGAGCTGTTTGTCCGATCGGAAGGGCAGCCATGCGTCGAGACTCCATGTCGTAGGAGCTTGTTCCAGCCCGAGTGATCTAGCAAACGATGCCATCCGCGCTCCCGAGAAAGTCAGCGTTTGGGAAATGTCATCGTCCCTGCCAAGGCGGAGTCCGAAGGCTCGAAATAGATCCCGGGGAAGTAACGCATTGAGCCGCACTAGGCGACTGAAGATGCCGAACGCTGATGCCCCTGGCATCGAAGTCAGGGTTCCTCCAACCCAGAGCGATTCGTCCATCGGCGCGATTCGAGGGAGGCCTTCGCTTCCCCTCTCATCACAGAGGCGCCGTGAGGTGGCCGGCGGATTGGGGTCCATTAGTGCCTCCCACGAAATTCAGGCTCCAAAGGGAGATAGCACGCGTGATTGAGTGCGTTCCGGATGTCTGGTCGCGTGAGCTCGATAAAGTCGGGGTTGTCGCCGGCGATGCGCACGAGTACGACGTATACGAAGTGCTCGAAGGACTGCATAGGCCATTGTGCCACCGGTCCTATGCTTTGTTCGGCGCGCATCTCATTGATCACCTCTCTGATTAGATCGATCTGCGAACCTAACCGCCATCCGAGGCCATATGCCTTTGGTGCAAAATACTGTGTGTACGTGACTCCCGAGTCAGGTGGCCACATCATGATTTCATCGTACTCTTTGAATGCCAGGGCAACATCGGAAAGGGTATGAGTCGCAAGATCGGCTTCCGGAACTTCCCATAGAAGTCCCGTGTAATGATGAGTCGATGTGAAATATCGACCTGCAATTTGAGCGGGTGGTGTCTTGTCCATGCCTTCAGGGCCGAATCGCTGCGTGTCACACTGATTGACGAGGAAGTGAAACGTGCGCACGAACTTCTCTAGCTCGTTATCGATGCTTAGAAGAGTGTCGTATTCTTCAGTGGTAAATCGGTTGGCCTCGTTGAAGATGAGTGAAACAACTTCTGCTCCCGTGCGTTGTATCTGTTCGCGAAGCATGCGAGTAAAACGAAAGATCGTTTGGTTACTGAAGTCTGTCTTGAAGGCTTTTTGGCCGTGATGTTCGAGGAGGCCAACCACGAAGTATCCCTCCGAAGACTTTGTTGGCTTCGTGTAGCTGTACTCGACGATGTACATGCTATATGGACGCCATGTCTCCGAGGCGGATAGCTGCCTTGCGCCACACGTCTTTCCGAAGCGAGCGAAACCCTCAATCCAAACTGCTGAAGATCCGATCTCAAGACTGCTACGGCTGTGGGTGGCCAGGCGTTCGGCCGGACGAGTGAGAATGATGGGGCGTTGTGCTCGATGCATAGGATGGCGATTATCGAATGTCATGTTCGAATATCCAGTGTAGAGACGGCCGAGATGGTTAGCGAAGACGTACCGGGCCGCCGCGTGGAGGCAGACCGACGAGCGGATCGATTGCCGGTGACGTAGTGGCTTTCGCTGAGGTAGTAGTGGTTGGCGCCTTACCCGATGCGACAGCATCCGCGGCCCATTTCATCGTCCTTGCTCGCTCTCGTACATCCGCGTGATACGCCTCGATTGCGTCCTCGATACTTTCGTCCTGAGATTGCTTCGTTCGCCTCCAAAGCTCGGCGCGTCGACGCATGCGAAGACTGTGTGGAGAGCGAGCGTACGGAGGAAGCGCTTTTAAGAGAGCGTACGTTTCGCCGGAATCGTCGAGGAGCTGTAGATACCTCGCGTCGGTATCTTCTATGTAGCCGGAGAATTTCTTTCCGATAAGGTCCCAGCGAGTGTTCATCTTGTCGCTTCGGTATGTGGCATAACCGAAGTTGGCGTGGGGTAGAACACCCGTCGATTTGTTTCCGCGGATCGTTACCTCGACATGAAATTTCTTCATCGCGCGTGCGTCAGAAGCGCTCTGTGTTGACTGCACCACGAGTGCTCCTGATGCGAGGTGGCGCTCAGTAACTTCGCGAGGGCTTCGATCATTCTTTTTCGCATGCGCGCGTACGTTGTAGGTCGTAATCGCCACGTCCATAAAGTCTTCGAGAAGGTCCTGGAAAATCGGATAGTCCTTTGGATTTCGACGTGATATGCGTTGCTCGGCTCTAACGTTGGTCTCGGGCTCAAAGCCGCCGGCCAAGAACCTTAAGACCTCTCGCTCCATTTTCTTGAAGAAGGCCTCAATGGTCCCGCGTGTCTGAGGTATACCCGCGACGCCAAAGTGGTAAACCCAGTGATGATTTTGAAGCAGGACTCGCCGTGCGTGCTTGGCTATGTTCCCTGAGAAGTTGTCCAGCGAGAGAATCAAGGGAATGAGCGGCAGGCCATCTGATGACGGCATCCAGGCGTTCGGGAGATACGAAAGATGCGTTCCGCTAAGTGTGCGAGGAGACCAAACGGTCAAGGCGTTAGAAAGGGTTTGGATGAAGTCGAACTGATCGTAGGCCGGGCCAATCACGAGGTGCCAGGCGACGCATGCGCGCGAACCCAGGTCGAGCTTCGCGAGAAGCCAAATACCGGTGATAGGGGCTACCGTATAGGTACCGTCTGATAGCGGGATCGCTGTCCACTGATCCTTCGCGTCGATCCAGTGCGCGTCGAACTGCGTCTCAATGAACGGGTCCACAAGGCCGAGGTCATCCAAGCGCGTGAGAGATGGAGGCGCATCCAGGTTCATTGAAGCGTCGGCGGCCTCAGTCCGCTTGCGCTTAATGTAGTTTGCTAGGGCGCGCCTGCCGTTGTCACGAGTGTTGAAGGGGTACGATGTGTCGATCCCGAGTGCTTTGAGGATTCGTCGCATCTCTTTGTTCAGTCGGTCGAACGCCGGGCTGCTTTGCGTTTTCGACGGTAGCCGACCCGTGAATTTGGCAATAGCCACCCCGAGCTCCGGCACTGCGCTAACGAGCCGGGTCATTGCATGCGATGTCGCTACCGTGGGTGCTGCGCCCGTCCGCGGCTCAGACGATCCAAATCGAGCGCCCGGCGTGCACACAGCAAAGCCGAGGATTTCGCCCCGTGGCCCAGGCTGGATTGCCACTTCCATCATTCGGTAGAGCGTCCTCGGATGAAGCCCGTAGCGCTTTGAGATCGCGTTTACTGACGATCCATGGACGAGATCAATTAGGGCGGCGACGCGCGTATTTATTGACTTGGCCTTCGCAGGATCAGTCTTCTCGATGTGATGGGTGTCAGGGCGCGGGAGTGCCAAGATCGTGTCATGCTCCTGCTGTGTGAAGCGGACCTTCATCTTGCTGCCCTCCACTCTATGAGAGTGTGTCGCGTTAGCCCGTGTGCCAGGTCGAACCCAAGGACGCCAAGGCAAGCAAGCTCGCAGATAACCGCATGGAGGTCGGGCGCTGGAATCGGCCTCAGAGCCTCCTCGACTTGGTCAATCCTGGCGCGCTCAATCTGCGCGAAGTAGGCAGATAGGCGTGATCGGATTGCGAGGTTGTTGTCGAGAGACTGGGCGAGTTGACTAAAGACGAGAAGGCGATTGCGCACGATCGTTCGCTGTCCATCGACGCGGATATCGAACTCGGTGACAAGGCGAACATTGATTCCCGCGTTCCATGCGGCGTTTGCAATAAGTTCGGCGTCGAGAGCAGTTCTCGCGCCGCCCGGGATGGTGCGACAGGCTGCGTCCGGCACTACGAGAATGAACTCCTCTCTCCCCGTGCGCGTTAGCGTCCAGAAATCAAGTTCGACCGTTCTCTCCGCCACCTGAAGGTGGCGCGGTCGTTCGACATAGGCCAGGGTTTCCGGGTGGCACTCGAGTTTGAGCGCAGTACCGAACGCGGCTAGTCCGGCCACTTCGACCGACCGCTGCTCCTTGACGGAGAAGAACCCGTAGACGTCGAGCTTTTCGAATTCTCGCCGTCCGAACCGCCTAGGCGCGACGGGCCGAGGACGGCGATCATGCAGGTGCGCGGTTAGAGCTGGTGTTTGCGTGCGGTCTTGATAGCTCAGGGGCACGTGGCACCTCCGCTGCATAAGCGAACGTTGCGGGGTCTGCCAGGTCGGAGAAGTCGGGGTGACCCGGTTTTTGCCGTACCGCGGACGCCGGGCGTGAGGAGCCGGGCGGTACGGACTTGCTTGCAACTCGCCGGGGCGCGTATCGGCAGCCGCCGACACAGGGCAGCAACCGGCCAGCCGACCGGGATTTCCGGCCAGGAGGTAGGGGGGGGGCGTCATTGAAGGTTCCTTAGGGCGAAGATTGCCCGTTCCCGCGAACCGGTAGGTATGCAGGTGGACGGCGGCAAAAAACGGAGGTATCCTTCGGGCTGCAACTGCTCTAAGGTTTCACCCCACCCCCGGTTCGTACCCGGGGGTTTTTCGTTTCTACCGTTCTGAGTTATTCGCGAGTTTCGTGATCGGTCGCGTCCCTCCGTAAGAGGTTGTGGTGTTTGGTCGCTGGGCTCCCGCGACGGGATGTCTCAGCTGCGGTGCTCTTGAGCGAATGGTGCTCAGGATCCGGCCTCTTCCTGACTCGTTGCGTCGAGACTGGAAAGAAGTTCGGCCACCGCGTCGACTGTCGCGAACCACCCACGGCGAGGCGGCATCTGCACTAGCACGAGCGGGAGCTGGCGCCGGGAATGCGCCTTCTTAATGGCCCCCAGGGATGGGTACCGCAGGACCGTGGCCAAGTCCGACATGGTCAATACGTCTCCGTACCGCGTCCTGAGGTCGGCCTCGCGCTCGTCTCGTGTTCGCATGTCGCTGAATGTCCAGTTCAGTCCTCGGCAGGGCGACGCTAGCCAGAGAGCCCCCGAACCGATAGTGCAGTATTTGAGCTGTTATGGTGGTGGGCGAATTACTGATCTAGACTAGCGTTCGTCATTGTGATAGGCGACGCTTCGTGAGAACAGCTGCCCGGATCCTTGCTACGAGGCTTTGGTATCGACACGTCATGTTGCACGTGACGCCGGAGTCGTCTGTCAAAGCCCTAATTTCACGATTTGATCGATTTTCCACGGTGCACCTAGGCGTCGGGCTCGATCCACGCCTCGTGGGCCGGTGGGCAAGGGGCGAAGGATCCGTGGGCGGTGGACACATTCGTCGCGTTGAGAGTGAATTTCCTGGTACGGCGATCGTGTACAGCATCGCGACACTGCTTCGACCGGGTGCGTTTCGATCGCGGCATGCAACTCAGTCCGTAGCTTCCCTGACCGAGCCGGCTGCCTCGGGAGGCCTTGGCTGGGTATTTCCTGCTCCAGCTGGCACCGCAGGTAAGGCGAGTAGGGGCAGCACGGTTACGTGGGATGATTCGGCGAGCTTGGCGTCAAGGGGAGACTTTTTATCGTTTCTCGCCGTCCTCGTGTTGTTGCGCCAAGCGGCGTCGGTGGGCTCGTTCGGCGAAGTGCAGCGGCACGCGACAAACCTGATCGAAATGCTTCCTGGAATTATTTCGTTGGGCTGGGTGCGGCCGGATGTTGATCTCCTGCTTCAGTGTCTCGGGGACATGATGAGGGGCCCGAAGTGGCTGGGCGTGCCGAGAGGCATTGACTGGGAGGCATTTCGATACCTCATTGACTCGTGTGACGTTATAGCCGGCGAAAGGCCTGTCCTCATCGCGCAAAAGGAGGGGCTTGGTGTGCCATGGGACTTCGCTTCGGGACGACCGGTGCCTCTATTGCCCGACGTTGCGCCCCTTTGGAGCTACGTGCGGCCGGCGAAGCCGCCGCCGGAAACGCGGAGCCCGCGCCAGCTGAGTCTTGGGGGCGTCCCGTGGCTGGATGAAGGCCGAAGGACACTTCGCGCGCGTAGGAAAACTGCTCCGAGGTGAGGTGCGGTTTCTGAAGCGGGAATTGACTGGCCAGTTATTGATGCCGTCGCGCTCAACCTGTTCACCACAGCCGTAACGGCGGCAGGCTCGACTTCGAGAGGAGCAGTAGGCCGCCAGTCGTACGGCGTCAGCTGAGCACTCCTCGTCGATAGTCGCTGGTCATTGGCTAGTCGTTGTCGTCAGTTCGGTTATGCCGTCGGTTCTTGTGCCTCTCGGCGAACCGTTCGATGAACTCTGACATCGCTCCCCTAAACCGGAAAACCTCCGCGGGAATAGAAACACCAAGGTCGCGGGAGATGTCGGTCGCATATCGAATCTGAGCCTCTGTAGGCAGCTTGAGGTCCGGATCAAGGCACTCAGCTAGGCTTGACGCGAAACACTCGGACAAGCGGTCGTAGAGCTTGTCGGCCACTTTTGACTCGACGGCGCGATCCATCTGCAGCTCCCACGGCTCCCGCCGAAGCCCAGTATCACGAAGGGCAGCGCCAGGGCCAGCATCTGCGGGTTGTCCCAGGGCAGCGCTTTGACCCAACCAAACGCACCCTTGTCGCCACGCAGGCGCGATGCGACTTCTACCGATGCGCAGATGGTGAACACCGTGAGCAACTTGGGCACGGCGACCATCGCAGTGAAGACCGAATGGAGGAACTTGAACCCGGCACCGACTTGCGGATCGGCAACAGGTGATGGATGCCAATGGGCATCGAGAACACAAGGAAGAGCACGAAGGTGACGCGGCCCATCGTGTCGCTGTTGAGCCGCCCCCCGATGGCGCGCGGCACGATCGTGTAGAAGGCGATGTAGGCGGGCATCAGCCAGAAGTAGACGATGGCGTGGAGCGTCCACGAGGACAGCACCCGTGACAGGCCTGCGTTGATCGTCGTGCTCCAGCCCAGCGCCACAGGAAGGATCTGGAACAGCAGTTCAGAGGCGGCGCCCACAGCGGTCCAGCCCCACAGATACGCGCCGGCAACCGTAGCAAACATCGTTAGCGGGACGGGTTGACCCGGGTGCGCGCGTTTGCAGGCGTGGAGGTTCACCCCCATCAGTGCCACCCAGATCCACGAGCCCACCACCACGAGCACGACGCCCAGGTAATACGAGGCATGGCCGACCATGGGCGGGTAGAACGTGTAGAGCACGGTGTCCAGGCCCAGCGCTACGGGCACGAGCGCGAGGATGGAGCCCAGGATGATCAGCCCACAACCGGCCCACGCCCAGCGCCGCCCGATCAGAGCCTGGCGCAACGACAGTTCGGTGAACGCATAACCGAACCCCACGGCCACCAGCGTCGGGAAGACGTAACCCATCACCGTGCCGTGCGCCGTGACGGAGCGGTAGTAAAGGTCCGCGTTGTGAAGCCAGGCCGCGAGCGGACTGCGGATGAACATTTGCCACTTGCCCAATAGGATCGCCACGCCGAACGCGCCGAACGCGAGCCAGAAGTGGGCCAGGACCAGGCGCTTGTTATAGACCACAGCTCGCCCTTCTGGCATGGTCGGTCAGCCGCATAAACGCGTTCTTGTCGACGACTTTCACGTTGGCCCACATGCCTTCGTGGCCCGTGCCGCAGAACTCGTGACACGGCATCAGATGGTCGCCGGGGCGGTCAAACGTCGTCTTGAACGTCGAGATGAACCCGGGCTCGATCATCAAGTTCATGTTGGTGCCCGTGATTAGCATCCCGTGGATCACGTGTGCGCTCGCCCTACGGAACGTAATGAGCGTGTTGGCCGGGACCACCAGGCATTGGGGCGTGAACGAATATTGCTGACCGATCACGCGCACCTGTCAGCAACCACTAAAGAGTGTCGCAACGCGTTCCTTCACTCTAAGTTCCCGAAATAGTTGAGGTAGCCAGTTATTATCGTCGTGAAATATCTGCCGTTATCGCGACTTTGTGACATGAATAAGCGCGCTAGTGAAGTTTCGCGACACAATTGAGCGCTCGCATGGCGCGGCGTGGCGAGGTCACTTTTCTCATGGGGCGGGCGAGGATGGCAGGGGATCTTGCCGGAAGTGCCGTTGATGAGGCGGGCGTCCGCACCGCCGTGCAGCATGCCCTCCCCCCCAAGCCGGCGTGTTTGCAAGGTCAACGGCTGGTTCCTAGGGAGCGGCTGCCCAGCGATGGCGGACTACCGGCACCCTCGGTATCATATCAATAATCATTCGCATCTGGCCGGGGCTTGGTAGAGCGCTATTACAACGAACTGTGGGGCTTCCTGCGCGGGCAACTCCATGATGGCGACGCCGCGGGCGATCTCGCCCAGGAGGCTTACGCACGCGCCCTTGGCGCGCAGGCGGCGGGGCGCGAACCGCGCGATTTCCGCAGCCTGTTGTATCGCATCGCACGCAACCTCATCGTCGACCGGCACCGCCGCGCCAGCGTCCGCCAGCACACCGACATCGACGCGGTGCACGATCTCAGCGCCCCCGCGGCGGCTCAGCCCGAGAACGCCGCCGCCGCGCAGCAGCAGGTGGCCGCCATGCTTGCCGTGATCGACGCGCTACCGCCGCGCTGCCGCGAAGCCTTCGTGCTGCACAAGTTCGAGCAGCTGCCCCATGCGGAAGTCGCCGCGCGCATGGGTATCTCCCGCAACGCCGTGGAGAAGCACATCATCCGTGCGCTACTGGCCTGCCGGGCCTGCGACGACCGCTACAATCGTCCCTGATACGCCACCATGTCAGGTTATCGAAGGCTGGCGCGTCTGCCCTGCACGCCACGGAACTTTTGATGCACGGAACCCCTCCCACCGATCGCGACCACCCTCGCGAGCGCCCCGCTACCGCCGACGAGGCCGCGGCGAGCTGGCTTGTGCGTTCGCACGGGGGGTTGTCGGACGCCGACAGCCGCGCGCTGGCCGCGTGGCTGGCCGAGGATCCCGCGCATGGCGTGGCGTTGGAGCGCCTGCGCAAGACGTGGCGCTTCCTCGATGACGTGGCCCCCTTGCACCGGCGCCGGCAACGCCGGGCACGCCTTCGCCGCGCGGCGTATGCCGCGGCCGCCGCGGTGTTCGTCGCCACCGTCGCCGGGGGCGTGGCATGGTGGGAACGCGCGCCACCGCCCACGGTGGCATCCGTCGTCTACCAGACGGGGCGTGGCGAGCAGCGCGAAGTGGCGCTCGGCGATGGCACCACAGTGTGGCTGGATACCGGCACGCGGATCAGCGTGCGGCTATCCGCATCCGCCCGCGCCGTGTCCCTGGCCGCGGGCCAGGCGCTATTCGATGTAACGCACGACGAGGCGCGGCCCTTCACGGTGGATACCGCCACCGCTCGCGTGCGCGTCCTGGGCACCCGCTTCAGCGTCCGCCAGACGCCGGTGGGGCTCGTCTCGCGCGGCACGGGGGTGTCGGTCAGCCGCGGGCATGTCCAGGTCACCGACCCGGAGGGACGCGGCCATGTCGACCTGCTGGCCGGGCAGGCCGCGCACGTGGCGCCTGGCGGCACCCCGGCGCGGGTGGCGACGGCGGTGGGCGAAACCTGGCGCGAAGGCCGCGTGGTATTTGACGATACCCCGCTGGCGGATGCCGTGGCCGAACTCGAGCGCTATGGCGACACCCATCTGGTCGTGGCGCCCTCGGCACGCGCGCTGCACATCACGGGCAGCTTCTCGGCGCGCCAGCCCGAGGCCTTTGCCCGCGCCGTGGCCCACATCCTCCCGGTCGACCTGCAGCGGCGCGGCACCGAGGTGACGTTCACGGGCCGCGCCAGCCAACGCTAAGCTGGATGTCAGGTTTTCCCGGGCTGGTGCGTCTACGTCCATCGCACCATCTCCAGGGATACCGTTCCATGCGCTTCCGCCCCGTTGCCCCGGCCACCCTCGCCGCGGCGCTCGCCCTCGCGCTCGCCACCGCCATCACGCCCGCTTTCGCCGCCGCGCCCCGCGAGGTGGCCGTGGATATCGCGGTGCCCGCGGCACCGCTTGGGCAGGCATTGACCACGCTCGCCGCGCAGCTGCACGTGCAGCTCGCCGTGGACCCGGCCCTGGTCCGCGACCTGCAGGCACCTGCGGTCAGCGGCCATTTCACGGCGCGCCAGGCGCTATCGCGGATCCTTGCGGGCACGCACCTTGTCGCGACGGAACAGGATGGCGTGCTGCTCATCCAGGTCAGCAGCGACGCACGCGCGGCCACCACCGCCCTCGATGCCGTGACCGTCACCGGCCTGACCTCGGGTTACGTGGCCCACGAGACCACCGCGGCCACCAAGACCACCACCCCGCTGCTGGAGACACCGCAGTCGATCACGGTGATCACGCGCGACCAGCTGGATGCGCGTGCCGTCCAGAGCGTGAGCCAGGCGCTGCGCTACACACCGGGCGTGCTCGCGGAAGAATTCGGTGGCGTCGAGACGAAGGCCGACTACTTCTCCCTGCGCGGCTTCCCCGACGCCAACCCCTACCTCGACGGCCTCTCCACGCTCACGTACTTCACGGTGCTCGCGCCGGTGATCGAGACCGAAGGCCTGGACCGCGTGGAAGTGCTCCGTGGCCCATCGTCCGTGCTGTACGGGCAGGCCACCAGCCCGGGCGGCATGGTGAACGTGGTGAGCAAACATCCGCTCGACACGCCGTTGCACGAGGTGTCGGCGGCCACGGGTTCGTATGGCCGCGCCCAGGCGTCGTTCGACATGTCCGGCCCGCTCGACCGCGACCGCCACTGGCTTTACCGCGTGACCGGGCTGGGCCTGGACACCGGTACGCAGACCGACCACGTCCGCGACAAGCGCGTGTTCATCGCGCCGGCCATCACCTGGGCGCCCTCCGAAGACACCCACCTCACGCTGCTGACCCATTACAGCTACCGCGACGCGAACAGCCCGCCCAACGACCTGCCGCTGCAGGGCACGCTCTACGGCAACCCCAACGGCAAGATCCCCTCGGATTTCTACGACGGTGACCCGAACTTCGATCGCTTCGCGCGCCGTGAATACGCGGTGGGCTATGAGTTCGAACACCGCTTCAGCGACCTGTTCACGTTCCGCCAGAACGCCCGGTATGCACACGCGAACCTGCGCTATTCCATCATCGGCGCCGCCGGGCTCGAGGACGACCTGCGCACCCTCGATCGCTACGCGTTCCGTACGGCGGCGAGCAGCGACGTCGCCAATGTCGATAACCAGGCGGAGTTCCGCTTCGACACGGGTGCCGTGCGCCACACCGTGCTGGCAGGCGTGGATTACCTCCATGCCGGCGACCGCTGGGCGGAACAGGACCCCGAGGTGCCATCGCTCGACCTCTTCGCGCCGGTGTATGGCATCACGGTGGACCTGCCGCCCGTGGACTACAGTGTCACCCACACCATCCGCCAGCTCGGCACCTACGCGCAGGACCAGCTGCGCATCGGCCAGTGGGCGGCCACGGTAAGCCTGCGCAAGGACTGGGCGAGCACGCAGACCACCGACCGCCTCGAAGACGCACGCGATACGCAGCAGTCGGATCGCTTCACCTGGCGCGCGGGCCTTGTCTATCTCTTTGACAACGGCATCGCCCCCTACATCAACGCGTCGACATCGTTCACCCCGTCGACGGGCAGTTCGTTCGAGGGCACGCCGTTCAGGCCGAACCTGGGCAAGAGCTACGAGGCGGGCGTGAAGTTCCAGCCGCGCGGGCAGAACAGCTATGTCATGGCGTCGGTCTACCAGCTGACCCAGAGCAACGTGCTCACCATGGACCTTGCGCACCCCGAGTTCCAGGTGCAGTCGGGCGAAGTACGTATTCGTGGCGCAGAGCTGTCGGCGGTGGGTGATCTTGGCAACGACCTGAGTTTCATCACGGGCTACACCTGGATGGATGGCGTCCAGCTGCGCAACAACGACGGCACGCAGGGCAAACGCCCGCGCGACGTGCCGCGCAACATGGCCAACCTCTGGCTCGACAAGGCGTTCCTCAGCGGGCCGCTGCGTGGCTTCGGCGTCGCGGCGGGCCTGCGCTACGTCGGTTCGACGTACGGCGACCTGGCCAACACGATCCGGCTGCCCTCCACGACGCTGGTCGACGCGGCCATCCGTTACGAACTGCCACAGTGGCGATTTTCGCTCAACGCGCAGAACGTGTTCGACAAGGAGTACATCGGCAGCTGCCAGGGCGCCGTGGGGTGTCAGTACGGCCTGCGCCGCGCGTGGATGGCGAAAGCCACGTTCAGCTGGTAAGCGCGCGTGAAGCGCAGGGCATTGAGGGCGTGGGATCGCGTGCACACGTGGTCGAGCCTCGTCGTCACCGTTTTTCTCTTCGTGGCCGGGCTGACCGGGTTGCCCCTGTTGTTCAGCGACGAGATATCGGATGCGTTCGATCCCTCCCTGCCCGGTTTGTCGGGGCAGGCGGGGCGGGCACCCGTGGATGCCATGGTGCGCGATGTCGAACGCGCGCACCCCGGCCACGTGGTCGTGGCGACGTTCCTTGATCCGCGGCATGCGCGCGTCACCGTCACCTCGGCATCGTCGTGGGCTGCGTTTCGCGACGATGCCGATAGCGCGGTAAGTACCGTCTTCGATGTCGCGACGGGAAAGGTGGTGCTGGCGGGGCGGGCGGACAATGGGCCGGGCGATGCGTTCATCCAGGTCGTCCACGATATCCACGAGTCTTTGTTCCTGGGCCCGCCGGGTACGTGGGTGATGCTCTTGGTGGCGCTGTGCTTCCTCGCATCGCTGGCATCGGGCATCGTGCTCTATGCACCCTTCAACCGTGGCGTCGGCTTCGCGAACGTGCGCAGGCAGCGCACGCGCACGGCGTGGCTGGATAGGCACAACTTCCATGGCATCGTGCTGGCCGCGTGGGCCTGCGTCGTAGCAGCCACGGGCATGCTCAACGCGCTGGAGCGGCCCCTGTTCGACCGATGGCAGGCGCATGAGGTGACCCCGCGCATTGCGGCCACCGACGTGGGCGCGCCGCCGGTGGGGCCTGCGCGCCGCGTGTCGCTGGATCGCGCCATCGCCGCGGCGAGGCGGGCGACGCCCGGCATGCGTCTTACGGGCATCGTCTTCCCCGGTAGCCCGTACGGCACGCCGGTGCATTTCGTCGCGTGGTCGCAAGGTGCATCCACGCTGACCGCGGAGCTCTACCAGCCGGTGTTGGTCGACGCGCGCACCGCTACCGTGACGGCCGTGCTGCCGATGCCGTGGTACCTGCGCAGCATCGAGCTATCGCGGCCGTTGCACTTCGGCAACGTGGGCGGGCTGGCCATGAAAATTGCATGGGCGGCCGCCGATGCTTTGCTGATGGGGCTGCTCGGTAGCGGCATCTATCTCTGGCTGACGCGCCGACGGCGACCCGGATAGCCTGCTTGGCCAGACAGGCTTGAAAGGATTCTTGAGTCCGGGCCTTCGGACAAGCATTTCATGCCCTACCCATGCAAACTGACCGACGTCCCGTTCCTCCCCGTACGGTCTCGCCCAGATGGCCCCGGATCACCGGTCGACGAAGAATGAAACGTTCGCTGCACCGCCTTGGCCAATCGGGCCTGGCTTCGGTCGATGGCCAGATAGGCAAGCCGCTCCTGCGCTGGGGCCGCCCATGCTCGGTCGCGCATGCCGAGTGGATGATTCCTCCGAAACGCGCATTGGTATTGAGGGGACCAGATCCTTCTTGCCCACACCGCCTTTCACCGCTCGTCAGCTCTTGCAACGGGGCTTGCAGGCTTGAAGATTGCCCTCGATCACATTGCCGCTGGGCGTAGCGCTTCCCCAGGCAGACGGGGTCAAGATCTCTAGCTTCCACGCCCAGGTTTGAGAGGGAATCGACGTCGACCCCTGCCGGATTCTCTGCATAGGGAACTTCCACTATCTGCTCTTACGCGGGCGGTAGCTCGGCCTTCACGAATGTCATCAACTACCACCCCATGCTCGCCTTCTACACCGATGTCGACGGATCGTCAGATGGCCCCGACCGTGGGCTCTCGATAGGACGCACAACTATGAGAAAGTTACTTATTTTGGCCATTGCCACCGGCTCGGTAGTCACCAGGGCGATTGCATTTGCGCAAGCCAGCGGCGGCGCCGCCAGTGGATCAGCCAGTGGTCAAGTGGGGCAAGCCGGACAAGCCGGACAGGCCGGACAGGCCGGATCAACGAGCCAGCAGGATCGGATGGGCCAGACCGGCCGCACCGGGCAGACCAATTCGCCCACTCAACCTGCGCAAAATGGTGCTCAGGGTTCGTCGACATCCGATCCCACCGGCTCGGGGAGTAGCACCTCAGACAGCATGGGAAGCGGTGCCCATTCCGGTCGCGGCAAGACGGGCCAATCCGGCAGCCACACGGGATCGGGTCAGTCCAATGGCTCGAACGCGGGCTCGTCGAGTAGTGGGGGGGACGTCGAATGGATCATCCTCCGGCTCATCCGGGAGCGGCTCCCAGACCCCACCGACCTCGGGCGGTCGATGATTCAAAGGCAGTCGTTTTTGTGCGCCAAAGTCGCGGCTATGAACGATCCGTCGTGGGGCGGTACCCGGTACCGCCCCATGCCCAAAATGGCTCGGCTTGGGGCCCGGCACTGTAACCATGCAAAATAGCTCACACTTATGGCATGCGGTTACGGGCTACCTTACTGCCGACCTCATTAATCGAACAGTATGCAGGGAGCCTCATATCCCTCTCTGTGAGCGGAGCTAACGCGTGCTTTTATGCGGGATCTGGCGAAGAAGAATGTAGAGGGGAATGACTGCGTGCAGATCGGGTGGGTAGGCCAGACGGCGTCGGCTGCCGTCGAGTTGGCCAGTTATGCTGACACGCCACAAGGGCAGGGGCTGTGGCAGGCAATGCTCGACGGTCGGGAGCCGATCACAGCCGATGGAATCGACGTGTGGATCATTGCATGCGATGGGCCGACTCACGCGGTCGGGCTCATCGCCGATGCCAGGGCGACGTTCGCAGCAGCCAAGCCCATTCTTGTCCTACTGCAACGCGGACCGGGCGACGTGACGCGAGCATTGCTGGACGATGGCGCCGACGATGTTCAGGATCACCGTATCGCGACTTCGGAGCTAGCTGCACGAGCGTTGGCCCTCTATCGTCGTAGTAGTCGATCCACCGCTGCGATCACGCAAGTGGGTGACCTTGTCGTTGACATATCCACCCGCCAAGCCACATGGCGAGGCGCCCCATTGCTGCTAAGACCTAAGGTGTTCGATCTGCTTGCTCTTCTGCTACAGAGCGCGCCTGGTCCCGTACCGAGCGCAACGATACGCAAACAACTGTGGTCAAGTGATGCCAATGGTGCGAAGCTACGAAGTGTCGTATGGCACCTTCGGCAGGTTCTCGTCCCGCTTATGGGACCAAGGGCTGTTACGTCTGTGAATAACGAGGGTTATGCGTTGGCGCAGACCATGCGCTACGTCGCACCGGAAGAGGTGCCGGCGCCGTCACCTCTGCGCTAGCGGAGGGCCGCTGCCACCGGTCAGCGAGTGGGCCGTCGTAGGGTAGTGGCTTGCAATTGATGCGTGTAAAGGCGCCAAAGTCCATCGGCGCCTTCGATGCTCAGGTATGCCTTGATGTCATCAGCTGACAGGACGGTGACGACCTCGGCGGCAAATCTAATAGCTTCGCCACGGGATGAGAAGGCGCGAGGCACACCCTCAGGCCGCCAGACATGCCAGATTCCATTGGGGGGTTGGAGGGGGAGGTCGAAAAGGCGCATAGGTTTGCCTGCGTCAAAGGGATACTATGACGCGACGAGACGCGCAGAACACTGCGCCTGGTCGCTGGGGCGCGCGATCCAGTACGCACCTACATCAGCCGGTCCCATGGACGTTTGGCCGGCTTACGAGAATCGGCCTGCTGGGCGCCGTCTCGCCGACGCGCGGGCGTCGCGGATCGGTAGCTTGGTCGTAGCGAACTCTCCACTCCTGACAAAGCAACCACTGGGGCGGGCGATCAACATACGCCCGTACACACCGCTCGTGTCAAAGCGATTTATCGAGGCACGGCAACGTTGATCGCCGCCCCACAGAAAGAGACACCATGGTCCTTCACAAAGCGCACGGTGTTAACGCATACAGCAATCGGCAGGCGGAAAAGCTAAAGTCCCATGCCAGTAAGTGCACGATTGCCCTCTAGGATGGTGCAAGCGCCTGGTCACTGGGAAGATGCTTATACCGTTCCGACGTCGATGCGATTTGATGCCGCGTGGCATCAGCGTCGAAGCCGGTATGGGCTGTGGTGGATCCCCGTCGAGGATGCCGCTCTCATCGAGTATCTGGCAATGGCGCGAGCATGCCTCGGCGACTGGCTGCACCCGCAGTCGAGGCGACAAGCGCACGTCACGATCTTCGTAAACGTCTTCGAACCGGCCGCGCTCCACCGTACCGCCGAATGGACCGCGGCCGCGCAGGTTAGCCAGCGCCCCGATCTGGCACGGCGCGATCGCAGCCCAGTGCTCCTCACATGTCGACACCCGAAGTCCTTTACCGCCGCCGCATGTTTGCCCCTTGACGAGCCGCAAGGACTGATCCGCCGTTGGCGCGCGGCTTTGGGGCGACGCCGTCTCGAAGAGCGAAGCGTGGCTTATGTCCCCCATATCACGCTCGGGGTGTACCGTGCACGGGTCGCCATCGCAGCGGTGCGTGACCGTCTTGCCAGCATGCCAGTGCCGCCCGCGGGCATGCTCGGGAACGAATTGTGCTACGGCAGCTACGACCCGCGCGATATGGCAGGTCCGCTTACACCACGGTGTCGCCTACGGTTGTCCACATCATAGGCCGTTCGGCGACCCCCGCAGATAATCCTGCAGGTGTCACGCCTCCTGACGAAATCGACTTGGTCAGCTGCATTGGCGTGCTTGCCAAGAGGCGCCGACAGTCCGGCCCAAGGCGTATTACCCGTCTCAACGCGACGGGTGGCGTCCATGGAGCGACTTCAAACGCTCGTTTCGAAACCGGAGCGTGTGATCCATGTGCAGCATCCTCGCCCCCTGTCCGAAGCCAAGCGGCATTCGTGGCGTCGCCGAATTCGCGCCGATGGCAGTTGCCCACCGCTCAAGGAGCGATTCGCGCCGACGCAGCGTTTTGAGGCGGCCGCGCGTAGGATGGTCGGCTCCGGTGACGATGGCGAGGTGACAAATGGCGAGCGGCGCATGTCGGTGCGGGCAAGTTAGCTTTGAGGTCACAGGTTCGCCTATGCGTTGTGGCATCTGCCACTGCCTAGACTGCCGGGCCCGCTCGGGAGCTCCCTTTGTCGTTTTCGTGATTTTCCGCCATCACCAAGTCCGCCTCGTCGGCGAGCGAATAGGCATACCTAGCCGATCCGGGCGGCGCGAGGCGTGTGCGCGCTGCGGATCGGCGCTCTGCTGGGTCGACGACGTCGCGGGGGAGATTGAGCTCTACACTGGCTACTTCCTGCAGCCGGGACTGTACGCGCCAAGCTACGAGGTATGGACCGTGCGCCGTGAGCCTTGGATGCCATCGTTTGGTTTGCCGCAGTTTGAGCACGATCGTCCTTTGGCTTGAGCATCTATCACGCGATCGGCGACCATGGGGGCGGCGCGCGGTGGAGAAGGTCAAGTGGGCTAGACCCCGACACGTCACAAGCCTGCGTCAGCCAGCCGAGCTTCCCTTTAAGCGTTCTTGAAAGCGTAAAGTCGCCAGGCATCGCCGCCGAGTCTTGGCCTCGGACAGGACCCGAGCGAGCGGCTCGGGCATACGCAAATGGTAGCCCTGCACCATGTCAACGTTCAGACTGTCTAACAGCCGCAACGCAGCTTCGTCTTCCGCGTATTCGGCGACGGTCTGCAAACCCAGCACGCCGACAACCTTGCAGAAGCTCTTCACAGAGACCATGTCGATTGGTTTTGTGCTGAGCCCGACGACCAATTGACCGTCGATTTTGAGGTAATCCACCGCCAGACTTTTCAAGTAGCCAAACGATGCAACGCCTGCGCCGACGTCGTCGAGCGCTATCCGGATGCCCCGCGCCTTGAGCTCACTTAAAAACTGCGATGCGGCCGCCAGATTCGTCACCGCAGCGGTCTCAGTGACTGCAAAACAAAGCGATTCCACGTCAAAGAGCGCTTGATCGACTTTTGTCGCGGACGAAGCGGTGAAAAGTGGGATCACTTACAAATTGGCCGGATAGGTTGACACCGATGTGCGCACCGCGGGTATTCCGTCTCAAGCGGTCACCGAGGAAGCCGATAGAGTGGGCGACACGTACGGAGCATTGGCATGACCAAGGACACGGCACTAACTCTGGTCGAAAACGCGTTTGCATTCATTCACAACCTGAACGTATTCGCCGCCCTCATCAAGGTGGGCGCAGCCATCCATTACGACCCGACGTTGGTCCGCACGCCGCAGAAGGGGTCTGGTCGCCTACTCCGTGGTGGCCACCGGCATCCTCTACGGCTCGGTGGCGGCCGATGACATCGGATGGCGGCGTTGACTCTCGCGTATCCCGTAGCGCGTCGTGGCGTTCGTCGCGATGGTCATGGTCACCATGGTGACGTAAGGCACCTTCACGGCCGCGGCTCGCATTGCCGGCCGCGATTACGAGCGCGTGGGCGACGCCGAGCCCGCGCCGATGCGTCGCTCGTTCGACGAGCGCCCCGATACGGCGGCCGCTCCATGACGAGGCATGCCAGGTCGGACTGCCGGGTGGGTGCGTATCGGGCGATCTTGCGGGCCAGTCGGTTAGTCGTCGCGTGATCCGGGTGGCTATCCGTCGCCGAGGCAACGGGTGGCCGTGTCCGCAGACGGGCATTGGCCGTCCGCGGACACCAAGGTCGCATTAATAGTCAGCCTATGGCTTGGCTGGCACGCGCCTTGCTGACGAGGTGGGGTCTTAATGCACGGAGACGAACATGTTCTACCTCGTACCGGTCGACCCCGTCCCTGCCGCGATCATCGAAGAGCGGGAAAGTCACTACGACGTCCATGGTGCCACTGAACCGGACATGGTCCGTGACCTCAATGCCAAGGGCCCTGTTGTAGGTGCCGGCCACTACTGGGCGTACACATCGGCCAATGTGAACTTCAACTATCGCACCCGGCAGGCGCATGGCGCATGTTTTCTTGTCTCGCCGTCGGTCGTCGTCAGCATCAATATTGTGTACCCGCAGTGGATGCCCTCAGCGCCGCCCACAGCTGCTGCCGCAAGCAAGTGGGCGAAGCTTGACCGAGCGATTCATGCGCACGAGGGTGAGCACGCGCAGTTGGCGCGTGAACAGGCGCGATCGCTTGTGCGGCTGCTCAGGCGCCATGTATCGGGGAAGACGTGCAAAGCGCTGGATACCGTGGTTGAGCGGGAATCGGTCATCCTCAGGCAGAAGAGCGTCATGGCCAACGAAGCATTGGACGAACGGACCGGCCACGGCTTGAAAGAAGGCGTGGCTATCTCCTGGTGAGTGGACTCGCATGCGCTTTACCGAAAGCGGCGTCGTAGGGCGCACCGGCGTGATGGTTGGCACCGCTAGGGACGCAAGATGACGCTGGAGGAGCCCTGACGCCCTTCCGGCGCCATTGGCGAACGGCAGTATCACGGGTGGGTGCGCGTTTGGCATGCAAGCGTTCTTCCGACCACGGCGATCCGGCACCCGTTAAAGCCGGTAGCCACCGCTCGCTTGGATCGTCTGGACGGTAATCCACCGCGCATCCTCGGAGGCTAGGAACGCCACGACGGCGGCATCTCCGCAGGTTCACCGAAGCGCCCAAGGGCCGTGTAGGCCTCGATCGCTTTAACCATGCCTGCATCTTCACGCACGGCTGCATTCATATCGGTGCGCGTCCGGCCCGGCGCGACAGCACTGCCCGTCATCCCTCGCGGCCCCAGTTCGTGAGCAAGCGCATGGGTAAGCTTATTGATACTCGCCTTCGCCGCCGAAGACACGGGGATCGCCGAATGCGGCGGGTGAGCTTGCCTACGTTTGGGTGTGGTGCTTTGAGTGTCGATCCGTCAACCAGGTACGCGCTGTGGGCCGGCGCCGCTCGTCCTCTGAGTCGAAGAAGCTTGGATCTCCTCTACGCCTTGATGGCGGCTTATCCAGCCGCTGTCTCGACGCAGGAGCTGCGAAGCTCGTTTGGCGCGATGCGGATGGGAAAAGTCAGTTGCGAGGGGTCGTGCTGAAACTGAGGCAGGTACTCATGCCCGCGCTCGGCCCGGGCGCCACCGATGCGGTCAATAATACCTATTACTGCCTGACTCTTCCTGTCACTCGCCTTTGAGCAGCGTCGGCTCGATCGAGGGTGCCTGTACATTGATGTGAGCCGCTAGACATTTTGCTAGCCGGCTCCAGTAGACGATTCATCGGCAGCGCGCCTCAACTCACACCAGTGGGCCCTTCCAGGACGAGGCGGACCTTGCGGGCCAGATCCGCCCGCGCATAGGGCTTGTGGATCATCTCAAATTCCCGACCGCCTGCATCCTCGCGCTCAACCGACGAATTGGCATAACCGGTGGTGAGCAAGATCCTGATTCGCGGCATCCGCTCGCGCACCTGACGCGCGAGCATGACACCATTCATGCTGCCGGGCATAATGAGGTCGGTAAAAAGCAAATCGAATGTCTCGCCATCATCAAGCCGCTTTAATGCGGCGGTGGCGTTGTGCGAAACAGACACCGTGTACCCGTAATCCTCGAGGATGTCCCGGGCGAGTTCGGCCACATCCTCGCGATCTTCGACGACCAAGACGCGGGCGTGACCGTGCTGCTCGTTGACCGCCGCTTGGTGCTTCTCGATGGGATGGGTGATATCCGGGCCCACGGCCGGAAAGAAAAGCCTCACCGTTGTTCCCACACCGTCTTCCGAGGTCAGGTGCACGCTGCCCCCGGACTGACGCGCGAAGCCGTAGACCATCGAAAGCCCGAGACCCGTTCCGCGTCCCTCTTCCTTCGTCGTGAAAAAAGGCTCCATCACACGCGTGATGATGTCGGGCGACATACCGGAGCCCGTGTCAGTGACCGCAATTTCCACGTAGTCGCCGGGGCGAAGATCACTATAGAGCCGTGAATCCGCCGCGGTGATATGGACTTTCTTCGTGCCGATGGTGATGCGCTGATTGCCTCGACCTGCCATGGCATCACGCGCGTTGATGACAACATTCAGCAGTGCTACTTCGCCCTGAGTCGGGTCGATACGACAGAGCGGCAAGTCGTCGTCAAACTCCAGGCGGATATCCGCAGCTTCGCCAAGCACCCGTACCATCATGTCGTGCATGCCAGAGATAAGCGCGTTGGCGTTAACGGTCCGGCCGTCGAGACGTTGCTTGCGCGCAAAGGCAAGGAGCTGTTGGGTCAAGGTGGCAGCACGCTGCACCGCGCGTTGCGAGGATTCAACATAGCGGGCGACGCGCACGGGGTCGGCGACTGGCTTCTCATTGGTCATCACGATGCCTTCCAAATAACCGGTGATGACCTGCAGGAGGTTGTTGAAGTCATGTGCGATGCCACCCGTCAGCTGCCCCAGGGCTTCCATCTTTTGCGCCTGGCGCAGCGCGTCTTCGGCATCACGCCGCCGGCTCACATCGAGCTGGCTGGCGAAGAAATAGATGAGCTTGCCGTCGCGGTCAAAGATGGGCGAGATGAAGAGCGCATTCCAGAACGTCGAACCGTCCTTTTTGTAGTTCAGGACCTCGGTGGCTATCTCCCTGCGCTCGGCAATGGCTTTTCGAACCTCGGCGATGGTTTCCTCATCGGTGTCTTTGCCTTGGAGAAAACGACAGTTCTCCCCAAGCAGCTCCTGCGCCTCATATCCCGTCATGCGGATAAAGGCCTCATTGGCAAACACGATGGGGTTATCAGGGAGGTTGGGGTTGGTCACAATCATTGGCATGCGGGTGGTCTGCACCGCTGCGAAGAAGATGTCGTGTTCCGGATGGTCCATCCCGGTATAACCAATTTCCGCGCGCTGCCCTTTCTCGGGCATTTGGGCTAACCATGTGGGCTCGTCGGTCATTGGAATCCAGAAATGCGGCACCAGAACGTCACGGTCGGGATTCGACCGCGGTCGTGGCGCATGGAAGATTGACCGTAGTTTAGCGGGTAAGGCGCAATAACGGCCATACTCGTGATTCGCGCCGGTGCTCACTTGTCAAGCAGCCGTGAAAGCCGCTGGCAGATGGTCCAGGATTTGCTTTGCCCTTGAGGATGGCGGCCACGGCTACGGTATCCCCGTTCGCCGCGCTGCCTTGTCTCTTGCTAAACCACAGTCTTTCGCGCTCTGCAGCCAGCGACGGGCGTTCATCCAATCGCGTAGAATTGGCGCTCGGCGCCGACCTCCCGCCCGCTAGAGCGACCGTCGCGGCGTCGATGGCCGGGATGCGCGATGCACAAGGCAACGTATCGCGAAAATACTTATGGTCCGAACAGGGTTGGCGGTCGGTAAAGAGTGGTAGCCAGCCGTGCCCATGGGACGGGCACGGCTGGCGAAGCAATCGGACCGACCACGTCAGCTGCATCTCCGCTAGCAGCCCGGACGCGTCAGGCGATCAGTTCGTACCGCAGGTCATAACGACCATGGCGCGCGGTGGAGAAATGAACGGCTGACCACCTGGCGCGATCAGGCCGGTGTCCAGCTCCGGCGCCGTCGATAAGACGACAGTCCATTCCTGGCAGTCAGAGTGCTCGGGCAGGCGAAACTCAACTCCGTCCGCCCATGCGTTCACGAGAATGAGGAGGGTCGTGTCCGTGCCCGGGCGCTGCACGCCCGTCTGTTGTGCGCGGCCATCGATGAGGGCCGCAATGGAACGTGCCCCGGCGTCGGTCCACTGGGCCTCGCCCGCTTCTGACCCATCGGGGGCCAACCACACAATGTCCCGCACGCCGCTGGCCTCGTCGTAGCGCCCATCGAGAAACCGGCCCCGGCGCAGCAGGGGGTACCGAAGGCGCAGGGCCGTCAATTCGCGCACGAAGTCGGCCAAACGTCCCTCGGAAGGGTCACGTTCCCAGCCTATCCAAGCAATGGCGCTGTCTTGACCATACGTGTTGTTGTTGCCGCCTTGAGTCTGGCCGCGCTCATCACCAGCCAGCAGCATCGGCGTGCCCTTGGACAGGAATAGGGTGGCGAGCAGGTTGCGCATTTGCCGCTCACGCAGGCCCTGGACGCCACTGTCGTCAGTTTCACCCTCGACTCCGCAATTCCACGAATGATTGTTGTCCGAGCCGTCTTTGTTGTCCTCGCCGTTGGCATCGTTGTGCTTACCGTTGTAGCTCACCAGGTCGTAAAGCGTGAAGCCGTCGTGCGCGGTGATGAAGTTAACGCTGGCCCAAGGCCGCCGGCCGCGCTTGTCGAAGAAATCGGCCGAGCCGGTGAGGCGCTTGCCAAAGTCGGCCAGCATCCCCTCGTCGCCTTTCCAAAACGCACGGACATCGTCGCGGAAGCGATCGTTCCACTCCGCCCAGCCCGGCGGAAAGTGGCCCACTTGGTAGCCCCCCGGACCGCAGTCCCACGGTTCGGCGATCATTTTGACGGTAGCCAACATGGGGTCTTGCGCGACGGCGTCCAAAATGCCTCCCCGCTGATCGAAACCAGTCGGTTCGCGCCCCAAGATGGTCGCCAGATCAAACCGGAATCCATCGACATGCATCTCGTTGACCCAATACCGGAGCGAGTCCGTGACCATCTGCACGACCCGGGGATGGCTCACATTGAGGGTGTTCCCGGTGCCCGTGTCGTTGATGTAAAAGCGGGGGTCGTCGGTCAGCCGGTAATAGGACACGTTGTCGATGCCGCGCAAGGACAGGGTGGGACCCAACTCACTGCCTTCGGCCGTGTGGTTGTAGACCACATCCAGGAGCACCTCGAGGCCGTGCTGATGAGCTGCCTTCACCAGGTCGCGGAATTCGTCGCGGTGGCCGCTCGACAGATACCGCCGCTTGATGGCAAAAAAGCCAATGGTGTTGTAGCCCCAGTAGTTGCGGCGCTCTGCTTCCAGCAGGTGACGGTCGTCGAGGTAGGCATGCATTGGCAACAGTTCCACGGCTGTGACGCCAAGCGAACGAATGCCCTCCAGCACTGCCGGCGTGGCAAGCCCGGCGCACGTGCCGCGCACCTCATCCGCAACTGCCGGATGCCGCATGGTGTAGCCGCGGACGTGAGTCTCCATGATGACCGTCTCATCCCATGGTGTCATGGGACGCTGGTCGTCGGACCAATCGTACTCATCGCTCACCACTACAGCCTTCGGGACAAACGGCCCACTGTCCCGTTCGTCGAAGCTCAAGTCCTTGTCGGGGTGGCCCACGGTGTAGCCGCTGCGCGCTTATCCTTGAGCCAGAGAGCGAACTAGGCGATCCCCGTTCAGCTCTGTGACCACCGCGCCCCAGAGCAGCGCGAATTAATCGCTTATTCCCGATTCGGCCGCCGGTTCCCGTCTATTTCACACGTCGTCAAGTGGGTATCGTCGTAGGCAATGGTGCAGGCGGTCCGGTAGGAGCGCGGCATCCGTACGACGCGCTCGCTCGAGAACAGAACGCTGCGGACCGGGCGAAACGTAAAGACTCCGTTTCCGTGACTTGCCGCGACTGGCGAGATCGCTCTATTGTGGGTCTAGTCGAAGTCTCTGCTAGAGCATCAGTTCTTTTTGCTCCTTCTCGGTAGCCGGAGCGCCAAACTAGGTTTTGCATTCGGTCAGAACTCTGTGCCACTACAAGCGGCATGCCGCTTGTCTTAAAATTCGATGTCAGCTCCGCGTGCTTTTCCTCCACCTCCATATCCGCGATCCATGGATGCTCCTAAAACTCCAGACGGCCGATATTTGATCGTAAGAGGACGGCTGTGGCGAACGACCAAGCCCAACCTGGGCGAGCAGGAGCGGGAACGCTTGGTCCACGAACTGATGAACGCTCGGCGCGCCGTCAAAGCGGCAAAGGCAAACGAGGACGACAAGGGAGTAGCCGCCGCGCGCCGAGCTGTGAACAGCGCAAAGACGGCATTGGGCGAGCGAGGACCGGTATGGTGGACGGACGGGGCCAAAGACTTCAATCGAACGCTTGTGAAGAACACCCCATATGCGAGCTGGTTCTTTGAGCAGTCTCAAGCGCCGATCAGATGAGCCGACAGACTGGCTGTTATCCACGACACTATTCATTGTGAGCCGACGTCGTGCTTGCACCGAGGCGGCACATGTGAGGGCGCGTCATCGCTCAAAAGATGGTTTCTTAGCAAGCTTTTTTGAATAACTGGCGCCTTTTCCGCGCGACGAACCGCTATTGCATAATGGTAGCCGTACTGAAGCCCCCCCAGCCAATGATTCAGACGCCGATTTGCATGTCATTTATTGCAAGCGTCTTACACGAGACCATTTCGCTTTTTTTGGTCCTTGGCAGTGGATCCTAATACCGGCCTTCCGACGCCAGTTTGCCACCCGTGGGCAAAGCGCTGGCGAGATGAGAAAAACCCGCGGTGGGGAGGCCGCGGGTGGGGGAGAAACCGTCTGCGTCAATGCACGGACGGCGTAAGGGCGTGCCCTATGTGCACGGCGTCCATGCCGTGCTGAATTAGCCGACGCTTGGCCGTCGCGAGGACGGGTAGCTCTGCTTGGTTGGACGTCAGAAGCGGAAACGTACGTAAGCGGCCGGCCCGTTAAGTTTCATGTCCAAATTTAGGTTGAGCTTGTCGCCGTTGCTGTAGCGCTTATCCTTGTTGAGGCTGATGCGCGTGTATGCGTATTCAGCGCCGACGCCAACGTTTCGCCACGGATACCACTCCACGCCGAGCGCCGCATCGATGATATGGCCATTGAGGTCACCACCGTTCTTCTTGACACCCGACGCATTGAAATACATGCGCCACTGGTCGTTGAAGGCATGCCGCCAGCCAAGCTGAAGATTCGGCGCCCAAGCGTTAGTCCCGCCAGAGGTGCTCGCCGACGCCGTCTCGTCGTTAAGGTTGCCGGAGGCCGACAGGCTGCCGTGGACCTTATAATAGGCCGCGCCGAGCCCAAGGCCGAACACGTCGTCGCCTTCGCCGAACCACCACTTGTAGGCCGCGCTTCCAAAGGTGAAATCCAGCTTCGCCTTGGCCTGGGCGTTGGCGGTCAACTCAGTCCCGAGAACATTGGCGCCGGCCGTCCAGTCCATGCTTCGGCTGCGGTTGATCTCGTAATAGTCAAAGCTAAAGCCCTGGTGGGCGCCGATGAGGAAGTCAAAACGGGCGCGCGGGACGGTCTTTTTCTTGGCAAACCCGAGGTCGTCCTCGAATTTCAGACCTGCGCTGCTGTTGCCGACATTCGTGTGAGCGGTCAGGTTGGTGTCGTTCGAGGCTCGGTAGGCGCCGACCCAGATGCTGAAATTGTCGAGCGCCGCCGACTGCGACTTCTTGTCTCCCTCGTCGGCAAAGGCGGCGAGGGGTAGGGCGGCGATGCCGAGGATGGAGCACATCGCAAACGCAAAGCTGGTTTTCTTCATGGCGTGATTATCCGGGGTGGGCCAGTGCGACAGGGTGCGTCGCCCCGTCGCGTGCAGGGAGCACGCCAAGTGGGAGACGCACCAGTTTCAGCGCCGCGGACAATAGTTTTCACCCAGTGAAAAGTCGGTGAGCGTCGGAGCCAGGGCGGCCGTCCAACCGTGAAGTTCCGTACATCGACCGCCGAAGTGCCCCTCAAAGCTCGCCGGAGATACGCCTCTGGCAAAAGACGCAGACGAGGACAGCCAGCCCATCGTTCAGATGCGTCCTCGGGCGAAAGGTTGCCGGCTACCCGAGTGGGGAGTGCCAGAGGGCATTGAGGCACCGGTCAAGCTCACGAGGCAGGTCCAGCTTCGCGTGCACTGCCCAGCGTTCGGCAGCAATCCGCAACGCTGCCAGGCCTGTGGCCGCCAACAACCTGCACTCGAGTTTGGGAGCGCGGGTTAAGGCAGCAACCGCGCGGCCGAGTTCGACCTCCCACCGCTCAAGCTCAGTGAGCTGGCGAGCCCGCAGTTGGTCGTTAGAGAACAACAGTTGTGCCAAGTCGCGCCCCGCCCCTTCGACACCGATGGAGACAGTTTGCATAAGCGCGAAGCGAATAACGTCTTTGGGAGAGCTGTCTTTGCTGCACAGCTTGGCGAACGATTTGAGGTGGCCGATACCGCGGTCGGCCACGGAGAAAACCAGCGCTTCCTTGCTTGGAAAGTAGTTGAAGAAAGTTCGCTTCGTCACGCCCACAGCCGCCGCCAGCTGGTCGATTGTGGTCGCATCGAAGCCCTGCTCGCGAAACAGGGCGAAGGCAACGCGTTCGAATGACGCGCGCGTGTTGTCCATCCGTTGTCGGCGCCGACCGACCGCTTTACTGCCCGTCACCGTTGTCTCCGTTCATGCCATCTCCAAAGCATACGGCATTGCTGTGCAGGGATCGTGGCGAGAGGCCGCGCCTTTGCCTTCGGCGGCCCGCGGTCAGCAAGCTGTCTCCACCGTGTCGTCATAGCGTGTGATGTTCCAACGTCCCAAGGCTCTTGCGTGCTAGATGCCAAGCCCGTCCGGAATGCTGTCTACACTAGGCGCTAAGGCGGCCGACCTGACGCGCGTCTCGCTGGCTGCGCTTGCGGCCGATTCTGTCTCTCGGCTGACCTTGTGATAGGCCTCGCGAAGGCGGGCTCTCTTGTTTTCAGCCAAGCACCCGTTGGCCTCCTGGTGGAACGGATACGGTCAACAAGCAAGAGGCCAACGCACCATTGGGACGGTTCTCAGTCAGTCGCTCGATGAGTAGCGAGCCACGCAGGTGCGAAGGCTACGTCTGCGGCTTAGACTGCTCAGGGCGGGGCGGCGTGCGCCCCCGGCGTGGCCGGCCTTCCGTTTCTTGCAGCACCTTCGAACAGGCGGGGCAATGGCCAGCCCCTTCTAAGGTCGCCTAGCGGAGCCCCTCGTCGCTGGCACATCGTAGGAGGCGTATCCATGGCACCTCTTCCTGTGCTTGGTTCGAACGCGCATCCCCCGACGCGGGAGGACCGTTTTCTGGCTTGCTTTCAGGTCAGGCAGCGAGACTCGTTTAACTGCGAGCTGGTGCCGTTCAATCCGGCGCTTTTGCCGGCACGAAGGGGGACACCGGGTCGCTGGCCGGGAACGTCTCCTCCAGCGCTTGATCCTGGTTGTCGCTCTCTTGCTTCTTCCGCGCCTTCTCCTCGGCGGGTGACTCCGGCTTGGTCGGCACAGCGTGGTCGGGGTGAAGAACATCGTTGCGATCGTGATTCATAACGTTCTCCCATTGGCGTCCGCACTGTTCGGGTCGGAGCGTGAACGGGAGGTCTCGGATCGGTGCGCTCGATGCGCCGGTGGCTCTGAGGCTGCGAGGGTCCGTGAAGGGAGTCAGCACTTGGCGGACTTGCCGGGGCTCCACCTGTCAGCGCTGGCTGGGTCGGACGACGGGCCCTGATCAGGTGGGTTCCTGCTCCATCCCCGTGAACGGCCGCCGCCCTCACGCCGAAGCGGCGCTTTGGGATGTAGGCTGCATCGCCAGAAACAGGGGATACATCCGTGATCAATGATGAACTTTGGCAGCAACTCGCCGAGTCGCTGCCGGGCGTGCCCTGGGGCCGAAAGCTTCATGGCAAACGGGACCGGGCGGTCTTTGAGGTGATGGCTTATTTGGCCGTGAATGGCGGCCATTGGTTTGACGTGGCGCCAGGTGGGGCGGGGCCGTCCGGCTTGCTCTGCTGGCGGCGTTACCTCGCATGGCGTGAGGCCGGGGCCTGGCCCGAACTCTGGCGCACCCTCCATGCGGGATTGCTGGCGATGGGGCACGGCGTCGCCCCGCGCGTGCCCGGGCACGCCGTGGCGGACATGGCACCGGCCAGCTTCTGGGCCAGCCAAAGGCGATCGGACGCGGTGGCTGAGGCGGCGGGCTAGCCGCGCACTGAGCCTTGGCCCTAGTTGTCCCTCAGGGCCCGAGGTGAGGAGCCAAGATGCCCATGTGTTCGGCAGCCAGCGCGATCACGGCCGCCATCTTTGCCTCTTCGGTCGGTTCTGGCACCGGCGCCCGTAAGTCTGCGGCAAGGGCGTGAGCTTTTCCCGCCAACGCGGCCCACCCGCCGGCGTGGGCGTAAGCGCCCAGCAGACCGGCGCGGAACGCCGCTTCCAACCGGTCGCCATTGCGCCACTCGGTGACGAGGGCAAGCATTTCCTGGCCCACGCCAGCGCGGGGTGTAAGAGGGATTTGGCGCGGCCTCATGGCGATCCTCGGCTGATGGTCGGCGGCATTGCCTCAAAATCGGCACGAACGTCCGGAACTGAACGGGTCTGGATGCCCAGCCGTGTGCGATGGGAAGCGCCAAGTCTGGCGCATACGAGCCGTGCCGCAGCGCGTGGTAGTTTTGAGCTTCTGGGTCAGATGAGCTGGACCGCCAAGAGCGACCCGTCATCGGTGGCGCGCCCATGGTCGCGGTGGACTAGGGCGGCCATGAGGGCAGGGTGATGCCTCTGGCGTCCTGGGTAAGCGTCCATGATCCACAAAGGCAGGACCCCATCGGTATGGAGAACGAGCAGGCTTCGGTTCACGGCTTAGTAGAACCCTCGAAGGCGGGCGGTGCGCCCAGCCTCTGAGACCCGATGGGCAACACCAAACGCCCGGTGACGTCGCCGACGGCCACGTAGTGGAGCGCGCAGGCCTGTCGTCACCAGAAGACCACAGCCCCACGCCCCCGCATGTTCCGCTCATGGCCTGATGGGCTGTATGCGCCAGCTTAACGGCATCCCGGTCCGAGGGTGGGCCGGAATGCGTCAACCCCCCGGCAGACGCGGCCGCTGGGCGCGATGGGGGCGCGTCGCAACAGAGTTGGCCGCGCGGATCGCGCGGCATTCGAGGCGATCGCCCGATTCGCCGTCGGGGGCGGGCGATGGTTGCAGCCGTGCACGGAGCATGGTCGGAGTCAGTCGCGCGCCCCTGTCGCCAGCTGGCGACGCTTTGGAGCGTGGGTGGAGGCGGACACGTGGCCGGTGCTCTGACGGGTGCTCAACAACGGCCCTCGGGAGCGAGAGTTTCAATTGGCTACGCCTGTGAGTGGGGATGCGCTGACCGATATGCTCGCAGCAGCCATTCTCAACCAGTCTACGATCGTGCCGTCCGGTGGAGCGTCAGAAATGCCGCCACAACAATGGTAGACCGAGCGTCGGTAATAGCGCAGACGTCTGCAAGATAGTCGCGGTGGGTGAGCGCGATGAAGGCGACCGGGATGGCGCCACTCGCACATGAACGCACGACGCATCTGCGTCACCGAACGTGTCGGCCCACGGCTTTGGAGCGAATTCAGCAAGCTGACCGAGCGGAGCAGCGGTGCTTGGCCACGAAAAAACACTGAGCGCAGCGACAACGCGACCGCAAACGGCGTAGCTCCGTGGGCAAATCGGCCCAAGCCGCTCAGGGTTGTACGTCCGAATCGATCAGGAAGGTCGATTTACTGACGACCTTCCCGACGGCAAGCGACCGCGACACATGAGCGAAGCACCCAGTGGCGAGGTCAGATCGACTCACTCATTCGATGGACCACTTAACCTGGTCGGCCACTTTTTCCTTGTAGATGTTCCCTGAAAAGTCGATGTGAAGTTCCGTCCACTCGCCCTTACCCTTCCGGGCCAGCACCTCATAATGCTTCGGCTTGCGATCAACCGACCCAGTGACGGTCCATCCTGCCTTCCGTGCTGCGGCAAGCGCCGCGTCGGCCGAGGCGTCTGAGTCCTTGATATCGGCCTGCTTATCGCGAGGTGGGTGATGGGGCCTCTTATGCTCCAGCTCGCTATACGGTCCGCCTTTCTTAGCGATGCGCACGACCTTAATTTCAGAGGGCCGCCGTTCACCCTCAATGGTCACGGCCAAGCCTGGCTCGAGCGAGAAAACCTCAAGCCCCTTGGGACCTAGGTCAGCCAAATGGACCGAGTCGCCGGTGTCCACCGTGAACCGATGGGCAAACACGTGGCCGATGACGCCTGCCAAAATTACCTTGTCGTGATGTGGCATGTATTTCTCCGAAGAGCGCCCACGCTTGGGCGCCTCAAGAACATGTGGCCAACATTGCGTTCCGTCAATAGCGTGCAGCTCGACGGCCTCTACCCGGTCAGTCCAGCCAACAGAGGGCGGTTTCGGTAGCATGCACCAACTTGGTCATCGGGTACACCGGAGGCGGGTCCGGGGTATACGGGGCATGTGAGCGACTCCGATTCCGGGTTGGTGTACATGCAAGCCCGGTACTACAACCCTCAGGTCGGAAGATTCCTCAGTGTCGATCCGGCCGGTGGCGGACCTGGCGACCTGTTTGTAACGGTCCGGTACAGCTACGCCAACAACAATCCCGTCGTTCTTACCGACCCGACAGCCATGGCAGCGGTCGGTGAAAACATAGACGACTATGCCACTCGAGCGGCGGCCGATGGGAGCGGCGTCAGAACATACGCGTGGATGTTTTCTGCCACAGCATGGAAGTACTTTGGCGCAGAGGAAGTCGGCCAGTGGGCCGATACGAGTAGTGCTGCCAGTGGTGACGACAAGGCGATGGCGGTGGTTTCCGTCGTCACACTAGGTAAGGGGAACGTTGCGGAAAATGGCTTTGTTACTGCGAGCAGTGGCGTTTATCGGATCGTCTTTTCGAATGGCTAGAGCTATATCGGCAGAGGCCTACCCGCACGGACACATGCGTGGGATGGGCGAGGCTATGTGTAGGTGCTAGCCACCGGGAGCGGGTCGTTGTCGACGATCATATTGTCCACGCGTTTTCGGAGCATCGGCGCGGCGAGTGATGATCCCACGCGGGCTTCCGGGGGAACGACCGGTTCGCCGCGTGGTCTGTGGGGAATTCGCTGCGTTTTTGCGTAGCTCGTCTCGCTTAGGCCCTTCCGAGTTCTGGCAAGCTCGCCGCGTCGATGGTCTTGCGAGTTCCCGTGCGCCACCGTCGGCGAGCTGGACCTTCCCGCCGTGAGGTGTCGGAGGCTGGTGGCTTCGCTGGATCGCGTCCGACGCCGAGGTGTCTTTGCCTTCGCGGTGATCCGGCAGCCGGTTGGGTGTCCTCGGCCGGTGCCGGGCAGCAGGGGTAGCTGTTGCCCGGCAGCTCGTGGCGTCGCAGCCACCGTCACTGCCGGCCATTTCTAGCGCATACTCGCTCGGTCCACGTGGGTCGATCCCTCGCTCGACGTGGAAAGTCGGCGCAGGGGCAGCAGGAGCCCGCTCGTGCGCCGGCGCTTCCCGTTGGCGCTACAACGACTTGCGTTTCGACGATGCGGCTGGCAGGCAACGCAGGTGACGGGGTAAGGATCCGACCGCCTTCGTCACCGCGTGGCCAAGCGTCGATGTCGAAAATGGCTTGACCAGTACCTGCGCCGCTTTCGGGATGCGCCCCTTCAGCGTTTCACCTGCATAGCCCGTGATGAGGATCACCGGCAGCTCGGGCTCTTCGGACCGGCACCATCGGGCCAACTCGCACCCATCCATCGAGCCCGGCAGGCCGATATCCGTCACCAGCAGGGCCAGGGGCGCGTGCGCGCGCCATGCTCGAAGGGCCGAGACGGCATCGATGGCCGTGATGACCTCATGCCCTTGCTCCCGCAAGGCAGCGGCCAGCATAGCGAGGACTTGGGGTTCGTCATCAACCAACAGGATGCGCACCCCGGGCGGCGGTACAACCGGACCGGGTGTCGACGGCACCGCATCGTTCTCGTTGGCGCCGCATTCGGGCAGGTAGAGACGCACGGTCGTGCCCTGGTTGAGCGCGCTTTCAACCTCGATGCGCCCCCCGGACTGGTGTGCGAAGCCGTGGACCTGGGACAAGCCCAGGCCCGTTCCTGTCCCAGCCGACTTGGTGGTGAAGAAAGGCTCGAACACGCGTTGGAGATCGTCCGGGGCGATGCCGGAACCTCGGTCCGTCACCGAAATACAGAGCAGCCGGTGTGCCGAGGGAGGCGTCTCGCCATCGGCGTTAACCGAGGCGGCACTCACCGAAATATAGCCGTCGCGTGGGCTGGCATCGCGGGCATTAACCAAAAGGTTGAGCAGCGCGGTTTCGAGCTGCGCGTCATCGGCAAGAGCGCAGAGATCGCCTTCCACGGAAACGCTGACATTCACATGCTGGGATGCGGTGGGACGAAGGAGGGCGGCGATCTCCGGGAGTCGGCCATTGAGGTTCACCGGTCCGGGTGCCAGCGGCGAGCGACGGGAGAAGGCCAGTAAGCGGTGCGTCATGCGTGAAGCACGCTCGACCAGTCCCGCACCGAGCCGCGCAATCGGGGCGATTCCCTCGACCGTAGATAGGTTCGCCTTCTGCTCGATCAGATCGAACGCACCACCCATGCCCTGAAGAACATTGTTGAAATCGTGCGCGATGCCCGCGGTGAGCTGCCCCATCGCCACGAGCTTGTTGTGCTGGAGGTCTTCCTCGTCCGCTCGCCGACGCGCGGTGACGTCGCTAATGATACCGGTGACGTATCGAGCGACACCGTTTTCGTACTCCGTGCGTCCCCGAGGGGCTATCCAATGGATCGAGCCGTCGGGCCAGCGCACCCGAAACTCGCAGGCAAGGCAGCCCTCGTCGCGAGCCCGCTCAAAAGCACGCGCCAGAATCGGACGGTCGTCCTCTACGATGTGCTCCAGTGCGACGGCAAGATTCCACCTGGGCTGAAGATCGCGATAGCCAAACATCTGGTCGTGGCGCAGCGAGCGCAACAGCTCGACGTCGTTGACCAAATCCAAGCGCCACACCCCCAGGTCAGCACTCTCGAGCGCCAGTTGCAGCAGGGCGTGGGGCACGTCAGCGGTCATGATGATCCTTCAGGGTTTCGTCATCATTGAGAGGGCTTTGTGATGACCAGGTGAGCCCGCCGTATTGCCGGCCCTTCAATGTCTCCTTCCGCACGGCCCCTTCACCCGTATGGCCCGAATCTCGGCCGACGCAAGAGGAAAGCCACATGGGTCAGCTGGGAGGCATGCGCTTCTTGCTCAAGCCAGCCAGCGGAGCCAGTATCGTGGGCGCTTGCGAGGCCCTCATTCAATTGAGCCACGACTAACCGAAGCGTCGTTTAAACGGCAACCAAGTCATCGACGATGGCCCCAAGCCGAGCCAGCGAAGATGCCTTCATTAGAAGCCCGGTCCGCGCATCAAGCGGATAGGTCAAGTCGCTCACGTCTTTGCCTGTGACGAACAGAACCTTTAACTGGTGCACAGCACGACGAATTAGACGAACCACGGCCTCTCCCGCCGTGTCGGGCAATCCCGAATCGATGATCACGAGCGCAGGGAGCGTGTCGACTACGACCCAGGCGAGAGGGCGCATCGTCGACCGCACCGCTCGCCTCTGCTATGGGTGCCGCGTCCTTGTGGGCGGCAATCGAGCGCCACTGGTCGCAGGCCGTCGACCCAGGGCCGTGATGCGCCACCACCCGTCGTCCTCGATCACAAGCCCGGCGCACTGGAGCCGATGGCACGCCTCCCTACTGAACGGCCGATACGCCAAGCGTGCCGTGTCGTCGAGCTGGCGCAAGGTATCGAGGTCGTCTGGTGGCGCAGAAAGGAGCACGGACGGCTACCTCGGGATCCATCTTTATGGCATCACGCGAGCAGCCGGGGCGCCTAGGGGAGTATTCGGCAAATCGTCGGCGAATTCTGATTAGGACTCGCGGCGCTGATGCTCGACCAGCAGACTGGCGCGCACCGCCAGGGCGGTCTGATTGCGCTGCTCCCACAGGTAGCCAAGCACCACGGCGCCGAGGCAGGCGAGCGCCACCGCGGTATGGTCCAAGGCCCACCGATCGCCGTGCTGCCACTAAGCGGTCACTAGGATCGCGCTTTCGGTGCTTAGGACGGCAACGGTCATGGCTTCAAACCGCCGCTGTGCCCGCGTATGCCGGCGAAGGGCTTCTTTGATTAATCGGGATTGCGCGAGCATGGCGGTCGGTCTCCTGCCGACCTACTCTAGATCGATGCTGCGCCGCACAATGTGCGATCGGTCGTAATCCCACAACCGATTCTGGCCAGCGCGCCGAACTGTGACGGCGCGCAATCGCGCGGCGATCGGATCGTCGCACAATCGGCAAAAACCTGCGGACCGATATGAATCACATCGAGGACGAGCGCCAGTCCTACCGCCGATCCAATCTGCGGCACCTCACCCGGCAGCTCGCGGAGGAGGGGATGGAGTCGCTCGCCGCACAGGGAGCAGCACTTGGCTACCTCGCCGAACAGGAACTGCGGAACTTGCTCGCCGGTGCTCCCATTTCCGACGCCATGGCCCGCGAAATCGAGTGGGCGGTTCAGCGCCCTGAAGGCTGGTTGGACGGCCCTCGAAAAGACGCGCTGGACGATTAAGCAGATCGCCCAAGGCGACGAAGGCGATGCGCCGACGCATTGGCGCCGGCGCGCAGTCGAATAACCCCCGCCGCACTCCCGTTAGGTCATGCGGCGAGGTCGTCATCCGTAACGCCAGGGACGTCGGCACAACTGGGAGGCGGTGCCAGCATCGGGAAAACGCGATGCTCACGCATGGCGGCGGAAGGGTAATCGAGCCAAGGACATTTGCCAATCTCGGTAGGCGACGAAGGAGCCGCCGTCCCAACGTTTGACTGAGCTAAGGGCCTAGCTCGCCTTGGACCAACAGGGCGGTCTCATCGGCCAACTCAATCATGGCCAAGCCGAGCTCTTGCTCGTCGACCGGGATGTCGGCCAGCGCGCTCAGCATCCGCTGCGCCGCGTGCGCCACGGTCTGGAGTTCCGCCTGCCCAGCCAGCGTGGTCACACTGCAAGCCTGACCCCGGGCGGTTGCGAAATCCCCCACCTCGACCGAGGCGGCCAACTGCGTCGCGGTGGCAATCACTTGCTCAAGCGCCATGATCGCTCCCCGATAAGAAGGAAGGGCCATCCTATTCCGCCCTGCGCGGATGCCATTGGCCCTGTCTGGTGGGACGGATGACCGCCTGCCCGACGGCGCGTCCAACCTAGCCGGAAAATGGCAAAAGTGACACATGGTGACCGGTCGGCGGCACGACGACGCTGAGAGCCTCAGCGCAATCAGGGAGTTATCGCTGGCACGCGCCGTGCTTGTCTTCCTTCATGGAGGCTAAGCCATGACCAAGCAGCAAAGAGATTCGCAGTCCGACCGCTGGACTTGTCCGGACAGGCTGACGGTGCAGCCAAGTGGCCCAGTCGATTGCGCGGGCGCGCTGCCCCCAAACGACTCGACACTGTGGGGCGAATTGTCCGCCCTCGTCAGCGCTCTCCGTAAAGACGACTTCTCAGAAGCAAGCTTTCGCGCGTTCCGCATGCACCGCCTGGCGCGGCGCGTAGGCTGCTCGCGCACAGCCGATGCAGGGGAGGAGCTGGAGATAGCGCTGATGTGCTGTGAGGCATGTCACGCGATGCCCGTGCAGCGCGCCTTGCTCGGCCTGATTTCGGCCACCGCGCTGGAGGGCGCGTTGGCTCGGCAAGGGTCGATATAAGTGCCTCACCCTTCACATCCCGAAAGGCCGGCGGAAGCCGGTCCATCCACCGTCGCCTCCACTTTCATCCGCTCGGGGTCTTCCATGCGTTTCCCGGTTCGCCTAAAAATTTTTGCAGCCATGGGCGTAGCGCTTGCGCTGCTTATCGGTTTGGGTGCTGACGGTCTCGTGGGGGTGAACGCGACCTATCGTTTGGTTCAGGATATTTATCAGTCCAACGTCCAGGCCATGGTGTCCGTAGCCAATACCGAGCGGGGTGTGGTGGATATGCGCCTTGCGCTCAACCGTGCCCTCATCGATCCGTCGATTCGCAATACCGATGCGCGAGTACGTGCAGACCTTGCCAAGGAGGCGGCTGCATGGAAGACGTACTACCCGGTCCAGGTTACGTCCGACGACGAGCGCACCACCGCAAACCGCTACATGCAGCTTCGGGCGACCGCGCTGCCCTTGGTCATGCAGGAGGTGGCGTTGCTCGATGCCGGAAAAACCGAGCAGGCAAAGCAGCTGCATCTGACCCAGGTGAGTGGTGCTCTGGGCGACATGGCCAAGGAAATCGACGTCTTAGTGGACGTTAATGCCCGGCAAGCCTCGGAAGCGGCGAATGCCGCAGCGGTGAGCCATGCGCACACCCGCAACGTCGCGATCGCTGTGATGATCGCGTCCATCATCGTGCTGCTCGTCATCGCCGCACTCATTGTACGAGCGGTGGTGCGCCCGCTCGCACAAGCTCGCGCCTTGGCTCAAGCGATCCAAGCGGGAAGGCTGAACAACGAGACGAAAATCACCGGTAACGACGAATTCACCGACACGCTCACGGCGCTCGGCGACATGGATAGACGATTGGCGGAGATTGTCCTGGATGTGCGAGAGATTTCAGAACAAGTTTCGTCTTCAGCGGCCGACATCGCGCAAGGCAACGACGATTTGTCGCAGCGAACGCAAGAGCAGGCCAGTTCTTTGGAAGAAACGGCAGCGTCGATGGAGCAGCTGGCGGCGACCGTCACGCAGAATGCAGAAGGTGCCGGTCAGGCAAAAGCCATGAGTGAGAAACTTAGGAATGACGCGGACGCGGGAAGCAAGGTGTCCAACCAAGCCAGCGAGGCCATGGCTGCGATCACACAGTCCAGCCAAGAAATCGGGGAGATTGTGAGCTTAATCGACGGCATCGCGTTTCAGACCAACCTGCTTGCGCTCAATGCAGCCGTGGAGGCGGCGCGCGCGGGCGAGCAGGGGCGCGGTTTTGCGGTCGTGGCAACCGAGGTCCGCACGCTCGCGCAGCGCAGCGCTGCGGCAGCCAAAGAGATCAAGCAACTGGTGTCATCGACGGTTGAGCGCGTCGAACTTGGCGAGCGCCTCGTGACGCAAACCGGTGCTGCGCTCGATGCCATCGGGCAAGGATCTAGGTCTGTCCACGCGATCGTGGCCGAGATCGCGGCCGCGTCCCAGGAACAGTCGGCGGGCATCCACCAAGTGAACCAAGCGGTGCTGACGCTCGATGATGTCACCCAGCAGAACGCGGCGCTGGTGGAAGAGGCAAGCGCCGCGAGTAAAAACACCGCTGATCTCTCAGAAGAGTTGCGGCGGCGGATGGCGTTTTTCTGCATTCCGGAAAGTCCGGGCACGGGAACGGCGCCGCCGACATCGTCAGCATCCGAGCCTTCGCCTGTCGTGCGTCGCGAAGTAACCGCGCCGCTCCCTCTGATGCGCTCGTCGGTGAAACTGGCGGCCGAGGCAGATTCTGAGGGCATGTGGCGTGAGTTTTGAGCTGGCGACCGTTGCGTCCGGGGGAGCTCAGCTGCGGGTCGAGGTCGCTCACGACGCTCTGGCGCTGCTGGACGCCGAGCGCAGCAAGGACGCGGACGAATGCGCGT
This sequence comes from Luteibacter yeojuensis, assembly GCF_000964085.1. Classification (GTDB taxonomy): domain Bacteria; phylum Pseudomonadota; class Gammaproteobacteria; order Xanthomonadales; family Rhodanobacteraceae; genus Luteibacter; species Luteibacter yeojuensis_A. The sequence goes on from NZ_JZRB01000018.1 coordinate 59,585, forward strand.
TTCGCTGCACACTGATCGCATCACACGCGGAACAACTAGGGGACCAAGCCTTGGCCGCAGCTGCACACGCCTTCGCTGGGATTCTAGTGTCGCCATCGCAAAGGCCGGGGGAGTTGGCACGCGCGTTGGAACGCGTCGTTGCCGCCGCGGCGATTACCTCGCTCGGGACAGCTTAGCCGGGTGACATTGGTGCACCAGCGTCAGGATGTGACACAGCGGGTCTTGCCGGAGCGCATGCGTGCACGACAAAACAACGGCTTGCGTCTGGCACGAGTCTTGCGACACAAAGCGGTGAGAGACTCCCCTCCAAGCGTTATCGGCGATTTGACGGTGGCGCCCTTTATGCGATGCAACGATGACTCAGCTGCCACCCGTGGTCTGGGGCGAGACGCCAGACACTCACCTATCCAGCGAGGTGCGCGCCTTGCTCCGTGCAGTGATAGCGCACGACCTCGCCTTAAGCACAGATTACGCGGGCCGCATCACGCAGGTTGCCTTGAACCGCGGCTGGTCCGACCTCGCCGTGGCGGCGGAGCAATTCGTGCAAGAAATCAGTCGCGGGACCCCGTCGATGCCATCCATTATGGCGCATCTTGAACGGCTGATGGCGGCCGCCGCAGCGCCGCAAGTTGACACGGCACAGGCCAGTCGCCTGAGCGGCGTCGTCAGCTCGACAGGAGGCTGACTAGGTCGAGCATTTCCACCTCGGACAAGTCCCGCGCTTCCACATCAAGCCACACCCGATGGCCACGTAGGGCGTGGGAAAGCTGGCACGCACCGCTGTTCGGCAACTCGCCGACAAGGGAGTCGCCCATGGTCAACGGCCCGTCCAGCGTGCCAGCAACGCAATAGCGTCCGCTAGGCTGGCGGAGAACGGCACAGCGCAGGTCGTGCTGGTGCCACGTCACCATATAGACGGGAAGATAAGCGATCATGAACGGTTCGATTGGCGGCGTGCGGGGCCACGACGACGCCCCTGTTTCTCCTGCCGGGAGTCCGGGTCCTGTGGATCTGGGCTCGGCGTTGATGTGGAGGGCATGAGCGAGGGCGGTGTGTCCATGCCACATTATCGACCGTTGACGAAAAGCTTGAGTGGACGCAGCGGCGAACGATTAACCGGTCCGTCTGTGGCCTGGCGATCGGCCATCGTCTGTCAAACTCCCCGGACGGGCAACGCCGCCAGATCGACAAAGGCGGCGTCGGCTTCGACCACTGATCGTAAGGGCACCATCCGGGCGACGCCGGCGATAGCGGCCTCTATGTCTTGCAGTAGCTCATCTTCCCAGATTGCCTCCAAGGATTCGACCGCATCAATCCCGACGACGAAAACAACTTCGCCGTTGACCCCTTCGCCGAGCCACGGCCGTTCGGTGCCCAGGCGCCCTTGCGCTCGCGCGGTGCGGTGGTGATTAGCCAACAAGTCTAGAAGCGCTTGGCGCTTCCCTGGAAACGGCTTATACGACACGATAAGCATGCGCTTCAAGCGAGTTCTCCCGAGGTACCTACGCTCAACAGACGAAGCCAGACCCCTGCTTCGCTCGCATGGTACCGGACGGGGCATTGATATGCCGCTGCGACCCAGCGCGTTGGCCCCTTAACTCGGAAATCGAGAGATTCCTTGACCTCGAGTGGTGGCGCTTTTGCGCGGACAGGGGATGCGCCCTCATGCGCCCATCCCAAAAAATTGCATTTGCTCAGGAAATAGACTCCTCTAGACCCCGCTAATCGTAACGATCAGCCGATTCTCTCCCGGTTCACTCATCACGGTCGACGAAGGCACCTTCCAGTCAATGACTGACCCCGATAGCGAGAAGCATGGGGTGCGCATTGCGATGAAGGGTATACGCGCTGACCGGCTGTGCACGGCTTCCGTCGTACCGTCCGAGGTTGATCAACCGAGTCCTTGTCATGACGTCTCTCCCCACACGTCGGCGCCTCTCGCCCGACCAGCAAGCCACCGTCCTTCGCGTGCTCTGCAGCGACCTCGCCAAACCCGCCGCCGCCGGCGATCTTTGGTCCCATACAGGACTGATGCCCCCCGAATTTTATCTCGCCTTCAAAGGCACCTTCGGCGCCGATCCCACCCAAGTGCTCCGAGCGCTACGGATGTCGGAGGCCTGTGCGCGCCTGCGAGCCGGCGAGGCGATTGTTGATCTGGCAGGAGCGCTGGGTTATCGCAGTGTCAAATCGTTCGGTAAAGCATTCCGAGTAGTGATGGGTCAGCCGCCGGCTCGGTGGCGACGGGCCCTTAGCCAGTGTGGGCCAGCATCTGCTCGACAGCCGTTGTCGCGCACTGCAAAGTGTGGCCCATGTCAAGCGTCAAAAAACGAACCTCTGCGGTCCCAAGACTGCTGCCCGAGTCCGCTCTAAAGTAAATTTCGCGTTCAGCGAAAAGGCGTGGTTAGCCGCTCTTGCCCTGCCGAGCACGATGGCTTCTCATGCCCGTTGCGCTGACGTAGCGTCGAATGATCCGGGCCGGCACGATGGGCTGGCGCTCAAGGGATGCTGAGGCGCGCGTAGGAAGTCGCTTTATCGGGTAGGCGATCGTCTGAGTGGGCGATGCGGAGACGGGCAGACTTAGTGGCGAGCTTGCGTAAGAGGGCTAGGCCGGCGAGGATGATGATCACGCGGCGAAGTGGGATACGCAGGACGGTGTGCATCTATGGCGCGGAGACGCTTAAAGCCACGGGGCCGCAGTGCGTCGAGGAGTATCGGTCAGCAGAATATGCATGCAGAATTCCTCGAACGGGCCTCACGACACTTTTGAGTATCGCGCCACTGGGCAACGCGGTACGGGCGGCTGGGTGCTGGTGCTCCGGGACGGAAGGGTGTATCGCGCTGGTCCGGAAGTTGCCCAGCCTAGCGGCAGCCTCTTACCTCGCTTCGACAGCGAGGATGAAATCACGTCCGCTGTGCGGCTCGGCGTGGAAATTGCCCTTGACACAGACAAGTGGCAATGGCGATGAGCTGTCAGCGTATCTATCGGCTACCTGCTGCTGGGTCGTTGCGCAAATACCGGCCGCACTGATTGCCGAAAGCGTTCGAGGTGGACCCAAAGGCAGCGTTGTGGACACCAGCGCATGCGTCGCTGCCGCTTATGCGTGATGCTATGCGCGGTCTCAACGGGACCGTGGATTCCCCATGACGATCCAGCCCTTAGAATGAGTCTTAGGTCTGGGCACGACCCGGTGAACCTAGCTGGGGAGTTTCTGATGCGCAGCCGTTGGACGCTTCGTGACCTGGCGGACGTGTTCGCGGCAGTCCTTATCACCACCTATGGGTTGCTCGAAATCGATGTGTTCGTAGCGCCAGATCAAAAGCCGATGCGGCCGCCGTATCAGTAAGACGAGGCACTCCAAGGGTTCGCACACCGTTCACTGGCGCTGTGAAGCTCGTTATACAACGCATCTAATCCATCGCGCATAGCCTCCTGCGCCCAGTCTCCTTCCTGCAACCACGCTAAGAAAGCACCGGCCGTCGCCCCCAATGCCAACAGATTCGAGGCCCAGGCGCTGTCCCTTATGTCGCTGACGATATCCATAGCGCGGACCCGGTCATGACGCCTGACCGCCTGTCCCAATGCAATGGTCTGCTCGGTCAGTCTCTGCCGGTGGACCGATAACGCGAGTGATTTCGACGGCACGATCAGCGCTCCGTGGTACGGTCTTCGACCAGGGGTCGTGTCAATCGCCTATCAGCTAGGACGCGCGCAGATTGCACCCAGCCTCGTGAAGGCACTGGCATGGATGCGGTGGTGCTGGCCGCCGTTGTCGCCGAACCCACGGCTAGGCGACGACGGGGCGCATGGCCTCCTTATGACGAAGCGCATCCAGAAAGGCCGTGCGCCAAGTCGTGATCGTGTTCGCCTCAAGGGCATGCATCATCGCGCGATGCCGCCGCTGCCGTTCCTTAAGTGGCATCGCCAATGCCTGGGCCAAGGCCCCAGAGACTTCATCGATGTCGGCAGGATTAACGAACAGGGCGGCGTCGAGCTCCTGCGCGGCGCCGGCGAAGCGGGACAGGACCAATACGCCCGGATCATCCCTATCCTGGCAGGCGACATACTCTTTCGCCACCAGATTCATGCCGTCACGCAAGGGGGTAACCAGCCCGACTTTGGCAGTACGGTAGTATCCGGCGAGCACGGTGTGGGCGAAGGACTTATTGACATAGCGGATGGGAACCCAGTCGGGCTCAGCATACTGCCCATTGATGTGGCCAGCGCTGCGTTCGAGCGTTCGCCGCAGCAGGCGGTATTCGGGCACGTCCGACCGCGAGGGCGGGGCGATCTGAAGAAGCGAGACATGGCCGCGCAACGTCTTGTGGTCGCGCAGCAGGCGCGCGAAGCCATCGAAACGCTCGGGCAACCCTTTGGAGTAATCCAACCGATCCACGCCAATGATCAGCTGGCGATCATCCAGAGAGGCTTTGAGTCTACCGACCGCACCACTATCCTGCGCTTTCTCGGCCAGAGCAATCACGTCGTCGGTGTCGATACTGATGGGGAAGACGCCTGCGCGAAAAACGCGCCCGCTGGCGGCTCGGATACGTCCGCCGGTTTGCATGGCCGCGCCCAATTCGTGCAGGAAATAGTCCTCCAGCGCTCGCAGGTCCCGGTGGGTGTGCACGCCGACCAGGTCGTACGCCGAAAGGGGTTCGAAGAGTTCCCGGTGGCGCGGTAGAGTGATCAGCAGTCCCGCGGCTGGCAACGGTGTATGCAGGAAAAAACCGATTCGATTAGTGACGCCAAGCTCGCGTAGCATCCCAGCAAGGGGGATCAGGTGGTAATCGTGGACCCAGACGATGTCATCTTTTTGAATGAGCTTGGCCACCTGTTCGGCGAAGAGGCGATTGACGCGCAAGTAGCCTTCCAGGTGATCCCGCTGATAATCCACCAGGTCACCGCGGTAGTGAAAGAGGGGCCACAGGGCGCGATTGGCGAAGCCGCTGTAGTACGCCTCGTAGTCCGACTTGGACATATCGATCGTTGCGTAAGCGATGCGCCCCTTTGTCACTTCGTGAACTTCCGCGCCGGTCTCGCTGGCGAGATTGCCGCTCCAACCAAACCACAGGCCTCCAAGCTCCTTAAGCGCAGCATCCATGGCGGAGGCAAGTCCCCCGGTCTGTGTCTGATTGGGCAGGGCAACCCGATTGGATATGACGACGAGTCGGCTCATAGGGTGGGCGGTCCTTCGTAGGTGGGCCGGGCCTCGGCGTGGCGGGAGTGTGAGAGGGGTGCTGGTTACCGGATGTGAAGCCGGTCACGACTTACGGATCTGCGCCCATCGATCCATTGGCTGCACTGAGGCCGAGACCAATCCGGCTAACCCTTGCATCGTGATAGGGCGGTCCAGGTGATGACTTTCGAGGCCTGAGGGTGCGCCTAATAGACGGCAGTCGCCGATGGTGAAAACGCGGCAACCGGGCTGCATGGCCTGAAGGCGATTGGCGGCAGCCGAGGGGACCATCCCACAGGCCGCGTCCACGACCGCCGAGCGAATTTGGCTGTATGCAACGCATGCCCGGACGGCGTCAGCCCACGTCGACACGTCCAGCACAAGGGCATCCGCGGGCAGCGCTTGCTCCAGCGCGGAACGCCACGGGGAAGCCAGGGCCACGGTGAGCACCGCAACAACAGACTGGTTTCTCACGAATTCGCTCACAAGCTACCTTTCCCTTTCAACGGCGTGCCCTTGGTTCGGCTGCGCTTGTTGCGTGCCGGCGCACGGTCTACCCTCTACGCACCAGAACGCCCACCGGATGCACATCGCAAAGCTCGCCATGCGATGGGCAAAACTGGTCTTCGGCTAAACGTCACGACCGGGCTGCTTGACCTCCTGGCGTCAGGCAGTCGCAAGGCTGCGCCCCCCCGAAGCGGGGGCGTACCGCTGCAAGCCCTCGGATGCGGCGGGTGCCGTTGTCGATGCGATCGGCCGAGATGTTGTCGGGGGCGCCGAGAACCTCTGAACGATTCTCAGCAGGGCTTCTAGGAACGTGCCGAGCCGGGGCCCGCGTTGCTTGCCGGGATAGCCACGGTGATCGGAGCGCCACCGGGCGTTCCGTGTGTCGCCGGTCCGCAGACGGTGCCTGGCATCGCCTCCTAAGACCGAGATCCGTGGACCCGGGAGAGTGATCTTTCCCCTACGCGTGATCGCCGTCAGGTATGGCACAACATTCCCCAAGTCGTGTGGTCGCCTGTGCCCGCGAACGTGGCAGATCACGCATCGGTCGTCATCGCGGCGAATCTCCGGGCGCGTTACGTTTTTCACCGGATCGATGATGACCCGTCAGGCTGGGATAATCACGTACGTGAAGACTGTCGACCCAGCTTCTTTCCGTCTCGTCACAACCAGAGGCAGAACGTGGCCATTCACCACAGGACAAACCTAAGAACCCCCATCCGAATGGTCCGACATCGACTGGCGACCCGACTTCGCCAGAGAAGCAGCCGCCGCCGGGCGGCCCCCAGTCGGCGCAGGAAGACACCCAGAAGGGTGATCGACCCATTGGCGACGCGCAGCCGCCTAATTCCGACCCGGGTGACAATGATCCGGACATTCAGGGCTGACCCGGAGCGATGCATGGCGAATGAGAAAAATGCGTCCGAAAAGCGCCCCGGCAAAGCCGACTCTCCGGAAAAGCCCCGCGATCCGACACGACGCAGGGAGACCGACTCCTCCGGTGACCCGGTTGACGGATCCGGCGAAGACAAACCATACGCAGAGGGGTACGTAATTCAGTCTCGGCCGTTCCAGGCCATCCGGCGGGTGCCCCACGGTCCCCGCTGGAATTTTCTAACTGCCTCGTGGGGATCGGCCCAGTGCCGCGGCTTCGTACACCGCCGCGTCGTAGCACGGGCATGCCACGTCGATCCAGTCACCGCCCTAGGCGAGAGCAGCGCAGTTGTAAGCACCCTGGCCCGGGCTGGGGCATTCCCGGTAGGTGCTTCGCGCGGACGGTCTGCGGCTCGATCAGACTTTCGCTTGGGGCACCTGTATCGATCCCTCAGCGCGCGCCCATGCCAGGAAGCGTTTAGGGTAGGCCGCGGCGGCCTACTGACGGTTCGCGATGCGGTTCCACGCTTGCCGCTGCGGCCGAGGCCGCTTAGGGTAAGCCCGGCGCCGAATAACCCGCAGGTAGACGCCGGGCGCGGGGCGAGCCCGCAAATGGAATAACCTGTACATCTGGTCATTCTCTAACTTCGTCCTTCACTGTTCTCGACGTTATGTTGCCGCCGAAAAGGTTGCGGATCCGGCGAGAGCTGAAGGGGCGCGGGCGAGCAGTCGTAGCGATTTCGCGAGGCCGAGAATAGCGGCACCGTATCCGGGCAAGGGATCACCAGATTCGCCTAGGGTAGCCTCGACAACTTTGGCCGCGTGCAAGAGGGCCATCATCCCTAGCGATTCCGCTCCCACGATGACCAAGTGCGTGCGGAAGCGCGCCTCGTCGAAGTCTTCGGCGAGCGCAGCGTCGCCGATAGCTACCGCGTTCGCGTATATGGCCTCGAACCACTTGACTAGGTGGGGGTCAACAGTATGCATGCGCGGAGCATACGCCCTTTTCACGTCTGAACGATGTTCTTACCCCAGGCAACTGGAGGCCGTCGAGCGTTTCAAGGCGCGACGGCCTCGCGGGCTTACTTCGAGTTGTGAAGCGCGTGCTTGAGGTCACGCATCTGGTCGTGCCCGCTCTTTACCGACACGAAAGCCTCGTTGACGACAGCGCGGGTCGCAGCGCTGAGATCGCCGTCCTTGAGGGCGTCCTCGTACTTGGCCTTAATGTGGTCCTCGCCGCGCTCGACCTCGTCGACGATGGCGGTGTCATCCTTGGAGCTCATCTTGGCGCGCAGGTCGACAAACATCCGGTGGGCCTTTGCCAGCACGGTGCCGTCGTCCTCCGGCTCGCCGCCCAAGAGCCGAACCTGCTGCTGCAGGTTGCCAGCGACGAAGCGGCGCTCAGAGGCGCGTTGCGCAAATACTGCGGCGTAGCGGGTGTTGTCCGCATCCTTTGCTGCCTCGGCGTAACCGTCGGCGCTGTCGATGGTGGTCTCGATCAGGCCATTCAGGCACTTGATGTCGTGGTCGTTAGACGATGCCATTGCGCTCTCCCGCGTGTTGAAAGGAGGCCCATATTGATGTTTGTGAATACGAAGAACTCGTGAAGCCTCAACCCCATCGCACAGCCAAGGCCGTCGGGCAAAGGGGGTCTCGCCTTCACAGATGTCACCATCGGGGTAGAGCCAGGGCACACTTTTCTTCTACGGCCGAACAATTTAGATGGCCAAAAGATCACGTTTGCACTTCGATGGCCGAAAAGAAACTCCCCGATGCTGACTCTTGGCTCGACAGGAAAACCCGTATCGATCCGAGCGACCCTGCCGATGTAGCGCTCTGGGGCCTTGTATTGGGGGTTTCCGCCGACGTGGTGCTTGAGGCGACACAGGCCGTGGGCACCGATCCCGAAGCGGTGCGGAAACACCTCTTGCGGCGCTAGTTAGCCTCGCGATCCGCAGGCGACGCATTGGAGCACTCGCGGGCGGAGCAGGTTTTAAGCACAGCTTGGCCACTCCCAGGGCACGCCGGCGACCACACACACAAGCTTTGTCGCCGGCTCTTTTTTACTCGTACGCGGCCGACACCCATGTGATGGGCATGTGCTTCTTCTCACACCCCGCCTGGCATATGAAGAAGCTGCGTTGCTGTGCAAGGCGGAGGACCGTTCCGTCTTCGAGCGTAAGTCGGATGTCCCCGTCAGCGGGATGGCCGCCGCGCTTTGAGCGAGAGTCGGCAACGGCGATGATCTTTTCCTTCAGGTCGCCATGACCCCAGGTCCAGGTCGCCGACCCGCTGTCGCCTTCAACGCGGATGTCCGCAGCCGCAGCCGGCGGCTGGCTGGTTATATGTATCTCAGGGCCTCGCGAACAGGCCGATGCCAGCCATACGAACGCGCCGGCGCCCAGTACAACCCACACTTTCATCGATCACCCTCCGGACATCTCACCCGGCTATCGGCCAGCCGGGGCCGGACTTGAGCCGGGTCGCTGGAGGCGTGCTGGAAGGGCACGCTGAGGCGCCCGTTTCGATCAGGGCCACCCCTTAGCATGTAAAGTATCCGCGTACGGAATGGAGCAGGGATTAGTTATGCATGGTGAGCGCTCGAGAGTGGCCGCGCGGCCCGACCTGAGCTTTGCGTTCTACGTCGCGCGCGAGCGGACCATGCCCACGGTCTACGACTCATTACTGGAATACCTGCGGCGCGACCCGAGCCCCCCGAACGTCGAAACCTGGGCACAGTTCGAGAGATATCTAAAGTCCAAGGGTAGGGAGGACCTCGAGGTGGGGCTGCGGCTATGGCGCTGCTATCAGCAGTGGTTCCGCGACCGGAGCATGGGCTGCGTGCGTCGGTGACGCGAATCACGGACAACGGCCGAGGTCTCTGCCGAAAATGTGTGCTGCCGCTTCCTCAGGCTAGGCCATGTCTCCGTCAGCCCCGTTTCACCCGGATAGCGCCTTGCTCTCCCGCCGTCGAGCGCGGCTGCGCTACCTGGTGCTGCAGTGCCAGCGGGACGGCATCGAGTCGTGGGAGACGCTGGGCGCGATCCTGGCCGGGATCTCCGGGACACAGCTGAAGGCGTTTCTTCGAGGCGCCCCCATTGACGATGGCGTTGCGCGAGAAATCGAGTGGACGACTAACCGGCCATCGGGCTGGTTGGACGCGCCGACTGACGATGTCCTCGATGACTAGCGCGAGCTCGAAGCCTTCGCGGCCTTGACTTGCATTTGACAAACTTACGTCGCGCCTTGTTACGGACCAATGGCGATCAGTTGCTCGGTTTGCCGGCCGTGCCGAAGATCGCCTCGTCTCCCATGGGGGCCAAATGGAGCGCAGCACGGCGGTCGTTGACGTGATTCGGGTCGGCAATTGGACAGTACCAGTGGCTCTTTGGATTCCTTGAGCCTTGGGTGCCGAATTGCTGGGGTCGATGGTCTAACACGCAATCGACCCGGTCAGAAAGCAGGGCGTAGTCGATCCTGGGAAGATCGCCGCGGGCGGCCATCCATTTCGCCTGGCCGAGTGCGGCGCGCATGAGGCCCGGGTCGTTGATCGCATGCTGGATGACGAGGTAGGCGCTGTGCGTGGCTGCGCGCCCGACGAGCGCGGGGCTGGGGATGCCGTGGGCCCGGAACATCGCCCGGATCCGGGGCTCGGTGTAGGCGTCGGTTTCTTCCATTCGCTTGATGAGGGCTTTGTCCTCGTCGTCCGTCGGGTGATCCGGCCAGACGCGCACCGCCTGGTCCATCGCGCCCAGGCGCAGTGTCTCGGCGCGTACCTCCGGCAGTGCAGATGGATGGGCGGGGCGCATGGCGAGCGGCAGCGGCGCGTCGTTGGGAACTGCGGGCAGACCCCCCGGTACGCCCAGCATGTCACGGGCTTCGGTGTAATTACGCTCCGCGGCGGCGGCCGGGTAATCCGTGGCTGCAGCGGTCAGAGTTCCATACAACTGAGGGTGGCCTTCGCTACGCGCCACCCGGTCCTCGAGGTTCGCCAAGCCTAGCGGATCCACATCGATGCCAATCCGGCTCCATAGGCCGGGAAAGTCGTCAAGGTATGTCTGCTGCGCCTCCGGGTCAGCCCTGGCGCGGTAGATGAGCCGTCCGATCCGTTCAATTGTAGCAGCCGACAGGACCGGCTGCTCAAGAAGGTGCGAACTGCCAAGCAAGTCGAAGAGAGCCCGGGTGTCTGCAGCGGAGAGCGAGGCCTTCCCCGTACGATCCATGGCGGCTATGCGCTGGAGCACATTGGATTCGGCTGGCTGTTGAGCACCAAAGGCGATTACGGACGCTGAGAGAAAAGACGAGAGGCCAGCAGCCAAGGCGCTGACCGCCTTGCGAGCAACGCATGCGATCGTCACGCTACACCCTCCATGGCTTGGACTAGGAGACCCGTTGATACATTCAGCCGATGCAAGCCGTCAAGCATGAGTTACACAGCGGGGCCTCAACTGTTCGCAGCCCTGGAGGTCCGCCTGTCCAGAATCGGTTAGCCTGGCGGGACGCGCAGACGCGCAGACGCGGAGAATCGCCTCAGATTCTTGTCCCGACCTTTTATTCGCGGGCGTGCAGACTCCTGCATGGCAGGGCAGGGCAGGGCAGGCGACCGCTGCTCTTAACTGCGAACGATCCCCAGTAGATCGTTTGCTTCGTCTTCCGTCATGGCGTCAGCTTCAACGAAGAAAGATACCTCTTCGTCGGTCACTACATCTTTGAGGGTGGTGGGACCCGCTTGCCGGAAGCCACCCTCCACCATGCCGCCGAGGGTCAGAAATCCTGCATACACCGACCCGACGGTAAAGCCTCCCGATCGCTCGATCAGCGCCATGCGCAGCTCGTCGTGGAACCAGATTACCTTGCCTAGCACGTCATTACCCGTCCCGGCGCCGTTGGGGAAGTTGGCGCTTACCCTTTGTCGGCTGCAAACTGCCAAAGTTTAGGGGTCTAGTCATCACGTTCAAGTGCTTCTCAACGGTCAGCGTTTTTCTTCATGCCGCACGCCAGAATTTCCTGGGAAGCTAGAAAAAGCTTCGAAGCGCTATCGATACTGCTTACGTCGGTCTGCGGCCAGTAATATCGTGATCATTTGCCTCGCCTGCGCATGCGCCCTGTGAAATTTCCTCTCGATACGTCGAGACCGATTAGAGAAATCCGCCTCCGGGTTACAGCTACGCCGTCGCCGGCAAGCAGATGCACATCTATTGCGCTGGCAGCGGCTCACCCACGGTCGTTCTCGAATTCGGTAACGGCGGGGACTTCACCATATGGGGCAAGGTGCAGCCGGCTCTGTCTCGGACCACTCGGACGTGCTCGTACGATCGTGCTGGGTTCGGTTGGAGTGAGGCGCAATCTGGACCACGGGATGCCAGCCATATCGCCCGGCAGCTGAAAATGCTCCTGAATGCTGCTGGTATCCACGAGCCAATCATTCTTGTTGGCCACTCTGCAGGCGGGCTATACGCATCTGCGCGCATGGGCCGCGGATGTGTCGAACTGGGGCGCTGTCCGCAGTGACCTCCTCGCCGAGGCGCTCGGTGCACTGGAAAGGCGCAGGGTGATAATCCCGTTTCTGCAGCTCGACGTCCGACTGCGCGCACTCGAGAGCGGTCCCGAATCCTTGCATCAGCAGGGCGCATCTGGGCCGTGAGTTCGGCGCGGCCACCTTATAGAAAACGCAGAAGGTCGGTCCGACCTGTCCATTGACACCTGAGCATGCGCGTCGACATAACTTCCCAGCTATCACCGGCCGGGCAGCCAGCGCGATGGAGTGCGGACGGACACTGGAGACGCCGCCAACAGCAGCGCTGATGACGGTGAAAGCCATACGTCACATGCTTATCTCGTCGTCGAGCCAGCCCCGGGGCCGGTGCACAGCCCACTCGATCTCGCGCGCCATCGCATCGTCGATCATCAGCTGTGCATCGACAACGCGCTCCAACTTTTCCAAGGTCATGCCAAGGATCGCCGCGATTGTCCGCTGGGACATTCCCTCACGCTTCAGATCGGAAAAGAGCCGACGAACGTTGGCCAAGCGTTGGCGATGCAACGTGGGCCAGTGACGCGTATATCCTCGATCGTCCATGACAAGGCTCCGGTCTCAATGGGCATCCGTCACGCGAAGGGGTTTCATAGCGGCAACACCCTCTGCAGAGTTCGAGCCATCCACCCGGCGAAACGCAGCGGCGCATCGGTAGCCGCGACGCAAATACAAGCGGTTCCTCGGGAGGTGATCGGCTGATGCTCCGTATCCTCGTCCAGATCGGCGACGTCCCCCGGCGCAAAATGCCCCAATGCGTCATCGTAGGCACCCGAAAGGATCAGGGTGAGCTCACGCCCCTCGTGGGAATGGACCGGAAGGCTTCGACCCGGAGCAATCCGCAGCAGCGTCAGCTGTTCATCTGACGCAAGCCGAACGCTCACCCGATGGATCCCCGGGCCGATCCACCGCCAGGGCAACGTCGACAATGAACGGCCGAAGTACGGCCGCAACGACACTGGCATCGGACTTGGCGAGGGGACGTGATCCTCGGCGGCAGGAGCAACGGCGGGTTCCTCATGAGATACGGTCAAGCGCTCACGCATGGCATCAGCCGCACCGGCAGTCAACGACAGACCGTGCTGTTGCTCGACGAGTTGCCCGCCGACCGCATCAGCCAGGGCCAAACGTGCCCTGCACTCAGGACAAAGGCTCAGGTGTGCGGCCACCACGGCCGTGAAAGCGGGCGTCAGGGCGCCGGTGGCGAAACCCATGAGGGTGGTGACATGCAGGTGGTGCCGCGGGCTCATCGGGTGTCCTGAAGCGACGTTTGCAAATGCATGAAGGTGCGGCGTAGGGTCGACTTCACCGTGCCCAAGGGGATACCTAGCGCCTTGGCGATTTCCACGTGGGTCATGGATTCCAGGTAGGCCATGCGGATCATGCGTGCCTGGGCTGGGGGCAATGAGCCAATGGCGCGGCGAAGACGCGCCTCGTCCACCAGCGCCTCTCCGGCGCACGCCCGCCCCTCCAACACCGGCTCGACCAGCGCGTCTACTCCCTCAACCGCCGCCGTCCAGTGACCGTCACGCCTCACTTTGTCGATATGCAGATTCCGCGCGATGCGAAAGAGCCAGGTGCTAAGGGTCGCGCGGGTGGGGTCAAATTCTTCAGCGCGCTGCCAGGCCCGCAGCATGGCATCCTGCACCAGCTCCTCGGCGACAGCATCGGGCGCGCGAAGACCGGTCAAATAGCGTTTGAGCCGAGGGCCGAAGTGGTCGAACACCACCATGAAGGCTTCAACGTCGCGACGACGCGCGACGCCTCGCATGATGGACGCCCAATAGGCGGCGTCCATACCGTGACCGGTCGGTGCATTCGATGCCACGCGCGGAACTCTCCCTACCGGCACGACGGTCACAACCTCAACCCCCGGCGCATCCTACCCCATCTCGAGGCGCTGCCAAGGGCACGGGGTTCTCGCTTCCCGGGCCAGACCCCCATCAATGCGTCGCCTCTGGAGCTTCAGGCCACGTCTGGCGAACGCGCTCTAGCCGGGCTAGCTCGTAGCCCATCCCGGCCACGCGTGATGCCATAAGATCGAACGCCTGCGGGGCGAGCGTCGGCGTGCGCGCCATAATCCACACGTGATCACGCTTGTCCCGAGCAACAATGACCGATTGGTAATCGGGGTCGAGCCAGGCGATGACGTATTGCGCTCGGAACGGCCAGATAAATCGCATGCCCCAGACCGCGGCGCCGGATTCCGGCCGAACGAAGCCCCGCGCTTTGATTATCTTGACCTTGGCGGACTGAGCCGGCCGATAGCGAAACCGCGTCTCGATCGTTCCGTCCGGGGCCTTCGCGTAGCATTCGACGGCATTGCTGGCCCCGCGCTCCGGACGCGTTGGGATAAGCGCGATCACATACCAATGGCCCATGTAGCGGTCGATATCCAAGCCCGCCACCCTTGGCACCGGCCCCCGCCGCCCAGCGGTGCCTGGCTTGCCCAAGGCGCGCAGTGGCGCCAACAAGCGATCGAGCAGCACGGTCATCGGGTTATCCCTCGCGGTTCCCATCGTGGCGGCCACCATGCGACTGGGCGTGGTGGGCTTACCGGGTTCTACGCAGGCATCGGGGATTTGGATTCATGGCTGCCCATTCTGAGTCTCCTCACGTTCTGCGGAAGCGCGGCATCGGCTCGCAGGACGTGCCGCCGAGCGGCGCCACACGCAATCGGCGACACGGTGCAAGGCGCGCAGGGCTCGCGAGAAGCCCCGGTCGTCAGTCGGGGAGATGGGGCGGTTGCCTGCGTCGCCGCTCGCCCAGTAAATCGGCATAGCGGCGGATAAAGGCCATGGCCTCGCCGCGATAGCGGATCGCTTCGGCTGGCAAACTCACGCCCAGTTGCCTGGCGATATCGGTCGCAAAGGTCAGTTGCGCGGCCGTGGGCGGCTTCAGATCCGTGTCCAGGCACTCGATCAGACTGAGGGCAAACCGCTCGGCAACGCGGCGGCGAAGCCGCTCAATGCCGCCGTCCAGCTCCGCACGACCGTATTGGACCAGCCAGGCCTCGCGCGTCGGCGCGTCCAGGGGCAGGGGGATGTCCGAGTCATCGTCAAGGACCAGTTGCACGCATGCTCCCGCCGTCTCGCGTGGCCGCTTGCGCCCGATACTACGAAACTCGTAGTATCGGGCGCAAGGCAAAGTTACGAGTCTCGTAGTCCCCCCGGACTCGGCTCGTCGGCATGCCTCCTCAACGATCGCTCCATCAGGTCTTTCAAGCCCGGCTCAAGGCGGCCCGTGAGATGACTGGTACCTCTCAAAAGCAGGTGGGTATTGACGCAGGCCTCGACCCGTTCGTGGCCAGCGCCCGCATTAACCGCTACGAGTTAGGCGTGCATCAGCCCGATTTGGGTACGGTGGAGAGGCTCGCCCAAGCGCTCGACGTCCCTGCGGCCTACCTCTTCGCGGGCGACGATCGCCTGGCGCGCATGATCATGGCCTTTGAAAAGCTGTCGTTGGCCGAGAAAGACCGCCTGCTCACCGAAGCTCATGGCTGAGGACGGCGGCGTAGGTCACATGGAGCCGGCCGATCGCTTGGGCGAACTGCTCACGCTGGCGTCGAAGAAGCCGTCCTGTGTTCCCAGATTCCTCGAAGAACTCGCTGCATCGCGGGTATGGACCCTGCTTCGTTGCCCTCCGGGCGAGGGGGACGCCGCACCATGGCGCAACTTGGTACATTGGCAGCGGAAGGCGTCCGGGCAGCACCTGGTACCTGTGTTTAGCCATCCGTCGCGATTCCCCCACGTCTTGCCGCCACCGGCAGTCACGGTGCACGTGACAATGCGTGAGTTGCTGAGCATCAGGCCTGCGTTGGCGATGAGCCTGAATCCGCTGTCAGAGATCACATGGCTCGTCGGCGCGGAGCATGTGGCGCTTATGCGGCAGCATCTGTGCCACGTGGGGCTGGCAACTGAACAACCGCGACCGGACGCACCTTGGGCATTCCGCACAGCGACGACGCAAGAGCTAAGCCTGGGGCCAGCCTTGGCGCGTCAGCTTCACGGCGTGGGCCTTGCCAGCGAGGCCTATCTGTACGCACTGGATCGAAGCGATGGGCAAGGGGAGTGTGTAGTGCTGGCGGTCGATCAGCCGGCCTCGCCCGAGCTGTTGCGCGTGCTTCAGGATGCTGCCATCGAGGCCGGTGCGCCACGCAGCACGCTGATACGGTTCCTGCCGGATGAGCCTTCCCACCGCGCAGGTGTAGACTCTATGGCGTTACGACCGTTCTACCCTCTTTAAAGGCCGATCCGCCTGGCGTCTATCAGAGCCTTGAGGATGGCCTTCACGGCACGGGAGAGAGGGTCTGTGTAATCGTCGGCCGCTCAAAGCTGGCGGATGCCTCGCCAAGCCCGGGCCCCACGCCCAGACGAATATGAGTGTTCGACATGTCTCAAGCGTTTTCCAATCTCCAGCGATGTCGCCATGTCAACCTACGACGCCTCCTCCTGCAGTTGGATCGCGAGGGGCTGAACTCTTGGCTTGCACAGAGCGACTTATTGGGTCTGACGCAGCCGGCCGTGCTCAAGCGCATGGTTGCAGGCTCATGCATTGCGGACGACGTCGCCCGCGAGATTGAATGGAGCCTCCACCGCCCAAGCGGATGGCTGGACCGGATAGCCGCAGAGCCGCTCGACCGCTAGCTCGTTGGCTATCGCGAGTAAGCGGCGACGAGAGCGGGCTGCATACTTGTTCCCTTGAGCTCCGAGACCTCGAACCCGGCGGTACGCCCGTCCAAGGTAATCAGCCGAGAATTGCGGATTGTGTACGAGCTGTTAGGGTCATGCGATAGGTGCTCAGCCATCCATGCGGAAGCCTTCATTGAGAGGGCCGCTGCGAACGAGGCCATTTTGATATCGACGTTGAAATCGAATCGTAGACGCGCCGATTCACTTAGCATGGTGCCAACCGGCTTGATCTAGGATTCGGCAGCTGTCGGCAGAGACGTTCACATCACTGGCTGCGGGAATTCGATCCACGTGCCCGCTCGGTTTTGGCGAAGGACCTTTACCGGGCGCCCTCGGTTCTTCATCGCCCGGGCCGCCTCGAAGGCGTGCGCCATTGCTTCTGACTCCCTGCGAAACGATGCCATGGCGCCTCCCGGTAAAACAACGCGCCACCTTGCGCCGTTTTCGCGCGGGAACAGCACGAACACCGTCAGATAATTCGCCGCGAAGGTCATGTGCAGGACCTTCGAACCAGCGCGAAACGGGGCCGGAAGATAGGGGTCGATTCGCGTGGTAGCACCCGTGTGACTTTCACTCACTCGCCCCGTTACGGTTCACGTTGCACTATAACCGAGGTCAGAATCCGTCCGGGATCGGCTCGGCCTGCGTCAGCGGGGGCATCGATGGCCACGGTGCGGCGCACCGGGTGCCTCGATCTGCCCCATAACTCACGCAGCTTCGCTATCCCTTCTTGGGCGTGCTTACTGGCCAGGGCAGGGTTCGAGGGGGGGGGATTCGTCGTATGCTTGCTTAACGCAGGTGAGGTGCCCCTTCCTGGTGGCACACCGGGGTCGCGTTGGCCTATCACCAGCCGTTACCTCGACATATGCGCCGAGCGATCGGCACAAGGCTCTGGACCATGGACCGGCTCGACCGAAGTGTTCTATACGTGGCGCTCTTGAGCACGCTAGCTATCGTGGCCGTGTGTGCATGGATGTATGAGCCAGTGCCCACCTTCGAGCAGTGCCGGGCTAGGGCCAGCATGGGTGACCCTGGCAGCCAGCGGGCATTGCTGGCGTCCTGCCAAGCGGCTGCGCCACCGCCGGCACGGAGGCCCGACCCGCCCGAGCGCGCAGGCTTGTGATGAAGGGACTCGCCATGCTCTGGCGGCTAGGTGGGTGGGGGAGGATGCGTGAGAGTGCGCGATACCTTCGCCTTGCGTGAACCTGCGCGTTTCTTCGACCAGATGATGACGCCGGTGATGACCAGGACACACAGGGTCACCCCCAGAGCAGAAACGAAGAGGCGATAGGGCAGGCCAAAGACCTGAGCCATATGCAGTAGGTTGGCCCAGGCCACCATATGGTCAGTAGCGGTGTTACCGAGCGGCGGTGCCCAACCCAGCATGCGGCCGTCCTCGCCGTCAATCCAGATATCGGTTTGACCGCCCGTGTCAGCGCGATCCAGGCTCGTACGCGCAGCCAAGCGATACGCACCGGCGCCGGGAAGGTAGGTGAGATCCTGCCACCCCAACAAGGCGAAATGGTGGTCCCGCGCCAAGCGAGTAAAGGCTTCGGATGCGGCCGTGAGAGCTTGTCTTCGGGAAAGCGCCGGTGATGGCCGGGGGGCTGCCAGCAGCGCCGGAGCGAAACCCTCGCTTCCTCCAAAGACGAGCCGGACGGGCACTTCAACCTGGGGTAATGACAGCGCCGTGGCCGACCAGGCGAAGACGAGCAGCAGGGGCCAAAGCCACAGCCCACTCGCACGGTGTACATCGAACGTCATTCGGGTCGCGTGGCCGGTCCGCACCGTCCAAGCCTGTGTCCAACGGGTCCACCAGTCGAAGACGGTCCGCCGCAGCCCGCCTTGGCGACGTGGCGGGAACGTCAGATACAGGCCTATAAAACAATCGATCGTCCAAACAAGCGCGGCTATGCCGAACGCGGTTTCGCCCAGCGGGCCGAAGAGCCGTCCGTAGTGCAGGGCGAAGAGGAACGGGATGATATTTTGGGCGCCGTCCGTGACCCCGCCCCACTTATAGGTCAAACGTACCGCGCCCGTATACGGATCAGCCCACACAACATCATACGGCAACGCACCCTTGCCAGGGGCAGGCAACACAAACATGCGCACGACATGATCGTGGGGGATATCCAGCTCCACCCTCGGTACGCTGACCGGCAAGGCGCGCTCAACGCGCTCGGCGATGGTGATGCCATCCAAGGGCAGGCGCGTGTCGGGCCCCGGACGCGCCCAAGCCCGGTCGGGCCGCGTGGCGAAGGTCAGACTCTCCTCGAAAGGCAGCAACGCGCCAGTAAGACCGGCAATCAGCAGAAAACCCGTCAGAAAAAGGCCCGCCCAGCGGTGAACGCGGACCCACATGGGCCGACGTGGTGTCACAGGTCCACGGCGACCGAGGCGCGAAGGGTGCGTGGCGCCGCCTCGTACAGCAGGCCTTGCGATGCGTCCTGCCAGCGGTCACGGCCGGTGAGGTTGACGATCTGGAGTCGGAAGGTCCAAGGCCTGCCCTCAATCGAGGTGACATAACGGGCGCCGGCGTCGTATCGGACCCAGCCGGGAATGTGCTGAGTGTTGCGCGCATCGACGTACTCACGCGAGGTCGCGATCGCCTTGGCGGTGAGCGTCACCCCGGCCAGTCCAGGCATGTCCCACTCGCCTCCGAGATTTGCCTGCCAATGGGGGATGCCGATCGCCAGCTTTCCTTCCGATGCGGCATCGCCCGTTCGGACCTGGATCGGATCGAAGTAGCTAAGCCCTGAAAGCACTCGCAGCCCTGGCACAAGCGAGCCGAACGCGTTCAGTTCCACGCCCCGATTCCTAGTCTGGCCATCGACAACAAAAACATTGCTGGCATTGATGTAGGCACTGGGCTGGGTGATCTGAAAGACCGCCGCCGTAAGGCCGAGGCCGGCAACGTTCCACTTGACTCCGGCCTCGTACTGCTTGGCCTTGAACGGTGCGAAGGTTTGTCCAGCATTGGCGGCCAATCCCGGCGCCGTCGGACCCGACTGAAGGGCTTGGATATAGTTCGCGTAGATGGAGAAAGCTGGAGTGAGCTTGTACATCACAGCGCCAGCGGGCGTGTTGGCGGACTGCTTGAACCGGTCAGTCGTTTCAGCCGTCGAGCTGTCAAGGTTGCGGTCGTCCAACGACTGACGGCGTACGCCGCCGATCAGGAGTAGACGCCCGTCCAACGCGGTGACGACGTCCGCGATGGCCACGCTCGTACGGCGCGAGCGGCTGTTGTCGCCAATGTCTTCGTCAGGCGCTGGGTTCTGCGTGATACGCGGTGCCAGGGGCACCGGGGCGTAGAGGTTAGTGTCCAGCCGCTCCAGCACGCTGTAGGCAGAACCATGATGATCGCTGTACAGATCACCGGATAAGGCCACGTCGTGCTGCAGGGGGCCCGTTGCGAAGGAGGCGCGAAGATTAAGCTGCCCCACGTCAGCCCTGGCCCGCGCATAGAAGGGGATGACGTTTACCGCCATGGCGCCGTCAGGGTCGGTGAGGCGCCCGGAATAGGGACCCGAGTAATACTCATCAGCACGCGCGTAACCGTACGCCGCACCGATCGTCAACCAATCCGCTGCACGCACGTCGAGACGTGCCAGGCTCAGCACGTTGTGTTCTCGAAACGACGAGCTCTCATCAAAGGGATTCGTGGACGCATCGGGAGCGCGCGGGATGGGTGAATCAGCCAAGGGGCGCAGCGCTGGACGATTGCCCAGAAGTCGGTACCGGTTGTCCATCATATCCAGGCTCGCCGTCACCCGGTCTGTTCTCGCATCCAACGCCAACTGGCCAACACCCATGCGCTGAGACTGGTGGTCGAGGGGCGTGTCGCCGTTCAGGCCAGCGGCGTTGACCCGCACGCCGAAAGTCTTGTCGGGACCAAAACGCCGGCCGACATCACCCTGAAGCTCGTAGCTGCTGTCGGACACGTAGCTGCCGATCACACGATTGATCGGCGCATCGTCTGCCCGCTTGGGCTGCACATTGATGACGCCGCCGACGTTCTGGTCGCCGATGCCGTTATAGAGAAGAGCGCTGGGGCCGAGCAGAATGTCGACACGCTCCACGCCCTCGATCGGCGGGCGGCGGCTTTGCAGCAGTCCGGGCACGCCATTGAACAGCACCGACTGCGGCTGACTGGAAAAGCCGCGAATGTTCAGTTGCTCCGCGTCGGAATATGAATTGGCGGTATTGCGGATGGAGCTGTTGTTCTCAAGCACCTCATCCAACGTTCGTGCTTGCTGATCCTGAATGAGTTTGTCCGTATACGAGGCCTGGGAAAATGGGGTGTCGAACTGATCGCGATACCCCAACACGCCGGCGTTGGCGGTCACCGAGACCTGTCCGGCGGAATCAACATTTTCCCGCGGCGCGGTGACCATGATCTCGCCTAACTGAGCGACGCCGCCAGACGGTGACGAGGCGGATTGCGCCCATGCGCAGCCAGGCAGCGCAGCGGCAGCTGCGCACCAGAGGACGATCTTCATATGTTCCCCAATTATAAATGCGAATGAGTCGCATCTCGTAGGAAAAGAATAGCTGAGATTTTTCTTAGTGCAACAGGATCAAGCCGCCCAAAACCTGAAAGGTCAGATGCTTACCACTGCCTAGGCATGTTTGCTCTTGGCCAGTTAGAGCACCCGTTGACGCCAGTCTCGGGCCAGTCGTTTCCCTCACGGGCTCCGCTTGGGCGGGTCGCCGCGAAGGTAACGTAGGACCCGTTCCGGATCTGTGCCCACTTCGCTCACCGCGGCAAGTACAGTCGCGGGCGTTACGGCAAACACCAAGGCCCATAGGGCAAGGTCCTGGGAATCGTTGGGGTTGATGGTGGTGATGCGGGGCAGTTCGTGACTCATAGATCGGGCGACCGTGCGAGAGGCGAGGATTGGCCACTGAGGCGTCAACACGGCATCGAGGTCCACTGAAGGGATCGGCGACGTCTGCGAAGGCCAGGCTCGAGCAGCGGGAGCGGCCATGCCTGCCCCGCGCTACCTCATAGACGGTTTTGCCGTCCGCCAGCGTGTGTGGAGAACGGCGACATACGATGCGTGAAAGTCGCCCGTGGCCTATGCCTTCTGGCGGACGGCGCTAGCGAAACGGCTGAGAAGCAGGCCATTGCGACCATCGCGATCGCCAGCCATGCTTTGCCTACAAGGCGGCAGCCGGCGGCGATAGGCTCTTCTATGAACGAATGTCCCGAGCTTGACGGTCCGGTCCTGGATGCCATTGACGCACTTAGCGTCACCCTTCACAGCGCTGGACCTGTCGTGGCTGCGATCGAGCTCTTCGATCGGCAGCTGGCGGCCATGACGCGCGATGACGGCGCGTGCCCAGAGGTGGCACTTTCCCGAGCACATACTGCGCGAGCCCTTCTGGTTGAGCTAAAGCGCCGGATTCAAGCTAAGTTCTAATGGCTGCCTCGCGCGCACGTGGTAGCCAGTGACACGCGCGGATCCCTGCCAAAGCGGCGCTTCGGTAGTCAAATTGGATCAAGCCGACGCAGTCGATCCGTAATCTCCTGCGCGATCGTTTCCGGGTCTTCGCATTCGCCCAAAAGAATGACGGGAGGTTCCGCGTCACCATCGCAAAGGGCCTGCCAACGCCACCTTCTCATCGAGTCGTCGAATCGGGCGGTGACGGCCAAGTCCGTGGCCGTCCCATCCCGATAAGAGGCGCGAAGGCTAAACGTCAGAGATTCGTCCTCGCGGATCATGGGCCTACCGTCGATGCCGGGTAAGTTCGACTGTATCGCATGGGATCGCAGCGGATGAGACAAAATCGGCGTGGGTGCTTTCGTTCTCTTAAGTGAACGTGGCGCCCGATGCCCTCCAGCTGAGCGCGCGTCATCGGCCAATCAGTCCAACGGGTGAAGCGCCGAGGCCGCAGCAGGGTCACGCGCCGTACTGCGGAAGGGTGTCGACGCAGTGCTCGCGCACGCTTAGGCTGACTTCGCGCTGCCGTCCCAACCTTCTCTTATCCGCTCCGATTCCGACTGCACGATCAACGCGTGTCGAACCGCTCGCTCCGCACGGCGTAGCCAGATGACACATGCAGATATTGCCGCGGCGCCCAGCGTAATCAACGCGACCACAACCTGACTTGCCGCGTGGCGCGTGCCCGGGTCGGTAAGGGCAACCATGCCTTGCAACATCATCGCTAGCGCAAAACCCGAGCATGTCGCATGAGTTCGGCGAAGGGCGGCCCGGTGTTGGGTGAGGGCAGCGGCCAGTGACGCGTAGAGACGGTGTTGGGAAGGCATCCCGGCATGGTGCCCGGACCAGCCCTGCTGTTTTTGTGAAGCCATTCGTGGACCACCCCTCGCCGTCCGTGCTGTGTCGCGCCGCTCGCACGCGTGGGGGACTACAACGAGCCATGAGCCTGGACGGGTCAACTGCGGACACCCCCTTCCACCGGAAACTGTCCACGCGCGATAGATCAGGTCCGCGATGACCGCTTCGCCTTGGCGTTGGTGGGAGCGCGTGGCGCGCGTGCGAGTA
This sequence comes from Luteibacter yeojuensis, assembly GCF_000964085.1. GTDB lineage: Bacteria > Pseudomonadota > Gammaproteobacteria > Xanthomonadales > Rhodanobacteraceae > Luteibacter > Luteibacter yeojuensis_A. The sequence goes on from NZ_JZRB01000018.1 coordinate 82,872, forward strand.
GAGCGTTGCCATCGCCCTCAGGCGTCCTCACGGGGAGGCTGGGGTCCAATTGCATCATGCCGCACGATCCTCGCCAAAGACATGACTCGGGGGACATCGCGTTCCATGGTTAGCGTAGCGTGAATGGTTCCTGTCAGAAATGAACCTGCCCTATACGGCCGAGCGTCCAAGCTCGAGATTCACCTAGCAGAGACCCGCCATGGCCACGAAGAAAAATGCCTCGTCCGACCCGTCGCGCGCTGACGTGCGCGGCAACGGAGATGAACTCCATCAACAAGCAGGCGGCTCGCATCCGGTGATGACGACCAACCAGGGCCTGCCTTTGAGCGATAACGAGAATTCGCTGAAAATCGCTCCGCGGGGTCCGGTCCTGCTTGAGGACTTCATCCTTCGAGAGAAAATTACCCACTTCGACCACGAACGCATCCCGGAGCGCATCGTCCATGCTCGTGGCTCCGCGGCCCATGGTTTCTTCGAGCTGACCGAATCGCTGGCGGACTACACGACTGCTAGCGTCCTCACCGAGGTAGGCGAGCAAACCCCCGTGTTCACTCGGTTCTCGACTGTGGCCGGCGGTTCGGGTTCCGTGGATACCCCGCGCGATGTGCGCGGCTTCGCTGTCAAGCTTTATACCAAGCAGGGCAATTGGGACTTGGTGGGAAACAACATCCCGGTGTTCTTCATCCAAGATGCGATCAAGTTCCCTGACCTCATCCATGCCGTGAAAATGGAGCCCGATCGCGGGTTTCCCCAGGCCGCCAGCGCCCACGATACCTTCTGGGACTTCATCTCCCTTACGCCCGAAGCATTTCACATGATCATGTGGGCGATGTCAGATCGGGCGATTCCCCGGTCACTGCGCATGATCGAGGGGTTTGGCATCCACTCGTTCCGCCTGGTCAATGCAAAGGGCGATAGCACCTTCGTAAAGTTCCACTGGCGCCCGAAGCTGGGTCTGCAGTCTACCGTGTGGGACGAGGCGGTAAAGCTTGCCGGCGCGGACCCAGATTTCCACCGTCGCGACCTTTTCGAGTCCATCCAGGCGGGAAATTTCCCGGAATGGGAGCTCGGCGTACAGCTCTTCACCGAGGATGAAGCCGCCCACTTCCCGTTCGATCACCTCGATGCGACCAAGCTCATCCCCGAAGAGCTTGTGCCGCTGAAGATAATCGGTCGGATGGTGCTTGACCGCTGGCCGGATAACTTCTTCGCTGAAACCGAGCAAGTCGCCTTTTGTCCATCGCATTTGGTGCCTGGTCTGGACTTCAGCAACGACCCGCTGCTTCACGGTCGGCTCTTCTCATATCTCGACACGCAACTCTCCCGGCTTGGCTCGCCCAATTTTCACCAGCTGCCCATCAATGCGCCCAAGTGCCCCTTCGCCAATCATCAGCGAGACGGGCATATGCAGCACCAGGTGCCGAAAGGTCGCGTGGCTTATGGTCCGAGTTCGCTGCAGGCGGACTCGCCGCGAGAGGACGCGCAAAGCGGATTCCGCTCCTATCCGGCGGAAGAGGCTGGTACCCGAGGGCGGGTCCGCCCCGAGACCTTCGCCGACCACTACAGCCAGGCCCGCATGTTCTATCTGAGCCAGACGGAGTTCGAACAGGCGCACATCGCTTCTGCCCTTGTCTTCGAATTGTCCAAGGTCGACACGCAGCACGTGCGTGAGGCTGTCGTGGGTCATCTGCGGCACATCGATAACGATCTGGCGGTTCGTATTGCCGCGGGTCTCGCCTTGGACGACCTGCCGCCGGCGCCGCCGGCCAAGGCGCCGGTTCTGGATATGCCCACATCACCGGCGTTGCAGATTATCGGCAAGATGAAGAAAACGCTGGAGGGGCGGGTCGTCGGGATCCTGCTCAACGACGGCTCCGATGCCAAGGCGGTCGCGGCACTGGTCAAGGCTACCGAGGCCGCCGGTGCAACCGTTAAAATCGTAGCGCCGAAGGTCGGCGGGGCGCTCCTGTCGGACGGGAAGAAACTGGCTGCCGACGGGCAGCTCGCCGGTACGCCATCGATCAATTTCGATGCGGTGGCCATCATCCTGAGCGAGGAGGGGGCAGGGCAGCTAGTGAGCGAGGCAGCCGCCGTGGATTTCGTGCGCGACGCTTTCGGCCACCTCAAGGCTATCGCTCTGGACGAGGGGGGCAGAGCCTTGTTTGATGCATCCGGCCTGGAAGCCGATGCGGGCGTCATCGCGGCATCGAAAGCGAGCGCCTTTATCGAAGGTGCTAAAGGCCGGTATTTCGAGCGGGAGGCAGGCGTTCGTATCTTGCCCTGACAGCACGATGGGCGCTACCTGTTGATCAACGGCGCCGCTGGCATAGGTGCGCCTTTCGCTGATTGCAATGGTCGCTTAACTCTGCACCCGCGTCACGACCCGCCGTGCCGGCGACATGTGCCGGCACGGCTGAGCTAAGACGTTGGCGAGCATGTGAATGCGACAGACCGTCCTGGCTACGGGTAGTTCACCTCTCCGGTGGGAGCGTGACCTACCCCCCATCCGTCGGCACCCTCTATGAAATCCTTAACAGGCTCCAAGTTGCTCGTCGTTGAGGACGACGAGCTGATTGGGATGATCCTGAGCACAATTCTCGAGGGCGAGGGTGCCACGGTACTTGGGCCATACAAGACCTGCTCGGAGGCCGACGCGCACGTCGGCTCCGAGCGGTTCGACGGGGCTCTTCTGGATGTGAACCTACCCGATGGCACCTCATTCAATCTTGCGCGCGTCCTGCAAGACCGGGGCATCCCGTACGCGTTTCTCTCCGCCAGCGACGCGGCGGATGTGCCAGCGGACCTGCATCCGCGCCGTTTCCTGTCGAAACCGATGCAGGGCGCCAAAATTATTGCGGAGTGCGGGTCACTCGTTGCTGCGAGCTGACGGTAACTCCCGCTAGCATGTCGTAAGAAAGCTTCCTATTCACCAGGTCTTGGCGTCCGAAACCAAGACCGTGTAATCGCTCATGTCCGACTGGTAGCGAAAAAGGCGGCCGAGGTCGAAGTCGACCGATTTGCCTGGCTCAATGTTCGACGTCCCGGCGGGCCAACCTTGCTTACTGGCCAGAACTTTACCGGATGCATCTTTCGCGTCGATGCGAATCTGCGCGGCAGCCGCTTCGGCACAGTGGTTGACCAACTGACCCTTCATGCTGAAGCGCGGCTGGCCGGACCCTTGTTGCAACTTCACGGCGAACGATTCAACGGCAAAGTCCTTTACTGAGCAGGCCGCCAGTGCGGTCCCAGAGGACATGGTTGCCAAAGCGCCGAGCGCAAGAATGATGCGGATTCGAAAGTCAGTCATGGCTGCCTCGGTGACCAGCCCGCCCCCGGGCCTTCGAAGGCTTAACGGCACGGTCGGACTAGGCTTTAGGGCAGGTGAGGCGGCGTATCTCACGCAGCTACAGCGGTCACCTGGCCCACACGAGGCTCAGCGCATTGTTCGCCACGCATCCTGCCCTGTGAGCACTTGTCGGAGACGCGACCATGCCAGCCATTCCTTCCGTGGTAAAACGCCTTGCCAAAGCCACCATAGACGGCTTCGGCGACGATGAGCTGATGACGCGTGCCGCCGCCCTCGCATTCTACGCGGCGTTATCGGTGGCCCCGGTGCTGTTGCTCTTGGTGTGGACATTGTCCATGCTCCACCCAGGGCTTGAGCAACAGCTGACTGAAGCGCTACAGACGACCGTTGGCGAAAAAGCGGCCTCGTCGTTGGAATCGGTAATTGCCAGTGCCCACGAGCACCCGCAGTTGGGTCATGTGGCAGGAATCGTTGGCCTGCTCGTGACGGTATTCAGCGCCTCGGCCGTATTCGCCCAGCTCCAGGGCACGCTGGACCGCGTCTGGCGGGTAAAGCCCAAGCCCGGTGCGGCCGTGGGTACGTGGCTTCGGGCGCGGGCACGTGCGTTTGCCCTGCTTGGCGGGGTAGCGTTTCTTCTGATCATCTCGCTGGTGGTCAGCGCTGTGATCCAGGCTGTCTTCACGGGGCAGGGGACCGGGTGGACGATCGTCAAGTATGCGGTATCGGTGGTCGTCTTCCTTGGCGCCTTCCTGCTGATGTTCCGCGTCCTACCCGACGCGGTGATCGACTGGAGCGACGCGCTCTTGGGCGCCGCGGTGACGACGGCCCTGTTCTTGGCAGGTGAGTTCGCCATCGGTCTCTATGTGGCTCACAGCAATGTCGGCGGTGCCTACGGTCCGGCAGGCGCCTTCGTTGTCCTGCTGACCTGGACCTATTACTCATCGGTCATCGTTCTCGTTGGCGCGGAGCTGACCCGCAGCCTCGCCGAGGCGCGCGGAAAACCCATTCGTCCCAACGCTCACGCCGTTCAGATCGAAGCCGCGCCTGCTGAAGTCGGCGCACCGGGTGAACCCGGTGCGGCCGCGAAGTCGCGAACGCGGCGGCCGGGGCCGTCGGCGCTGGCAGGTCCTGCAGCGCTTGTCGCCGCTGGCGTCGTTGTAGGCTTGCTAACGCATCGAGGGCGCCGACCGAAGTGAGATGGGCGGCGAATCGATCTTTTCTGCCTGGCCTGCCAGACGCCCGCGGGGGACCCATGGAGTCGGTTCGTCGGCCGAGCTTTCAGAGCCGTTCCCTAGGATTCATTGACGTGCAAGCGATCCTGGGTGCATGGGTCATTGCAGGTGCCCCCGAAGGGCGGGGTGAAGCGGCCGGACCGCGTTCTTAGGCGCGACGACTTCGCCGAAAGACGTGCATGGGGGACAGATGGGAGCGAGAAAAGGCGATGGCGGCGTCCACGACTTGCGGCCTTTGCGATCCACAAGCGGGATCGTTGCACGGACGTGACCTGCAACGTTTCCTCACGCAATCGCGAGCTACCCTGCCTGCGCCAACCATAGGATAACCGTAGGAATTTACGGGGACTTGCTTCTTCGCGCCGTCACGCTATAACAGCGGCACTGCGGAGCGCCTATGACCCACCCCTCGCTGTTCAACCGGCTCACCACGTGGGCCGCGAATGCCTCTGGTACGCCTGCCGCGTCTATTGGCGCGGCCGTTTTGGTCGCCATTTGGGGCGCGTGCGGCCCGTACTTCCACTACAGCGAGACATGGCAGCTGGTGGTCAACACCGGCACGACAATCGTGACGTTCTTGATGGTGTTCCTTATCCAGAGTTCGCAAAACCGAGACAGTTGCGCCGTGCACCTGAAGCTTGATGAGATCATCAGTGCACTCAAGCACGCAAACGATGAACTGATGGATCTGGAGCATCTCGATCAGGCCGAGCTCGACAAAATCCGGGATGAGTACGTTCGTCGGGCAGAAGCCGCCCGAAATGCCGCCGCGGCCGGCCAGCAGGGATGAGCGCGCTGCAGATTGGCCGTCTCCGAGCCTACGGCTGCTAAAGGTGCTCGGGATCCGTGATGCCGGAGACGTCCTCGCCTGAAGAAGGCGGCGCATTGCGCAAGGTCACGCTCCAGCTCAAAAACCCCTCTGGCTTCCAAGGGGCAATCACGACCAAGGCGACGCCACAAGACGCGGCATTGGCGGGCTCCCTGACCCTCGAATCTGGGTTCGCGCGGCGTTGACCGGCCCGTCGCCACGATGAGCCATGCATGCACTGGGATGGCTCCTTTTTGCGTCTGGTTTGCTTCTGCTGACCTCGTTTTTATCGGGGTGGATCCGCCGCGGTCCCGTCACGACATTTGCGCTTTACCTCGCCGGCGGCATCCTCGTCGGGCCTGGCGTCCTCGGCCTGACTCACCTGACCTCCAACGCCGAGCATATTCACTGGCTGAGAGTGGTTTCCGAGGCGGCCATGGTCGTCTCCCTCTTCATCACAGGGCTGAAGTTACGTCTGCCGTTTCGCCACGGCGGCTGGCGGATGGCGCTGCGTCTGGCCCTGCCTGCCATGCTGTTGACCGCGACAGGAGTGGCGATGTTGGTCCACTACGCGCTCGGCTGGCCCTTCGCCTGGGCCCTTGCCCTGGCCGCCATCGTCAGCCCGACGGACCCGGTGCTTGCCTCGCTGGTCTCCGTGGACGATGCGCGTGATGACGACGCACTAAGGGTGGCCCTATCGGGCGAAGCGGGGCTGAATGACGCCACGGCGTTGCGCCTGCTTCTGCTCGCGCTTGCCTTGATGCTCCCGGGCGCAACGCTCGTTGAGGTCTGGGTCCATTGGCTGACCGCCGATGTCTTCTGGGGGCTGATCGCCGGAATCGCCATCGGGCTCGTGGGAGGCTGGGGACTGGGCTATCTAGGCACTCATCTGCGCCATGCCACCCGCGACGTGGCACCCAGCGACTTTCTGGCCTTAGGCATCATGATTGGGGTGTACGCGCTAGCTGAGTCGGTGCATGCCTCGGGCTTTCTGGCCGCGTTCGCTGCCGGAGTCGGCCTGCGCCGCGTGGAACTACGAGTGAGTGAGCATATAGCCGGGGACCCGCAGACCGAGCCGATGGATTTGACCCCGGCCGAGATGCAGGTTAATCCCAACGAGCGGGCCGTCGCCGCCATTGAGCATCCCGGACAAACCGTCGGGTGGGTGGTATCCGACGCCCTTTCCTTTGGCGAAACCGTGGAACGGCTCATCGCTGCAACCCTTGTACTGGTCGTCGGCGTGGTGGCCATTCCGGCCCTTCACTGGAGCGGTGTCGCTCTGGCAGCGGCTCTTATGCTCGGCATTCGTCCGGTCGCCGTCTGGCTGTCGACCATAGGCAGCAACGTGCCTTGGCAACGACGTCTGTTGATCGGATGGTTCGGTGTGCGCGGATTGGGTACTTTGAACTATCTGGCATTCGCGATGGGTCACGGACTAGACGAAAAGCTACCTGCGATGCTCGAGAGCATCGCGATCACGGTTGTCACTGCCAGCGTACTGGCGCACGGTATGAGTGTGACGCCGCTAATGCGCTGGCGCGAGGCGATGCTCGAGGCTCACACGAAGTCGCATTCCTGACGCAGCAAGACGTATCGAGTGGCGCCCATCGGGCTAGTCAACAACTTATCGCTGCGCTCTCGCTACACCGTTCGCTTGCAACGCCTAAAGCAATGATTGGCTCTACACATGCGAATAGAACGTTGCCGGCTCAGAGCTATTCAGTGATGATGTTCGATCCGTGCGAGCCAGGCCATGAATGTCAGCCCGGCCATGGCGCCCAATGCCGGTGCGTAGCGGCGCGTTCCGTTGGAAAGTGGCCAGGCGGCAGGCAAGAGATTGGCCAGCGCCACGTACATGATCGTACCGGCGGCAAATGCCGAAACCGTCGAGATAGATTGGCTGCTCAAGCTCAACGCCTGGACGAGCAGGGTTGTGGCAGGAACCGCAAGAGCCACGCCGACTGAAAGCACAAACGCGCGTCCGGGCGTGTAACCCAAAGCGACCAGGGCTCCCGCGCCACTCATTTCACGCGGTACCTCGTGGATCGCAATCGCGAGTAGGGCGGCGTAGCCTGCCGCAGGCCCCGCCGCAAAGGCACCGGCCAGAATTACGCCATCGATCGCGTGATGAACCAGGTCTCCCACCACGGCCATTCTAGCAGCAGGCAGTACCCCCGACGTGCTCGGTCGCAGCCCTCGAAGTGCTGATTCGATAGCGATCAGAATGACGATGCCGAACGCCGCAGCGAGCAAGGCTGACTCCGCCGGGTTGCCGGCCTCCAACGCATGCGGCAGTACGTGAAGCAGCGCATCGCCCAGCAGCAAGCCAATCGCCAAGGTCTGTAACCAAGGTAGCCACACGTGTCGGTATGTCAAAGGAAGCCACGCCACCACGCGTGATGAAAGTGAGGTCGCCGCGAGCACGCAGGCAGCAATGACCGGCTCAAGAAGAAACGAAGACACAGGCAGTCCTAGGGAAGTTTGCCGGGAATAACGGCAAGACCCATGGAGGGTCCTGCCGGATCCGGCCAGGGTGGCGCGCCGCTAGCGGCGCGACCGGAACGCTCATCATCAATGCAGGGTGTCGTCGCTGGCGATGCCCATGGTTACGAGATAGCTGACCACACGGCGAAGCGCGAGCTTGGTAGGTAAATCCGAGCCGTCGCGCGCTGCTTGGGCGGCATCCGCCGCCAAACGTAGCAAACGTTCAAATGCCTCATCGCCCCTGCTGCCGGCCAGCAGGGCAAGGGAACCCATCTGCGCCGCACAGCCACATGGGTCGTTTGATGCCAATGACAAGAGGCCCGCGCGTACGCCGGCGGAAAGTTGATCTCGCTCATCGTCGGTAAACGGCGTCATATAGATGTTATAACATAACACTCGCGTGATTTGGGCAGCGGTCGATGTCACAATCCCCGATATGTCGTCGTGGCGCCGAACAACGCACCCGACGCGTCAAGCAGGCTTAGAACGGCCGGGTTGCGGAGTGCCTCACCGATCAGGACCAGATAACTTCCCTGGCCCACCGGCTTTTGGCGCAAGCGCGCGGCGGGATGCACGATTCCCTGGACGGCGTGAATGGCCAGGCGGAACGTGTCCGGACCACAGCACACCAGGCCCTTGAGACGCAGGAGTGTCGGGCCGGCCGTTACGAGAAGAAGGTCAAGCCAGGTGGCAAAAGCATGGGGATCGATCTCGTCGGCCATCACGACGGTCGCGCTGGGCATGTCACCGTGCCTCTCCGCGGGCGGCAATGCTGCCAACGGTGCAAGGCGCCAACCGGTGCTGGCCAACTCAAATGGCGCGGTGACCGCACTTTCGACGATATCGGCGACAGGGTTGATGGACGTGGCCCACCGCCTTACCTCGCTGAGCGCACCCGGATCGGACAGGTCCGCTTTCCCGAGGATGATGCGGTCGGCACCTCCGGCTTGGCGGCTGATTTCGGCATGCTCCAGGTGCGCAGTCAATACGGACGACGCATCGATGACCGTGACCACACCGTTGAGGCGGTAGTGCGCGGCTACCCGATAATCGCGATGCAGCACGGCGGTCACGGTTTCAGGTGTCGCCAGCCCCGTGGTTTCGATGACCACGGCATCGAAATCCCGACGCCCCTGGCGGGAGAATCGCCAGATGGCATCGGCGAGGGTACGGCCCAGATCACCGTTGCGCGAACAACAGACGCACCCGCCAGCCAGTTCGATCACACCGTCGTCGTGGGCATGCGCCATGAGGGCATGGTCCACGCCGATGTCACCGAACTCATTGACGATGACGAGCAACCGCTCACCTTCTGCCGTTGCCAGCACACGGTTGATCAGGGTGGTCTTGCCCGCACCGAGAAATCCGGTCAGCACCGTCACCGGCACACGGTCATCCACCGGCCCGGCGGCCTGGACCACATCGGGCCTGAGCAGGCCATGCAGGCTCATCGTGCGTCACCATAGCTGACCATGGCCTTATCCATTACACGCCTTTGCTCAGGGGCAGGTCGATCGTGGTGCCGTCGGCGCCCGTCACGATGCGTTGCTCGGCGGGGACGAAGTCACCGGGCGCGGCCAACAGGATATTGGGCACGAAGCGCTGAGGGTTACGGTCATAGAGCGGGAACCAACTCGATTGCACCTGCACCATGATGCGGTGCCCCGGCAGGAACACATGATTGGCGTTGGGCAACGTGAAATCGTACGGTAGCGCCACGTTGGCAGTGAGCGAGGCAGGCTTGTCGAACCCTTCGCGATAGCGGCCACGGAAAATATCCATGCTGATGCCCAGCTGATAGCCGCCCATCTCAGGCTGTTGCGCCGCTTGGTCGGGGTAGACATCAATGACCTTCACGACCCAGTCCGCATCGGTGCCACTGGTACTGGCAACCAGGTGCACACGGGGTGCGCCACTGATACGCACCGGTTCGGTCAGCACCTGCGATGTAAAGGTCGCAACATCCGGGCGCGACGCTGCCTCGCGCTGATCGTTGGTCAGCCAGTGCTGCCAGCCACGCCCCGACATGGGCCCGACAGGCCGCGGGCGATAAGGCACCGGGTGCGCGGGATCGGAGACATACGACACGCTGCCACTCGCACTGGACGCACCGCCCAGCAGCAGCGCGTGGTCGGACTGGGGGCGAAGCGTCAGCGTGCCCGCGGGCGACAGGGGCCATGCACTGCCGGTTTCCCACCGGTTCGCGCCCGTAACGAATGCGTTGACGGGTGCAGGTACATCCACGGCATCCTTCAGATAGTGGGCCAGGAACGGGCGGAGGATATGCTGGCGGAAATACAGCGCGGTATCGGAGCCGAACCGAACGGCACCTAGCGAACTACCGTCGCCCACTTCCTGCCCGTGAAACCACGGGCCTGCGACAAGGAACAGGCGGTTCGCATCGTCGTGGGCCTTCATGGCGTGGTACACCGCGAACGCACCGTAGATATCTTCCTGGTCCCACAGGCTCGCAACGACCATGGTGGGCACGGTCACGGGCTCGTGGGCAAGGATCTTGTCGACGGCTTGTTGTGACCAGAAGGCATCGTATGCGGGGTGGGCAAGGACCTTGTTCCAGAACCCGAGCTGCTCCATCCCGTAGTGTCGCGCGATGGCGCCCGCGGATACCCCTTCGAGGAAAAACTGGTAATCGTCCGCGTAGTTCACCGCCCATTTGAATGCATTCTTGCGAGACGCGGTCTGCTCGTAGATGTATTCCAGGTTCTGCTGCCGGAACGCGCCGTGATGGAACCAGTCGTCACCCATCCAGCCATCCACCATGGGGTTCATTGGCACTGCGGCCTTCAGGGCAGGGTGGGGGTGGATGATCGCCATGAGCGGTTCGAACCCGTCATAAGAGATACCCAGGATAGCCACGCGGCCGTTGCTTTCGGCCACGTGGTGGACCAGCCAGTCGATGGTGTCGTAGGCGTCGGTGGAGTCATCCACGGGCGTAGGGTTGAGTGGGCCGTGCACCGGGCGATTCATCACATAGTCGCCCTCTGAGCCGTACTTGCCACGGATATCCTGGACCACGCGAATGTAGCCATCCTGCACCAGGACATCGCTGGCATCGTCATCATGGCTGACGCTCACGGCGAGATGACCGCTCTCGATCGCGCTGGTCATCTCCGTGGCGTTGTACGGCGTGCGCGTGAACAGGATGCCTGCATGTTTGGCCCCCTTGGGAACAAGGATCACGGTGTGCAGCTTGACTCCGTCGCGCATGAGAATCATGACATCGCGCTTTTCATAGTCGAAAGCGCCGGTGGCAGGCTTGAAATCCGCGGGTGTTTCGCTGGGCAACGCGTTATACCGCCCATCCTTGGGTGGCTCGGCCCACGCCGGTCCCACCAGGGTCATTATGAGGGCGAGGGCAAGCGTGTTGAGGCGATGCGGGCGGAAGCGTGTCATGGCAAATCTCATGGGTCATTGGCAGTTCGCAGGCAATCCGCCCACGAGGTTCTTGATATCCGCTGCGGCGGAGTCGGGCGATGCGCCCTCGGCCCGGCACAGCGCGAGGATGCGCGACCGGGCCGTAGCCCGCATGCCGGCGCATTGCCATGGGCGCGTTTCATCCAGTGGCAGCACGGCATAGGCAACGGGTGTGCAGGTGTCTTCAACACGATCGTGCAAGCCCGCGCCGTGGAACTCTGTCGAGGCGCTGATTAGGGATGGGTCGAAATAGCTATCAGGAAAAGCGCTTGCATAGGCTTTTGGATCAATGACGCGTGTATAGGGGCCTATGCGCAGGTCCAGTGCGCCTGTACAGGGTGCATCATGCACGATGGCACGGACGACACTGCGCACGCCCTGGCGCAGGGCTGCCGCCTCGGCACTGGACCCCGCCGCCGCTGAAAGAGTCGGGAGACGGGCGATCACCGCCATGCGTGGCAGATCGTGGGCCTGGACTGGCGCACAACGGCCGCGTTGTGCGGCCATGATGAGGAACAGCACATCATCCGCCACGGCATCATCGTGAACCATGCGCGTTCCGACGGACACCGCGTCAGCACCAGCAACGCTGATTGTTGTGGCATTGACGGGGTTCACAGCGGCCGCCGCAGGCGTTGCGCCGCTGTTTGTACCGGCGACCCCGCGCCTCGGTTCGCTCGAACGCGACCCGGGCGATCGCAATGCGATCGCGAGGGCCGCGATGACGACTACGATGGCAATTACGCCGAGTGCCCATTTGCCCCAGTGGCGCGTCATCGCGCCGCGAGCGACCACGCGGGGAACGGATCGGATAGCACCTGCCACGCCACCGGCCCACGGATCATTTCATCGTCGGTCAACAGGCAAGCGTCCAGCTCGGCGCGAATCGTAGCCTCGGGCAACTCGACGCCGATCATGACCAGCTCCTGGCGGCGATCGCCGTAGCGAGGGTGCCACAACGCAAGCAAGGCACGACGCTGCGCATCACTGGGAAGCTCCGTCGCATCGGGTGGCCCGATGCGCAGGTCTTCGCTGCCAAACGGGCGCCGCAACCCGCTGCGTACCCGCTGGCGGCTCGCCCACCAGTGGCCCGCCGCGGTTACCTCGGTAGCGCCGCCGGCGATCGCGAGGTTGCCGACCCAATCCATTCGCGATGCGAGCCAAAAATAGCCCTTGGCGCGGAGCACGCCGCCTATCCCGCGGTCAAGCAAGCTCTGCCAGCGTTCTGGATGAAACGGGCGCGTGGCGCGATAGACAAAGCTGGTGATGCCATACTCTTCCGTTTCCGGCGTGTGCGCACCCATGAGCTCCTTGACCCACCCAGGCGCAGTTTGTGCCTTGTCGTAATCGAAAAGGCCGGTGTTCAGCACATCGTGGAGATCGACCTCGCCGTAAGCCGCGTTCACAAGCCTCGCGTCACGATTCAGGGCACGCAGAACGCGCCGCACGCTCTGGCGCTCGTTATCATTCAGCCGGTCACACTTGTTGATCACGATGACATCGGCGAACTCCACCTGCTCGGTGAGAAGGTTCACCAGTGAACGCTCGTCGTCAGCGCCGTTGGTTTCACCGCGCGCGGCGAGGGAATCGGTAGAACAGTAGTCGGCTAGGAAGCTCCGGCCATCCACGACCGTGACCATTGTATCCAGGCGCGCGATATCAGACAGGGAAAAGCCGTGCTCGTCGCGCACGTGGAACGTGGCGGCCACGGGCATCGGTTCGCCAATACCCGTGGACTCGATCAATAAATAGTCGAACCGGCCTTCATCGGCGAGCCTGCGCACTTCCTGCATCAGGTCGTCGCGTAACGTGCAACAGATGCAGCCGTTGGAGAATTCGACCAGCTTTTCCTCGGTTCGGCTAAGGTCGGCACCACCGTCACGGATGAGCGACGCATCGATGTTGACTTCGCTCATGTCGTTGACGATGACGGCCACGCGCCGGCCTTCCCGGTTATTCAGCACGTGGTTCAGCAGGGTGGTCTTTCCGGCACCAAGGAACCCCGAAAGAACGGTGACGGGCAACGGCTCCCGCCGGCCCTCATAAGCTTGCATGGGTGTCGCTCCTGTGGGTGGCGATGGCATGGTCAATGAAGGGGGCGACCAGCACATTCTCGGTGGTCATCACCACGTGATTGTCTGGCAGCAAGACCCGGTGCATGTATTCCCGGTGCTTGATGTCCAAACCGCTATCGGAGGTCTCTACCGTGGCTCCCTGGTCGTCACGGACCTCAAGCCAGTAGAGCGTGAAAGGTTCGTGCGATTCCCGGAACATGGCCTCGACGTACATATGCTCACGTTCGAGCGTACCTACGGCATCATCGTGCCTGGCATGCAGGAACGCCTGCCATTGTGCGTAGCCGTCCAGCTGATCGGGACGCAGCGCGAAGCGGTGCAGGCGTACGACCAGGTGTGGCGGCGGCGTGGTTCGCACCTGCAAGAAGAGCATGACACCGCCCACGCCGGTCAGCAGGCCGGTAAACAGGCCGATCGTGAGCACGAGCAACGAGTGCCGTGTCATTCAAACGCCCGCCGTAGCCGGTCGGCATCGCGGTTCTGATAGGGCATGAGCGTGGCGTCCTGCATGCCGTAGGCAGAGGAAGCCATGGCGTTCTGCGTGACTTCCGTACGCAGGACGCCTTTCAACGTCAGCGGGTCATACAAACTTGGCGTGTCGATGCCCTTGGCCAGTTTGACGTGCACCAGCATGTTCGGCGGCGGCGGTGGCACATGGATACAGGCGCCGTAGAACGGTACGAAGAAGAACTCCACCATCTTGCCGTCATCGTCGGATTCGAGAGGGACGACGTAGCCGGAGAGCTTCACTTTCTGATGATCGAGCTCAGCGACCGTGTGAAGCGTGCCGACCTGCTTCATCCGCTGGTTGCCCACGTGCAGCACCGGCGGCGCGTTCTCGAGGGTCTTGACGTCCTCCGGAGGCACCATTCGGCTCCAGTCCAGATCGGCATAGCCGTCCTCGTCAGTCTGGCCTAGTAATGCCGCGCCGGCCGACGTGATGGCCTTTGGCGTGCCGTGGGCTGCAGCGAACGCGCGGGCTGCCACGATGCCATCCACCTGGGCCTTGGCGCGTGCGGCGCGGGTCGCATCGGCCTCGGCCTGCGCCGCGGCCAGGGCCGAGGTGCCGGAAGCTGCAGGCCCAGCGGAGGCCTCTGCTGGCGACGGATCACTGGTACCGCTACAAGCGGCGAGCGCCAGGGCCATGCAGGCCGCGAACACAATAGCGGATTTCATCACAGGCGCACCTGTAAGCCATCAGCCAGCGAGCGTCGGTAGGCAACCCAGCCGGGTATGCAGCCTGCCAGGGAGCCCAGGGCAAGCACTACCGCGAGCAGCGGCCATTCACCCGGAGCAGGTGTCTGGTCGATCACAAGCCCCACCGTCGCCAGGAGGTAATCGTGAGCGAGCACGGTGACCGCATCCAGAAGTGCCACGCCAGCCAGCATGCCGGCCACGGTCAGCAAGGTACTTTCCGTCACCAAGAGGGCAAACACGGTACGGGTGGATGCACCCACCGCGCGCAGCACCGCCATTTCCCGGCGGCGTTCGCCCAGCATGCCAAGCAGGGCGGTGAGCATGCCGGAGATACCCACGAGCAGGACCATGAGGCTGACCACGCGCAAGGCGCTTTCGGCGGTGCCCACCAGGTGCCACAACTCACCCAGAGCGACGCCCGGCAACACCGATAGCAGGGGCTCTTCGGGATAGTCGTTGATCGCGCTCTGGACCGCGAAGGCGGAGAGTCGCGAGTGCAAGCCAACGAGTGCGGCCGTGATCGCCTTAGGTGTCAGGTCCATGTGGCGAGCCTGTTCCGCCGAGGTCTCCATGCCCGGAAGGCGGACGCCAGCGTGCCAGTCGACATGGATGGCCTCGATGGCCTCCAGGCTCACGGCGATTGTGGCATCCACGGGCGTGCCGGTCGGCGCCATGATGCCGCTGATACGAAACGGCTTGTCCGCATGCGTTGCCAAGTTGGCGCCGCCCAGGCCGTGCGACAGCACAATACGGTCACCTACCTTGTAATGAAGCTGCCGGGCGACCTCCGCGCCGATCACGGCATCGTAAAGATCGGTGAACGGCTTGCCGGCGAAGAACGCAAGCGCATTACCGCGGCCATAGTGGTAGTGCACGAAGAAGTCCACGCTCGTACCCATCACACGGAACCCACGGTGTGAATCGCCCAGGGATAGCGGCACCGTCCAGGCGACCTCGGGCATGGCGCGAATATCCTGATAGCTCTTCCACGTGATGTTGTTCGTCGCTTCGCCGATGTGAAAAATCGAGTAGAGCAGGAGGTTCACCGGCCCGCTTCGCGCACCCACCAGCAGGTCCGTACCGGATACCGTGCTGGCGAAACCAAGGCGGGCATCGGTACGAACCCGCTCCACGCCAAGCAGCAGGAAGACGCTGAGGGCCACGGTGAACACTGTCAGCGCCACGCCGCCTTTGCGTTGGCGCATGCTTTTCAGGGTGAGATAGAACAACTTCATGGCTCAGGTTTCCACGGCGCCGAGGTGCTTGGCGCCAAGCGCGATCGTGCGGTCGAAATGCCCGGCTAGCGTAAGGTCATGGCTGACAAACACCACACTGGTCGCGTGGCGCCCGCACTCGGCAAGTAGCAGGTTGAGGAATGCGTCGCGGGTCGATGTATCCAGCGCGGAAGTGGGCTCGTCGGCCAGCAAGAGCTCGGGGCCGCCGATAAGCGCGCGAGCTGCCGCGACGCGCTGCCGCTGGCCTACGCTGAGCTCGCCGGTGCGGGCGTGAGACCATGCGGATTCACGCAGGCCGAGTGCTGCCAGCAGGCGCGTTGCCTCTGCCACCAGGGCGTCACGTGTGCCGCCGGCGCGGCGTCGACGCGCCATGGACCATGCGCAGCCAAGCAGCACATTTTCCACCGGGCCCAGGAAAGGAAGCAGGTTGAACTGCTGGAATATATAGCCCAGGTGGTTCGCGCGGAAACGGTCGCGGGCGGCGGCGCGCGCCTTGGCGAACGAGTTGCCAAGGAGGATGACATCGCCCGCTGATGGCGCTAGCACACCCGCCAGCAACCCGAGCAACGTGCTCTTGCCACTGCCGCTGGGCCCATGCAGGAAGATGCGTTCGCCAGGCATCACGGCGAGATCATCCATGGCTAGGCAAAGACCCCCGCGCGGCCATGTGTGGCTTAGCGAACGCGTTTGCAGCAACGGCTGCATGGCGGACTCACTCATGGCTCGAGATCGACACCGGTGGCCGGGCCCTGCAAGGTTTGCTGGTTGCTTCCCGATGCCGTGATCGTGCTTACGACGACTTTTTGCACTGCCGGGAACACGACGGCCAGGCGAACATCGAGGTGCGTAAGGGCGTTCACCTTCTTGCAGGTGTAACGGTACTCCGCGTCGAAATCGGCATGGCCGCCTGGCTCGGCAGCACCACCAAAGCCGTGTGGCGTAACCTTCGCCGACGCCAGCGTGCAGCTTGCACCGGGCGCAGGCACCAGCCAGCTTGCACCCTGCAGCGTCGCGGTAGCCCTCTCGACGGCCGCGCGTTCCTGGGATGATCTCGGCGGGTGTTCGAATCCGACGGCATCATGCCCGGGCAAGCTGATCTCGACGTCCACCGCCGGGTCCTGCACCGATACGTTCACGCTGGCTTGTCCGTGGACATGAGGGCCAAGGTGGCGTTCCTCTGCCCCAGCGACGAAGGGAAGGGCGGCGAGAAGGAAAGGAAACACCATTGGCAGCTTCATGAAATAGCCTCGCAATGTTATGTTATAACATAGATTACATCGCACAGCCGTTGGCTTGCCAGCCCTTTTTTGCCTAAGTGCCAAAAGGCATGCTTTTGATGAAAGCGATGACCCCGATGCGCCGCGACGTGCTGCAAATCATTGCGCGTCAACGCACGCCGCTAAGCGCGTACGATGTCCTGGCTCAACTGAAAATTTCACACGCTTCGGCCACCGCGACCGGCGTGTACCGCAGTATCGGCTGGCTGGAAGAACGCAAGTTCGTACGCCGGATTGCGTCGTTGCGGGCTTTTATTGCGTGTTCGCCTGCCGTTGCAGATCAACCCGGACTGCTACTTTGCCGCCACTGCTATGCAGTCTCTTCGTTCGAGCATGCGGCCTTGGGCGAGCTGATTGAGGAGCACGCACGAACGACGGACTTCAACATCGCGTCCGTGATATTTGAGGTATGGGGAACGTGCGCGACCTGTCATGCCCTGCACGGTGACGCCGAGCGGACCTAGCGCTGCATCAGGATTCGTGGAATTTCATAAGCCGACCAGCATTGGCAACCACCATGAAGGCTCCCACATTCTGTAGCACGGCGGCCGCGAGTGCACCATTGCTTGCCCAGCCGCCGCTGACGGCAATGATCACGAGCGCCAGCGTCCAGGCCGCGCTCAGGGCGAGGTTTACCCGCAACGTGCGGCGCGCGCGCCGCGCGAGTCGCACCGATGTCCCAATGCGCGAGAAATCATCGCCCGTGAGCACGATATCCGCCGATGCCAGGGCGATGTCACTTCCGTGCCCACCCATGGCCATGCCGACCAGGCCCGCGCGCAGCGCGAGTGCATCATTGATGCCATCGCCCACGACGAGCGGCTTATCGCCGTCGGCCACCACCGACTGCACGAACGCCAGCTTGTCTGGGGGCAGGGCACCCGCGACGACTTCGGTGATCCCGGCGATACATGCAACACGCTGCGCTTCGGCCTGGCGATCACCGGTGAGTAGCGCCTGACGCCGGAAGCCGAGAGCCTGCATAGCCTCGAGCGTTTCCGTGACGCGCTCGCGTATTTCATCCGCAAGGCACACCCAGCCCAGTAACACGCCCGCTTCGGCCACGGCTGCCACGGGGCCGTCGTGCTCAGGAAGTACCGACAGCGCAATGCCGTTCTGAAGCATCAGCGAATCGCGGCCCATCAGCACGACGCCGCGGTCGCTGGTGGCACGCATGCCGAACCCGGCTTCTTCCTGCACATCAGCGAGGGCGACAGGGTCGTCGTCCAGGTGGGCGATGGCGCGACCCACCGGGTGCGTGCTTGCCGTGCCTAGGGCAGCGGCCACGGCGGTAAAGCGTGCGGTATCCACGCCCACCGCTGTTTGCAGGGCCACGACGCGCAGGCGTCCGGTGGTGACGGTGCCGGTCTTATCCAGGACAAGGGCGTTCGCTTCCGCGAGCCGCTCAAAGACGACGCTGCTCTTGACCAGGATGCCATGCCGCGCCGCAACGCTCACCGCAGCCAGTGCCGTGGATGGTGCCGCCAGCACCATGGCCGATGGGCATGCCGCAACGAGCAGGGCAAGCACGGCGCCGGCACTCTGCGTAGTGAACCACAGCATCATCGCGATCAGCAGGATCAGCACCAGGTAACGTCCGGCATAGCGCTCGAGCAGGCGGGTGATCGGCGGCTTGCTCCGTTCGGCCTCCTGCATGAGCGAGACCACGCGGCCCAGTGCGGATTGCGCCCCCACGCGCGCTATGCGTACCTGCAGCAAGCCATTGAGGTTCAGCGAGCTGCCAAGGATGGTATCGCCAGCGGTGACCTCGACGGGCACTGACTCGCCCGTGAGCGACGCCGTATCCATGCTGGCAGTGCCCGAGAGCACCACGCCATCTGCCGGCACGCGATCGCCGGGACGAAGTTCGATGACATCGCCGACCACCAGTTGCTCCGCGGGCACGGTTTCAACGGTGTCGCCACGGAACCGTCGTGCGGTGCTGGCCGTAAGGGCGGCCAGTGCTTCGACGGCCTCGCGAGTACCAAGCAGCGAGCGGTCCTCCAACATCTGGCCCACGGCGTAACTGGCTACGGCTGCGGCGAACGGCCAGATTGCTGCTTTGCGGCAAGCACCAGTCAAGGCTCTAGCCATGAAGCCTAAGGCAAGGGCGGCCGTAAGGGCGGCCGGGCCGAAGAGCCGGCGGCCGGCGAAGCCGCCCGCCCCGGTGGCCAAACGGAAGCGGCCCGGGTAGCGAGCTGGCCTTACCCTAAAAATACTCGCGGGAATCAGCAGATTGCGCGAGAATGAAGCGGAAGGTAGTCTTGGCGCATGCGACAGGGAGCTGTTATGAAAGGGACCATGGATACGAAATCGGCCCGTCGATGGCTCTGTGTGGCGGTGTGGTCTCAGCGCGTCCTTCTTGCGGCTGTTTTTATGCTTGCTAGCGTTGTTTATGCTTACGAGCCGCCACGCGTGCATCATCCGATATCTGCGCCTAAGGTAGCTGAGTCAACCGGCAAAGCACGGCTACCAAGCGCAGCGACAGTGGGCTTGGCGGTACAACCGGCCCCGGCTATGCCGGCATCGGCTAAGCCTGATATTGATGACAAAGACCACTGGAGCAACGGCGACGTCCTGTCCGCGCTGGGTAGTTTCTACCAGACAATCATCACCATTCTCATTGCGCTGATTGGCGTGCTAGGCAGTCCCGCCTAGGGCATCGCCAAGTTGCAATTCGCTCGACGGCAGACCCTCGTAACATCCACCCCCGCTCCAGCGTATCAGGGCTGCGCGACCTGTAGATTTAGTTGCGTCGACGGAGATACTTGAGCGGTGGAAACGTCAACTCCCAACCACGGTGAGCGGGTACCCGGTGAGTTCTTGGACAAAATTATCACTCGCGCCAAGCACGAGCGAAACGTTGCGATCAATGTCACTCAGAGCTAAGCCAGGCTGGACAACGTAGATCTGAAGATTGAAGCGCCGATGCGGCAAAAGGCGCTTTATCATGCTCAGTAGCTGGAGACCTCCTTTTTCGAATCGAGTTGGCCTACCTCCCCGTCGTGACGAGTCTTCACGCAGCTGAAGGTGATTGATGAGCGCCAGGGGCGCGTCAGCCCATTTCGCGCTTCTCACGGCTTGGGCACAAACAACCTGTACGTCGCTGACTCGCAAGCCAGGCTCGTCTCCTCCGGCATATTTGCAGTGGTACAGCCGGCAAGTGATTTCAAGTTCGTCAAAGAAGAACTCAACGACATCCGCACTCTCGTTGGCATCGTCATCGTCCATGATTACTTGGCTGTCTCCAGTAAGAAGGTGCTCGATCCAAAATCCTTGTATTGAACTTCTCCGCTGGACACCGCCCTTCCATTTCAATTCGACCGTTAGTGGGGTGTCACCCCAGATGAAGGGGACGCCGTGTGTCTTGTCGAACAAGGTCGCCTGCCCATCGGAGCGCTGCAGGTGCACGCCACCCTGCAGCTCACTTCCATCGGCGAAGAGTATGGTACCCACCAGAAGGACGCGTGGGAAAAAGCCTTCAAATTGACCGGTGTCACCCCTGTGCGGATGACGTATGAGGTATTGTTGCGAGACGAGGAGGCCGCCATAGCAATGCTGTGCGAGCGGATGCAGGTGACGCCCGAAAGCGGCAGGTTGCTCGATATTCCGATGATTGAACGTCAGACTGACGGCATCAGCCGGGAGTGGCGGGAGCGCTTCCTGGAAGACAGCCGGACCGATGTCCCCGCCTAACCAGATACCCGTCCGGCATCTTCCGGTGACAGTGATGGACTTGCCCGACGTGGCGAAGTTGTCCTCGCGGGAAGTGGCCCTTGCAGCAGAGCTTGCTTCCCGCATCATCGGTGCCCCGTCCGAGGCCGTAGACAGGATAACTCAGTGGCTGGTGGGTGACCCTGTTTGTACGGGAAGCACAGGACCCGTGTCGGCCGACGAGCTCGCCCACGAGCTTTCGTCCTGGATGGCGCCCTTAGTGACCAGAACGAGGGAATCGGGCCGCACTCTCCGGGAAACAGACGTCCTCAACCAAACGCCGCTTCCAACCGTCGGTGAGGTCCAGGCCGGGGGCGCGGTTGCCTTCAATCGTCTTTTACGGGTCCTGCATCACGCAGTGACCGGAACAAGTGAGGGGTTCCGCAAGGGAAGGTCGCCTCGGCACCAGACAGAGCGGGCAACGCAGTCCGTTACCCCCCACCCGACACGATTGCAGGCCATCTGCAGAGAATTGCCGAACACTGGTCCACGTGGGTTGATGCATATCCGGGCATTGCTGCCGTTGTCGCCATGACCGCCTTGATGAACCTGCATCCGTTTTCCGATGGCAACGGGCGGGTAGGACGGCTGGTGTTCCACTGGACGCTCAACCGCACTCGCAAGGCACCCGCCCTGCTGCCGCTTTCAGAACTCTCGGACCTTTCCCGTTGCGGGTACCTCATCCGGCTGCGCCAGGCGCAGTATCACGGCGAGTGGGAGCCCCTGCTCGCTTATCTGGTACTGGTCGCGCAACGGTTCCTGGATGGTCGGTCCGTTGAGCGTTGGGGTGCGTCGTGACGTCGAGACCACCTATCCCCAGAAGCCAGAAAATCATGGCTGCCATTTTTGTTTTCGCCGGACTCGCCCGGGTGGCCACGGACCCCCGGCCCAGCAGCTGCTTGTTTTTGTGTGGGGCGCTCTTGTTGGCATGGTACGACCTGTCGTTCCTGCGGCCTTCCGTACGCATGAAACTGACAGAAATCTATAAGGGCTACAGGGCCAATCGCTGGCCTGCCCACCGGCTCGGCCGGCTGGTCAATGTCACAGCCTTTGTGTGCATGGTCGGCTCGTTCATCCTTCAGTTCCAGGGCAGGTCGGCCCGCCGCTTTCGCTGTGACGTGGGAGCCGCACGGGCACCCTTCGGGCGCAGCAGGAGTCCTCGCCCGGCAACCGCACAGCGGTTTCCAGATGCGGACCTCGATTGGCAAAGGCCCAATCCAAAAGCAGGTTGCTTGAGGGAGGATGGGTTGTGCGTTACGCCGGTCCGACTTTGACCGGTGGGAGGCTTGGGAATGGGAGGAACTCCCGGTGTCCCCCCCTCCGCCGTCTGGAAAAGGAGGCTCGCGCGGCAACTTGCCGCCCCGGGTGGTCGGGTGGAAAGGCCACCGGGGGATTGACGGGGCGAGAGGAAGACGGAGGATGAGTCTTTGGCGGCTCGTCCTATGTCCAACTTCGACACTGCTGTCAGTGGTCTTGCTCTTGGGGCTGTCCTCACCGCGCAATGAATCGAGGGGTTTCCCGGATGCCGTACGTGAAAAAAATCAGCATCGACCAACTGGACGGCATGACGTACACACCGGCGTGTGACGTTGTGGAGGTCACACTCGCATCACTGCGAGCCACTCTTGGACGGCTGGACGGGAAGGTCCATACCATGGCTGTGCTCGGAGGTGTGGGAGAAGACTGGCCGAAGCTGACCATTGGTGGAGGGGGCGGGACGTACATCGTCATGTACACCCGTAACGGCCCAGACGCTGGTTGGTGGGACTTGGTGAGCGATGGCAAACCTGATGCAACCCGGTCGCTTGTCGTCGGCGGCCAGGAGGGCGACTATCCGTTGAATCTGCTAAACGGAAGCGACGCCACGTTTCGGGCTGCCGCGCATTTCTTTGAGACCGGGGAGATGAGCGCAGGTCTTACGTGGCAGAAGGGATGACGCGGTGGGCCTGAAGCCTGTTCGTCAGCGATTTGGCCGGTAGGCATTTGGTCCCGCACCGGTGGAGCGCGACATGAATGACGACGCGAGAATGAGCGAAAAAGGCGTGGCTGACCCAAGGCAAAGCTCCCTCCAGCCCTGTCGGCGGTCTACGCGACCAGCCAGACAGGGGCCCGGCATAAACGTCCCCAAACGGTAGACAAAAACGGACATTCGATATGAGAGAAATTTTTTCCATCGACGTGTCCCATCGACAACTTGCCGTCTTTTCTCCAGACCTCGAAAATCCGTTCAATGTCTGGACAGACGAGGCCTTCCGGGTCGGCTACTCATGGCGACCCGAGAGTTGTTCCTTTGCCTCGGATGAGGATGGGGCCCATCAGGTCGATGTCATCGTGGATGACGCCTTTCCAGAGCCGGCACAGGACGCTGTCCGGTCTATCGAAGTCTTGCTTGACATCAGCAGCATTGCGGAGCTTGAAGTTGCCAGTATTTCCGAGTCCCGGGTACTTCCGCTTCGTGCGGGGCGGTACCGGGTAAGGTCCGAATACATACCGGCCGCCACCGTGGCGCTCCCCCGATTCGTCCTTGCCTTGGCGCCGCTGCTCAAACCTGCGCACTGACTTCGCGCAGGCGCCATCACCAACTGCCGGCTGTGCTCACCGACTGCTAACCCGGGCCTACCCTCGCCGTCACGTCTCCAGGCGCCCCATGAAGGCCCAGTCAGTGGAGAACGACCATGAGCGACGAAGCCAGAATGAGCGAAACAGGCGTGGTTTACCCAGGCAAAGCACCCGGCAGTCCTGCCGGCGGTCAACCCAACCAGCCCGACCGGGACCCGGCGCAGATACCCCCGGGCTCGGGTGGCGGCCCGGAAGAGGGTGACCCGGACCAAGTCGGCCGGCAGGACCCGGACGAGGGGCTTGACCGCTAAAGCCACGTCGGCCGCCGGCGGGAAGCTGGCGGCCCCTGTTAAACGTGAAGCGGACCAGCGAAAATTCCAATCGGCCTCGGCTAGATCGATGGTGTACGATTGTACGATGCCAAGGCCGACCTGTAGCTACACCATCGAGGCGATGCCGGACGGGCACTATCGTGGGCGTTTTGAAGCATTCGACGCCTCAGGCCGGGAGGTCGCCATCGGCACTGACTCCAGCTCCCATCCCACCCAGCAACAGGCGTGGACGAGCGTTCGGGCAATGGCCCAAGCCGTAGTAGCTGGGCTCGGCTAGTTTCGCAAGGGGGCTTTGAGCTCCGGGGTAAACAGCCGCCATTTTCCGTCCTCGCCCTCGATGCTGAGATATGCTCCACCCTCGGTGCTGTCGAGCCGCGCGGCGAGTTTCGCGGCGAAGGTCACAGCAGCATGGCGGCCGTCAAAGCTGTGGCAACGGCCATCTGGCTGGTTCACATGCCAAGTGTCGCCCGGCGGGTGCAAGGGGATGTCGAAGACAAGCATCGGGGGGAGGGAGTAACCGGGGTGGAGCCACCCTACCTGTCATTGCCCGAAATTGGGTCAAGGCCGTCAACACGATTGTGAAGGCGAACCCATACTAGGATGCGCCGAATGGGGGAGGGCATTGATGGTTGTGACATGGCAACGAAGGGTCTGGGCAGCAAGCCTGGCGGGCTGGGGTGTTGGCATCATGTGTCTTGCACCGACTCGCCGGCACGCACTCGCCATGGGCGCTTTTTTGCTAATCGGCTGGCTGGAGGCTTTCGTGCCTCGCGCACCAATTTTCCAATCCTTCGGCAAGACTGTGGCGGGTTACCGAAATGGCACATACCCGCCGCCGACTGTGCGAGACACGCTTGTGGCCATGGGCAGCTTTGCCTTGATGGTGGCAGCCATCGTCATGCCGGATTGAAGCAGCGAAGCCTGTCCAGGTCGGTCGGTCGTCTGCTGACAGTTGGAATGGGACCTGATTGGCACTCCGCCCAATTACGGCCGGTGTTTCCTTGACGACCCGATATCCACATCCTTCGCTCCGTGTTGATGGACGGTTCGTCATTTTCGTCAATTCAACCCCGGAGAGCCGACATGCCCTTTATCACCACGCAATCCTCAACCCAGCCGACGGAGCTCTTTTACGAGGAAGTTGGCCACGGGCGACCCGTCGTCTTCATCCATGGCTGGCCGTTGAGCTCGGCCATGTGGGAGTACCAGATGGGGGCCGTAGCGGAGGCAGGGTTCCGGGCCATTGCGTATGACCGCCGTGGCTTTGGCCGGTCCGACCATCCCTCGACCGGGTATGACTACGACACGTTCGCTGACGACCTCAACAGCATTCTTGAAGAGCTCGACCTCCGCAATGTGACCCTTGTGGGGTTTTCGATGGGAGGCGGTGAAGTCGCGCGGTTCATGAGCCGCCATGGTGCCGACCGCATCGCCAGCGTGGTCTTTGCGTCGGCCGTCACCCCGTACCTTTTGAGGAGTGACAACAATCCGGACGGGGTGGACGCGGATGTTTTCAAGGAGATGAAGGACAAACTGCGGGAAGAACGCCCGGCATTTCTCGACGCCTTCGGCAAGCAGTTTTTCGGTCAGGGCATGCTTTCGCACCCTGTCAGCCAGGCGACCCTGGATTCCAGTCTGATGGTCGCCATGCAGGCATCGAAGAACGGCACCCTCGACTGCGTCGACGCCTTCAGCAAGACGGACTTCCGTCAGGACGTCGCGTCCATCCGTGTGCCGACCCTCATCATCCATGGTGATTCGGACAAGGTCGTGCCGGTGGAATCGAGCGGTCGGCGTTTGGCCAAGGAGATTCCGGGCGCGGTCTACAAAGAATATGACGGCGCGCCGCATGCGCTGGTCATTACCCACAAGGACGACTTCAACCGCGACCTCATCGGGTTCCTGCGGGGCGACGTTCATCCGGCTGTCTGATTACCTCGTATGGGCCCCAGTCAACGACGGAGGCAGGCTCGTCGCAACGGCACGCCAAGGTGGGCCGGAAAGCGGGCCAGACCGGCCCATGGCAGCCGAGCAATGGTGGGTGGGAACGTTTCCAGATGGGCGGTTTGGGCACTCCCGAGCTGCTCTTGCCCCGAGCGAGGCGCGGGCCCGGCGGCTCATCGAGTTGGGCATCACTCGCGAACCATTGTGATGCCCCCGCGCGCACGGTCACGGCGCATCAAGGGCTACCGTCCAGAGCGCCGAAGGCACCGGATGAGCGTTCGTGAGCACTAGCGGTGACCGATGACGGATTGCCTTGTGCTTCCCGGATGCGCGCCGCGACTAAACCTTCCTCTTTGGCAGGGCATCGAACACCGTTCAAACACTACGCGGGCCTCGACATCACAATGGACATCGAACGCAGGCTGCTCCAGCTCGAACGGAAGAACCGCCGTCTCACCTGGTTGTGCATCGCCCTCTTTGCCAGTTCCGTGACACTAAGTACGGGGTTTGCGCTGGCGGGACCCTCAAGCAGGCTTCCGGATATCCTTCACGTGCGTGGACTCGTTGTCGATGATGCACAGGGCCAGGCCCGGATTGTGATGGGCGCGCCATTCCCGGATGTCCCCAATCGCATCCGGCATGATGCCGGCTCTGTTGCCATGCTTTTTCTCGACGAGCAGGGGCATGACCGCTTGACGGTTGGCCAGTCCTTTACGCCTCAGATTGAGGGGAAGGTGCCCGCCAATTTCCACCGCATCGGTGATTCGGTTGGCGTCATCATCCACAACACGGTCGGCGACGAACGGGGTGGCATGGCTTGGCTGAGCAACGGGCGTGGCGCCATCTCGTTCGATTATCCCGACCGGGATGCCATCGGCATGTTTGTAGACGACAAGAACCGGTCAGCCACATTTCTCCTTGAATATGCCGACGCGGCCATTGGGGACGTGAGCCTGTTTGAGATGACGGCCAAGGGGAGAGGCGGGCGCTTTACCTTGTTCGACCCGGCGGGAAAACCAAAAACGACATGGGATGTCGCCGAGGGCGCGTTGTCGAGCCCACCATCCCGATGACAATTGGAACCACAAGTGCTGCCTTCGGCGGGTCAGTGCTATGCAACCGGTTCCCGCATCCCCGCCGTCGACCTTGATGGGGGAACAGTGATTCGCCGGGGTGGGCATTCGTCGCCATCCCCTTCCGACGGTCGCAAGCCGTCTTCCACCATTTTTTGTCCGAGAGGTGGCCAAGGTGGCTCTAGTCCGCCGGTGCCGCTGCCTCCTTTTTGCGCGTTTCGAGGGATGACACATGAGGGCGAACGGCAATGCCCTCCGGTCAGGCCGCGAGACGGGGACCTGCCACACTCTGCCGCCTGACCCTTGTCTGGACCCCTCCCAGCCGCCCCGGCGGCCGTAGCTTTGCCACCTAGGACGGGGCGACCTTTGCCCTCGTCCGGCAAATGGCCGGTCGACTGTGGCGGGCTGGGGTCTTCCCTGATAAGCAGTCTTACGATTCCCGCGATGCACTCGCAGGAAGTGAGGCGAGGGTCCGGTGGCTCATCGAACGATAGGCCCGGCATCACTGGCGGGCCATTTGGGTGGCTCCCGGCGGCACCGTCATGCCGCACAAGGAGCTGACTCCCAGAAAGCCCAAGGGGGGGAGGACCGGTCCTAGGCGTGTCCGATGAACGAGGTGGCATCATCGAGGGCGTCAGAGATGGCTAAGACGGCCGGCCGATAGTCGGGTCCGAATGGTGCCCTCGGGACCGAGGGCATCAATCAGGGTGATGGCGCACGACTCTAGCTCGGGGAACCGGAGGAGGACGGCGAGACTGGTAAGCCGTTGTGCGCGCAGACGGCGCCCGTGAGGTCATGGGCAAGAAGGGCGTCCCGAAGGCCCTGGCCTTCGCGAAACAGCCTCTCTACGTTGAATTGGATGTTTCGAGTTGAGACTCATGCTCCTTGCCGACGAAACGTTCAGTTCAGGGCAGGCATCAGTGATCCAGCGACCCTCGGCACATCTACGTTGAAATCCAAGGCGGCGACTGCGAACGCCATTCCGATGACTGCAAAAATGAGTGCCAGTATGGCCGTTGTCGCCTGCAGGGTGGCTGATTTGACCAGCACCCTCCCAAGGAGGGAAAGTCTCTGTGGCCTCTTCCGCCGCCGTGATAGCCAGCGGGTCATGAAGCGCACATGGGGAGGCATGGGAGCAAGGAATTCCTCGCGGACCTGTGCTTCCATCTCTGGGTCAGGGAGGTCTGCGAGGAACGACACCCTCAATGCATCCCCCTCTACACCCGGCAACTCGGATTCCATGCGTACCAGCACCTGCATCGCCACAGTGACCACTGACGCCAGCAGCCGGCTAATGACACCCAGTGCGACGCTGGTCAGGAGAAAGTAGAACGACCACTTGAAGCCTGACACGCCCAGAACCGGCAACAGCTTGTCGGCGCTAGCGACCATGAGGGCGGCGGTGGCGCCGACGCCTGTGGTCAGCCATTTGGCAAACTCATCGATGCCTTGGGGCATGACTGAAACCATAGTCCGGTAGCCAATATCGAAGGCCTTGTTCTTGACGTCGTTCTGCTCGTCCATCTTCAATCCTCCCCCCCAAGGCTGATGGACAGATGATATCCTTAACGAAGTCCCGTCATGGGTACTCTTGATTGCAACCCCCTGTCTGGCCTGAAGTTGTTGGCGGACAAGGGTTCCGGAGCAGGGAGAAGGTGTTCCCTTCATCTCCTCCTTGGCCGCGCTGATGCCCTCCCCGCGGGCACCGGACTACGCCGCGAGCAGGGGCAGCTCGCCCAACCGCTCGCTCGCCAGGGAAGGAAAGGCCTGCGGTAAGGGCGGCAGGATGCCCAGCTGGCAACGCCCATCCAGCAACGGCTCGTAGGCCGCGCCCAGTGCCTCGACGAAGATCTTCAGCGGGGTCAGGGGAAACGTCGC
The DNA here is from genome assembly GCF_000964085.1 of Luteibacter yeojuensis. Lineage (GTDB taxonomy): Bacteria > Pseudomonadota > Gammaproteobacteria > Xanthomonadales > Rhodanobacteraceae > Luteibacter > Luteibacter yeojuensis_A. Next base: position 111,422 of record NZ_JZRB01000018.1, read on the forward strand.
GGCGAACGCGCGGGCCTGGGTACTGACGACGTCGGTGGGGAAGAAGACGTCGATCACCACGGCCAGTTCCGGTTCCACCCCGGCGGTCATGAGCCGGGCCCGGGCCTTGAGCGTGTCGAGCCCGGCGAGGATGTGGCGTGCGTCGGCCAGCAAAAGGGCGCCTTGCGCGGTCAGCAGGGCAGGCGCCCGGTGCGCTCGAAACAGGCGCACGCCCAGCTGATGCGACCGTTGAACGCGAAGCCATTCATGGCTTCGCTGTCCGGCGCGAGTTATTGCTGCGGCCGTCAAAATCTTGACGATTGCGTGATCCATTTGGCATTTTGGCACGCATTAATGTGCGAGCTTGACGGCTTGGGAAGATGCATGGAGCACATCATCAATGGAGCTTTTCCGACAAGAAGCGCTGGAGGCACGTTCGGTGCCCGCGCTCGGGACAGTGCAGATCGCCAGTCCCCCTCGGAATACGGTGTGGGTGGCGCTCGCAATGGCCGTAAGCGGCGCGCTATTGATCTGGTTGGTCTTCGGTCACTACACGCGTCGAATCCACGCCTCCGGCACGCTGGTGCCTGCCGCGGGCTTGATAGAAATAAACGCTCGGTTGACCGGAACCCTGTCTACCCTCTCCGTGGTCGAAGGACAACGAGTAAAACGCGGGGACGTCCTTGGGACCATCATCGCTGAGCGGCGGAGTGAGGCAGGCGAGGAGGTCGCGGCGCTGATTTCTGCCGGCGTCCGCCGCCAGAAGCAAGAGCTACGAACGGCGATTCGTAATGGCGAGCTCGTCGATGCAACGGCGCTTGCCGATCTAAAGCAAAACTTGGCGATTGCATTGAGCCAACGCCAGCGAGTGGTTGAACAGGTGGCCCTGGCTGAGCGTCAGGCCAGCGCTAGCCAGGAACTTCTCGACAAGATAGAGCCCCTTCGCGCAAAGGGCTATGTATCCGCCTTCCAGTTTCAGCAGCAGAACGCACAGGCGATCGATGCCCAGAATCAGCTGAAGGTGTTAAGCCGCCAGCGGTCGGACATCGATCAACAAATAGCAAACTTGCGGACGCAGATTGATCAGCACCCGTTGAAGGCAGAAGCCCGACGAGGCGATCTTGAGCGCCAATTGTCACAAATGGACCAGCAACTGCTGGAAAACGAAGCTGGACGTGCCGTTACGGTCATTACACCTGTCGACGGGACCATAACATCCATATTAATAAAACCTGCTCAATCGGTGCAGGCAGGCCAGTCCGTCCTTGCGATTATGCCGGAGCAGGGCGACTTGCAGGCCCAGATGTTGGTACCAAGCGATGTCGTCGGATTCGTACGCAGTGGGGCTTTCGTTGCGCTTCACTATAAAGCCTTTCCGTATCAAAAGTTCGGCGTCGAGCATGGAGCTGTGGCTCAGATATCACGCAGCGCCTTAACGCCCGCGGAGATCGGCGTCTTGCGTGGAGAAGCGCCAGTCGACGAGCCGATGTACCGGGTGGACGTCAATTTGCGCGCGCAATCGGTGGTTGCCTACAACCGCCCCGAACCGCTGCGTCCGGGAATGGCTGTGGAAGCTGACATCCTTCTGGAGAAGCGCCGCGTGATCGAGTGGGTTTTCGAGCCCCTGTACGGGCTCGCCCATCGTTTTGACGAGTCGGAGCCGGCACGATGAGTGAATTCATTGAACGCCTGAACTTTGGCTTATCGTCCAGGCTTCCCGTTATCCGTCAGTCTGAGGTCGCCGAGTGCGGCATGGTTTGCCTCGCAATGGTCGCGGCTTACCATGGACAGCATCATAGCTTGGCGGCTTTGCGTCAGAGATTCGCTCTTTCAGTAAAGGGAACGGACCTCGCACAGCTCATTGCCATGGCAGATGGGCTAGGTTTCGCCGCGCGCCCGGTGCGGCTCGAGGTTGACGAACTCGCCGCCTTGCGCGTTCCCTGCATCCTGCACTGGGACATGGATCACTTCGTGGTGCTGAAGGCAGTGCGCGGGCAGCGGATTACGGTTCACGACCCAGCCGTCGGCGCGGTCACCATGAGCCTGCGTGACTTCAGCGCACATTTCACTGGCGTGGCATTGGAACTTCTGCGCGGTGCAACGTTCGCACGGCAGGCCAAGCCGCCGCCGGTCTCACTCCACGCGCTGGCCGGATCGGTCCGAGGGCTCTGGAAAGGGTTGGGCCAAATTCTCGCGCTGGCTTTAGTCTTGGAGTTGGCTGCCCTGCTGGCACCGCAGTACCTGCAAATTGTCGTGGATCAGGTTCTGGCCGACGACGACCACGATCTCTTGGCCTTTCTGGGCTACAGCTTTGCCGGCTTGCTTGTCGTGCAGACACTAGTTTCGGCGTTGCGCTCGTGGACGGTCGTCTGGCTAAGCACGTCTTTCAATTTGGGATGGACCGGCAACGTCTTTCAGCACCTGCTCAAGTTGCCCCAAGACTACTTTCTCAAGCGCCACCTGGGCGATATCGTTTCCCGTTTCGGCGCTGTTTCGGCGATCCAGCAAACCTTGACGACGCGTTTCATCGAGGTGCTGATCGACGGCACGATGGCAGCGCTCACGCTAGTGCTGCTCTTCGTGTACAGCATCCCACTGGCCATGATCGCGTTTTGTAGCGTCGTGGTCTATGCGGCGCTTCGCCTTTTGTACTTCCGTACATTCCGAGAAGCAAAACTCAATCTCATCATGGTCAACGCGAAACAGCAAACGACTTTGATGGAGTCAATACGCGGCTCGCAGGCCATCCGTCTTCAGAATGGTGTCGCCCGCCAGACCGGCAGGTTCTTGAACGCCACGGCGGACGCGTTAAACACCTCGGTCACAGTCCAGCGCCTTACGCTCATCTTCCAAGGCCTTGGCGGCTTGTCCTCAGGTGCGCAACGCATCGCCATTCTCTGGCTAGGCGCATCGCTGGCGCTCAAGGGCGAGATGAGCGCCGGTATGCTCATGGCTTTCGTTGCCTATGCGGACCAGTTCTCGGCTAGGGCATCCAGCATGATCGACTACGGGATCGAGCTTAGGATGCTTCGGCTTCAGGCTGAACGACTGGCCGATATCGTTCTGACACCCCAGGAGACCAGTGTTCAAGGTACGCACTCCCACCCATCCCTGGAACCATCACTCACCTTCAAGAATGTTGCATTCCGGTATGGCGCCGGCGAGCCATGGGTGTTGGAGCAGTGCAATTTCGAAGTGCATCCTGGCGAGTGTGTGGCTATCGTGGGCGCATCTGGTGCGGGCAAGAGCACGCTTTTGCGGCTCATGGTTGGCCTCCTTGATCCTTTGGTTGGCGAGATCCATGTCGGTGGCATGGACCTGCGTAAGGTCGGCAAATCGCATTATCGGGCCATCGCGCGTACGGTGATGCAAGACGATCACCTATTTGCGGGATCCATTTCGGAGAACATTGCTTTTTTCGCTGAGGAAGCGACCCCTGAGCGAGTCGAGCGAGCTGCACGACTTGCCGCGCTTCACGAGGACATTCTTGCGATGCCAATGGGTTACCACACGCTTGTCGGCGACATGGGCTCTTCACTCTCCGGCGGGCAGCAGCAGCGCCTGTTATTGGCGCGAGCCCTCTACGCCGAGCCGAAGATTCTGGTGCTCGACGAGGCGACCAGCCATCTGGATCTGCCTCGTGAGAGAGCCATTGCCGAAATGCTGTCGCAGTTGAAGATCACACGTGTCGTCGTGGCCCACCGTGCGGAAACAGTCGCTGCTGCGGACAGGGTTCTGGTGTTGTCAAGCGGTCGACTAACGGAGGCCAGGCGACAGTGGTCCTCGCCACCGGGTGAGGTCCTTCAACAAACTGAGAAGGAAGAAAGCAATGCGCGAGTTACAGTTGCGTGAGCTGGCGGCCGTTTGTGGTGGCCGGAGGATGGAGCGTGTCAACGGCAGCCTGCGGCCAATGGAGCTTGACCCTGGCAATGACGGAGGCACGGTCGATCTGCCGCCCATTACCGTTACAGCGCCCTCGGGTGGTGGGTGGAGTTTCCCGAGCGGCGGAGGCGGCAGCAGCGGTGGCGGCAGCGGTGGCGGAGGCACGTGGCCCGGTGGCGGGAGTGGTGGCGCGAGCTCTAGCGGGGGCAACGCCGATCCTAACGGTATTCACTTTCATTTCCAGGATGGCTTGGGCACGGTGTCTGCGTCGCCTATTTTTAACAACACAGCCCACGTGACCGGCGCGAAGTTTGGGTTGGACTCATACGGAAACAATGGCGCCCTCTCGTTCCAAAATGGCGGCGCCACGCTCATGGACACGTATCAGATGGGCAATGGCGCGACCATCTCAGGTACGCTGGCGTACCTAAATGGCAACTACACGGAAACACTGTCCGGATCGGCACAGCTTTCCGACATGAAGATTGATGCTTCGTTCAATAGCGCAAACTTCGGCCAGGTTCACCTTAACTACCAGGCCTCGCCGGGTGTAGCCTTGGGCATTGATATCGATACCAATAACTTGGTCAAGGGGCATGCCGTCACGACACTTTACGACTCTGGCGGCTGGAAGGTGCAGGCTCGTTCTGATATCGGTGGCGGTAGCTGGGGACCGACTGACCAAGCTTCCATCATGGTGACGCATTCAGGCCCGCAGCCGCAGTATTTCAGTTTTGCGGTTGGCAAGAGCCAGGATCGAGGGATCTACTTCGAAGGCGGGGTCAACATTCCGTTCGATTGATGTGCGAGGCGCGCAGCGATGCTGCGCGCCTCTTTGTTAGGAGAAATGTCTTCGATGAAGCATGCGGTATGGGTTGCCACCTGCCTTTATCTGGTCGTCTTCGATGCCAGTGCTGTCCAAATCAAGTATGTGTCGCCGGCACGCGCCTCGCCGCTTGTCCAGGCGGCCCTTCAGGGCAATGATGCTGTTCTCGATGCCTATGCCGAACGTAACCCCTACCCAGTGCTCAAAGCGTTCGCGGCAGCTACGGCTGCGCGTGCCAGGTATGATCTTGTGGCATCCGAGACCAAAGCTGCCGAATGCTACGGATTGGCGAAGTCCTCGCAGCCTGCGGAGATGAATACGCTCATGGCGTGTGGCGAGCTTCATGTCGGGAACGCGCTTTTGGCTGGGCGTTTCAAAGACTGGACGATTGAAGCAGCGCACGCGCGGAGGGATCTATACCCCCTCTTACCAAAGGTGGCGGGTGTTGAACTGCGCGATGCTGCGTTGGAATCGCCCGATGCAGCTGCTTTCGCCCAATGGCCCGCACCGACGTACGATCGGAGCAAGACGGGAGGAATACTGAAAGCTACAGGGCCCGCACTCAGTGGGTTCACAGGGCTAATCTCCGTCAAAGCAAGGGCGAATGGCGTGGAGCTAACACTTCTTGTCGACACGGGAACCCAGATGACCGTGCTCTCACGCGAAGACGCCAAGCGCGTCAACGCCAGACAGAGTTCGGAGACCGTCATGGAGGTCGCGCCCTCTCAGGTGGCCAAAAGCGTCGCAGTGAAGGCAGCCCTCCTGGGGAGCCTGAACCTGGGGGCGTTTCGGGTCGGGGATGCCAACATCGGCGTCTGGGACCAACCATTTTCGGTCCTTGGAATGGACATACTTCGCCAACTCCCCGGGCCGCTTCGCCTTAGTCGCCAAGCGTTGGCGTTCGGCGGGCCGACCTTACCTTCCACCTGCACGGGTCGGATAGCGTTGCACTCTGAGCTGGGTGCGCGGCCTGCTCAAATTTTCCTGACCGGAACGGTGGATGGGATCGCGAAAGAATTCATGGTCGACACTGGAAACAATGGTGGCGTCACGCGCCGAGCGCTGCCCGGCGAGGCGCCCGGGAAATCGATCGATGTGATGTCTGTCGCCGGGCCGACTGAAGTCAAGTCGAGCATCACATCCCAGTCGGTCGGGCTTGGACATACTGCTATGACCGAGCAGGTGCGTGTTGTCACAGGAGACATGGCCGCCGATTACATCTTGGGTGCCGGCGTGCTATCGGCAGAACGAACCCTTTGGCTATCCTTCGATGATCAGCGTGGATGCGTGCTGCCCACGGAGGCAGCCGAGTGAGATTCTCATGGCGGTATGTCATGCCAAGCACCTTATTGGGTGTGGTAGGAGTCGCTCTGGCAGGGTGCGCAGGTTACCAGCCTCTGCCCGATGAATCTGGTCATGTCCACGTTGAATGCGTGGACCTGGAGTCTATGTGCTACGCCGCTGCAGGTCGCGCGTGCCGGGGTCGCTACATCATTTTGGAGCGAGAGCGGACTCCGTGGGGGCCAAGTTTTGAGAAATCGGAGCCGGGGCAGGACCGCGCCTCCATCACCATGGAAGTTCAATGTGAACGTCAACAGGCTGCCCAATAGTTCGGTGCTGTAAATATCGGGTACGGTACTGCGGTCGTTTCGAACCCGGTCAATCTCTAGCGACGTCGACGCCGGAGACCTCCCAAATCTGCCTGCTCTTTGGCTTTTTCTGCGCAAGCAGCGATTTTGCCCTGCATTATCTCACTGGGCCGAGCGGCTAGGGGACGTCCGCCACGACGCCGCTAGGGCAAGAGCGTGTATGTCATGGGGTCTTGGTAAGATACGGTGTGGCGCGCCTCGTGTGAAAAGATACCCGTTCGGACGACGTGTAGGGGCCAGACCTGCCCAGTCTGATGCATACCGGCCCGGTACCGTTCGCAGTCGCCACGGCCGGTTGCCTCGCGGAGATGACAGCCGTAGCATCAGGCACGATGCGAGGGGGGCGCGCCTTGCTGACCTGCCCCCACTGAGCCGTACCATGTGAAGCTGTAAAGTTCGTCAACCACGAGGACGGACATGAAGAAGAGTCGTTTCACCACCGAGCAGATCATTGGCTTCATCAAACAGGCCGACGCCGGCATGGCGGTCTCGGAGCTAGCCCGGCAGCATGGCTTCAGCCCCGCGAGTTTCTACGCCTGGCGGGCCAAGTACGGCGGCATGGAGGCCGAGGACGCCAAGCGACTGAAGGAGTTGGAGTCCGAGAACGGTCGGCTCAAGCGTCTGCTCGCAGAGGCCCATCTGGACATCGAGGCGCTGAAGGTCGGGTTCGGGGTAAAACGCTAGCCGCGCAACGCAAGCGCGAGGCAATCCGGCGCATGTGCGAGCTGACGCCGATCAGCGAGCGCCGGGCTTGCCGCCTTGCGGGGCTGTCCCGCGATGCTTTCCGTCATGAGCCGATACCGACGCCTGCCACGCAGGCGTTGTCGCTGCGACTGGTCGAGCTGGCGCAAGCGCGCCGCCGCTTCGGTTATCGCCGCCTGCACGACCTCTTGAAGCCGGAATTCCCGACAGTGAACCACAAGAAAGTGTATCGCCTGTATCAGGAGGCCAAGCTGTCGGTGCGCCGTCGACGCAAGGCTAAGCGCCCAGTCGGCGAGCGCCAGAAACTGCGCGCATCGTGCCGGCCGAACGAGACCTGGAGCATGGGCTTTGTCTTCGATGCACTAGCCAACGGGCGCCGGATCAAGTGTCTGACCGTGGTCGATGACTTCACTCGTGAGAGCGTGGATATCGCCGTGGATCATGGCATCAGCGGTGCCTACGTCGTACGGCTTCTCGATCGGGCGGCCTGCTTCCGTGGCCATCCATGCGCCGTACGAACCGACAACGGGCCGGAATTCACCAGTCGCGCTTTCATTGCCTGGACGCAGCAGCATGGCATCGAACACATCCTCATCGAACCGGGCTGCCCCACGCAGAACGGCTACATCGAAAGCTTCAACGGCAAGTTCCGCGACGAATGTCTCAACGAGCACTGGTTCACGTCACTGACTCAAGCGCGAGACGTCATCGGAAGCTGGCGTCGGGATTACAACGAGGTTCGGCCCCATAGCAGCTGTGGCCGCATCCCACCATCGAAATTCGCTGCCTATCACCGCGCACAATCGGCCAACAACGCAGTAATCTCCAACCCCGGACTTTCACAGTGATCACTGGTACGGCTGCTGGGGGCAGGTCAGACTCCCTCCAGGTCGCAGCGCGTCTTAACTTGTCTTCATGGAGAAGCGAGCGTCTCGAGCGCTACGTCACATTCGTCAGCAAGCGCGAGCAAGGCCATGCCTCTAACTATTTCCGTGAATTCATTGGTTGCGACGTGACGGCTGACCCGCGCACAGAATCCAAGAAGTTCGTGGCAGTCCTTCAAGAGTTCATCGCCGAGCGAAAGGCTGCCGGTGTTCTCGCTGAAGATGATGGCGTGGCACGACTTCGGCACGTATTCGATCACATCACAAAAGCTGATCGTGGCACGCCTGTTAGCCTAGATGAGATCACCAAGGTGGTGTGGCCGGAGAATGAGGTGGTATTCACTAGCTTCCTAAATGCGCACAACGCGTCGCCGGTCGATCAATTTTATCCGGATACCTGTCGCACAGGGTCTTTTAGTAAGCCAAATGAAGGCCGACGCCACCGCTGGCTTGGCGAATACAGCTCTTCTCATTGCGTCACTGGTATTCCTCATTATCTGCGTCATGATTTTAGTTGGTCATGTTCAGACGATCGGTCAAGTTCCACCGAGTTGACGCTAGATCGCAAGGCAATGAAGGAGCGATTCCCCGGACAGTACAAGCGCGTAAACACCATTTATGATGCCGTTGAGGCCCGCGCGTCATGGGTCGCTCGATATCCATGGGTGCTCGGAGGTGTCCTTCTTTTGGCGACTGCCTTTACCTGCTATGCCTATCTTCAGCTGCCCCCCGTTAGTGCAGGTACAGCTTCCCACGACGTGACACAGCAAGCATCGCACTGAATTAGCAAGCATCGCACTGAATTGCAGATGCGCGGCCCATCGTCTTAGCCCAAGGCAAGCACCTCTAGTCGGAGGTTTTGGCAGGATCTGTACGCCGGAGGTCTTGCATGGCGCCGCGACCTGCAAGCGACTTGCGCGTGTAGTGCGTGACCATTCGTTCTGTTTTCCACCCGCCAGCCTGCTGGATCTGTGTGCTGGTAGCACCGTTCTCAGCAAGGTCGTTTGCCGATCCAATTCGCGCCGAATGCCCACTGATCGCCGCGGCGCCCTCCAGTCCGGCGGCTTTGGCGCGTCGGCGAAAGATGCGAGCCACCTCCTGCGGCAGGAGGGCAGGGGAGGCATCACCTGCGAGCTTGGGGCGACCGCCCACGGGCCGAAAAAGGGCGCCTTCCGTGATGCCGGACGTGGCTTGCCACGCACGGACGCGGACGATCGTCTCCTGGCTTACAAAACGGAAGTCAGGCGACTCGCCGTCCTGGTTGGTTTTGGAAAACGGTACGTGCAACGACCACGTGTTGCGACGACGATTCAAGTGCAGATGCGCTACCTCGATCGCCACCAGTTCGGACTCGCGGCACAGCGTATCCGAAGCGAGCGAGAGCAGGGCAGCATCACGCAGGTCGCGTGGGCTGTCGCCCAACGTGGCGAGGATCGCGGAGACGCCGCCCATGTCGAGTTCGGCCGCCTGTTTGCGCATATGCCCGCCCGTAGTCTTGAGGCGCCGGGTCAGTTTCTTCCATTTCACCGACCAGTCGGGATCCTTGGACGGGCTCGGCAGACCCGCCGCGGCGTGGACCAGGCCCACGGTGTACAGATAGCGATCCACCGTAGCGCGTTTGCGGCCACGATCGATGGCGTCGACCAGAAAGGCTTCCAGCTGCAAAACGGAGGCTGGCAGCGGTGAATTTCCGCTCGTGTCACACCAGACCAGGTACTGCGCCCAGTCCGAACGGACGGCCTTGACTGTCGCCGACGCACTGCCGGCGGCAAAGTCAGTCGACCAGCTCGCCAGGCGGGTCAAGACCTGATCCACCGACGTCGCTAGGGCAGCGCGAGGCTCGCGCACGGTCGCGGATACACCAGGCACCGAGGACAGCGCATCAAGTGTCTGCACGATAGGTAGAGCAGGGTACGTTGACTTAGGCATAGGAAATTGATCGCCAGGCTGGGCCACTGAAAACCATAATAGCGAATAACTGCCATTATTCGCTATTGCTGGAGCAACTTTTTTGGCATATTTTTCAGTAAATTGCAGCAATTGAACGATGACACACCAATCAATTAACGCTTTTGCCGTTAGGAGGCCACACATAGAACGCCAACTGAGCGAGCGCATCGTACGGTTCGTCGGAAACTTGCTTCCACTTTACGACCTGAAGCACCAGGACGGGACGGGGGTAGCGCGCCAGCTTGCCACGGGACTTATTCTCAGGCCGGTGGACGAAAGCGGCGCGGAGGAAGAGCGTGGGCAGATCCAGTTGCAGCATCCGTCCGGTGAAGCATGGGAGGCCGAGGGGCGCATGGTGGCGACCGGGGCGATCCGCGATTACGTGGATCTGATGGGGTTCGGGCTCACTGAAACGAGCCGCCGCGCGGAATTCAGACGAATGTGCGATCACTTCGCGTTCAAGACCGGCACACATGTTTATATCGAGTGGGAGAATGATGCCTCGGACGCACTTGCTCTGGCTGGCCGTGTGGTGCGCGCACTCGGCAAAGACGTCGCCATGAGTGCGTTCAAAAAGCTGCTTGGTCTACCGTGATAGTGCGCTTGGACTGATTGCAGAGGATGTAAGTGTGAATAGGCAACTTTTTTTGCTCATCGAAAGCTATATCGGCGCGGTCGCCCGAGCAGTCGTCCTGTTGCGGAACGCGGGAGTGCCGATGCCGGAGAGCAACGCGCAATGGGCGGCGTCTCGGCTCCCCACAGGGATTGTCCTCAGCGATAACGCTCGTTTCAGGAAGCACGGGTATGGGTGTGAGGTTGAAGGACCCGGCTGGAAGGTGGATTTCGACTTTGGAGATCACGGAGAAATCAACGGTTTCGATAACTGGCGTTTGCGGCGATTCCAAGCGGAGAACGACTTCGCAGCGGTACGTATGTCCATTGAGTCCCTGACGCTTGCGTTCAGCGCTGCATCGGCAGCTGGCGAAATAGTCCGCCCAGGTCACCATCTCTATTACCTAAGGCGGGCGCCTTTATCGCTTCAGTGACATCGAGTCCAGGGTTCTATCCCTCGGTGCAAATGGTTGAGTAGGCGTCTCGCGAGGGCCGTGCCACACACCGCCGGTCGCCGCCTGCCTCGGCGTTACGTGCGTTACACGCCGCTACCAGGCGCCATCAGGGTCAAAGGTTGCCTCTTCACGGGCAAGCTCGATCACCGCATCAGGCACGGTCTCGAAGCGCTCGGCCGCGGTCCTCCCGTCTTCGTTCGGCCCCAATCCCAGTGCCGCATCACTTAGGCGATCGCTGCAGCCGTAGAGCCAAAACGCACGTGACCAACCACCACGATCTGTCGTCGGATCAAGGCCTGGAATGCCACCCAAGGCATCGAGTAACTGTTCCAGCCGGGGACGTATACCCTCACGATCGAACTGAAAGGAGGGAAAAACAAAGTCGGCGTTGCGCTTCGACCACACTGCCAGGAGCCGTCCGTGCTTGTGCTCATCAAGCAGCCATACGCGCGCCTCGTCGGTGTGACGCTTCAACAGCGGGGCGAGCTCCACGGCGGAGGGCCAGCCGGCATCCAGCAATTCGTCGCGCACTGCAACTGCAGCACTGATCGCCGCCTGCTCAGGAGAGATAGACCGGTAGGAAGGCATTCGATTTTCCTCACCCTAGTAAGAAAGCCCAGTGTAAGTCAGATGCCATTAGGAACGGTCGTGCACGGTCATGTGCTGTTTTAAGCAGCCCTCACTTCCTTGGATCCGTGGGACTCATGTGGCTGTGGTCCAACATTCTTGGCTGTCTGCGGGGTCCGGCACAAACTAGTTGAACGCTAGGGGTGGTGGCCCAAATTTGTCCGTGGCATGTGCGCAGACTTATGGCATCGTTGGCCCACACATCACGACCGCATCCAACATGAGTGGCTTCAAAAGCCTGATCTGACTTTCGTAAATTGCCCCAGTGTGCGTTGGGCATCCCAGTGACATTGAGCATCATCGTGTGGTCGTCACAGAAAATTAGGCACTGGCGCCTGGTCGCCACGGAAAGGTAGGCAGCGATTAAGGCGTGGACTGGGCACCCAAACTGCGGTGCCAAGGCATTCTTCAGTGCGCACTACAGGACGGCGAGGACATCTTTAAGGCAGTGGACATCTTTAAGCCTGTGAGGACATTTTTAAGCCGGTCCCGACAGCCAAGCGACAGAAGAGAGCTTTCAAATGCATCCACATATGTGCGCATAATGTATATTATGTCAACATATAAAGATAGCGTACAAGGCGTGCGCCACCCCTGCTATCACCTTTGTTGTCACCTAGCCCTCAAATGAGGCGCCCAGCCTTTAAAAGCGTCGCGACCCATATTTATGTCGGGAAGCTGAAGTTCGGAAGCCGTAAATCAGTAACTTACCGCTCCAGACACAATCGCCCCGATCCACCATGAGTCGGTCACCCTGCGCGTAACTCTGTCGTGGACCGAAATGATGTTGCGAAGGTCCAGTCCCAGCGGGCCGCCAATCGTGTCGCGAACTGACACGAATTCGCCCTTTCTCCGCTTCGCGTCAGGATTACGCGCACTCCCGGCGTTTCGCGCCACATTTTCCAGGCTGGACGTTGGCGCTCCCGCAATTGATTGGAGCACGGCGAGCGACCGCGCAGAAAAGCCGCGGCCACCTTGAACGAGCCTGAGGCCGTGCTCGCCTCCTGCGAGGACACCCTAAAGTGTCGGCGCGACCTCGCGCTGCTCTACTTACGAATTGCCAGTGCCCGCCGCTGCCGCAGCGAAATCGCTGACGCCGATATGGGCGATCTGGGCGTCCCCTCCACGGCAGCTACGTCTACCGCCTCGAGCACAGTAAGACCAACAGAGCGGTGCCACGGCGAGCTCGTACTCCGACAAGCCGCTCTTGGGCCGCGCCCCGAGGCGATCACCGCCCAAGAAGTCGCGTCTCCGAAGCGCGCGTTCAATCCCTTTTCATGCTCAGCACAGCAAAACCCAGCAAAGCGGGGTAACGGCAGCATCGATTCCCGACAAGCCGCTGCTAAGCCGCGCCGCCGATGCGTTAGGCGTCTGACTGGCGACCGCGGCGATCACTGACGGCGCCTCTTCCGGCGAATCTGGCAGAACCGCCGGATCTGGCCGAGCTATCGGTCGATTCTGGCGGACACAGCCTTCCCTCGGGTTTCATCACCGAGGGCGCCCGCCAGCGCGTCGCCCTGCCCGCCCTGGTGGCGCTGACCGATCACCGCTCGGTCGCCGGCGTCACTAGCTAATTTCGCGCGGCCGATGTCGAACTCAACCCCACCGCCAAGCTCTTGGAATCCTGAATTCGCTCGATCGCGCCGCGTGCCCACAACGTGTGACGAACGGGCTTTGCGCTGTGCCCTAACCGGGTCTCGCCGTAAGGTCGCTGTCGGCCACCGTGACGCCGTGACCGGCCCCCATCGATTCGCTGGACGCTCGCACCGCGCCATTTTCGAACATAAGCACTCGATCGGCACTACGGATGGTCTCGGGCCGGTGCGCGATGATCACTCGGGTGATCTTTAGATCAGCGACTGACGCATTGATGAGCGCTTCGGTTGTGACATCGAGGTGGCTGGTCGACTCGTCCAACAGCAGAAACCTTGGTTCGCGATACAGGGCACGGGCCAGCAAAAGCCGCTGCAATTGACCGCCCGACAGGGCTGATCCCATGCTTCCAACGAGACTGTTGTATCCCATCGGCATGGCGATGATGTCGTTGTGCAACTGAGCCAGCCGTGCGGCTGCCTCCACCTTCTCCATGCTGCTGCCGGGATCAAACATCGATATGTTGTCGGCGATCGATCCCGTCAATGCATGATCATCCTGCATCACGACGCCGCACATAGAGCGAAAGCGTGCCTTGCCCAGTTTGCGAAGATCCGCTCCGCCAATGCGGATGATCCCCGCTTCTGCGTCGATCAGGCCTGTGATGAGCCTGAGCAGCGTGCTCTTCCCACAGCCCGACGGCCCGACAATAGCCACTGATTCGCCCGATTTTATTTCAAAACTGCAATTCCGGACCACCCATTTCTCACCCATGCCGTAGCGGTAGGAAACACCTTCCAGCTTGATCGATGCATCGTCGACTTCGCCAAGGTAGGAGCCTTGAAGGTGCCGTTCCGGCTCCGTCATGACGATATCGGCCAGTCGCTCACCCTGGAGGCGAAGCAGCTTTAATTGGATGAGATAGTCGATCAGGCTCATGGCTCGTGAAACGAACTGATCAGCGTAGGCGACGAACGCTACGAGCATGCCGGCCGACAGCTTCCCCGACAACCCCAGCCATCCGCCGATCCAAAGCATAGCGATCCGCTGCAGGCCAGCCGTGGTGGCATTGATCGTGTCAAAGATCAATGACAGCTTTTGCACAGCGATCTGCGTGTTGAGAACGTCGGCCGTGGCATTCAAATAGCGGGCCGTACTGATGGATTGCTGGTTAGCTAGCCTAATTGTTTGGGCGCATCGCACGGATTCGATAAAGCGACTCTGCCGCCTAGCGTCCATGGTGATCTGGCTCAGGTTCGCTTCTCTGAGACTTCGGAAGTAGAGAAGACGAGCACCCGCGTACAGAAGTACAACGAGGAGGGTCAGCAAGGCCATCGGCCAGCTGTAGGCGATGATGACGGCGAGCGTAACGATTGTCATTGCGCCATCGAGTATCCCGCTGACCAGTTGAGTGGTCAGGGTTTGCTGGATGGTGCTGATCGCGGCAAAACGCGACGTGATATCGCCAATATGCCTGCTCAGGAAGTATGGCTGTGGCAGCTTGAGAAGATGTCGGAAGACGTTTCCGGTCCAGCTGAACACGAACTGGCTCCCCACCCACATGAGCGCCCAGGTTCGGACGGCAGCCACCAGCGACTGGGCGCCAAGGACACCAAGGAACGTAAGGCCGAGGAAGACAAGCAGATCGTGATCCTTGTCTGCAAGGACCTGGTCAACGGTGATCTGAAGGTATTGCGGGGCGACTAGGGTAAATACCTCGAGTACCAGAGCAAGACCTAGCAGCGTCCCGACGGCACGCCGCAGCCCGGCGATCTTGCCGGCGAGCTTCCTCATCGACAGGGGTGGAGGCGCAGCTTTGCGCTCGAAGGAAGCGGCGGTCGTGAACTCTACGGCTACACCAGTGAAATGATCGCTTGCCTCGCTTATGGCAATCCGCCGTACACCCGCGGCGGGATCGACGATGTGCAGGTAACCTTTGGCGACTCGCTCCAGAACCACGAAATGGGTGAGGTTCCAATGAAGGATGCAGGGGGTTGCAAGATTCGATACTTCGCTGAGCTCAAGCTTCACCGGGCGCGAGGCCAGGCCAAGCAGCTCGGCACATTGCACGACATCCGCCAGCGTCATGCCCTTGGTGGACACTGCGTAAAGCTTGCGAAGTTCTCCCAGAGCAACGTGGTGGCCGTAGTACCCAGCGACCATCGCCAGGCATGCCAGCCCGCATTCGGCTGCCTCCGTCTGGCGAACGGGGGGAACGCGCCGAATCCAGCTGAAATTCAGCGCTGAGTGATTCCCAAACGCCGAGTGTTCCGGCATCTCGGGCGAGGCATCGCTAAAGTCGTCCATCACACGTCCTCTATCGTTTCGCCATGCCGTATAGGGGCTCGAACACCCACTCGAGCATGCTTCTGCGTTCAACCATGATGTCCGCGTCGAGCGCCATTCCCGAGGTAAGGCCCTTGTCGTGCCCATAGGCCGAGACTGTCTGCCGATCGAGGCTGACGATAACGCGATACATCGGATCGGGGCCTTGCTGGCTGGTAAGCATGGGGGTGTCCTCCTGTCTCATGGCACTCTTACCAATTCGCTGCACCGTCCCTTGGCCGGGCCCAAATTTCTGGTACGCGTAGGCACCGTAGTGAAGAACGACGTGGTCACCCTCGGCGAGGAAGCCGAGCGCGTGGCTTGGAACGAGCAACTCCGCCTGAAGCTGGGCGTTCGTGGGCACGAGCGTTAACAATTCCCGACCCGCGGTCACCGATTGCCCCGGATGGACAAGAAGGTTTGCAACCGTGCCGTTGATCTGGCTTCGGACAATGACGAGCCGGTCGGCCTCGGTTTGTAGATAGACCTGCTTGGCATCCAGTATTTTCCGCTGGAAGTCGCCCCGCTTCTGTTCCGCATCAAGCGGGACCTGTCGCTGTTGCGCCTCGTTCTCCGCAATCTGCTGCGTCACTTGCAAGCGCTCGCGCTGAAGTGAAGATACCTGCCCACGAGCATTGTCCTGCTGCGCTTCCATTTCCTGTAGCTGGACATCGGAGACCACGCCCGAGGCCAGCTTGGTATGGATCTTGTCGAGCAACGCACCCTGGCGTTCACTGGACGCGCGCCAGAGCGCGATCTGATCATCGATCTGCACGAGCTGTCGCTGTAGCGAAGCGTGGTCGGCAGTCAATGCATGCTGTTGATCATTGGCGGACTTGCTCGTGAGCTGGATATCTTCCGCAAGACTGGTCTGCGAAGCCTGAATCGCCGCGCTAATTGATTTGCGGGTATCTCCCGTTGAGGCAGCGGACTCCTCTTGCGTGACCATCAAGAGTGGCGTACCCACGGACACGGTGTCGCCCTCCTGAACCAGCACACGTGTAATGATCCCCGCAGTGGCCGACTCCAGCGGCGCAAGGCCGCCAACGGGGGCAAGCGTTCCCGATACGTGCACCCGTCGCGTGTAGTGCCCCAAGGCGAGCCAGCAGCCAAGCGCGACAATCAGAAGCAGACCGACGCCAGCCAGCGCGCTCGCGCCGACTGGCGTAGTTAGCCGGACCGATCCAAAGGCCGATGCCCGCCTTGCCTTGCTCACCTCGATGCGTAGCAGCTCTCGGCGGTGCTCATCGGTTGTATCCATCTTCCGATTGGTGGGCATTAGCTCACATTCCCTCGCGTCGTCCAGCCAAACCTATGGCTCAATCGCCTTGACGACGACGTGTAGCGCTGTGGGACTTTTCCCCGTTGGTGAAGCGGAGATGAGACCCTGCACAGACACGGACTTGCCCACCATGCGTTCCAGTTGGGACGAAAGCTGAGAGTTGTCCGACGAGAATGACAGGTCGTAAACGTGATAGGCGTTCTCGGAGAAGTGGTCGGGACCGGAGCCTGCGGCGAAATTGATGGGCTTATCCAGGTGGATATAGGTGTACGGGTGCGAGCCCTTGCCCGTCGCGTCCTGAGCCGTTCCCTGCTGAATCGTTGCGTGGAGCCACGGAGACGTCTGCCCCTCCTTCACCAGGACGGCCTGGCTGTCGCTGCTCACAGTGAGCGCCTCGTTCCCGAGGGCGCCAAAGGAGGCGGTGAGGACTAGTGCGGATATCAAGGCGCGAATCATAAATACCTCTGGGAGTCGAAGAAGGCCGGCACCGAGAGGTGCCGGCCAGGGCGTTACATATTGGTGCCACCCTCAGCGTTGGTCACCGCGTCGAGGAACACGTTGAACTCGTCATCACTCATGTTATGAATGGTGTCGTTCTGCGCATCGGCATACCCGTGCGAGGCCATGTACGAGTTGATGTTGTTCGACTCGGTGTTCTGGGCCGACGTGCTGCCGCCGTTGTAGCCGTCGTGCGAAAGGCTGTTGGGCGTGCTGTCGTAGTAATTGCCATCGATCAGATCGCCGAGTGCCTGCCGCCCATCCTGCTCCGACGAGAAGTCGGCGAAGCCATTGGCGGTTTCGCCGGTTGCCCCGTGGGAAGCCGTCCAGCTGTTGTAAACGAGGTTGCCGGGGTTGTTCTCGCCAGCCACCTTCGACGAATAGTTCCGGTCGTATACGGAATGGGTGCCCGTCCGGGTCGGAGTACCGGCTGGGCCGCCGCCACCATCGCCTCCGGAAGACGGCGGCGGATCATTGCCGTTGTTCGGCGGATCGGGGGTGACCACGATTGTGGTCAGCGTCACGTCGCCGCCAGACACGAGGAACAGCTCGGCTGCTGTTAGAGTTCGCATGTATAACTTCCTGGTTGAAATTACGGCCCTCGGTGAGGGCGTTCCGTGGCGTACGCCGCGTTACTGGTGAGGCGGGATGCCAACCGTACCGCCGCCCGGGTTGTCGTTTCCGTCGCCACCGGGTTGCGTGGGATCATTAGGCGGATCCGGGGTCACAACAACGGTGGTAATCGTCGTGTTGCCACCGGAGACAAGAAACAGCTCCGCGCGTGTCAGTTGTCGCATATGTCACTCCATGGTTGGGGGTGCTGCTACTGCCCGGCTGCGATGCGCCATTGCTCCGAAGCCAGGCAATTCCTGAATTACGTCGAGTTCCCTTAGCTGCAGCTCGTGAATGAGCAGGACGGCATTTGCCATCCACCGGCAAATGATCGCAACACGGCCGAAGTACCTCGCCTGGTTGCAGGCGATCTCAAATCCACTCTGGCTAATCGCCATGAGATCTTTGAATGGAATGTAGTTGTCTCGCGCGATGGCAGCGTCGCCAAAGATGAGGAGATTGGCGAGCGCTCTGCTCGTACGCCCGTTTCCATCGGTGAAGGGGTGGATAGTCAGCAGCGCGGTCATGACGATGGCTGCCAGGAAGACAGGCGACCCCGATCTATCCGATTGGACAACACGCCAAAGCCGCTGTAGCTCCTGGTCTACAATATTAGGCGGAAGGTACAGCCAGCGGTTTCCTGCTGGATCATATGATGTACCAACTACAACAGATTCACGAATGTGGTTAGGCGAATCCACGACGGCAGTGGCAAGGCGTTCCAGTGTGCTGCGGAAGTCGCTATATGATCCACGGCAAAGCTCAGCGCCATCGGGTTCCAGCCCCGCCAGCGCGCTACGTTCGCGAGCGACTCGATGTGACACATCCCTGTCTGCGTGATTGGCACGAACCACGAAGCGGGACAGAGGGTGGATCAGGCGATCAAATGGGGCATCGAGCTGCTGGAATGCTTTTGACGTCGACACTCGGCGGACGGTGGTTGAAAGAAGATCGGCCGCGTATCGGCGTAGGACCGGGATGGCATGGTCGGCGCTGCGTACAAGAGATGCGGTTGACGAAGAAAGCGAATCGAAAGTTGCGTAGCGAAAAGGAGGAATCTGACGCGAAGGCATGACTTTCCCTGTCCGCAGAGGTCCCCCTCATGCGGTGCTTGTCGTTAGCGCATCGAGATAAACGTGCGCCAGTTAAATAACTTCAACGGCAACACATTCGGTGGATTTATTGCTCGGTTAGGTGGGGTGTCTTGACCGTCTTTTGCGCAGCAATTCTCAGCGGCAAATGACCGTGCTGCAAGCGCAATAAAAAGACGTTTCTCGTAAGCATGTGCGCCTATTTGAACGGCGCGATTCATTGGGCTTTTCACTCACGAAGCCCATTTGATGCCGTTCAGGCACTTACGAAAATCGTCAGCGCAAGTAGCTGCGGTTTGTAGGGGAAACCCTACAAACGTATGCGGCGCTCACCTACACCATGTCAGAACGCGGTCGCGTGACTGCCCTTTCGTGAACTGGATATTGCCCGTTAATACGCCGGGCAACGTCATGCGAGTGCAACAATTCGCATCTACGAACAAGTCATCGCCGTCACAATGTCAGGATGTAACACCGTCCGATGCCAATGGTGCCGAGGTCGAAGGCGCCACCATCCATCGCCAATCATCGGCAAGCCTCACCGTGGCATGCACGGCCGGGTGCGTTCTTCCGGCGGGAAAGGATCACTCGTGAGGTGGCAAGGTGACGTCTGTGTCGTCATCTGGCTGTGTGCCCAGCGCGTCCGCCGTGCGTTCCGATGCAGGCTGAGGGGTTGCCAGCCGCTTTCCCAAAGCGCGAGCGGCGACCGTGCAGGCGACCCAGTTCCGACTGGTCCACGCGTAGAACGCGGCCAGGACCGCCAATAGGCCAAACGCCTGTCGCTGCTCACGCAAGGTGGTGTCCAGGTGCTCGGCGAGCTTCGGATCCGCAAACCAGCCGCACACTGCTGTGACCTCCGACGCGGATAGGCCGACCTGTCCGGCGAGCACTTGAGTAGAGCTTGTCTCGCAATCGCTGCGGCCGAAATGCGCCTTGCTTGGCCATACGCGCGCATCGCTGGGCGAAAGGTATAGCGTGTGAGCACCGGGCTCCCTCACGTTGACCCAAGCCCTGGGCGCGAAAGTGGCGGTGGTGGAAAGCACCAGCGTAGCCACCGAGGCGGCCAGCACCACGATGGCGACGAGCAGCCAGAAGCCGTGGGGTACCGCCTTGAGCCTCAACGTTTCAACATCGAAATTCTGCCCACACCGTGCGATGTCGGCGACATCTTCATTTTGCGCTTCGGCCCACGCGATCAGACGGTGGGCATTGGCGAGTGTGCGCACTGGCGCTCCGGACATAACGCGGAACTGGATCAGAGCATCACGGCCATTCAGCCAGCGCGCAATGACCGGATCGGTGCGACTGGATTTGCCCTGTACGAGGCGCCAGGCGCGCGATAGCAGCACATGAGTGGAGCCGGCGCGGACACACAGCCATAAGACCAGCGAAACGATCCAGGCGCCATTGACGATTTTCCAAAGCGTGTCGCTGTTGGCAGTCAGCAAGTCGAACATGCAGAGTCCTCAGGGGAAGCCCCATTTGTCGTAAGCTCCGGCCAGAAACTTTAGCGCGCTCAGCCGCTGCCCGTTTCCTGCCGACGCTGGTGCCGCTGGCGGAAGACTTCAACATAGCGGCCGATAAACTCGATCGGCGTGGCACCTAGCAAAGCCTCCGCCGAAATGCATGCGAATCAGAGCCTTATGGTTCGCGTAGCTTGCCGCCATCCTTAGCGACGCACGACACCTCTTCGCGCTGTCCACGGCTCGGCGAGCGGCAGCTAAACCTTCTGTGTCTTGATTGGCCTTCGCCGCTTTGACCTTGCGTCGGGCTTTCATCAGTTGGTGAACCAAGCGCTCGCGCTCGTGCTCACCGAGACCGGGATTGGCAGTTCGCCAGAGTCGTCCTCTTACGACAAGATATCGACCGTCTGGAGTTATCAGAGCATCCATGTCGCCATGGTAGCGAAGTGATTGGGCTCGTTAGCGCGGATCGCAAAATGTTCATGCGCAAGGAGCGGTCCCTTACTCTCCGCGGCGTGTTTGATGCCAAATTTGGCATGAATGATGATGGTCCCGGGCGTGCCCCTGAATTAAATTGGTTTGCGGTAACGGACCACTTTTAAATATTCGCCACCGGGCTGGAGCGAAATCATGTTACACGTAATACTCAAGGCGCTTGAAGCGCATGGTGGACTGGAACGCTGGCAGTCGGTGACCAAGATCACCGCCAATTTCCTCCCGAACGGGCTGGCTTTGAAGCTTCGCGGCCAGGAAGCCTTCGCAGGCAAGCCAACCCGTGTGGCCGTCGACACACGCCGCCAGCACGTAAGCATTGAGCCCTTTATTCATGCCAGCCACATAGGGCTATACACGCCGGGCCGAACGGCCGTTGTTACCGCGGATGGTCGGCTGATCGAGGAGCTTGATGACCCACGTGATAGCTTCCGTCCGGACACCGCATGGTCGCGCACGCAGCTTGTCTATTTTGTTGGCCATGCCGTGTGGACGTACTTCAACCTTCCCTTTCTGCTGGACAGTAGCGAAGTCCGCGTGGAGCCATTGAGCCCGTGGATCGAGGGCGAAGAGACCTGGCAGGTAGTCAAGGTCACCTTTCCTGGCACTATGGCGACTGTCGCTTCGGAGCAGCTGCTGTACTTTGACGAAACAGGCTTGCTTCGTCGGGAGGACTACGCGGTGGAGGTCGCAGGTACGGACCCTGTTGCGCACTATCTTGACCGTTATGAAACCTTCAACGGATTCGCATTCCCGACGCGCCGCCGGATTTACCTGAAGTCGCCGGAAGGCGCTCCTCTGCGCGATATGGTGATCATGTCGGCAGACCTGTCTGACTACACGATCACGTGCGCGTAATAGATGCTACCACCGGCGCGAAGGCTCGCGTGCCAAAGACGAATCAGCAAAAAGATTGCCCGCATCCGCTGGCCGATAGAACGTCTCGGGGTCAAAGTCCGAGCCTCGAGGATCAATGGACGCCCGGCAGCGAGAATCAAGCGAGCGGACGAAGTGGACACCGGGGATAAAGCGTTGACAGACAGCGCAATAGAACATCCGCGACGTAGCGTCCATGCGGTCGCCATGGGCAAACCATCGACGTCTTTCCCGGCCCATCTCCATCCTTAGCTGTCATGACAATGAATCGATCATAACAGCTAAGTATTTTTACCTATGTGAAGACCGGATAGAGCGGTCGCTCCCCTACCCTTGGTCTTCGTCACTATGTTCCTGCTGCGGAGACTCGTCCTTCCGCGGCTTTTTCTCCACGTGCTTGCTTGCTGTGTCGTCGTACTGATGAGGCGTTGTGTCGGCCTCACCCTTTTTTTGTTCATCGTTCATGGCGGTCTCCCGGTGTGATGTATGCGTGACGACCAAGTCACTCCACGCGGTAATGAATGGGTTTGAATCGGAAGTTGTTCGATAGGCCGGCGGAGCACGCTGTGAGCCCGACTACGAGGTCCATCTGGGCCACGAACGCGGTGGAATCGCCCGCCTTGCTCAAGGGCGGCTCCACTGACAGCGTCCCTTTTTGGCCGTCCACCTGCACATTCATGAAGACGTTGAACGCGGTCGGTATGGCGTCAGGCGTGATGCCGTAAGGCTCCAGCGCTTCGGCCAGATTACCGAAGCAGCCCCGATGCGGCTCCGCATGCCCATACAGTTTTGCGAACATTTCCTTCGAACAGGGCGCTAGAAGGAAATCGTGCCGCCCCACGTCGTCGCGCTCGATGGCGAGCATCGCATTGCTGCGGTTCGAGTAAAGGATATCGCCGGTCGTCAGAAGGAACTTGCTTGCGTAGTCCAGCGTACGGCCACTCGAAAGCCATTCAGCGGTGTCTTCCGCGTTGAAGGCTACGAGGTCACTTACTTGCTGGCCTTCGGGATCAATGACAGTCAGCAGCTGGCCTTTTTTCAGGAGAAAAGCAGTGCCACTTTGTGGCCGGATCGTGGATGGCGTCACGCGCGCTCCCTTTCGGGTGAGTGGATTGGAGCGAATGGGCACCGCCATTCACCGGTGATATGCCGTCCGCTGTATTGGATGGCCTCGGAGCTTTCGCCATGGGCTGCGAGCATCGGATTTGCCGAGCCGTTGCGCTCGATGTCTTCCTGGATGATGGCTGCCTTGAGCCGATCGTAGCGCTCGTGCTGGCGGAGGAATTCAAACTGGCTGTGGAGGTTGAAGACCAACGCGGGGTGCGCCAGGCGCCGACCTGGCCGCGACGCACCCGGGTGAAGCCCCACCACGTAGAACGCCTCGCCTCCTATGCTCATGCTGAAAGCCGGGTCATCCGGGTCACTGCTTACCTTGGGATCCCATGCGTGTTTCCGGGCGTCGATTCGCTGGATGCCCTCGAGCCGCGCGAACAGGAGTTTCTCGAAGAGAGGCTCCGGAACCGGATCGGCATCGGTGAAATGGACTACGAGGCTGCGGAACGTTCCCTCGGGCGGGTTGGCCTGCGCGAAGGCTGCAATGCCCTTAGCGAGTATGCCGTCATGCGACGGACACCCCATGGCGTGGGCGAACAAATGGTCGACCTGGTGCCTGCGATTAGCCGTGCGGCCAGCGAAGCAAGGAAACGCATCGCTTTCCAGGAGGGCATTGAATTCGTTTAGTGCTGCGTTGTCTTGGGCTGTCGTCATGGCCCCAGTGTGGGGAGGCGGCAGTGAAACAACGTGCGATGGATGTTGAAGGGCCAGGCCACATAGATGACGGTGTAAACGCCCTGCCCTCACATCATCCCAACATTGCCAGCGGCATGGGAACTCAGCCTGACCCGAGCATTGACGCTACTGCCCGGCTCAGTTCCGCAAGCTGGAACGGCTTTCCTATCATCGTCATGCCATCGTCGAGGAAGTCCGCCGGCCCCACGGCGCCGAACGCATAGCCTGTCATGAACAAGACGCGTAAGCCGGGGCGTGCCTGGCGTGCGATATCGGCAAGCTGGCGTCCGTTGAGTCCTGGCAGGCCTACATCGGTCACGAGCAGGTCTACCCGGGCATGGCCCTGGAGATATTCGAGGGCCGTTTCGGCGGACGACGCGCCATGCACGTCGTAGCCCAGCGAGGCCAGGAGCTCGGTCACCAGGGAACGCACCTGCGGATCATCGTCGACCACGACAATCTGCTGCCCGCTGCCGGTCGCGACGGCTTGTGCCCTCGCCTCCTCGGCTTCCACCGCAGCCACTTGGGCGATGGGTAGATAAAGCCGCACCGTGGTGCCTTCCCCAGGAACCGACCGGATCCGGATATGGCCGCCGGTCTGGTTCACGAAGCCGTAAATCATGGACATGCCCAGGCCCGTGCCCTGGCCTATGGGCTTGGTCGTGAAAAAGGGCTCGAATACTTTCTCGAGGGTCGCCTCATCCATGCCCACGCCGGTGTCGGCCACTGAGAGGACCACGAACATGGTGTCGGTTGCGTTGCTTTCGGCATGGTCTGGCAGGGCCTGGACGGAGGTGTCGACGTGCAACACGCCCCCGTCCGGCATCGCGTCGCGGGCATTGATGGCGAGGTTCAGCAGTGCGCTTTCCAGTTGGTTTGCATCGACCATGGCTGATGGGAGCGGACCGTTGGCCGTCGTCTTCAGCTGGATGCGTTCGCCCAGCGTCCGCCTGAGCAGTTCTTCCATCGACAGGGCAAGCGCCCCGACGTCCACCGGCTTCGGATCCAGGGCCTGGCGCCGGGAGAAGGCGAGCAGGCGCTGCGTCAACCCGGCGGCGCGTTGTGCCGATGAGGTGGCGATGTCGAGCAGCCGCGGGATGCCGGCGGGCTCACCCGTCTCGATTTTTGAGCGCGCAAGCTCGATCGCGGCAAGGATGCCGGTGAGCATGTTGTTGAAGTCATGCGCAATGCCGCCGGTGAGCTGCCCGACCACTTCCATTTTTTGCGCCTGGCGAAGGGCCTCCTCGCTCGCCTGCCGGGCGGCCATCTCCGCGCGCAGTTCCGCCGTTCGCTCGGCGACCCGCGACTCGAGGAGGGCTGCCTCCCTCCGGGTGTATTCCAACGCGACGTTGCGTTCGGTGATGTCGGCTGCAAACACATGGAAGCCGTCGACGGTCCCCGCCGCGCCAAAGCGGGGGATGTAGCGGATCTCCGTGTCGCGTCGGCTCCCATCGGGCCGCGGCCAGCGAATCTCGGAGGTAACCGGCACGCCCGTGAGTACAACCTCGATGTCGGGCTGCCGCGTTGCCCATAGCTCGGGCCCGATGACGTCCTCGATGCGTCGACCTACGATGTCCTGCACCGGTCGGCCCATCCAGGCCTCGTAGGCCAGGTTGACGAAGCGATACACCATGTCGTTGTCTATGAAGGCGATGAGCACGGGGAGCGAGTCGGCAATCAGGCGAAGTTCGGCTTCGCTCGCCCGCAGGGCGGCCTGGCTATGCTCGAGCGCCACCATCTGGTCGCGAATGACAAATTGCTTCGCACGGGCACGTAAGGCACTTTCCACCGCGCTGATCAGCGATGTCGACGAAAGCGGCCGCTCGAGTTCGATGACGTTGATCGCTTCGGGCGGGAGCTCCATGCGTCGTGTGGTGCCGGGTGGTCGCCGGGCGCGCAGCAGCACGAACGGGAGATCCGACCACGCGGCCTGGGCTTTCAAGGCCAGCGACAACTGGGACAGGCCGCCGTTAAGTGCTTCCTCGGTGACGATGACAGCGCCCGCTTCGTTGAAGACTGCGTCGGATAAGGCGCCGAGGCTATCGACGATGTCTGGCGTCATGCCGTGGGAGGCGAGGACGGACGCAATGCTTTGGGCGTCGCGACCGAAGGGGGCGAGGACGCTGACGGGCCTTGATTTAGGCACTACGCTCGTCCAGCAGCTTCACGCTGTCGCCCTCGAACTCCGGCGTGCCGGTGAGCACACCGCGGAAGCGCTCGAGTGGCTCGCCCAGCCGGATCCCCTGGGTGTCGATACGCAGCTCGCGGATGGCGTCCTCGTGCCCGCCACCGCGATTCTTGATCACGCTGATCGCCTTCCTGATACGGCCGCGTGCTTCGAAAAAGCGGAAGAGGACAATGGCGTCTGCGATGTACGAGACATCGATGTTCCCTATCGACATGCTGCCAACCAGCCCGTGCTGTGGATTGACCAGGAAGGTCGTCACCCCCTTCTGGTTGAGGTAACTAAGCACCTCGTGCAGCTGGAGGAGAATCTGCTTTTCCTGTGGCATGGAAGCGATGTAGCCATTAAGGCTGTCGATGACCAGCAGACGGCAGCCTCGCTCCTCGACGGCCTTGCGCACGGTCCACGCAAATTCGCCCGGTGAAATATCGGCGGGGTCGACCTGGGTCAACTCGAGAAGGCCTGAATCGATGTACGGCTGAAGGTCATTGCCAAGCGCCTTCGAGCGTGTGAGCAAGGTCCCGATGCGCTCATCGAACTCGAACACACAGCACCGCTCGCCACGCTCCAGCGCGGCCGTGACGTACTGAAGCGCCACGTTGGTTTTTCCCGCTCCGGCGGGGCCGGTGAGCAGCGTGCTGGTCCCGCGCAAAGGGCCGCCGTAGAGCAGGCCGTCCAAACCCTCGACGCCGCTGGGCACGGGCTCACCGGCAAAGGGGGTGTGGTGCTCGGCGGCGATCAGGCGTGGGTACACCTCGAGACCGCCGGTCACGAGCGCCATGTCGTGGTAGCCAGCGACGAAGTTGACCCCTCGTAGCTTCTGCACCTGCAAGCGTCGGCGGGCGGCTCCAAATTCGAGGGTGAGGCGCTCGAGGGAAATGACGCCGTGGCATAGGCTATGCAGATGGGCATCACGCTCGCCGCCCTCCCCCGTCAGGTCATCGACGAGCAGGACAGTCACGTTCCGGGGCGCGAAAAACTGCTTGAGCGAGAGTACCTGCCTGCGGTACCGCAGTGCATCCTGGGCAAGCAGCCTGAGCTCCGACAGCGAGTCAAAGACCACGCGCGTCGGTTTGATGCGCTCCACCTGTTGCTGGATGAGCTGGATGGTACCGTCGAGTTCTACCTCCCATGGATGCAAGACGGACTGGTGCCGGCCATCGCCCAGCACTTCTTCCGCGGCAGCGAGTTCGAAGAGGTCAATGCCGTCCAGTGTCCAGCCGTGCGACGCGGCAACGTCGCTTAGCTCATCGGCCGTCTCAGAAAGGGTGACGTAGAGGCAGCGTTCGCCAAGGCGCACGCCTTCGCGCAAATACTGGAGCGCCAGTGTCGTCTTGCCGGATCCGGGCTGCCCTTCGAGAAGATAGAGCCGGTTGGCGGGTAATCCCCCTCGCAGGATGGAATCAAGTCCTTCCACACCCGTAGTGCTTCGAGCGAATGGCGTCATGGGCAGCCTTCCTGGGATCCGATATCTGCCCGTGCTCACCCCTCAGGTAGACAGGCCAGCGAAAGCCTGCCTTCACGGATGTCAATAAAGCGTGCAGTACACCCTCATAGGGTTATCTCGCCCTCTTCTTTACCCTCCCACCAAGTGATCCGGCGGGCGTGGACTTTGAGCATGACAATCCCGGGCGTGTCGACGCCCTGCTCGAACCAATGGTCGAGTTCCTTGTGCCAGTGATCCCGCATCAGCTGCTTGTCACGAATCAGCTCGCCACGACCTTCGACCGCGACGAATAGGGGTGGCTTTCCCAAGAGCGATTTGGCGCCGGAAAACGATAGGGCGACAGCTGGATTGGCCTCGATCTCAGCGACAAAATGCGTCGTTTCGTAGCCGAAAAACCAGCTGTCGCCGTCGTACTCCACGTCCCCATTATTGCTCATCGGGCGGCCTGCGATTTCGCCGTTGGCGGCGTGGGTCTGGAGCATGGCGAAATCGATGCTCGCCATGGCCTTGGCCAGATCTTGAAGGGTGCGGTTGGTCATGGCGATCACTTCGCGCTCGGCAGGTTTTGGGCCATTTCAAGGTGGTGCTTCAGTGTCGGCAACGTCTTGGTAGCGAACGCCTTGAGTTCAGCATCCTTACCGCTGGTCGATTCGGTGCTGAACAACTTCACGGCTTTCTGGTGGTCAGCGACCATTTTTTGTTTGAAGGCGGAGTCGAAAGCCACCCCCTTCTTGCTCGCCATCTGGCTCGCCACCTTGGCGTCCGCCGGCATGGGCTCACTCGAGACGGGCATCGACTTGCTCATCGCGATTGCCTTTAGCTCGTCACCCGCCGCGGTGTGGTCGTCCACCATCGTTTTGCCAAACGCCTTGACATCTTCAGAGCCGCCATTCTGCGTGGCCAGGGTGCCAAGTTTGACCTCAGCCAGGCCAGCGGCGCTCGCCGCTTTGACAAACGAGGCATCGGCCTGCCCGTTGTCCGCGGCTGCCGCCGCATGGACGACACCACCACCGGTGGCAAGAACAAAACAGCTGGCAAGAACGGACATTCGGAACGTCGGACGCGTCATGACCTTCTCCCTCGGGTTGGAAGCGCCGGTTTGACAGGTCGCTGATCAAGAGGCTGTCTACGGAGAGTCACGCCCTTGTGCGGCATTCCGGTCAATGGTCCTTGAAGGGTTTCAACGGATCGGTCTTTTCTTCAGTCGCATCCGCCGGCACCGGCTTTCCCGGGGGCTGGTTGGTCTGGTTGGGCTGTTCCGCCTGCGTCCGGCGCGGGGGCTGGTTGCCGGGCTCTCGATGATCATGCGGCGGCTCGGCCGCCGCATTCTGCAGCTGTGATAGATGGGAACGGACGTTCATGGCGTAGTCCCGCTGGTGGAGGGTAAGGCCATTAAGCCGTCCACCGACGTGAGGCTGCCGCACAGGACCAGTAATGAAAATGTCGTCGTCCGCAGATACGACTCTCGTTGCCACCTCTACCGCCGCCGCCGCAAAAAACGCAAGCTCACAAGATTGCCAAGAACCTGGCGGTACATGGGGGCTGGTAGTGCAGGAAGGCGTTCGACAATTCTGTAATGTCGTGCCAGCCCTCGCCCGGATTTTCCCGGCATATCCAGTACTCGCTGTTGTCACCATACGGTTCTAAGACGATGTAAACCCGGCCGTGGTATTTGAATTCAACGCGAACATCATCCGTTGACCCAAATCGGCCACGTAGTTTGACGTCGGTGATGCCTTGTACTGTTCGCGGAATCCGGCCGATTGCTCGGCGTGAAATATAGACGTTCTCTATTTTGAAGGCAGGGGCGCCTGCCTCGGCCGTCAGGAATGGAAAGATTTCCATCGCAATCACCTACTCAGTCGCTCAACGGCATCCTCGCTTCCCATGGACTTGGCGACCATGAACCACCGCTTTGCCCGTCGCTTGTCACCTCGATTCAGATAGCTCATACCGAGGTTGTAGGCGCCCTCCGGCAATCCTTGCGTGATTGCACGCTTGTACCAGTACCGTCCTTTTGCGATGTCACGCCGGACGCCGTCCGCGTCGTCATATATGTTCGCCAGGTTTAGCTGTGCTTCCCGAACGCCAGCCAACGCCGCCTTCAACAGGAGCTGGACTGTTCGACGTCGCTCTCCGGTCTCGTACAAGTCGCACGCTTCCTCAAGCCACGCGCGAGCACGCGATGCCTCTGCTTCGGCGCTCGCGGATGGCTTTCTATTCGACATATACAGCTCCAGCGGCTACGGATGCGATCGAGCGGCGTTTCATTGGTAGCACGGCTACCGCTTGTACCCCGGATTGGAAAGAGCTACTGGGACAGGATTAAGAGCCACCCAATCAACGGCTAACTGGCATAGTCGCTGGGTATCACCAGACTTTCGCTTCACGTCGCCCACGATATCCGTCGCCTCCTGCAGCTCGGAGGCGCCCAGCGGCTTACCGGATGCCAGGTGCTTAAGCAGGGCATCCGCCATGTGGTTGAAGTCCGCATCCCAGTTTATGCCGCCGTTGCCATCAAGCTCATTGGCGATACGACCCGAAATGCGGATGACCTCCCCTTGCACCGTACTGGCCGCGCCACCCGACGGAACAAGCAGCTCCCATAGCTCCTGGTGCCGGTCTCCCCATGTTGTTGCCTTCGCCACGATGGGGGATATCCCGTCATGCATGATTCTGCGCGGGATGGGCGAAACCCCGAACAGGACATAGAGTCTTTCGAGCGCGGCACTTGTCGCATCGACGCTTTCCGGATTGAAGTTACTGCGATGGAACTCAAAATCCGTGCCGATGCGCTCGACAAATCCCCGCATCTCGGGGGTGATCCGGCTGCCTTGCTCGTCTTCCCCCTTAAGCAGTCGCGAAAAAATCGAGCGCAAGCCTGCGGGTTGAATGGGTTGCGAGGCGAGCAGCAGTTGGGCGATTTCGACGATCTGCGGAATCTTGGCGTTGGTGCAACGCTGCAGGGCGAGCGCCAAAGGGCTCAAGCCACTGCGATTGAGTGCGTCGAGACGTGCCCCGCGCTCCAGCAGCGTTCGTGCGGTCTGAACATTCCCTACCGAGGCTGCCTTGTGAAGTGGCGTCTCCCCCCCGCTATCTGTGCAATGCACATCCGCACCGAGCTCAAGCAAGACACCGATCTTTCCGTTCCAATGGCCCGAGCGGCTGTGCAACGGCGTCTCGCCATAGCTATCGGTTGCGGATATGTCGGCGCCCTGACCGACCAACCATCGAGTCACGTCATCGTGGAGCTCGTTGAACGCCAAAGCGGCTCTCTTGGAGTATCCCCCGCGCGCATCCAAGTCACAGGATTCGAATACTGCTTTGATCGCTTCTGAATCACCGGCCTGAAGCAACGCATCAAAGTCCTTCGGTAAGGTTTTCCTTTTGGCCTTTGTCATTCCTTGTGACCCCATTCGCGACGTGTGATTACAACGTCCTTCGGCCGAGCTTAGCAGCCGCACGCGGCATGGCAAACGGGAATTCGCAAGAACTTGCGCGAAATGCTTTGCTGTACCGCGACTTGCATTCGTCCCGACGAATCCGGCACATAGCATAACCAAGCCATATGCGAATTCCGTATTCGTATATTCAAAAGGCGCCGTGGGGGCGGCGCTAACGGTCGCGGATGACCTGATGCAAGAACTGGGGAGAACACATGAAGAGCACCGCCGTGCGGCCGTCCTTGGTCGCAAGCTCCGTTGCGCTCGCACTTTGGGCGCCGCTCCTATTCGCACAGGCTGCACCATCGTCGTCCAGTGCCCCGCCAACAAGCGCGGATAAGCCCGACAAAGCCGTTGAGCTGAAGGCGGTCACGGTGACTGGTTCCATGATCCCGCGCGTCGAGGTCGAGGGCCCTGCGCCCGTGGTGAGCTTTACGGGCGACCAGATCAAGCAACAGGGTTACACCACGCTGTGGGAATTCCTCGATTCCCTGCCCCAGGTCGGCCCCCAGGTATCGGACTCGGCCTCGTGGGGCTCCAGCTCGGTGAATGCCCGTTCAGTCAATCTCCGCGGGCTTGGGCCGGGTTTCAGCCTGCTGATGATCGACGGCCACCGCGTGGTTGATTATCCCCAGCCCCTGAACAAGCAAAGCAACTTCCAGAACTACAACAACCTACCCACCGGGATGATCGATCACATCGAGATCCTCGCCTCGGGTGCGTCGTCGATCTACGGTTCCGATGCCGTGGCTGGCGTGGTCAATGTGATCCTGAAGAAGAATTACCAGGGTGACGACCTGCAGGTGACCGGGGGTGGTGCCACGCGCGGCGGGCGCGCATACGGTGACATCAACTTCTTCGGCGGCCGCTCGGGGAGTAACTGGCACGTCGTCTATAATCTCGAGAAGTCCAATCGCACCGCCTTATGGGGCATGGACCGGCCCTACCAGGATTCGGTGGCCAGCGCCGGCTACGGCTCGTGGGGCCCCGCGGCGCGCTTGTTTGGCTACCAGTACGACGCTGCCGGTGCCATCGCGTTGTCCGCCCAGGACGCCAACGGCCACTACATTACGCCGCCCGCGGGCGCGTGCTCGAAATTCACCAACTCGCGGCTGGCCCAGTCGCATACCGTGAACACGAATGGCACGCAGATCACGAGCATCACGGATAACGGGTATTACTGCGCCCAGCCTGCCCTCTTCCAGAACTGGGTGCTGACGCCCGGCAGCCGTAGCAACAACGGCTACGTATCGGGTGAGTACGACTTTGCCAATGGCATGCAGCTGTACGGTTCGGCGGCCCTGTACAAGACGGTTGGCATCTCCAACACACAGCTCAACGTGTTCGGTAGCGGCCAGTTCTATGACCAGAACACAGGCCAGGTCATCAACCAGGCGATCCGCCAGCTCACGGCCCAGGAAATGGGCACGCCGGCCAATACGCACGACCGTGAAACCAACTGGAACCTGCAGACGGGCCTGCGCGGCACGGTTTTTGACAGCCGCTTCCATTGGGACCTGAACCTCAACAGCCAGAAATATACTGTGCGGGAGGACTTCACGGGCCTGAACCAGCAGGCCATGTCGAACTTCTTCCTTGGCACACAGCAGGGAACCACCGCCGATGGCCTGCCGATTTACGCGTGGAACCAGCAGCAGTGGTGGAACCCCATCACGCCCCAGCAATACAGCCAGTTCGCGGTAAACGGCGAAAACACGTCGTCGTCGTGGCTTGACCAGGCGCAGCTGCGCGTCAACGGTGATCTGTTCAAGTTTCCGTGGGTGGACGAATCGGTCGGCTGGGCCGCGGTGGTCGAAGCGGCGCACAATGGCTTCAAGCTTTCTCCTGACATCCGCGCGACCGACCCCGCCACGTTCCAGAACCCCTTCGGCGCATACCTCACGGGTGGCGGCACGCGCCAGCGCTACTCCGTCGGCAGCGAATTCCGCGTGCCGCTGCTGAACTCGGTGACGTGGACCATATCCGGGCGGCTGGACAAGTACGATGATGCGAGTAGCGCCGATATAGCGCGTACATGGGGCAGCGGCATCGAATGGCGCCCGTACGATGGTCTGCTCCTTCGGGGCAGCTACGGCACCAACTTCAAGGCGCCCGACATGCAGGCCATCTACCTGACCGGGTCGACCTCGCCCGTGGGTGATTATGTCGACCCGCTGCAATGCGTGAACGCCATCAAGGCCGGCCAGAACAACAGCACGTGGTGCAACCTTGTCCAGCGGCCCACCTCGCAGTACTACTCGCTATACACCAATGGCAGCCGTCTCCTGCTGCCACAGAAGGGGCATTCGTGGACATACGGTTTCGTCTGGCAGGTGCCTGGTGTGCAAGGCCTGTCCCTGTCCGCCGATTACTGGCACATGGGCGTCGACAACGCCATCCAGTACCTCGGGCAGGAAACCGTCCTGGCCGACGAAGCGGGCTGCCTCACCGGCGTGAAGCCGAACGGCACCTCGGGCCTGTCGCCTTATACCGCGCATGTGGCCGGCTCGGCGTACTGCCAGATGGTCACCCAGATGGTAAAGCGAGACCCCAGCGGGCAGATCATCTCAGTGCAGTCGGGGCCGATCAACGAAGCGTCGCTTTACGTCGGTGGCATCGATGCATCGCTGGACTATAAATTCCACAGCGATGACTGGGGCGATTTCACTGCCGGCATCAACTACACGGATAACCTCTCGTATAAGCAGCGCGTACTGTCGTCGGATCTTTTGCAGAACACCCGCTACCAGAACGTCGCCAGCCGCGTCACGTGGCTGGCCGACTGGCGCAAGGGTATCTGGGATGTCTCAATCTCCGGTGTCCGCGCCGGCAGCATGCGGGCCCCTAACTACGACGGTTGCAACGTGCTACCGAATGGCATCCAGCCGGGCATGGTGACCGTGCCGAACGGGGCCGAGCAGATCGCCACGGGCATCTGCCAGGTCACCCAGGACGGCCAGCAAGTGACGGTAGCCGATACGACGTACAAAGGCCGCACGCCCGTGTGGATCACATGGAACAGTTCCCTTGGGGTTCAGATCAACCCCGACACCCGCGTGAAACTCACGGTGTCGAACATCTTCAACAAGGTCGGATCGATCCCGTACTACTCGGGTGGCTTCGAATTCGTGACCACGGGCCAGACGGCGGATGAGTACAACGGGCGAGAGATTTTCCTGACGTTCGACTACAAGCTGGATTGAGGCATGCAATCTGGAATCCTCTCGGCCTCGGTGTGATCGGGGCCGAGCAGGTGCAAGCCTGTTGTGCAGAACGCATGAGTGTACTGTTATCAGCCGCCGGGCATCAGCTGGGATACCGCCATCGTGGACGCACACGTCGATTTCCTGCCCCAAGAATTTCAGACAAATCCTCCCGTGGCTGATCGCGACCTGCAGTCGCTCCTGGATCGCTACCCTGCCCTCCCCGAAGCCTATGTGCGCTTCCTCAAACAACATGACGGTGGCGAGGGTTGGTTCGCCACAGGGCGCTTTTATAAATTCTGGCAGGCGTCGGAGATCGAGCAGAGCAACCTTGATTATGGAGCGCCAGAGTTCTCGCCCGGCTTTCTTTTGTTTGGATCCGACGGAGGCGACGAGAGCCTTGCTTTTGACATGCGATCCGAACCCTGGATGGTGGGCGAGCTTCCATTTGTCAGCGTGGGCGATACGGACTTCCTGTGCGTCGGAACCTTCGAGGACTTCATTGCAACGTCACGAGTAGCCACGGGCAGCGACCAAAGCGGCTAAGCCGTCATCAATGTAGCGAAGGCCCCTTAGGAACCATGGTCACTGCTGATCAGCCAACGGCCGCCGACCTTCTGGAATAGCAAGGTGGTAAGCCCGCGTACCTCCCATCGTGACCCTCAGTATGCGGGCGTCATTCGAAGCAGCGTCAAACGAGCACCTCGACGCTCGAACTCGACGTGGAAGCGTTTGTCATCCGCGTTGCTCGTGTAGTCCACGTTTAATTCGAAAGCCTTGTAGCCAACAGAGAACCGGTACGCGAAGCCAATCAATTCCGGCCTGACCTTGCTGCCCGGATCAATTGGGGAGTGCTCGTTTCGACTTCCCGAATTAGAGGTGCTGCCAACCCCGGCCTAGCCGTTCGCGCCGTTTTCAGCCGGTCCAGGGAAAATCGACTTCGATGCAAGGGATTTGTCGACGAGTGCACACACGGCTCCCCAAACGGGGGTCGCGAATACGACCGTACCCATGAGAAAGGAGGAGCCCAGCTCGGACGCGCCTCCATTTTGGAGAGCCACCTCAGTATGGCCATTCACAACAAGGACCGTTGCCTGGGCAAGGACTCCACTCAGAAATCCGCACGCAGCACCGCGCATTGCATCCTGCCGCCACGACGCATGCCGCGGTACGCCAAGGGCTGCCCCTACGAGAAACAGCGCCGCGTAGAACGCCGGAAGGAACGCATGCGCGCGATCGAAGCGATAAAACCGATCCACCACCTCAAAGGGCGAAAGCTCGGCCAGAATGAGAAAGCCTGCGCACGTGAGAAAATAGCGGAGCACAGGTTTTGCTTGCTTGTCCATGGCATGTTCTCCGTGAATCGCCTAAGTCCTGACCACACCCAACTTAAGGCCTACCTGGCGTTGCTACGCATTTCATTCAGATCCGCCTGAACCAGGGTCTTCCAACCGTTATAGTGCATTCCGTCGACTTTCCGGGCCATCAGCATGGACAACTCGGCATCGCCGGCCGGGTCGTATGCATGCAAGCGTTTCATCTCGCTGAAAACATACACGATGTCCCGAATGGTCAAGTCGTCGTCGGCGCGGGACAACTTGGCCTTAAGAAGAGGAACGACGGCAGCGCCCTGCCCGGCGAATAGCGTGGCCAATTCCATGGCCGGGGGATGAAGCACCTGGTTTCCGCACATGACGATCTGATACTGGCTTTCCATATCGTAGGATTTGAAAGCTTCATCCCTCGCAGTCGTTGAATCCCCAAAGAATGCGCCAAGCCAGGCTTGGCACTTCTGCAAATCCGGGTTCACGGGTTCGCTTCGGACGACCATGCAGGCCAGGAACAGCATGGCCGCTCGCCAGGCGCGCACATTCATGTCAGGCCCTCAAGGCATCCACTCCACCAGCGGCTTCCCCTTGGGAACGATGTAGGTGCCAATCTCCGCCGCGTCGGTCGTGCCAACGTTCGTGGCGCTATGGATCGTGCCGGTCGGCACGAAGAGCACGTTCCCGGCATGCAGCGTCTGCGCGGGCTGGCCGTCGAGGTCGTAGCGGATGGTGCCTGCGGTGACGTAGATGATCTCCTCCCCCGGGTGGCGATGCCGGGCCGCCACCTCCCCAGGTTTGAGCCCTACCCGCATCTGGATCTCCTCGTACCCCGGAATGGACAGGTCATGGCGGGATAGCTGGGTCCGCTCGCCGTGGTTCGCGGCGGGAGGGGCCGCCGGCGCGCCCAGCGAAAAGGCCAGCAACAGCAATCCGGAGGCTATGCAGCAAGACGCGGTCATTTACCCATCCTCCCACGTGGCAATAAGCCAGTTAACCCAAGGTACGCCGCCTACGGCCAGCCCGAAAGCCCCTGCCCGGGCCAACCCATTGCGATCCCCGCCGTTTCCGGCAACCCTATCCGGCAGCCCGCCACCTGAAGCGGGGCGCATACCAGGGAACCCCGCATGACCGTACGCGACACCGAAAACCGCAAGGAGCTGACCCTCCGTGGTCTCATCCTCGGCGTGATCATCACGGTGGTGTTCACCGCCGCCAACGTGTTCTTCGGCCTGAAGGCCGGCCTCACCTTCGCCACCTCGATACCGGCGGCGGTGATTTCCATGGCCCTGCTGCGCGGCTTCAAGGATTCGACCATCCAGGAAAACAACGTGGTGCAGACCATCGCTTCGGCGGCGGGCACCTTGTCGTCGATCATCTTCGTGCTGCCCGGCATGATCATGATCGGCTGGTGGGCGGATTTCCCTTTCTGGACCTCGTTCGCCATCTGCGCCCTGGGTGGCGTGCTGGGCGTGATGTATTCGATCCCGCTGCGCCGCGCGCTGGTCACCAATTCCGACCTACCCTACCCCGAAGGCCTGGCCTGCGCCGAGGTGCTGAAGGTGGGCAGCGGTGACGATGCCGATGCCAGCAGCGTGGAAGAAGGCCGTGCGGGCCTGCTCGCGGTGCTGTGGGGCTCGATCGCCTCGGCCGCGTTCGCCGTGGTGGTAGCCACGCAGGTGTTCGCCAGCGATTTCGTGCGCTATTTCCGCGTCAACGACAAGGGCGCTGTCAGCGGCTTCGATTTCAGCCTGTCGTTCGCGCTGTTCGCCATCGGCCACCTGGTGGGCCTGTCGGTGGGTATCGCCATGCTGGTGGGCGCCATCATCGGCTGGGGCTGGGGCGTGCCGCACTTCTCGATGCTGGGCGACCTGTCGCAGTCCATGGGCGACCTGGCCAACGCCACCTGGAGCCACAAGGTGCGCTTCGTGGGCGCGGGCGCCATCGGCGTATCGGCCATCTGGACCTTGGCCAAGCTGGTGAAGCCGGTCATCACCGGCCTCACGTCGGCCATGGCCGCCGCCAAGGTGCGCAAGGCCGGCGAGGCCCACACATTGCCGCGCACCGAGCGCGACATCCCGATCGGCATCGTGGGCCTGGTCACGCTGGCCTGCTTCGTCCCGATCGCCTGGCTGCTGGGCTACTTCGCCAACACGGCCGGCCTCGGCGCCCATATTGGCGTGCTGGCCATCGGCGGCGTCGCCTTCGTGGTGCTGATGGGCTTCTTCGTCTCCACCGTGTGCGGCTACATGGCCGGCCTGATCGGCTCGTCGAACAGCCCGCTATCGGGCGTGGGCATCATCGTGGTCATCGCCGCCGCGTTGCTGCTCGTGGCCTTCGTCAAGCCGTACGTGGGGCCGGAGGAAGGCAAGGCGCTGGTGGCGTTCGCGCTGTTCGTCACCGCGGTGGTGTTCACCGTGGCGGCCATCGCGAACAACAACCTGCAGGACCTGAAGACCGGCCAGCTGGTCGACGCCACGCCGTGGCGCCAGCAGGTGGCCCTGGTGGTGGGCGTGGTGGCGGGCGCGGCGGTCATCCCGCCGGTGCTCGACCTCATCAACAAGGCCTACGGTTTCGTCGGCGTGGCGGGCGCGGGCGCCCATGCGCTGCCGGCACCGCAGGCGGGGCTCATCTCCGCCCTGGCCCAGGGCGTGATCACTGGCAACATCGACTGGAGCCTGATCCAGATCGGCGTCGGCATCGGCGTCGCCATCATCGTTGTCGACGAGATCCTCGCGCGCACCACGAAGCATGCGCGCATCCCGCCCCTGGCCGTCGGCCTGGGCATCTACCTGCCCACCGTGAGCACCTTGATGGTGGTGGTGGGCTCGGTCGTGGGCTGGTACTTCGATCGCCGCGCCGACCGCTCGGCACGCCCCGAAAGCACGAAGCAGCTGGGCGTGCTGCTGGCGTCGGGCCTGATCGTGGGCGAGAGCATCATCGGCGTGGTCATCGCCGCCATCGTGGCGTTCGCCGACAAGCTGGGCTTCACCAACCTGCAGGCGCCCCTGGCGCTGGTGGGTGCGGACTTTGGCGAGAAGGCGCAGTGGCTGGGCGGTATCGTCTTCGCCCTCATCGTGTTCTTCATGTATCGCTGGGTAGCGCGCATGGCCCACCGCATCGGGAAGTAATTACCAGACTTCGACCTCGTAGATCCGCGTGGCCGGGTCATCCGTCTGCGTGGGCTTGCTCACATCGAGCTCCACGTAGCGGGCTTGCACCGGGCTGATGGGGTGCTCGGTCACGCTGGCCGTATTGGCCGGCACATCCACCACCTTCGTCCAGTCGTTGCCATCGACGGAGACACGCACCGTGAAGGCCCGCGTGTTCATATCCGCGGGCTCATCCCCTGCCCCGGCGTGCCTGATGGTGAAGCCGGACACCCGGCTCGCCTGCCCGAGGTCGATGCGCAGCCAGCTGGGCACCTGCCTGGTGCAGAACTTGTCCTGGGTCTTGCTGGCCAGCTTGCCATTCACCGCCTTTTCGGCTTCCTCGCCCGGCTTGCAGATCGGCGAGCCCGTGGCCCGTTTGCCGAGGGCAAGGTCGACGTGCTGCGGCGGCGTGGTGGCGCCTGCTGCCATCGCGGTCGAGGCCACCGCAAGGAACACGCTGGTGGCCAGCAGGCAGGCGACATGCTTCATGAGTGGTATCCGTGGATCGTGTGCGACGCCCCTGGCGGTTGCCGTTCGGCCCTGGCCAGTTCCTCTTTGGCCACCTTGGCCGTCTTGTGGTTGCCGTCGTGGCTCCAGCCCGGCGGCATCACCAGGTACATGACCTTGTTACGCAGGCCCGGCGCGTGCCACACATCCTTGCCGAGCAGGTAGAACTCGCCCAGGTACGCATCGGTGACGCTGTACGGCTTCATGGGCCGCGTGATGCCGTATTCGATGCGCACGTCGTCGCGTTCTTCGATGTACGTGCCAAACACCCGATCCCAGATCGGCAGCAGGTTGCAGAAGTTGGTATCCATGTACACCACGTTGCGCGCATGGTGCACGCGGTGGTGCGACGGGGTGAGGATGATCCGGTTCATCACGCCGAGCCGGCCGTTCTTCAGCACGCCCTCGCCCACGTGGATGAAGCTGCCCCAGAAGCCGTCGATGATCATGATCAGCACGAGCAGTGGCGGGCTCACGCCGAGCACCATGCAGATGCTGGTGCGTACGAAGTCCGCGTACGCCGCCTCGAGGAAGATGTGCGAGTAATTCACGCTCATGTTCATCGCCACGGGCGCGTGGTGCGTGGAATGCAGGCACCACAGCAGCCGTACCTTGTGCGCGAAGAAGTGGTACACGAAGTGGGAGAACTCCCACGCCACGTAGCCATACAGCACGCCGTACCACGTGAGGCCCGCCTGGAACGGCGCGAAGCGCTGGAACAGCCCGATGCACATGCCCACGACAGCGATGGTCACGAACGCCCCGATGAACCGGTTGAGGACCATGACCAGCAGGGGTACCTGATAGTGCTCGCGCTTGAACGTCTTCGCGGCGACGCTGCGCAGCAGCTCGAACACCAGCAGCAGCGGGAGGATGGGGTTGATCGCCGCGCCGAAGCCATCGACGGTGAGCAGCGCGCGGTAGTCGCCGTTGGCGATGAGCTGCAGCAACGGCTGCAGGCTGAAGAAGTCGAGTACCTGGTGGTACAACCATCCGATCACGTCCATCGCTGGCACCGGTCACCGATGTGGCTAATGGGCCGGTTTATCACGATCCAATAGTTGCATCAAGCCAAGCTGCGGCGCCCTCGCGCCTTTGTATCGCAGGTTCGTGCATCACACCGAAACGGCATTTTGCCGGTTAGGATGTCAGCGATAACCCGCACCCAAGGAATCGTAGACATGACGAAGCTGGCCACCGCCCTCCTGCTTGCGGCCCTGCTACCCGGCGCCGCGCTCGCCCAGAGCAACGCTGGCGACCAGAAGGCGAACCCGGATCTTCCGTTCACCGTCACCAAGGTGGCCACCTTCGACCTGCCCTGGCGCATCGCTTTCCTGCCTGACGGCCGCATGCTGGTGACCGAGAAGGTGGGCCCTGTGTACCTGGTGACCCCGGATGGCACGAAAACCGAGCTTGGCAACGTGCCCAAGAGCTGGGTGCAGGGCCAGAACGGCATGCTGGGCGTTTACCTCTCGCCGCACTACGCCACCGACCACAACGTGTATCTCACCTACGTGGAGCCCGGCGAATACGGCGGCGGCGTGGCACTCGGGCGCGGCAAACTGGTGCTCGACGACAAGCCCCGCCTGGAAGGCTTCGAGGTGCTGTGGCGCCAGGTGCCCACGGGCAAGGGCGGCCAGCCCGGTGGCGCCATCGCGTTCTCGCCCGATGGCAAATACCTCTTCCTCACCCTCGGCGACCGCCAGCGCTTCACGCCGGCACAGGATCCGAACCAGCCCGTGGGCAAGATCCTGCGGCTTACCCTCGATGGCAAGCCGGCCCCTGGCAACCCCTGGGCGGGCAAGACGGGTAGCCCCACCATTCCGCTGATCGACCCGGCCGGCAACACCGAGAAGGCGAAGACGGCGCCGGTGGTCAGCACCTACACCTTCCCGGGCAAGAACCTCACGCCATCGGAAACCTGGGCTACCGGCTTCCGCACGCCCTATGGCCTCGCCTTCGCGCCCGACGGTAAATTGTGGGAGCTCGAGCACGGCCCGCGTGGTGGCGACGAGCTGAACCTTATCGAGCGCGGCAAGAACTACGGGTGGCCGCTGGTTTCGTACGGCAAGAACTACGACGGCGTGCCGATCCCCAGCCCCGATACCCGCCGCGACCTGGTCAAGCCGGTGATCTACTGGGTGCCCGTGGTCGCCCCCGGCAACCTCATGTTCTACCACGGCGACCTCTTTGCGAAATGGAAGGGCAGCGCCTTCCTTGGCGGCCTGTTCGCGCAGGACATCGTGCGCGTCACGTTCGATGGGAAGGGTGGCGCGCAAGCCGTCGATCGCTGGGACATGGGCAAGCGTGTCCGCGATATCGAAGAGGCGCCGGACGGCTCCCTGTGGATGGTGGAGGATGCCTCGCCCGGCGGCCTGTTCCGGCTTACGCCCAAGAACTAAAAGCGGCTCTGG
Source organism: Luteibacter yeojuensis (assembly GCF_000964085.1). Lineage (GTDB taxonomy): Bacteria > Pseudomonadota > Gammaproteobacteria > Xanthomonadales > Rhodanobacteraceae > Luteibacter > Luteibacter yeojuensis_A. The sequence continues at coordinate 152,684 of NZ_JZRB01000018.1, forward strand.
ATCCAGGACTTCACCGCGGTGGTGTCCTGGATATTGCCGTCGAACAGCACATCGGGGCGGTTCGGTTCGTTGTCGCCCCGCTTGCGGTTGTCGCGGGTCATGACGGTGACGCGCACGCTGCCATTGCCGCTGGGCAGCGGGTGGGCGAAGGGCGTGCCCGTGCGTGAATCCACGTTCGTTTCCACGCCCACCTGCGTGACCCCCGGGATGCGCTTCATTTCATCGAGGAAGCCGATGCAGGCGCTGTAGCAGCCATAGCCCGTCAGCACCAGCACCTTCGCGTGGACCGGGTTCGTGGGCGCCTTCGCAGGCTTTGCGATCCCCTGCATGTTCGGCCCCGACTTAAGCACGGGCTCGTGTTTGCGCAGCGCCGCCTCATACAGTTTATTGTCGGCATCGAAGGTCTTGCCATCGACAGGCACCTTGAAACCTTCCGAACCATTTTTCTTCGCCGTGTCGTCGTTGAACAAGGCATCGATCTCGGGCGTCACGCGGTACACATTGCTGATTTCCAGCCGCGCACGGGCGTAGTACGCCGACATGGGGTCACCGTACAAGGTGCGGATGAACGCCATGAACCACTCATACGGGCCGCCACCGTTGTTGCGCTCGTCGATGACGATGAGCTTCTTGTCGCGCAACGCGGGCGTGGCTGCCAGCACCTCGTTGAATGAGTCGGCCTCGGCCTTGGTGGCGGGGTTGAAGTCCTGCAGCGTGATCCAGGTGCCATCGTCGCCAAAGGGCTCGATCCGGCTCATCCGCTGCGGCTGCACACGCACCTGGGCGTTGATCTCGGCCGCCTTGGCGCCGCTCAGCGGATGCCATGCGAGGGCGACCCGCTTGCCATCGATCACGCATTCGGTGGGGCGTGGCACAAACGGGCTGCCCACGTCCCGGAACACCAATGGCGCGACCAGGGCACGCGAGGATTCGAGGCCCGGGATGCGGCCCTCGTAGGGCTCCAGCTCGCTGACCCAGGTGTCGATCGCCTTGCCGTCGCATGCGGTGATGACCGCACCATCGCGCATGCCGGGCTCCGAAAACGTCGTGACGTACTTGCCGCCGACGTAGAGCGCGGCAAACCCGGGCCACTGCATGGTCGACTGGTCGATATCCAGGCTGACCGAGTTGTGGTCATCGTTGAACGCGGACATGAAGTGGTTCAGTCCCTGGCGGTAGGCAGTGAATCCGTGGATCTTCGGCGCATCCAACCGCGCCTGTGCCTGTGCCCGTTGCAGCACTTGTTGAAATCCCGATTGCCCCGGATAGACGGCCAGGATGTGCTGCGCCTCTGCCCATTGGACGATGCCAGCGACATCTTCCTCGAACATCTGTTGCCAGGGATCCGGGCGCGCGGCGTTCGGGGCATCCGCTGCGGCGGCACCCAGGGTGAATACAGCAAGCGCGGCGGCTACGGCGTGGCGGGGTATGGGCATCGGGTGGACCTTGTGGTTGGGGACACCCACGCTACGCAAGGCGCGTACCAAGCCCGGATTCGCACGGGAGCGGGGCATGCGAACGCCCCCGCCCTGTCCGCGCGCCACGCGCGGACAGCAAACGGTGTCCGCGGACGCGGCACCCGTCAAAGCAGCACGGTCACCCCCGAGGTGGTCCTGGCCTTGACGTCATAGGTGCACTGGAACGTGAACGTCTGGGAAGGCCCTGCCACCCCTGCGAAGGTACCTTCGCCCGAGACGCTGACGCGGTTATCGCCCGCCGACGACGGGTCGGTCTTTGTCACGGCCACCGCATTGGCCGAGGGCATGCGCGTGCGCACTTCCTGGCTTGCGGCGTCGCTGCACGCGCTTACCGCGAAAGGGTCCACCACCTGGTGGTCGCGTGCATCGAACTGCGACCATTGCGCCCCCGCCAACCCCGGTACCATCCACGCCAACGCCCAAAGCCCTCGCGCGTTCATGTGACCTCCCGCCGGCGACCATGGGCCGTGGCGCGCCCATCGTTCGGCTCCCGGCGTGCACGGGCGGTGACAGCGCCGTCGTCGCGACACGCCCCGCCGCCCGGGATATGCCCCCCGGCTAATGTCGCAGTCACGTTCGGGCCTCTAATCTGGCCCCATGGCTACCATCGACGAAGACATCCTTCTCGCCCGTGCCCAACTCGCCATCGACGCCATGGCCATCAGCCGCGCCATGCTCGACCGGGATTTCGACGAGGCACGCTTCCGGGCTCACCTGGTGCTCTGCGAGGCATCGACCATGGCGCTGCCCGCCGTCGGCGGCGCCGCCCAGGCCGTGCTGAACGTGCTCGGCCCACTGGGCAGCGTCCCGGCGCCCGGCATTGGCCGGGCCCTGCTCGAGCTCTCCGGCGCCATCGACGCGGTGGAACGTACCTGATACCTGCGGTATGAGCGGCTATACCTGCGCCTAGGGTTCCTGGGGTTGATAGCCCTAGCGGTCGGCCATCGCGGCGGCGTGCTTCCCGGCGTCGGCTGGCTGGTCGCAACGGATATGCCCCGGCCAGGGTTCGATGACGTGCCCCGACGTGGCATAGACCACGCCCGCCACGCATGTCGCACGGCCGTCGCTCAAGGCATCCAGCGCCGCTGAAATGTTGGCATCGGCCGCATCTTCACGGGTCACGGGGCCAGGCAATGCCTGCACGGCCGCGACATGGGCGGTTTCATGCGTCGATTCATGTAGCGCACCGGGTTGGCCGCCGTCGCCGTCGCGCACCACTGCGTAGGCGATGGCTGCCGACACCACGAGCAGGCCGGCGAACAGCAGGCCGAGCTGCCTTGTACCCGAAACACTCATCGCAAGATGCCCCGTGCGCCCATGTACCGTTCTCTATGGCCTTGATCATTCGAGTCTAGCCGGGAAGACGGCACACGGGCGCACCCGCCCATGCGGACGTTAGGCTATTGGTTCAGCGCCGCGTTGAGCGCCCCGGCATACCCCGCGGTGAGCGTGCCGCTGCCGTAAGTTTTTCCGGCGACATCGTCATAGAGCCACAGGAATGCACCCGTGGTGCCGCACTGGTTCTTCCAGCCGCCGACCGTGTCCTGGGCATCGGGCACGGATACGCCGCCTGCGACGCTGGTATCGGCCACGCCCGGGTAAACCGGGATGCCGCTGAAGGCCCAACCGGAACACGGGTTGTTGCCTGAGCCCCCGGCATAAGCCTGCAGGTGCACGCCATCGACCGTGCCTGGCCGCGCCTGGTTGATCTCCGCGGCCAGGTCAATCCAGTAGGCCGAGTTCGTGTAGGCATCCGGCATGACGTGGTAGCCGAGGTCGCCCAGCATCACCGAGAAGCTCACCGTCGACGCGGTGTCATAGCTGTTCTCGTCATCGAGGTCGATCGCATCCACCGACGGCAGCGCCGCCTTGAGCGCCTGGAAATTGCGGTAAAGGACGCTGCCCGACCCGGTGCCACCGCTGTTCACCAGCTGCTGGATATGCTGGAAATCGCCGACGTTGGACGAACCGATGCTGAGGGTGATGCGCTTCACCCCTGCGGATTTGAGGCTTGCCAGTGTGTTGGCGAATTCAGGGTGGGTCTGGTCGCCGATGTAACTGCCGTTGGAGACGAGTGGGAATTCACCGTTGAGGTTGAGGTCGCCGTTCTCGAGCACCTCGACGCTCCACACCACCACTTCATCGAAGCCGGACTGGCTTAATTCGGGCAATGACGCCGATGGATTCTTGTAGATCGGGCCACCCGTGAAAATGCCCGTGTAGCCATTGGACGCCGCGAACGAGGCGGGAGCCGCCACGAGGCCCGCGGCGGCAAAAGCCAGCCCCATCACCACTTTCGCACGATACAACCGAACCGAATGCCGCATGATGCATGTCTCCGCTGGTTATCGAAGCCATGCTTGCCCACGATATCCAGCGGATGCTGTGACCGGTTCGGCTAATTCATCTTGGGTGGTGGCTACCGTTCACGATCAACCGGCCCTTACTGCAGCGTCGCCAGCCACTTCAGCACAGCCTGCGACAACTCCATGCGCTGGTCCGAGTAGGCGTGGTCGGTCGGCAAGTGCACGGTCGCCACGTGCGGGTCGCCCGCCTTGCGTACCGCATCCGCGAATGCATCGTCGGTCGGGGCCAGGCCATCGTCCGATGTGACGACGAGCAAGGGGCGGCCACGCATGGCGCCGGCTTTCGCGGTGAAGGTCCATGCAGGCCCATGCTGGGAAAGCTCCCGTGCCAGGCTGTCGCCGGTGCAGCCGGCCAGTGGGGCCATGCCTTCCTTCGCCAGCAACGCGCCCATGGTTTTCACGGCGCCCGCGGCATCCGAGGTCGAGCGCAGCTGTTGGAAGCGATCGGCTAGGTCGGCGCCGGAGATCATCGCCACGCCCTTGATCGCGGGGTCCGCGGCGGCACCATGCACCGCCATGAAGCCACCCATGCTGTGGCCGACGAGCACGATGCGCGCGGGATCGAGCCGCAGGCGCGCCGCGTTGGCCGGCGCGCGCAGGTAGGCGATGGCCGAGGCCACGTCCTCGATGCCGTTGCCGAACGAGAAGTCGCCCGGCGTGCCCCACGCGCCGCGGTAGTTGAAATACAGCACATCCCACCCTGCCCGCCGCATATCCTGTGCGAGGTCGAGGTTGCGTTCGTTGCCCGGGAAACCGTGCAGCAGGATGACGACGGGGTGCGGCCCCGCACCCGCGGCAACGTACACCATGCCATTCATCAGCTTGCCGTGGCTGGGGATCTGCATCGATTCCATCGTGGCCTTCGGGACATCGGCCGCATGGACGGCCATGCAGGCGGTGCCCAGTGCCACGCAAGCGGCCAGCAGCACCCGGCGCATCGTTTTCGTCATGCTCATGTCGCCTCGCGGGCCGCATACGCGGCCGTTATCGCATCGTGGGTGGCCCGCAGCACGGCTTCGGACAGCGCGGGGTCGTGCTTCGCCACCGCACGCGCCACGGCAATGGCACCGATATGCGCGGCGATGGCGGCAAGCGACAGGCTGCGCCGCGCCTGCGCGGTAACGGGCCCGTCGATGGCGTCGGCCACGAGCGCCACCTCCTCCTCGAACGCATCGGTAAAACGCTTGCTCAACGCGGGGCCCTGGCGCCCTGCTTCGCTCGCCGAGGCGGTCAGGGGGCAGCCGCGCGTCACCTCGTCACGCATGTGCGTCGAAAAGAGCGCACCGGCGTAGTCGGCGAAGGTGAGCTCGCGATCGCCAGACCACGCGCGCAGGTCGTCCATCTTGGCGGCGAAGCCATGCGACAGTGCCTCGGCGGCCAATAGCTCTTTCGAGGGGAAGTGCGCGTAGAGCGCGCCGTGTGTGAGCCCGGCGGCCTTGGCCACCTCGGCCACGCCGACCCCGTCGATGCCCCTTTCCCGGAACAGCTTGCCCGCAGCGCCCAGCAGGGCCTCCCGGTTCTCGGCGGCTTTTTCCTTGGAAACACGCATGTTGCACACTCCTGAACCGTCTTTTACGTATTGGTTGTGCCTGCCATCTAAAGACAATAAATTGCAAGCGTAACTAATAGGGGCGCCTGTAGCTTCCTTCGCACCAACCACGAAGGAGACGCCCCATGTCGAAACTCACGTCCCTGTTCGCCCTGGGCTCCCTTGCCCTGGGTGTCGCCACCGGCACACCCGCCGCGGAAGCACCGGCGGTGCGCAACGTCGTGCTCGTGCACGGCGCGTTTGCCGACGGTGCGGGCTGGCGGGCCGTCCACGATGCCCTCGTGGCCAAGGGGTACAAAGTGTCCATCGTCCAGAACCCCGAGACCAGCCTCGCCGCCGATGTGGAGGCCGCGAAGCGGGTGATCGACATGCAGGACGGCCCCACGGTGCTCGTTGGCCACAGCTGGGGTGGGCAGGTGATCACCGAAGCCGGCACCGACCCGAAGGTGAAGGCCCTGGTCTACCTCGCCGCCATCGTCCCCGACGTGGGCGAGAGCACCGAGACGCTGGAGACTCTGCCTCAGTTCCCGCCGCCGAACAACGATGTGAAGAAGACGGCCGACGGCAGGTATTACTACATGGACCCGGCGAAGTTCCGCCAGAACTTCGCTGCGGATTCATCCGCGGAGCTGGCGGCGTTCATGGCCCAGTCGCAGGTGGTGCTTTCGGTCGAGGCGTTCGCGACGCCGGCCAAGGCTGCCGCATGGAAGACGAAGCCGGTGTACGCCGTGCTGCCCGGCGCCGACCACACGGTAAGCATGGACCTGCAGAAATACATGTACGACCGCGCCAAGGCCAAGGTAACCAAGGTGCCGGGCTCCAGCCATACGGTATACCTCTCGCACCCCGATGTGGTCGTCAAGGTGATCGAGCAGGCGGCCGCTGGCAAGTAAGGGGCCGTCGTCACCCTGCATCCGGAACCGTGGCGGTACCGTAGAACCCGTTAACGCCCACCGGGCTCCACGGTACCGTCCATGGCGATGCGCTGGCTAAATTTCCTCGGTTACCAGGCAGTGTGGTTCGCCCTGGTGATCGGCGCGGCGCACGGCAGCACGGTCCCCGCGATGATGGCGGGCGTGGCTTTCATCGCGATCCAGGGCGTGCTGGACCCGCGGCCATGGGATGACGCGCGGCGGATCGCTTTGGCACTGGCGTTGGGCATGGTGATCGATGGCATCCCGGCATGGCTTGGCTGGTGGCATTACGCTTCGCCCTCGCCCGCTGTACCTCCTGGCGGCGCGCCCCTGTGGATCCTCACGCTGTGGGCGTGCTTTGCGACGACCCTCGACCGGTCACTTTCCTACGTAAGGCCGCGGCCGCTGATCGGTGCGTTGTTGGGTGCCGTGGGTGGTCCGCTGGCCTACCTGGGCGCGGCACGCGGCTGGCAGGCGGTGACGTTCACCTGCCCGCCAGCCCTCTACCTCGGGTGGCTCGGCACCGCATGGGCACTCGCCATCCCCGCGCTCGCCTGGCCGTGGCGGCCGCACATGGGGTCCCCTAGTGGATCGGACCGCCCGTCTGGCTGAGTGCCCTGCCGTCGCGCGCGTGACGCGCAGCCATGATCTCGGCGACGATCGACAGGGCGATTTCGCGCGTGGTGTTCGAGCCGATGTCGAGCCCCGCCGGCACGTGGAGAACCGTCGACGCCACGGCGTGGCGAATAGCCCGTGCCCGTTGCTGGGACCCTAGCGCGCCCAGGTAGAAGGCGCCGGCTGCGGCCCCCGCCTCGAGCCACGCGATGTCGAGCGCGAGGTCGTGCGTCATGGCGAGCATGGCCGTTGCGCGATGGAGCCTTACGGCCTGCGCGAGGCGGCCCGGGTGTGTCTCAACCGCCGACCAACCCGGCGGCGTCGGTCCTAGCTGGCTCAGCCGGTCAATGGAGGTATCGACGATAGCCCCGCGCCACCCCAGCCGGGCGGCCAGGGTGGCCAGTTCACGGCCTTCATGGCTCGCCCCCGCGACCACCAGCGATACGGGGGCGTCGAATGTCTCGACGAGGCGGGTGCCATCGGTGTGCGGTTCGCTTGCCGCTGCATCCCGCGCCGTAGCGCCGGCGCCCAGCATGTGCACGGCCCGGGTGACCCCGCCGACATGCCCTGGCGGCGGGAAATCCGTGGTGATCCGGAACGGCTGGCTAGAGCCCAAGGCGTGATCGAGCACGTCCAGGAAGGACGGGCCGCGGTGGTCGAGGGGCTCGATCGCCACCTCCAGTTCGCCGCCGCAGCCTATGTCCATCAACATGTCGAGACCCTGCTCCGCGTTGTAGGCCACGTATGCCACACGCCCTGTTTCCATCACCGACAGCGACTTGTCGACGATATCCTGCTGCGGGCAACCGCCCGCGAGTGGATTCACGACGGAGCGGTCCGCGCGGACGAGCATCGCGGCACCGACGCGGCGAAACGTCGAGCCCGATGTGTGCAGGATCGTGGCAAGCGCCGCCGGTGTGCCCTTCGCGGCCACGTCGCGCCAGGCCGCCGCGAGGTCGGTGAGTTCGCCGTGCGACTTCATACCGTCGGCAGTCGGTCCAGCAGCTTGTCCAGGGTCACGGGGTAATCGCGAACGCGCACGCCCGTGGCGTTGTAAACAGCATTGGCAATGGCGGCTGCGACACCGCATAGCCCCAATTCACCCACACCCTTGGCCTTCATGGGCGACGACACCGGGTCGGCTTCGTCGAGGAATATGACCTCCTGGTGCGGGATGTCGGCGTGCACGGGCACCTCGTAGCCCGCGAGGTCGTGGTTGACAAAGAAGCCGAGGCGCTTGTCGACGTAAAGGTCCTCCATCAATGCGGCGCCCACGCCCATGGTCATGGCGCCGATCACCTGGCTTCGCGCCGACTTGGGGTTGAGGATGCGCCCCGCGGCGCACACCGCCAGCATCCGGCGGACGCGGATCTCGCCAGTAGCAGCGTGCACGGCTACTTCGACGAAGTGCGCGCCGAACGTCGATTGCTGGAACGTCTTCTCAAGGTCACCGTACTCCATGCTGTCTTCCGCCACGATCTCGCCGCTCTTCGCGGCTTCCGCGATTGGCACGCTGCGGCCACCCGCGCTGACCTTGCCATCGTCGAAGACCGCGCTCGCGGCATCCATGCCAAGGGCCCCGGCGATGGCTTCGCGCAGCTTGACGCAGGCCGCGTACACACCCGCGGTGGAACTGTTACCGCCCCACTGGCCGCCCGAGCCTGACGAGACGGGAAACGACGAATCGCCCAGCACCACGGATACCTGGGAGAGCGGCAGCCCCAGCATTTCGGCGGCGGTCTGGGCGATGATCGTGTAGCTACCCGTGCCGATGTCGGTCATGTCGGTTTCGACCGTGGCACGGCCGTCCGTGCCCAGCCGCACGCGCGCGCCGGATTTCATCACCAGGTTGTTGCGGAAGGCCGACGCGACGCCCATGCCGACCAGCCAGGCGCCGTCGCGCATCTTGCCCGGCGTGGCGGAGCGTTTCGACCACCCAAATTGCTCTGCACCTTTGCGCATGCATTGGACGAAGTTGCGCTGCGAGAAGCGCCGCCCGGGCTTCTCGGGGTCCTCCTGCGTGTCGTTGCGCACGCGGAAGTCGACCGGGTCGAGCTTCAGCTTTTCGGCCATTTCGTCCATGGCGATTTCCAGCGCCATCAGGCCGGACGCTTCACCGGGCGCGCGCATGGCATTGCCTTCGGGCAGGTCGAGCGTGGCGAGCCGCGTCGCCGTCATGCGGTTGGCACCGGCGTACAGCAGGCGCGTCTGCTGCACGGCGGTTTCCGGGCCACCGCCCGGCAGGTCGCCCGACCAGCTTTCGTGGCCGATGGCGGTGATCTTGCCGTCCGGCGTGGCACCGATGCGGATGCGCTGGATCGTGGCGGGGCGGTGCGTCGTGTTGTTGAACATGACAGGGCGCGGCAACGCCACGGCGACGGGCCGGCCCGCCGCCTTCGCCCCGAGGGCCGCAAGGATCGCGTCGGCACGCACGAAGAGTTTTCCGCCAAACCCCCCGCCGATATACGGCGACACAAGGCGAACGTTATCCGGTGGCAGGCCCAGCGTTTTCGCCACGTCGCCCTTGCCCCAGTGGATCATCTGGTTCGCCGTCCACAGCGTGAGCTTGTCGCCCTCCCATGCCGCGATAGTGGCGTGCGGCTCCATCATGGCGTGTGACTGGTCGGGGGTCGTGTACATGGCATCCAGCGTCACCGGCGCAGAGGCGAACGCACCGGCGAAATCACCGACGGCGGTGTCGGGCTGGCCGTCTTCCGGTTTCACCGCACGGCCTTTGGCCGCGGCGAGATCGAACGCGCCCGGCGAACGTGCATAGTCGACGCGCACCAGGCCTGCCGCGGCCCGCGCTTCCTCGAAGGTTTCGGCAACGACCACGGCGAGCGCCTGGTGGTAGTGCTGCACCTCGGGGCCGCCCAGCAGCTTCGCGGTGTTGTATTGGCCCTTGGTGAGTGGCCCCGCCTCTTTCGCGGTGACTATGGCCAGCACGCCGGGCGCCCTGCGTGCCGTGGCGGTATCGATGTTGACCACCCTGCCCTTGGCGATGGTGGCGGGCACGATGTAGCCGTACACATGGTTTGGAACGGCATCATGCCGCTCGTAGGCGTAATGCGCGGTGCCGGTGGTCTTCAGGGGGCCATCGATGCGGTCATGCGGTTGCCCGATCACTTTCAGGCGATCAATGGGGTTAGTGGTTGCAGGAGTATCGAATTTCATCGTCAGGCCCCCGCGTCCGCGATGACCGCACCCAGCGTGCGCTCGACGAGCGCCACCTTCATGGCGTTCTGCGGTGTCGTGCGGGCGCCGGCCAGCAACGACGACGTGACGGCCTTTGCGCCCTTCGGCAGGTTTGCCTCCGCGGCCTCGACCCGCCAAGGCATGGGTGCCACGCCGCCCAGGGCGACGCGCCCCGAGCCATCGGGCTGCAGTACGGCGGCGACGGACACCAGGGCGAACGCATAGGACGCCCGGTCGCGCACCTTGTGGTACACGTGCGTGCCGCCGACAGGCTTTGGCAACGTCACCGCCGTGATCAGTTCGGCCGCCGCGAGGACGTTCTCCACGTGCGGCGTGGAGCCCGGCAGCTTGTAGAAGTCCGCGATGGGAATGCGGCGCGTTGTGCCATCAGGCTTTACCGTTTCGACGGCCGCATCGAGGGCACGCATGGCCACGGCCATGTCGCTGGGATGCACCGCGATACAAGCGTTGCTCACCCCTACGATGGCGTGCGAACGGCTGAAGCCGCCAAGTGCGGCGCAGCCACTACCCGGCAGGCGCTTGTTGCACGCCTGGTGCGTGTCGTAGAAGTACGGGCAGCGCGTGCGCTGGAGCAGGTTCCCCGCCGTGGTGGCCTTGTTGCGGAGCTGCCCGGAAGCGCCGGCCACGAGGGCACGCGTCAGCAGGCCGTAGTCGCGACGGATGCGGGCGTCGGCAGCGAGGTCCGTATTGCGGACGAGCGCACCGACACGCAGGCCGCCCTCGTCCGTGGGCGCGATGGCATCCAGGCCCAGGCCGTTGATATCGACAAGGTGTGGCGGCGCCTCCACCTCGATCTTCATCAGGTCGAGGAGATTGGTACCGCCGGCGATGAACTTCGCGCCCCGCTCGCGTGCGACGGCGGTGGCGGCCTGCGCGGGCGAGCTGGCTTTCTCGTAAGTGAAGGGTTTCATGCCCGGCCCTCCTGGACCTCGGTGATCGCCTCGACGATGTTGGAGTAAGCCCCGCAGCGACAGATGTTGCCGCTCATCCGTTCGCGCAGTTCGGCGGTGCTGAAGGTGGCCTTCGCGCCGATGTCGGCTGTCACATGGCTGGGGACATCGCGCCTGATCTCGTCGAGCACACCCACCGCGCTACAGATCTGGCCGGGCGTGCAGTAGCCGCACTGGTAACCGTCGTGCTTGATGAAAGCGGCCTGCAACGGGTGCAACGCGTCGGGCGTGCCGAGGCCCTCGATGGTGGTCACCTTCGACCCTTCGTGCATCACGGCCAGCGTGAGGCAGCTATTGATCCGGCGGCCATCGACGAGAACGGTGCACGCACCGCACTGGCCGTGGTCACAGCCCTTCTTCGTGCCGGTGAGGTGCATGTGCTCGCGCAGCGCATCGAGCAGCGTGGTGCGCGTATCGAGCGAGAGCGTGGCCGGCTTGCCGTTGACCTCCATGGCCACCTGTTGGGTGACGGGCGCGCGGGCCACATCCGGCACCGCAGCGCGAGCCACCAGGGGCGGCGTGGCGGCGACGGTGGCGGAGACGGCCGTCAGCTTCAGGAAGCCGCGACGGGAGATATTGAGCTGGTCCGTGATGTCCAAGGCGCTGCCCTCATGCCGGCGGGTGTGGGGAATCGCACGCCTTGGGATGCTAACGCCTGCGCCGTCGCAGGATTGTCACGGAACCTTGCATGACACGGCCTAGCTTTTCGCCGAATCGCGCGTCAGGGGGTGCCGGCCGACTGCTTCGCCAGGTTCGCCATGAAGCCGGCGAGCTTCTGCACGGTGGCATCGCCTTCCATGCCGTAGCCGGCGGCGACACGTTGCAGGTCGTGGTAGCCCACCCATGTGCGGCCCTGCTCGTCCTGCCAGATGGCGAGGCGCAGCGGCAGGTCCAGTGCGAACGCCTGGTTACCCTGCATGAGCAGGGTGCCGACCTTGGGGTTGCCGAACACGAGGACGACGGTGGGCCGCAGCGGCAGGCCCGCTTCCTTCGCGTTGGCGCCGTGGTCGAACGTGGCGAACACGGGGACGCCAAGCTTCTCCAGCGCGGCCTTCGCCCGGGCCTGGGTCGAGGCGACATCCGAGGTGCTTCGCGATACGACCAGGTCGGCGGGGCCGCGCGGGGGTGGCGACGCTTCCGCCCCCATGGCCATCGTGGCGACAGTAAGGAACAAGCCAGCCTTGATCATGGCGCACCTCGGTGTGGGCGGATCGGTTTTACCCGGCTATATTGAAGTATCTCGTAATAGGCCCGCAGCGCCTATACTTAACGTTTGGTCTTCCCGGATAAGCGCCCGAACATGTTGAGAAGCGACCAAGTCCTCGTCACCGTCGGCACCGCCTGCACCATCTCGGCGGTGGGCTCGACGGAAACCTACCAGGCCCTGGTGGCCCAGTCCGAGGAATTCCTGCCCCTGGCGGCGTTCGACGCCGGCCTGGTCGAGATCGACCCCGAAGCCGCGAGCGCGGCCGATGGCATGCGCTGGGCCACGGGCGAGAAAGCAGGTGAACCGGCCACGCTCGACGAACTGAAGCGCCTTCACGGCGCCGAGCTCCGCGCAAACAGCGGCATCCGCCACGTGCCCGGCGTGCGCGAGCTGGCCCCGCGGGTGGTGACCGATATCGCCGCCCCGCTGCCGCACGACCTGGAAACCGTGGGCCTGCGCCGCCTGGCCGGCCTGCGCTACGAAGATATCCGTGGTTCCGGCCTGAAGGAAATGCACGGCCTGTTCCAGAACGATCCGCTGCTCAGCCCCTCGCTGCAGGCGCAGTTGTTCGCCTACGGCGCGCTGGGCGCGCTGGCTGGTTTGCCCCGCCCGCTTTCCGAACTCGTGCCCAACCCCTTCTCGTTCCGCGTGGCCTCCGCCACGGCGTTCGGCGGCAACGAGGCGCTTGGCCAATGGCTGCGCCCCGACGCCCCGCTGCCCGAAGGCGGTTTCCCGAAGGACACCTTCGCGGTTCGCCTGGCGCACTCGCTTGGCTCGCATGGCCCGGCGCTGGTGTCGACGATGCTTGCACCGTCGTACAGCATCAGCCGCGTGCTCAAGAACCCCGAGCTGCGCGAGTCACTCAAATCGGGCGACGTCGGTTTCATGCGCGTGCCGCAGGCCCCGGCCACCGCGGTGGGCGCCTGCGCGTCGAGCCTCATCGCGCTTGCCGACATCGCGCCGCAGCTGCTGTTTGATTACCCCGGCTTCCAGCGCCCGCAGATGGTGCTGCTCACCGCGGCCGACGCGGCGTTGCAGCCACGCTACGGCATCCTCGAGGCGTTTGGCGGCGGCGCGCTCATGACGGGCGAGAAGCTGGCCGCGAAAAATGCCGCGCACGGCGATGGTTCCGAACGCTCGGTGCATGATTCGCTCGCGCCGTTCGACATCGACGCCGATGGCACGGTGGTCGGCCACGGTGGCTCGGGCCTGCTTGTCACCACGCTCGATTTCGCCCTGCGCAACCAGCTCGACGTCACCTCCATCATCGTCGGCTGGGGCCAGAGCGGCGAAGCCGGTGGCAAGGCACACTTCGCCGGCGTGGGCTTCGGCGGCGAGAACGCGCTGGTGCAGGCGCTGGACATGGCGCATGCCGCGCACGGCTACGGCGTGGATGCGTTCCAGTACCTCGCCGCCCACGCCACGGGCACGCGCACCAACTCCAAGACCGACCTGGGCACGGCCCTGGCAGGCTTGCGTGGCGCGGCGCAGCGGCAGGGCCGCGAAGGCGAGCTGCCCAGGCTGTTCGTCGGCACGCCCAAGGCCGTCGGCGACGGCCACACCATGGGCGAGACGGGCCTGAAGGCGTTGTCGCAGGCGGTGCAGTTCGTCCTGGGCCGCAAGGCGCCGGGCGTGCCTACGCTGCGCCGCGTCGATCCCGACCTGGCCGAGGTGGCCGCGCACTTCCACTTGCAGGCCGAGCCTTCGCCGGGCAACCCCGATGGCGGTGCGATCTGCGCCACCCAGGGCTTCGGCGGTTATAACGGCGCCGTGGCGTTGCGCTCCGCCACGCCTGAGTCGCTGGCTCGTTACGACGTGGACGCCGACCTGCTTGCCGCCTACCTCGAAGCCTGGCCGCGCATCCGTGCCGAACGCGAGCGCCGCGAGCGCACGGCACGGCGTAGCCCGAAGCTCGCGCTTGCCATGGCTGAGATGCATCGCTGGGCCGGGCTCGAATAATCCTGCGCGCCATGTAACAAAAAAAGCGGCCCTCGGGCCGCTTTTCTGTTCCGAAATTACTCAAGCCATACCGTCAACGGAACCGCGGCGTGATCGTTGCATCACGTATGTGTCAACGCCGCGCAAACGTGGCCGACGCGCGTTAATGCCGGAAATGCAGCATACCTGCCCATGGTGTGCAGCATGATGCATACGACGCATCGTTACCATGCGGCACCACCTCGATCATTGTCTCGGGGGCGCTGTGGATTATCTAAATAAAGATTCATGCAGCGCCGAAGGTGGGCGGCAAAGTGTCGCAGAAGGTGGTCATCGCCTTCGCAACGCACGGAAAATGCGCGCGCGTTTTGTTCCACGACATGCAAGGGGTCCCATGTCAGTACCCAATCGCACCAGCGGTGCCTCGCTTATCGAGGTGCTCGTCGCGGTGCTGGTGTTCGGTGTCGGTGTCATCGGCCTCGCGGCATTGCTCATCACCTCGTTCCGCTCCAACCAGGTGGGTTACCTGCGCACGCAGGCCGAATTCCTGGCCATGGGCATGGCCGACCGCATGCGCGCGAACCCCCTCGGCGTGTGGGCCGGCAATTACAATTCCACGGCCTACCCCATCACCGGCACCCAGAACTGCACCGCGGCCAGTGCGTGCACGCCGGCGAACCTCGCCAAGCGCGACCAGTACCAGTGGAGCTCGCAGCTCACCACGTTCCTGCCCAACGCCACCGCCAGCATCGCGTGCACGAAGGGCGTCACGCCCGATGCCACGCAGTTGCAGATGCGCCCGCCTTATGCGGGCAACTGCGTCATGCAGCTCTCGTGGTCGGAGCGTGCGGCCACGAGCAGCAACGATGCCGCCAACCCGACACCTGCCGTCGCCACCCGCACGTACGCGTGGAATTTCCAGCCATGAGCGCGCCCGCCCGCACCCCACGCCGGCAGGCCGGCGTATCGCTCATCGAGCTGATGGTCGCCCTTACGCTCGCCTTGCTCGTGGCGCTGGGCATCATCAACCTTTTCACCACCACATCGAGCACCAGCCTGGTCCAGGCGCAGCTTGCGCGCCTGCAGGAGGGTGGCAGGTTCGCGGTCACGTCGCTCACGAACGACCTGCGCATGGCGACGGCCCAGTACTGCTCGAACATGGGCGGCCAGTCGGCGCCGCTTTCGAACGGTGCGATGACGCTCGACCGTTACCTGCGTTCGCCGCAGGTCATCGTCTCGGGGGCCACGTTGCAGTCGGCGCTCAAGGATGTCACCACCACCTGGGCGACCAAGAGCGGCTCCAACACCTACCCGGCCTCGCCCACGTCGCCGTTCGTGCTGCCCTCCTGGTACGGCATGCGCGGTTACGACTGCACGACCACCACCTGCACGCCCGTCGACCCGGCAGGCCCTGCGAATACCGCCGGCGTCATCCCGGCGCAGGGCACGGCCACCGGCAACCGCGTGGTCGGTAGCGACATCCTCACCGTGCGCTACGTGGATGGCACGCGTGGCTGGACCCTCGACGGCGTCAACAGCAAGCTCAATGTATCGGGCCAGGTGGTGACAAGCGTGACGGTGACGCAGCAGGCCGGCGAACCACCGTTGACCGACATCAAATCGGGCGACCTCATGATGCTTTCCGACTGCAACGCCTCCCAGGTGTTCAGCGCCAAGGTTTCAGGCACGACCATCACGCCCGATTCGAACTACACCACGCTCGCCCAACCCACCGGCGTGTCACCCCGCCTCTTCGATTTCAACCGCGACTACCAGACAGTGACGTATTACCTGCAGGTCGTCGACGACAACGACGGCAACAAGACAGGCGCGCTGATGCGCCGCCAGAACGGCGTCAGCGCCGAAGTGGTACGTGGCGTGGAGCGGCTCGATTTCCTCTACGGGGTGATGGACGCAGCCGGGAACACCAGCTTCCGCACCGCCGCCGATATCGACGCGGCCACCGGCTGCGCATCATCGTCGCCGGGCACCCTGGGTGGCGATCCGGGCTGCCTTTGGCGCTCCGTGCAGGGCATCGAGGTGCACCTGCTCATGGATGGGCAGAAGCCGCTTGGCACCATGACGGCCAACGACATGCTGTACCAGTACTTCGGCGATAGCGCGGTGGGGCTTTCCTCGCCCACCGATGCAAGCCGTGCCGTCAAACCGTCCGACCAGGGCTTTGACAACCGCATGCTCCGCCGCGAGTTCTCCACGATGGTCTCCGTGAGGAACTACAACCCATGAAACGCGAACGCGGGGCGGTCCTCGTCATTGCCCTGGTCTTCCTCTTGCTGCTGACGCTGGTCGCCATCACCAGCTCCAGCCGCTCGCTGATCCAGGAACGCCTGGCCGGCGCATTGCGTAACGCGCAACAGGCCGACTGGTCGGCAGAGAATGCGTTGCGCGGCGTGGAGTGGCGGCTATTCACGGGCGATGCCAGCCTCGGTTGCTATGACTCGAGCAACCCGGCCACGGTCAGCGCCAAGGCCAAGGCGTTCCGCGCCGCGCAGACCTGGGTGACGGCAGGTGCCACCGAGTACAAGGGTACGGGTGTCTCGCTCGACTACACGGCCACGGCCACCGACCCGAACATGGGCACGGCATCGCTCGCCGCCAACCCGTGGTTCATCGTGGAACTGCTTGGCCAGGACAGAACACCCTTGAGCGGCACCAGTACCGCCAAGGAGGCCAGCGCCGGCGGCAGTGCATCCACCAACCGCTTCTATCTTTACCGCGTAACCGCGCGTGCCGTCGGTGGTAGCCCCAACACCATCCGCGTCATCGAATCCACGTTCGTCACGCCGAACCGCCTTACCTGCACGCTGAGCTGAAGGACGATGCCATGAACCACCCACCCTTCGCCCTGCGCTGCCTGCTCGCCCTCGTGGCCACGGTTTTCGTGGGGGGCGTGGCGTCGGCCACCACGGTCACCCTGTCGAAGACCCCGCCGGGCGTCACGTCCAAGGTCGCCCCCAACATCGTGGTGACCTTCGATGACTCCGGCTCGATGAACTCGACGTCCATCCCCGATTCGATGGACGACAACATCGGCAAGAAATTCTATTACTCGGCCGACGGCAACCAGATCTACTTCGACCCGACGGTGACCTACGTGATCCCGCCGGATGCCTTCGGCCAGCCGCTGGGCACGCCGAGCTTCACCGCGGCGTGGCGCGACGGCTACTGCGCCAATACGCTGACCAAGCTGTGCTGGTCGCCCAACAGCAAGCTGTACCTGGCGCCGAACGTGGTGAACCTCGGCACCTCGTTCTCCACCAACTTCCTCGTCAACGTGTACGCCGGCAACTCGCCCTGCCCCCGCAACGCGAACGAGCCGGGCTGGCTGAACATCTCGGGTTTTGGCAACAGCTGCATCATCCAGGAGATCCCCACCGCCGTCCGCGGCTCCACCACGCGCTTTGGCATCACCACCTACGACACCGGCGCGTTCTATTACGTGTGCCCCAACGGCGCGAGCGAGACGGGCTGCGTGTACCACCTCGTGGCAAATGAATCGGCCGCGATCCAGCAGAATTTCGCCATCTGGTACAGCTACTACCGCACGCGCAATTTCAACGCGCGCGCCGCCGTGGGGCGCGTCTTCAGCGCCATTGGCGACAACGCCGTGCGCGTGGCGTGGCAGACGTTGCAGAGCCAGTCCGCCGCATCCGCTTATTCGACCAACAGCGCGCTCTACACGGGCGCCCCGTACGGCCCCATCACCGACAGCACCAAGGTGCTCGAACTGGCCAATGCGGCGACCGGTTGCACCGCCGCGAGCGTCACCGACGCCTGCTGGCGTAGCCAGTTCATGAACTGGCTATATGGCGTGCCCGCCAGCGGTGGCACGCCAACGCGCGTGGCCACCATCAACGCGGGCAAGTTCTACCAGCGCACGCTGGGCAAGACCCCGGCGCAGGATCCCTACTGGAATGGCAGCACCACCACGCCCGGCGAGCTGTCGTGCCGCAAGAACTTCAACATGCTGGTGACCGACGGCTACTGGAACGGCGACAGCCCGGATACCAACGCCGTGCCCACCAACGATTCGACCAATGTCACGCTGCCCGACAACGTGTCGTTCCCCACGTCCGATGGTGAGTCGAAGGTGTACTGGAACCAGGCGTCGACCACGGTCTCGCCATCCCTGGCCGATATCGCTTTCAACTACTGGGCGACGAACCTGCGCCCGGACATGAAGAACAACGTGCCGCCGTACTGGTCGGACCTGACCACGGGTGTCGCCGGCCCCACGTCGACGGTGGACCCAGGCTCGCCCCAAGCGAACAAGGAAGTGTATTTCAACCCGGCGAACGACCCGGCCACCTGGCAGCACATGTCGCAATACATGGTGACCATGGGCATCTCGGGGACACTTACCTACCCAGACGATTACACCGCGCTGCGCAAGGGCACCAAGGCGTGGCCCAGCCCCGCGACCGCGGGTGGCGCCACCAACATCGACGATACGTGGCACGCGGCCCTCAACAGCCGTGGCGGCTACTTCAGCGCGGCCGACCCGACCTCGCTGGTGAACAGCCTCACCACCATCCTTTCGTCGGTCATCGCGGCGAGCTCCACGGCCCTGACGCTGACCCTCAGCACCAATGTGCTGTCGGTCGGCGCGGTGGCGTACTACGCGGGCTACGACACCACCAACTGGGGCGGTACCCTGCAGGCCCGCACGCTTGGCGCGACCGGCGCGGTGAGCGCCGCATCCCTGTGGAGCGCCGGCGACCTGCTCAACGCCAGGAGCCTCACGTCGGACCCGCGGCTGATCGTGACAAGCACCGCGCCGGGTACCGGCACGGGCATCGCCTTCAACTACGATAGCCTGGCACTGAACCAGCAGCTGGTGCTCAACTCGTCCGACGGCACGGGCTCGCTCCTGCTGCAGGATGGCCTGGGCAAGCGCCGCGTGGCATGGCTCAGCGGCTCGCGCACCGACGAGGGGGCCACCTTCCGCACGCGAACGACGCTACTGGGTGCCATCTTCGGCTCGCAGCCGACCTACGTGGGCGCGCCCTCAGGCAACTTCTCCGACAGCTTCCCCACGAACTCGCCCGAGGCCGCCGCGGTATCGACCGATTCGTACTTCGCGTTCGTCAGCAAGTGGGCCAACCGCCCTGCGACGCTGTACGTGGGTGCGAATGACGGCATGCTGCACGCGTTCGACGCCCGCCTCGCCTCGGTCGCGGGCAGCAACCCCGGCCGCGAGCTCTGGGCGTACGTGCCGGCCAGCGTGTATGCCAACCTCCCCGCGCAAAGCAAGCTCAACAACTTCACGTTCACGCCCACGGTCGACGGCAGCCCTGTCATTGGCGATGTGTTCTTCAATGCCGCGAACACGACGAACAAGAGCACCGCCGGCTGGCACACCTTGCTGGTGGGGTCGCTACGCTACGGTGGCCGCGGCGTGTTCGGCATCGATGTCACCGACCCCAGCGCCGCGACGCTCAACACCACCACGGCGGTGGCCTCGAAAGTGCTGTGGGAATTCAACAGCGAAGTGGCATCGTCGGCGGCGGGCACCCCCGCGAACCTCGGCTACACCTTCGGCACGCCGGTGATCGCCCGCGTCGCATGGCCCAACACCGATGCGAACAAGACGGTGGGACGCTGGGTGGTGCTCGTGCCAGGCGGCTACCTGCCCGACGGCAGCACGGCCACGGCGGCGAACAATGCCTATAGCTCCATCTTCATGCTCGACGCCCAGACGGGTACGCTCCTGAAAGAAATCCGCACGCCCACCGGCACGGGCGCCACGGCCAGCCATGGCATCACGACGCCTACCGTCGGTGACTACGATGGCGACCAGGTGGCCGACGTGGCGTTCGCCGGCGACCTCGATGGCAACATGTGGCGCATCGACCTGTCGCAGGCCTCGCTTTCCAGCACCACGGCCTCGGCCGGCGTGAGCCTGCTGTTCAAGCCAGCCACGGTGAACGCGCAATCGATCACCACGGCACCGCGCCTCATCGCCGACCCCAACTCCGCGTACTTCATGGTGATCTTCGGTACCGGCCGGTTCCTGAGCACGGCGGACACGGCCGATACCACCATGCAATCGCTGTACGGCGTCCGCGACCCTGGCGCCGCCGTCACCACCCCGGTCCAGGTGGCGTCCCTGGTCCAGCAAACGCTTGCCGTCGATGCCGCCACGGGCGCCATCGGCGTGTCCAGCAACGC
>NZ_JZRB01000019.1 GCF_000964085.1 Luteibacter yeojuensis
CCCGTCAGGCGAAGCCTGGTGGGACTGGCTGCTGGCGGGTCTCGGGATCGTGGTGGCCGTGGCTGGCGCTGTCGCAACCGGGGGGGCGCTGGTCGGCGCGGTGGGGGCCGCTGGCGGCATGGTGGCGGCGTTGAGCACGTCGTCCGGTGCGACGGCCGCTGTGGCCGCCGTGCTCGATGTCGTGGCAGTGGCCGCGGAAATCGGATCAACGGCTTCGATGGCGGGAGGCAACAAGAAGGCTGGCGCTATCTTTGGTTGGATCGGGCTCGGCGTGGGTATCGCATCCGTCGGTGCCGGTGGTGCTCCATGGCGCCTCGGAAAGAAAGCGTCTGGCGCGATGACGGCACGAAAAATCGACGCGCCGTTGGGCCAGGCCTTTTCTTCCAGTAAGACTGACGCCGTCTTGCCGCCGACGGTCGTGGGGCGCGTGATTCTCCCGAAGGAAGCCGTGCCACAGCATGCGAGGCTCCGGCATTTCCCGAATGGTATGTCCAGTAAAAGGCCTTCATGGGACGCGGTCTTTGACGAGAAGCGCTACCCGGGCACCGTGCATTACGCGGCAGACGGTCCGGTCGCGCCGAGCGACATACCGTGGATACTGACCAACGTCATCGATGCACACCCCGACAGCGACATCACCCTTCTTGTCGGGGCCCACGGGCGCTGGGATGGCCAGAACTGGCTGCTTTCCGGCCGACGCAAGGTAGATCGTGACCTTCTGCCAGATAGCATCCGTATCATCGGCGCGCAGGCCGGGCAAGCCGCGGCGGGCCGCATGGCCGACGGCCGCAAGGTACGGTTCGTCGATGTTGCCGAGCTAACGCCGGACGCGGCAAGGACGCTTTACGCGGAGCCCGTCATCTTCATCCACATGAGCTGCTACGGCATCGTCGACGAAGTACTGCTGGCCATGTTCGGCCGGGTGCCAAAGCCCGTTTACGTCACGTGGCCAACACAGTAGGTAGCTGAAAAACCGTGCGCCTTATTTCAAGCATCGAGGGACCGATCTTCGCGTATGCCGGTGAGCTGAAAGAGTGCGAATCGGCTTGCTACATTCTTGGAGGCAGGCTCTACGGCACAGTCGTGCAAAGGTTTCTCAGTCCCGACGGCTCGAGCCCCTTTGATGCAGGCGGCTTGAATCGGTATGCGTATTGCGGCGGCGATCCAGTCAATCGTGTTGATCCGTCGGGGAATGCCTGGTGGGATTGGCTGATGGCTGGGGTAGGCCTGGCGCTAGCCGTGGCAGGGGCGATCGCATCGGGTGGTGCGTTGGTGGGAGCCATTGGCTCCGCCGGGAGCATGATGTCGGCGATGGCAACATCCTCGGGAGCGACCGCGGCGGCGGCAGCGATGGTCGACGTGGTGTCCGTGGCCGCGGAAATAGGTGCGACGGCATCTTTAGCGACGAATAACACATCGTTGGGCACTATCTTTGGTTGGGTCGGCCTCGGCACCGGCCTTGTCTCCTCGGCGGCTGGAACGGCGGCGTGGCGCACGGCGAAGATTGTAGCCAGCAAGCCCGAGGTCCGCCTTGCCGACGATTTCATGAAAGAGGTAAAGGCCGCGAGGAAGCCAGCGGACCGGATACTCGACGTGCCAGACCGATCGAAAGGCTCGGTGCCGATGCGAACAGCTGGAGAGCGGCCTGAGTCCAGGACGTATCTTTACCGATTTACGCATCCGGACAATGACGAAGTCGTCCGCTATGCAGTCGATTCGACCATTAACGCTTATGACGCCGTCGCGATGGTCAAGAGGATAGCTCTCGAGCATCCGAACGCTGAGATGTACTACTACTATGGTGCACACGGTGCGGCGAGCGGAAAAAATTGGGTAGGTGAAGGCGCGGCTCGCGTCGTCAGGATGCCTGAGACCCCAAAAAGGTTGGATTACGAAAATCGTCTCCTTATTACCTTCCTGGAACACCACGGAAGAGGATTGAAGGATCGCTTTCATGCCGAGGTCCTTCATCGGTGGTCTGATCTTCCAGCCAAGTATAGGCGGCCCGGCGTGCATATCGATACCGCATGTTACGGAGCGTCAGACCTTGACTTGGCTGAGCTGTTTCACGCGCATCCGGTCCCGGCTGCTCATGTTGGCGAGTGATCGGGTGGACGATGTCGTGGCCGGGGTATTGCGACGGCCTGGCGCGCATGCGACGCAGGGCGACGACACAGGAGGGGCGATGCATGAATACCATGACTGACCTCAACAAGCCGTGGTTTGGGTACGTGAACGAGGTGCGCGAGCGTGCATCCGGTAGCTACCTTTTGGGTGGCCGAATGTACGATTCGGCGATGCGCCGGTTCTGCACCGTTGATGGCGCGAGCCCGTTCGATGCAGGCGGGTTGAATCGGTATGCGTATTGCGGTGGCGACCCCATAAATCGCGTCGATCCCTCGGGCGAATCATTCTGGGAATGGCTCGGGATGGCCGTTGGCATCGGTATCGCAGTGGCGGCTGCCATCGCTTCGGGCGGCGCGCTCGCCGCCGCCGCTGGCGCAGCGGGCGGCCTGGGCGCGGCACTCTCCACCTCGTCAGGCGTCATTGCCGCGTCGACAGCCGCGCTCGACGTCATGTCGGTTGGTGTGGAAATCGGCTCGGTCATCGCGTCGATACAAGGTGACCAGCAGACGGCGGACCTGCTTGGATGGGTTGGTGTGAGCATGGGTCTCGCCTCCTTCGGCTCCGCGGCGGAGTCATTAGTGAAGGGGGCGGGCAAAGCTGCCATCGCCGCCGCCGATGACGGCATCGACGGCGTGCTGCTATCGGGAAGGGGTGCTGGACGAGCGAGGACCGCTTCGGTGACGAGGATCGACGATCCGCGCCAGCTCCAGGACACGGGACGTCTGAAGGTCGTTGGCGCCGGCGTGCTCGGTGGGGAAGGAGTCAAAACGCGGGTGTACGCGAACTGGCGCCACTATCAAGTGGGCGCTGCCGTTCACTACGCACCGGACATGAAGGTGAACCTGGTTGAGGTCAAGCGCATGGTTCCACGAATACTGCAAGCGAATCCTACGGCATCGAAGCTCATTTTCCACGGGGGAGTGCATGGTCGTTGGGACGGAATGAACTACCTGCTCACGGGCGCACATCGGAAGGGACCGAGTAACATGTACCGCCAACAGGTGGCATCGCTCCAACGTCAGTTTGGCACTCGCTATGACGGCAGAGACATTGCCTTCAATAACCTAAGCGGTATGTCCGGGACGGATGTCGAGACGATATTCAGGGAGGGTGCCGTTCATGTCCATATTAAATGCTACGGTGCTTCCGATAAAAAATTGCGCAGATTGGCGGGTGTCGCAGCCGCGACTTCTTATACCGGCCCACGGCACTATGTTCTGACCAACGGAACCGTCGTTCCTTATTTGCCTTGACATCCATGGAACGGTCCATGCCACCCAAGGAGCGCGCGAACGTATGGTCGGTTAGTGGCCCTGGCCGACCGGCTCGCGCGCCATGCCTTGCCTACGCAGGCGAGCCATCGGAGGTCGGTCCGGGGTTCTACCTCTTGGGCCTGCGCCCGTATAGTCCCGTCATGCACCGCTTTTTATCACCCGACATAACCAGCCCGTTCAACGCGGGTGGCTGCAACCGCTACGCTTACGGTGGTGCCGATCCGGTCAATCGCGTCGACCCCTCGGGCCATGCGTGGTGGGAGTGGCTGCTTGCAGGCGTCGGGATGATCGCTGCCTTGGCGGGTACCGTTGCCACCGGCGGCGCGCTCGCTGGTGCCGTAGCGGCCGCTGCTACGGGCAGCCTCGCGGCGTCCACGTCAACCGCGTCGATGGCTGCAATGACAATCGCCGCCGCAGCTGATGTCGTTTCCGTGGCCGCGGAGATCGGTGCGACAGTATCTGGTGCCACCGGTGATGCCAGGACGGCATCCATCTTCGGTTGGCTGGCGTTGGGCGCCGGCGTCGCATCCGCAGGCTTGGCTGCGTGGGGCGGTGCTGGTGTGCGAGGGGCTGGACGAGGCTATCGCTTGAGGGCCCCTGACGGCGTCTCCTCGGCATCGCTGAAGCGCAATGGAAACCTCGCCCAAACCAGAGCTTTGGACAGAGGCGTCGTCAGACGCATGGTGAGCAGTCCCGCCGAGGTACCTGACGGGCGCTTTGCCACCATGCAGGACCCGAACGGTCACTGGCACGTTCGGCTGAAAGTCCGGTGGGTACAGTCTTCAAATGATGCGTTTCCTGGTGTTATCCACCTTGGCGCAGACACCGCTGTGGCACGACAACATGTTCTCGCTTACCTGCCAGGCATGGTTCGCGATGCCCAACTGCCACCGGGCCGGGTCTTCTACTACACCGGTGTCCATGGCGATGCCATGGGCAAGAATTGGCATTCATCCAGGCGAATCGGAGCTGACCCCGAATCTGTACTGGAAGACATGGGCATGCGCGCTGCACTGGAGCGCGCTGCATCTCCACATGTGCTGACCATCGAAGACATCAGTGGTGTCTCGGTCGAGACGGCAAGAGTGATGTTCAGTAGGCCCGGTATACATGTCCATGCGTATTGCTACGGTGCGGTCGATGCGCTGGTTCTAGATCTTCTCGGCATCGTCGAGGCAACGCCCGTTTACGCCTCTCACCTACTCGTTCCCCAAGAGTACGCGGGGTTGCTCGCCCGCTGAGTCATCGGAAAGGGGGAGAGCCGTCGTTGGAATGGATGCCGACCGACATCCCGCAATTGGCAGTCACCCCCGCCGGAAGGCGCATCGCGTATCCCGGCCCAGGATCTTTTTTGTGGAGAGCGGCAACGTCATTCCTTAAAGCCGTTGACGGGAATGCCGCGGAACGGCGCAGGCCGCGTCAGCATGTGATCCATTTGCATAACAAGGATTTATGCGGGTGATTCCGGAACTGCACGTCGATTGTCCGTACGCTCGACGGCGGCGATCGCGAGCACACCGGGAATCGGCGTAGTCTCAGGTGCAACCCGACAGTCGGTTCAGGCATGGAGTAGGACGTGACAAACATCGCGTTTAATGCGAAGCCGCTTCCGGTCTTTGTTGTCTGACGGGAGCTAGTCACCTGGATATAAGCTGTACGCGGCTCGCTCCGCTGCTGCGTTCGCTGCCCACCTACGAAGCCAACGCCACCAACGTCGCCTCCAGCTCCCGGCGAAACCGCTCCATCGCCGCGGGCGCCACCTGGCGCGCTTCGTAGACGTGCCCCTGCAGCGCCTTCGCCTGCGCGCCCAGCCGCGTCGCCCCGCAGAACCCGCAGGCCGAGCGTAGCCGGTGCAGGCGCTCGACCAGGCCGGCCGGGTCGTGCAGCAAGGCATGCAGCTCGCTGCGCAGCTGGAGCAGTTCGCCGCGCAGCAGCTCGCGCAGGGCGCCCATGGTGGTGGCGTCACCCGAGGCGGCCATGGCCTCCGCGTCGCTAAGGAGGGTGACGCGTGCGTCGACCCCGAGCACGGCTTCCAGCGCATGGCCCAGCGCGGCGATGCGGCACGGCTTCTCGATGACACCCACGAACCCGGCGGCCTCCAGGTCGCCGCGCAGCACGGGGGTGATCTCGGCGCTGGTGGCAAACGCGGGCACGCCGGCCGAGGCGGCGTCGATGCTGTCGTGGAGGTCGGTGAGCACGTCGATGGCGCCACCGTTCGGCATGCGGCAATCGAGCAACAGGGCATCGAAGCGGTTAGCCCGTGCCTGGCGCAACGCATCGGCGCCATCCACCGCGAGGGCGGTGTCGAACCCCAGCGAGGCGAGCGCGCCGGCCAGGAACTGGCGGGTGGAGGGGTCGTCGTCGGCCACCAGCACCGAGCGCATCGTGGCCCGGTCAAGCGGTGGCGGGGGGATCGAATCCATGCAACGTTCCATGTTGTTCATCTGGTTTTGGCAGAATGGGGCAGCATGCGCCGCCAATCAACCCGCACCTTCGTCATCTTGCTTTCCGCCTGGCTCGCGCTCGGCTGGGCCGCGGCTGCCCATGCGGGCCTCTCGGTCGGCGCGGATAGCCTCGTGGTTCCCGGCGTATCCATGACCGGCATGCAGGCCGATTTCGATCCCCAGGCCGATGGCCAGGGCATCCAGATGCGCCTGGTGGCGAAGAAAGCCGATATCCCGGCCATGGGCTGGCGCAAGCTGGGGGTGGCGCTGGAAGGCACGCTCGACCGCGACGAGCTGGGGCGCTGGATCTTCGACGGCCGGGCGCGCTTGCGTGGCGCGCCGGGCGGGGCGATGGCCAACGCCACCGTGCGCATTGTCGCCGACGAGGCCGCCAACACGCTCGCCGTCACCATCGCCCAGGACAAGGCGCTGGCCGAAGTGGCGCTGCCGATGGACCAGGTCAGCCACGCGCAGATCACCCTGAAGAACCTGCCGGCCGGCTGGCTGCAGGGCCTGCTTTCCACCGTATGGAGCGGCCGGCCCACGGGCGGCAAGGTGGACGCCGACCTGGCGCTCGACCTGCTCGATGCCGGCGTGCAGGCCGCGGGCCAGTTCGCCCTCGATGGGGTAGGGTTCGATACGCCGGGCGGCAAGATGGCCGGGCAGAAGGTCAGCGGCAGCGGCCGGCTGGGCCTGGACACCAGCCCCGAGGGCGCGACCATCGATCTCGATGCCGCGTTGCGCGGTGGCGAATGGTTGCTCGGGCCGCTTTACGTCGACCTGCCGGCGCACCCCGTGCAGCTGTCGTTGTCGGCACGCACGCAGAAGGGCGCGCTGGGCATACGGCGCCTGCGCGTCACCGACCCCGATGCGCTGCAGCTCGAGGGCGAGCTCGCCTTCGATGCGAAAGGCGACATGGCGCAAATGCGCTTCGACCGGTTCAACGCGCGTTTCCCGGCCGCCTATGAGCGCTACGGCAAGGGCCTGATGCGGTCATGGGGCATCGATGGCCTCAAGGCCACGGGCGAAGTCGCCGGGCATGCGGCCATCGGCGCCAATGGCCCGTCGGCGTTCGCGTTCCAGACCAGCGGCCTCGACCTCGCCATGGCCGATGGCCGCCTCGGCGTGAACGGCCTGCGCGGTTCGCTCGACTGGAGCGCCGACGAGGACCGCCCCGCGACGAAACTGGGCTGGCGCAGCCTGCAGGTGTACCGCATCCCCAATGGCGCCGCCGAAGGCAACTGGCGCAGCAAGGGCGGCGCGCTCACGCTCGAGAAACCGCTGGCCATCCCGGTGCTGGATGGCGACCTGCGCGTGCTGTCGCTGGCATGGAAACCCGCCGCCGCCTCGGGCGAGCGCCTGCAGACCTCGCTGGCGCTGACCCAGGTCGACATGGGCGCGTTCGCGCGCGCCGTTGGCTGGCCGGCGTTCGGCGGCAAGCTGGGCGGCGCGGTGCCCAGCTTGCGCTACGTGGACGATCGCCTTGAACTGGGCGGTGGCCTCTCGCTCAATGTGTTCGACGGCTTCGTCGACATCACGGGCATGGTGTTGTCGCGGCCCTTCGGCGATGCCCCCGTGCTCGCGGGCAACATCGCGCTGCGCAAGCTCGACCTGGCCCAGATGACCTCGGTATTCGATTTCGGCAACATCACCGGCCGCCTCAACGGCAGCATCGACGACCTGCGCCTGGTGGCGTGGAAGCCCTCGGCCTTCAAGGCCAGCCTCGTGGCCGACCAGGGCGGCCGCATCAGCCAGAAGGCCGTGAACAACCTGACCACGGTGGGTGGCGGCGGCATGGCCGGCGGCCTGCAGGGCACCGTGATGAAGCTCTTCAAGACCTTCGGTTACCGCCGCATCGGGCTCACCTGCACGCTCAAGGGCGATGTCTGCACCATGGGGGGGCTGGGCGCGGCGAAGGATGGCTACACTATCGTCGAAGGCAGTGGCCTGCCGCACCTCACGGTGGTCGGCCACCAGCGCGAGGTGGACTGGCCCACCCTGGTCCGCCGCCTGCAAGCCGCCACCAAAGGCGACGGCCCAACCATCCAATAAAGAGCCATGTAGGAGCGCACCCCCGTGCGCGAAAAGCCAACAAAGCGGTAAAGCCATACCCTCAAAAGGACGAACCCAATGTACCGCAACCCCCTGATTGGCATCATCATGGCCGCCGCTGTCGCCCTCGTCGGCTGCGTCACCATCAACGTCTACTTCCCCGAGGCCGCCGCCCAGAAGGCCGCCGACCAGTTCATCGGCAACGTGCTCGACGATAGCGGCGTGGCCCCCGCCGGCGGCAAGGCGCCCGCCCGGCCGGCGGACAGCAAGCAGCCCTCCGCCTCGCTGCTCGACCTGGTCATCCCGCAGGCCATGGCGGCCGAGAGCCCGGATATCCAGGTGCGCTCGCCCGAAACGGATGCCATCCGCGCGCGCATGAAGAGCCGCTTCGGTGGCCAGCTCAAGGGCCTGTTCGATGCCGGCGCCGTGGGTTTCACGGCCAACGGCGGGGTCGCCGTGCGCGATGCCGGCTCGTTGCCGCTCGACCAGCGCTCGCAGGCCACCAACATCGTCCGCGACGAAAACAGCGACCGCGACCAGCTCTACGCGGCCATCGCCAAGGCCAACGGCCACCCCGAATGGGAGCCGCAGATCCGCAAGACCTTCGCCGACGGCTGGGTCCAGCGTGCCCCCGAGGGCTGGTATTATCAGGATGCCGCTGGCGCCTGGAAGCGCAAGTAGGCCCTCCCTGCCAGGATCGTCCGCCGCGCTGCCCACCCGCGCGGCGCCTCCCAGCCCGGCCCGGACCCTCCGTCCGGGCTTTTAGTTTTTGAGCGCATGACCGAATTCGAAGCCACCATCACCGACCTCAGCCACGATGGCCGGGGCGTCGCCCGCATCGACAACAAGGCCACCTTTGTCTCCGGCGCGCTGCCGGGCGAGCGCGTGCTGCTGAAATACCGCAAGCGCCACCGCAACTACGACGACGCCGAAGTCATCTCGGTGCTCGAGCCCTCGCCTGATCGGGTCGAGCCCAAGTGCCGCCACTTCGGCCAGTGCAGCGGCTGCTCGCTGCAGCACATGGCGCCCGCGGCGCAGATCGCCGCCAAGCAGGGCGTGCTGGCGGAAAACTTCGAGCGCATCGGCAAGGTCACGCCGGAGAACTGGCTGCCCCCGCTCACCGACCAGCCATGGAACTACCGCCGCAAGGGCCGCTTCTCGGTCCGCTTCGTGAACAAGAAGGATCGCGTGCTGGTGGGTTTCCGCGAGGAATCCAACCCGCGCTTCGTCGCCGATATCGATGTATGCGAAGTGATCCACCCCGCCATCGGCCCCAAGGTGGGCTTGCTGGCGTCGCTCATCCAGACGCTCGACGCGGCCCGCGATATCCCGCAGGTGGAGTTCGCCGCCGGTGACGATACGGTGGCGCTCGTGTTCCGCCACCTCTCGCCGCTCTCGGACGGCGACCGCGCGAAGCTCACCGCCTATGGCCAGGCGCACGGGTACGCCATCTACCTGCAGCCAGGCAACCACAGCAGCGTCCACGCGCTGTGGCCCGAGGCGCCGCGGCTCGCCTTCGGCATCCCGGCCGAGGGCATCACGCTCGATTTCCTGCCGCTCGATTTCGTGCAGGTCAATGCCGGCATGAACCAGCGGATGCTGGCGCGCACGCTCGAGCTGCTCGATCTGCAGCCCACCGACAAGGTGCTCGACCTGTTCTGTGGCCTCGGCAACTTCACGCTGCCCATCGCGCGCCATGCGGCCGAGGTGGTGGGCGTCGAGGGCGAGCACGGCCTGGTGCAGCGCGCCGCGGAAAACGCCGCCCGCAACGGCCTCGCCAACGCCTCGTTCCGCGTGGCCAACCTGTTCGACGACCAGCGCGACGAACCCTGGGCGAAGCAGGCGTGGGACAAGATCCTGCTCGACCCGCCGCGCGCGGGCGCCGACAAGGTGCTCGACTACCTGCCGCGCAAAGGCACCAACCGCATCGTCTACGTGTCGTGCCATCCGGGCTCGCTGGCGCGCGATGCGGGCATCCTCGTCGCGAAGCACGGCTTCCGGCTTGTTTCCGCCGGTGTCATGGATATGTTCCCGCACACCGCGCACGTCGAATCCATCGCGCTGTTCGAGCGCGGCTAGGGGCAGGGCGCATGGGCATCGAGATCGAACGCAAGTACCTCCTCGCCAGCGATGCCTGGCGCGCCCAGGTCGAGCGCAGCGAACCCATCGCGCAGGGCTACCTCGTGGCCATGGCCGCCATCGCGGCGGGCCATGCGGCGTCGTCGGTGCGCGTGCGCATCTCGGGTGCCCAGGCATGGCTGAACATCAAGTCGGCCACGCTGGGCATCCAGCGCCAGGAGTACGAGTACCCCATACCGCTGGACGATGCCCGGCACATGCTTGATACGCTGGCCGATGGCGTGCTCGAGAAGGTTCGCCACCATGTCATGGTCGATGGGGCACACTTCGAGATCGACGAGTTCGGCGGCGCCAACCAGGGCCTGGTGGTGGCCGAGATCGAGCTCGAGGCGGCCGATGCCACGCACCCCGTGCCCGCGTGGCTGGGGGCCGAGGTGAGCGACCAGCCCCGCTACTACAACGTCAACCTCATCGACCGGCCCTACAGCACGTGGTCGCCGGCCGAACGGGAAGGAAAGGAGAACGCCTGATGCTGCTGATCGGCCTCGAAGGCACCGAACTCAAGGCGCACGAGCACGCGCGGCTCACCGCGCACGGCGTGGCCGGCGTCATCCTGTTCAGCCGTAACTTCGCCTCACGCGAGCAGGTCACCGCCCTCGTCGACGCGGTGCGCGAGGTGGCGGGCGAGGCGTTCCTCGTCTGCGTCGACCAGGAAGGTGGCCGCGTGCAGCGCTTCCGCGAGGGCTTCACCCGCCTGCCGCCGCTGCGCGCCATCGGCACGCTGTACGACACGGCACCCGGTGAGGCGGTGGGCCGCGCCGAGGAACACGCCTGGATCATGGCCAGTGAAATGCGTGCCATCGGCGTCGATTTCAGCTTCGCGCCCGTGGCCGACCTCGACCGCGGCAGCAAGGCCATCGGCAACCGGGCGTTCCACGCCGACCCGGCCATCGCCGCGGAGCTTACCCAGGCCTATGTGCGCGGCATGCACCTGGGCGGCATGGCGGCGGTGCTCAAGCACTTCCCCGGACATGGCTCGGTCAGCGAAGACACCCACGAAGCCGTCGCCATCGACACCCGCAGCAAGGACGAGATCCTCCGCACCGACCTGCTTCCCTTCGTGGCTGGCATCGAGGCGCGGGCGGAGGCCGTCATGGCCGCGCACGTGAAGTACACCTCGGTCGACGACCAGCCCGCCGGTTACTCCCATGCGTGGATCGAGGAGATCCTGCGCGGCGAGCTGGGCTTCCGCGGCTGCGTGTTCGGCGACGACATAAGCATGGCCGCCGCCGGCAGCGTGGGCGGCATCGCCGCGCGCGTGCACGCCAACCTCGACGCCGGCTGCGACCTCGTGCTGGCCTGCTTCCCCGACGTGGTCCCCGAAGCGATCGCCGCGGTCAAGGGCCGCCGGCTTTCGCCACCCGAACGCATCGCCCCCCTGCGTGGCGCCATCGGGTCGACGTGGGAAGGCCTCGTCGACAACCCCCAACGCGACCGCTTCATCGCGCGCGTGACCGCCCTGGAGTCCTGATACCACCATGACCGCCACCGCTTCGCTCGAGCATGCGCTCGCCCATTCCGACGTGCTGTTCACCCGCGACCAGCTCGATGTTGAGATCGCCCGCATGGGCCGCGAGATCGATACCGCCCTCGCGGGCGAGCGCCCCGTGTTCCTCACCGTCATGCACGGCGCGCTCATCTTCGCCGGCCAGCTGGCGCTGGCCATCAAGACCGACCTGGAGTTCGACTACGTGCACGCCACGCGTTACCGCGGTGCCACCCGCGGCAGCGACCTGCACTGGTTGCGCCGGCCCGAGGTACCGCTCAACGGGCGCACGGTGGTGCTCGTCGACGACATCCTCGACGAGGGCCACACGCTGAAGGCCGTCCGCGACGCCTGCCTCGAGATGGGTGCCACGCGCGTGCTCCTGGCCGTGCTGTGCACCAAGTTGCACGATCGCCGCGCCGCGGGCATCGAGGCCGACTTCAATGGCGTGGACCTCCCCGACCGCTACGTGTTCGGCTACGGCATGGATTTCCACGAGCAGGCGCGCAACCTGCCGGCCATCCACGCACTGAAGGATTAACGCCATGGGCATCGACCTCGCCGTCATCGGCGGCAGCGGCCTCTACCAGTTCGAGGGCCTGCGAAATCCCGAGCGCCATGCGGTGGAAACGCCGTTCGGCCCGGCCTCGGGCGACATCGTCACCGGCGATTTCAACGGCAAGCGCCTCGCCTTCCTGGCCCGCCACGGCGAGAGCCACACCGTGCCGCCGCACCGGGTGAACTACCGCGCCAACCTGTGGGCCCTGCATGCGCTCGGCGCGCGCAAGGTGGTGGCGGTCAATGCCGTGGGCGGCATCCGCGACGACATGGGCCCGCGCACGCTGGTCGTGCCCGACCAGGTCATTGACTACACCCATGGCCGCTACACCAGCTTCAACGATGTGGAGGGCGCCGAAGTGCGCCACATCGATTTCAGCGAGCCCTACACGGCCAGCCTGCGCCAGGCGGTGCTGGCCGCGGCGCGCGCCGAGGGGCTGCCCATCATCGACGGCGGCGTGCACGGGGTCACCCAGGGGCCGCGGCTTGAAACGCGCGCGGAGATCGCGCGCATGAAGCGCGATGGCTGCGACCTGGTCGGCATGACCGGCATGCCCGAGGCGGCGCTCGCGCGTGAGCTCGACCTCGAGTTCGCCTGCCTGTGCCTCGTGGCCAACTACGCCGCCGGTGCGGGCGACGACGCCGAGATCAGCATCGAGGAAATCTTCGCCCACCTGGCGGCGGCGACAGCCAACGTGCCGCCGATCCTGGGGCGCATGCTGGCCGGGTAACCCAGGCAAGCCCACTACCGATGGCCTATGGGAAAGAGTCTTAGTTGCGCTTTGGTCTAAAACATGATGATACTTCGCACGCGCCGCGGGGGCAGGCCAAGGGGATCTGGGGAAGCCTCGCCATCCGGGTGCTTCCAGTCCATGTCCAGAGGTTTCCGCAATGCGTTTCGGTACGGTCAAGTGGTTCAACGACGCCAAGGGTTTCGGTTTCATCGCGCCCGAGGACGGTGGGGAGGACGTGTTCGTCCACTTTTCTGCGATCAACTCCAAGGGCTTCCGTAGCCTGCAGGAAGGTCAGCGCGTGAAGTTCGAAGTGACGACGGGCCCGAAGGGCGCCCAGGCGTCGGGCGTCGAAGTCGCTGCCTGATCGATAGCGCCTAGCCACCCAGGAACCCCGCGCCTGTCGCGGGGTTTTTTTGGCTCGGGGGGGATGTTGCCGTGCACGCCGTGTAGGCGTCGGACCGCACACGCATCGGTGCGCGGCCCGTTTCGCCGTGGGCGACACCGACGCAGCGCGTAACCCGCCGCCGACGGCGCGCCCGGTGCCATCGAGCGCACGCTAGCGCCATGGCTACCCTCATCGAATCCCTCACCGCCCTGGCCATCTTCGCCGTGGGCGCCTCGGCGTCGGCCAGCTGGCTGGCGCAATCCACCCATGCCACCGCGCGCGCCTCGGCTCGCACGCGTGCGCTGGCGCTGGCCACCGACGTGGAAGCGCGGCTGCGCGCGGGCGGCGCGGCCGACCCGGCCCACCTGCGCGCACGGGCGCGCCAGGCGCTCGGGGGCGCCGCCACTGGCGAGGTCACCTGCGGCCCGGGCGCGTGCCTCATACGCCTGCGCTGGCCCGGCGGCGCGCTCGACTGGGGCGTGGCCCGGTGAGCCGCGGCGTCACGCTCGTGGAGTTGCTCGTCACGCTGGCGGTGGCGTCCATCATCGCGGCCGTGGTGCTCACGGCGTGTGCCGCGGCGTCGCTGCACGTGCGCCGCGTGGCGGCGACGCAGGCGGGCACGGCCGTGGACGACGCCATGGTGGCGATGCTCGCGGCCATGCGCCGCGACACGGCATGGTCGGCCTGCCGGGCCGGGCGGTGCGCGGTGCACACGGGCGAAGGCCACGGCGTGGCGCTGGTGGCGGGTGGGCGCACTTGGGTCGTGGGGCGCGGGCTCATGCTGTGCACGGCAAAGCGCTGCGAGGTCATCGCCAGCGAGGCCACCGCGTTGCAGCTGGTGGTCGAGGCCGGGGGCCACGGCGGCCGGCCCGGGCAACGCACGGAGCACATCGGCCCGGCGCCGGCGCGGCCCGTGCTGGTCGAGCTGGTGCTATGGCTGCGCGATGGCAGCCGCCGCTCCCGCCTGGCGTGGTTGCCGCCATGAGGCAGCGCGGCGCGGTGCTTGTGCTCGTGCTGGCCGCGCTGGCCATGCTCGCCTTGCTCGGTGCGCACGCGGCGCGCCTGGCGGCGGCCCGCGAGCGTGATTTCCTGCTGGCGTGGTGCCGCGAACGGTGGCGCGCGGAGCAAGACGACCGGGCGGGTGGCCTCGCCGGCGCACCCCGTGCCACTATCGGTGGCGGCGCGGTGCCCGCGTCGTCTTTCGAGGGGATCCATGGATCGCAGACGTTTTCTCCAGGGCGCGACGGTTGCTTCAGGCATGGCGCTGGCCGCCAGGGGCACGGCCAAGGCCGGCCCCTCGGTGTCGACCAGCCCGCCCGGCATGCTGCCGCGCGTGTGCTCCACGTGGGATTTCGGCGTGCCCGCCAACCAGGCGGCGTGGAAGGTGTTGTCGGCCGGCGGCCGCGCGCTCGATGCGGTGGAGCAGGGCGTGCGCGTGCCCGAGGCCGACCTGAAGAACCATAGCGTCGGCCGCGCGGGTTACCCCGATCGCGATGGCAAGGTCACGCTCGACGCCAGCATCATGGACGAGCATGGCAACTGCGGCGCGGTGGCCGCCATCGAGCACATCGCGCACCCCATTTCGGTCGCGCGCCGCGTCATGGAGCGCACGCCGCACGTGCTGCTGGTGGGCGACGGCGCCCTGCAGTTCGCCATCGAGCAGGGCTTCCCGCGCGAGGAACTGCTCACGCCCGAATCCGACAAGGCCTGGCACGAGTGGCTGAAGACGGCGAAGTACCAGCCGCAGGCCAACAGCGAAGTGAAGACCTATAACGCCGGCCCGGGTGGCACGCCGGGCGATGCGTCGAACCACGATACCATCGGCATGCTGGCCATCGATGCCCACGGCAATCTTTCCGGCGCCTGCACCACCAGCGGCATGGCGTGGAAGCTGCACGGCCGGGTGGGCGACAGCCCCATCATCGGTGCGGGCCTCTACGTCGACAACGAGGTCGGCGGCGCCACCTCCACCGGCGTGGGCGAGGAGGTCATCCGCAATGTCGGCAGCTTCCTCGTCGTGGAACTGATGCGCCAGGGCCGTTCGCCCGAGGATGCCTGCCGCGAGGCCGTGGAGCGCATCCTGCGCCGCAAGCCCGGGGCCAGGGATGTCCAGGTCGGCTTCCTCGCCATGGACAAGAAGGGCAACGTGGGCGCGTGGGCCATCCAGAAGGGCTTTTCCTATGCCGTGTGCGACGCGAAGAAGCAGGACACGCTGATCCCCGGCAAAAGCACCTACGCGACGTGACGCTGCTCGAAGTCGCCGCCAATTCCGCCGCCTCCGCGTTTGCCGCGGAGGAGGGCGGCGCGGGCCGCGTCGAGCTTTGCGCGAGCCTCGACGAGGGCGGTGTCACGCCCTCGCACGGCACCGTGGTGCTTGCGCGCGAAGGGCTCACCATCCCCCTGTTCGTGCTGATCCGTCCGCGTGCGGGTGATTTCGTTTACGACGACCACGAAATCGAAGCGATGCTCGACGATATCGCGCACTGCCGCGCGCTCGGCTGCGACGGCGTCGTCGTCGGCGCGCTCACACCCGATGGCCGCGTCGACCGCGATGCGTGTGGCCGCTTCCTCGATGAGGCCCAGGGCATGGGGCTCACGTTCCACCGCGCGTTCGATCTGGTCGACGACCAGGCCGAGGCCCTGGAGACCCTCATAGGCATGGGCTTCGATCGCGTGCTCACCTCCGGTGGCATGCCGGGCGCGGTGGCCGGTGCCGGCCGCATCGCCAGGCTCGTCACGCAGGCCGCCGCGCGGATCAGCGTGATGCCGGGTGCCGGCATCGCACCCGAAAACATCGCCGCGTTGCGTGATGTCACCGGTGCGCGCGAATTCCATGCCTCGGCCAAGCGCCGCCTGCCATCCGCCATGCGCCGCACGCCCGCCGACGCCCTGGGCATGGGCGCGGGCGAAACCCGTACCGATGTCGACACCGTGCGTGCGCTCGTCGCCGCGTTGAACGGAGAAGGCCCATGAAGCGATTCACAGGTTTGGCCATGCTCGCGGGGCTGGTGTTCACCGGCCACGCGCTCGCCGCCGATGCCGTGCGCTACACCGCGCCCGGCAAGGCCAGCGCGGACCTCGACATGGCGTCGCTGCCGCGCGTGGAGGTCACCGCCGGTGCGCACGGCGATGCGCCGAGCGCATGGCAGGGCGTGAACCTCATCGACGTGCTGCGCGCGCAGGGTGCGCCGGTGGGCAAGGCCTTGCGCGGGAAGGCACTGGCGGAGTTCGTGCGCATCACGGCGGCCGATGGCTACCAGGTCATCTTCAGCCTGGGCGAGCTTGACCCGGATTTCGGCGGCCGCAAGGTGGTGCTCGTCGACAGGCACGAGGGCAAGCCACTGGACGCGAAGGACGGCCCCTACCGCGTGGTGGTGCCGGACGATTCCCGCCCGGCGCGCTGGATCCGCAACGTGACGGCGATCGAGCTGGTGGAAGCCTCGACCGCCGAGCACGCAAAGCCCTAGCCGTTGTCGATCGGCGTGGTGAGCTTCAGCCCGCTGTTGACGAGGTAGAGGCCGTCGTCCGGCACGGCGTCGACGCTGCCGGATTCCTTCGACCAGCTGACGTCCTGCTTCGGGCCGGGCACGTACGCCTCCCACTTGCCGTACAGGTCATCCCGAACCTCGGTGCGGTTGAGGTGGTAGGTGATCGGCACGCGCGCGATGTAGTAGGGGTCGTTCACGTGCTCGCCCTTGGTGGGCACGTTGAATGTCCATTCCTTCGCCACGCGCAAGGCGGGGTTGGCAAGCACGTTGCGCCACACCTTCATGTTGGTGTCCGAGCCCACCACGCCCAGGTTCACCTGCTCGGCGGCGACATCCTCGACCTTGCCGTCGCGGCCCACGCGCACGATGAGGTACACGGTGCCTTCGACGCGATCGGCGATGGCGGCCTGCGGGTAGCCTGGCGCCTTGCGCGTGGCGTAGCTGAGTTGCTCGCCGCCCGCGCCTTCGTCACCGAACGAGCCGCCGGTGATGCGGATGGTGTACATGTCGCTGTCCGGTGTTTCGCGGCGCGCGACGAGCCGCAGGCTCATGTGCGCCTTGGCCGCCACGGCGTGCCCGTCGCGGACGATGGGCTCGAAACGCCATTTCGGCGCCGCCTTGGCCACGAGGCCCGTGACCTCGGCCGGCAGCTTTTCCGCTCTATCGAGCGTATAGCCCGCGACGCTGCCATCGGGGGCCACGGTGATATCGCCCGTGACCAGCATGCTTGCCTCGGCGCGCTTGCGCGCCGCGTTCGGGCCCGCGGCCACCGCCGTGCCCGCCATCGCCAGGGCTGCCAGGCCCACCCACCACTGCTTGTTCATCCGTGCCACTCCTTGCCTTGTGGTTTGCTGGTGTTGCTCCGCCCGAGTATGCCACTTCAGCGCGTCGGGATGACGCCGGCCGGCGTCGCCGCGAAAACCTGCCGCCCGGGCAGCGCGGTGATCTCATGCAGGCCCGTGAGCGTGCCGAAAGCGGGCAGCATGCCCACGTCGCGGTCGAACACGAATGCGGGGAGGCGGTGCTTGCGCCAGCCATCGCGCACGACGGTGCCAGGATGCACATGGCCAGCCAGCACGTAACCCTCCTTGTGCGGGTGGGGGTGGTGCGAGAGGACGAAGGGCGGCGCGGCGAGACGATCCGGCTGCACGCTGATGCCAAGGCTGGCCACGTCGAAGTGGCGATCGTGGTTGCCGGCCACCAGCACCATCTCGACGGCCGCGTGGCGCTGGCGCCACGCGCGCACGTCGTCGACCCACGCGCTGCGCTCCGTGGCGGCGCCATGCACCAGGTCGCCGAGGATCACGAGGCGGCGCGGCGCCAGTTCATCGAACAAGGCATCTAGCCTTTGCAGGTCGTCCTCGGTATCCCCGCTGGGCACGGCGATGCCCGCGCGGCGGAAGACGGCGCCCTTGCCAAAATGGACGTCGGAGACGAGCAACGTGCCCTGCGCGTGCCAAAACACCGCGCGCTCGGGGTGCAGCGTGAGGCGTTCCCCAGCGATGACCACGTCGCGGGTGCTCATGCGGCGCCTTCCAGTGTCGCGACCATGCGCTCCACGCGCGATTTCCAGTCGTCGGTGGCGATACCACCACGCAGCCGCTCAACCCACAAGGGGAAAGCGAGGGGGCTCAGCCGTTTTGGCTCTTGCCACAGCAGGCGCGAGCGCGCGATGCGCAGCAGGCACGCGCGCAGCCGCGTGAAGTCGAGCTGCTGGTCGAGCACTTCGCGCTCCGCTTGCCATAGCAGCGGGTGCGCGGGGTCGTGCCGGCGCAACACGTCGAACAGCAAGCCGCTGGAGGCCTGCAGCTGGCGCAGCGTCTTCGCCTGCGCGGGGTAGCCGTTGAACACCAGGCCAGCCACGCGCGCGATCTCGCGGAACTGCCGCTTCGCCAGCTCCGAGAGGTTCACGCTGGCGCGGATATCGCGGCGCAAGCCAGCGGGGTGCAGCAGCTGGCGCATGGTTTCGGCATCGAGCGCAGGCATGCGCGCCGCGGTGATGGTCAGGCCATAGTCGTTCACGGCATAGCCGTAGTCGCCCGGTTGCATCCGTGCCAGCCGCCACGCGATGACGGCGGCCAGGCCTTCATGGGCGAGGCGGCCAGCGAAGGGGTACACGAAGAGGTAATCGCCCTCGCGCGTGCGGGTCCGCTCGCAGAGTGTCTCGTCGGGCGAGGGCACGGCGGATTGCGTGCGCTGGATGCCGAGCAGTGGGCCAAGCGCCTGCATTTCCTTGCTGCGTGGGTCGGGCAGGGCGAGGGAGCTGCGCAGTTCGTCCGAAAGCTCGCCCGACAAGGGCATGCGCCCGCCCATCCAGCGGGGAACGCCACCGCGGCGGTTCGGGGCGGGGCGCACGTAGGCGGTCATGTCGCGCACGCGGATGAGCTCGAGGTGCCGCCCGGCGAACAGGAAGCGATCACCCGGGCGCAGCCGCGACAGGAAGCTTTCTTCCACGCTGCCAAGCCGCGCACCCTTCATGTAGCGCACCTGCAGGGAACCATCCGAGGTGATCGTGCCGATCGACAGCCGGTGCATCCGTGCGATGCGACTGCTCTCGACCACGTAGCGGCCGTCGACGTCGGCGAGCTTGTGGTACTCGGGGTAACTTGCCAGGGCGGAACCACCCGTACACAGGTAAGCCAGCACGGCGTCGAAGCGATCGCGCGGCAGGTGGGCGTAGGCGAGCGACGAGGTCACTTCCGCATAGGCCTCGTCGGCGGTAAAGCCACCGCCCAGCGCCATCGTCATCAGGTGTTGCGCGAGCACGTCCAGGCAGCCGCGCATGGGGTGGCGGGGCTCGAGATGGCCTTCGGCCAGCGCACGGCGCGCCGCATCCACTTCCGCCAGCTCCAGCAGGTGGGTGGGCACGCACAGGATGCGCGACGGCATGCCAGGCTGGTGGCCGCTGCGCCCCGCGCGCTGCAGCAGGCGCGCCACGCTCTTCGGGCTGCCCACCTGGATCACGCGCTCGACGCTGGC
The DNA here is from genome assembly GCF_000964085.1 of Luteibacter yeojuensis. Classification (GTDB taxonomy): domain Bacteria; phylum Pseudomonadota; class Gammaproteobacteria; order Xanthomonadales; family Rhodanobacteraceae; genus Luteibacter; species Luteibacter yeojuensis_A. Next base: position 19,667 of record NZ_JZRB01000019.1, read on the forward strand.
GAAATCCACGCCAAGGTCGAGGCTCGAGGTGGCGACCACGCAGCGCAGCGCGCCAACGCGCAGGCCTTCTTCGGTGGCGAAGCGGAGCTTGGGGTCGATCGAGCCATGGTGCAGGGCAAGCGTCTCCGGTGCCTCGGGCCACACGGCCGCCAGCGCCTCGTGCCATAGCTCGGCCTGCGAGCGCGTGTTGGCGAAGACGAGGCTGCTGCGCGCCTCCATGACCGCCCGCAAGACGCGCGGCAGCTGGGTCAGGCCCAGGTGGCCGGCCCACGGAAAGCGCTCCCCGCCTTCGGGCAGCGCCGTGTCGATGATCGTCTTCTTCTGCGCCCTGGCACCGACCAGCACGCCACCGCCCGCCAGCGCGTGCAGTGCCTCGTCGAGGTTGCCCAGCGTGGCGGAGAGGCCCCAGATGCGGGCCTCGGGCATCCACCGCCGTAGCCGGGTAAGGCCCAGTTGCAGCAAGGTGCCACGCTTGTTGCCCACGAGTTCGTGCCACTCGTCGACGACGACCCCACGCAGGCGGGCGAAGCGCTCGCGCGCATCCGGGTAGCTAAGCAGCAGCGCCAGCGATTCGGGCGTGGTCACCAGCAGCTCGCAGGCGCCGCGGCGCAGGCGCGCGCGCTCGGCGCTGCCGCTGTCACCGGTGCGGCGAAGCACGCGCCAGTCGAGGCCCATCGCTTGCACCGCGGCGGTGAGGTGCTGCGTCGTGTCGGTGGCGAGCGAGCGCAATGGCGTGATCCATAGCAGCCGCATGCCCGTGCCCGGATTGAGCACGCCGTCGATCAGCGGGCCACCGGCCGCGGCCAGCGTCTTGCCGGTCCCCGTGGGTGCGTGCACGAGGCCATGGCTGCCGTTGGCCCAGTGCTTCCAGGCGGCGCGCTGGAAGGGCGCCGGCCGGCGCCCCTGTTCGGCGAACCACGCCACCAGGCGTGCTTCAGCCCGACGCCAGGCGGCGGAGCTCGTCGAGGTGGTCGGCATCGTTGATCGCAAGGTCGGTGCGCCAGCGCAGGATGCGCGGGAAGCGCACGGCCACGCCGGCCTTGTGGCGGCCCGAGGCCTGGATGGCCTCGAAGGCCAGTTCGAAGACATGGGTGGGTTGCACGGAGCGCACCGGCCCGAAGCGGTCGATCGTGTGTGCGCGGATCCAGCGGTCGAGCTTGCCGATTTCCGTATCGTCGAGGCCGGAATACGCCTTGGCCACGGGCACGAGCGTGTCGCCATCCCACACGCCGAACGTGTAGTCGGTGAACAGGCCCGAGCGGCGGCCGTGGCCGGGTTGTGCATAGAGCAGCACCGCGTCGATGGTGTAGGGGTCCACCTTCCACTTCCACCAGTCGCCCCGCTTGCGGCCCACGCGGTAGGGCGAGTCGAGCCGCTTCAGCATCAGGCCTTCGGTGCGGCGCTCGCGCGATTGCGCGCGGGTGGTGGCGAGATCGGCCCATGTCGTCGCGGCCACCGGCGGCGAGAGCATGAAGGTGGGCGCATGGCCCGCGAGCAGCGCCTCGAGCCGGGCGCGCCGCGCGTGCAGCGGTGTGTCGCGCAGATCCTGCCCGTCGTACTCCAGCAGGTCGTAGGCCATGAGGCGCACGGGCGTGTCGGCCAGCAGCTTCGGGCCCGGCTTGTGCTTGCCAATGCGCTTTTGCAGCGCGGCGAAGGGCATGGGGTGCGCTTCGCCAGGCGCCCACGCCAGGATCTCGCCATCGATGACGCAGCCCGCGGGCAGCACGTTCGCCGCGTTTTCCAGTTCGGGGAAACGGCCGTCAAGGCGCTCCTCGCCGCGCGACCACAGGATGGCGTCGTCGCCGCGGCGCATCAGCTGCGCGCGGATGCCATCCCACTTCCATTCGGCCACCCAGTCGGTGACGGGGCCGAGCGTTTCGACACCGTGTTCCAGTGGTGAGGCGAGGAAGAACGGGTAGGGGCGCTCACCGGCGTGCTCGTCGGGGCGCTCCGCTTCGGCCAGGGCGCGGAACGCCGCGGCCGAGGGCTTCCACGTGCCGCTCAGCCGGTGCGCGATGAGGTCGGTGGGCAGCGCGGTCCATTGTGCGATGGCCTGCACCACGAGCCGGTGCGATACGCCCACGCGCAGCGAACCGGTCAGTAGTTTGTTCACGAGGAACACCTGGCTGGCGGGCAGGTCGCGCCACCACTCGCGCAGTGCGTCGATGCGCTCGGCCGACTCAAGCCGCGCCAGCGACGGCAGTCGTGCTTCCATCCAGACGTGGAGCGGCGTGTCGCTGCCTCCAGTCGCGTCGTCGCGTGGCAGCATCAAGGCGATGGTCTCCGCCAGGTCGCCCACGTGCGAGTAGCTGTCGTCGATGAGCCACTCGGCGTAGCCGGTCTCGGCGCCCAGCGCGGCGCGCATCTCGGTGGATGTGGCCGTGCGTTTCAGCTTGCCGCCACCCAGCACGTAGACCGCCCACGCGGCATCCTCCGCGGGCGCCCCGGCAAAATAGGCGGCCATCGCGTCACGCTTGGCGCTGGTCGACGCCGTGCGGTCCAGCGCCTCGAACAGGGCGGCGAAGCGGTGCATCAGTCGCCTTCCTCGCTGGCACGTACATCGGGCATCTCACCGAGCGAACGCAGGGCGCGGGCGTGGTGGCCACGCTCGCGCAGGTAGCGGATCAGCGCTTCGCCATCACCGTGGGTCACGTAGATGCGTTTCGCGCCGCAATCCTCGACGCTGCGGACAAGGCCACGCCAGTCGGCATGGTCGGAGACGATGAAGCCACGGTCGTAGCCGCGGCGGCGGCGGGCGCCGCGCACTTGCATCCAGCCCGAGGCAAAGCCGGTGGAGGCCTTCGAAAAACGCTTCATCCACGGCGAGCCGGCCGCCGAGGGTGGCGCGAGGATCAGTTCGCCCGCGAAGTCGCGGCCGCGCGCTTCATCGCTCACCGGTTGCGTCGGCACCATGCGGATGCCTGCCTCGCGATAGGCCTCCACGAGCCGCACCATCGCCCCGTGCAGGTACACCGTGCGCTCGGTCCGCGTGGCCAGTTCCGCCAGCACGCGCTGTGCCTTGCCCAGGGCGTAGCAGAAAAGGACAGCGGGAACGCCCTTCTCGCGGCACTCGTTCCACCACGCCATCATGCCGTCGATCACCTCGGCCATGGGCGGCCACCGGTAGATCGGCAGGCCGAAGGTCGATTCGGTGACGAAGATGTCGCAAGGCACGGGTTCGAACGGCACGCATGTGGGGTCGGGGTCGCGCTTATAGTCGCCCGATACCACCGCCACCTTGCCGCGGCCCTCGATACGCACCTGCGCCGCGCCGAGCACGTGCCCCGAGGGGTGCAGGCTCAGCGTGGTGTCACCGAGGGTGAACCGCTCGCCGTAGTCGTAGGCCCGTATCGTGGCCGTCGCGCCAAGGCGCTCCTGCATCAGTGCAACCCCGGCCGCCGCCACATGGTACAGCGCGCTGCCCGCACGGGCATGGTCCCCGTGCGCGTGCGTCACCACGGCGCGCGCCACCGGCTGCATCGGGTCGATGTAGAAATCGCCCGCCGGGCAGTAAAGACCTTGGGGGCGGGGTAGCAGGAGGTCGCTATCCATGCCGGGAAACTAGGCGGGCAGGCGTCAATTCCGCGACAAGGGCGCCTGTGGGAGCGCGCTTGCGCGCGATGCGTCACGCCACGAACTGCAGCCGCGCCAATTCCGCGTAAAGCCCATTCTGCGCCAGCAGTTCCTCATGCGTGCCCTGCGCCACGATGCGGCCGGCCTCCATGACCACGATGCGGTCGGCGCGCTGCACCGTCGCCAGGCGGTGGGCGATGACGAGGGTGGTACGGCCTTTTTCCAGGCGTTCGAGCGCCTGCTGGATCGCCGCCTCGGATTGCGCGTCGAGCGCCGAGGTGGCCTCGTCGAGCAGCAGCAGCGGCGCGTCGCGGAGGATGGCCCGCGCGATGGCGATGCGCTGCTTCTGGCCACCCGAAAGGCGCACACCGCGCTCGCCCAGCGCCGCGTCGTAGCCTTCTGGCAGCGCCGACAGGAAGCCGTCGGCCTCGGCGAGGCGCGCCGCCTCGCGCACCTCGTCGTTCGTCGCGCTCTCGCGGCCAAAGCGGATATTGTCGGCCGCGCTGCCGCCGAAGATCACCGTTTCCTGCGGTACCAGCGCGATGGCGCCGCGCAGGTCGGGCAGGGCGAGGGCGCGCAGGTCCACGCCGTCGAAGCGGATGGCGCCGGATTTCGGGTCGTGGAAGCGCAGCAGCAGGCTGAACACCGTGCTCTTGCCGGCACCCGACGGGCCGACCAGGGCCACGGTTTCGCCTGGCGCGATGCCGAGCGTGAAGTCAGATAGTGCCGCCACGTCGGGTCGCGACGGGTAGCGGAATTCGACGTGGTCGAAGCGCAGGGCGCCGGTGACAGGCACGGGCAGGGGTTCGGGTGCCTCGGGGGTGCGGATGACCGGTTCCTCGGCGAACAGCTCGCCGATGCGCTCCATCGCACCCGCGGCGCGCAGCACGTCGCCCCACACTTCCGAGAGGCCCGCGACCGAGCCCGCCGCGAAGATGGCGTACAGCACGAACTGGCTGAGCACGCCCGGTGCCAGGTCGCCACGGATGACGTCACGCGCGCCGGCCCACAGCACCAGCGTGATGGCGCCGAAGATAAGGACGATGACCGCGGCGGTGAGCAGCGAGCGCATGCCGATGCGGCGGCGCGCGGTGGCCAGGGCCAGGGCGATCGCGTCGCCATAGCGGCGGCTCTCGATCGGTTCGCGGTTGTATGCCTTGACCGCCTGCGCGGCGTTCAGCGTTTCGTTGGCGACGGCCGCGGCGTCGGCGATGCGATCCTGGCTGTGCCGGGACAGCTTCTGCACGCGGCGGCCGAAGATGAGGATGGGCAGCATCACGGCGGGGATGACCAGCGCCGTGAGGCCGGCCAGGCGCGGGCTCGTCCACGCCATGGCGACGGCCGCGCCGATAAGCATGACGGCGCTGCGCAGCGCCACCGAGATGCCCGACCCTACAAGAGTCTGCACCACTTCGGTATCAGTGCCCAGGCGTGAGGTGAGCTCGCCGACACGGGTGCTTTCATAGAACCCGACGTCCAGGCCGATCACATGGCGGTACAGCGAGGTGCGCAACGAGGCCAGCGACCGCTCGCCGAGCAGGGCGATGCAGTAATACCGGCCCGCCGTGGCCAGGGCGAGCACCACGGCCACGCCAAACAGGCCCAGGAAGGTGCCGTTGATGGTCGCGAGGTTGGAGGCCAGGAAGCCTTTGTCGATGATGTGGCGCACGGCCACCGGCAGCAGCAGGGAGGCACCAGACGAGACGCCCAGGAACACCAGCCAGCCGATGGCGAGGCCCCTGTGGGGCTTGAGGAACGGCCACAGGGCGCGCAATGCCCCGATCCGCCTTGATTTTTCCCTGCGCTCGCCGCTCATGCGTGATCCTGCCGATGGGTCATTCGCCAACGGATGGGGCCGCGCGGTGCAGTATTCAATCCGCCGGGTACACTGCGAGTGCATGGGCACGGGTCTGCACATCGAGTCACTCAGGGGGCCGCACGTCGGCCCCCTGTCGTTCGCCGTGGCGCGAGGCGAGTGCATCGCCGTGATGGGCGCCTCGGGTGCCGGCAAGACGCAGTTGCTGCGCCTCGTCGCCGACCTCGACCCCGGCGAGGGCCGCGCAAGCCTCGATGGCGTGCCGCGCGATGCCATCCCCGCGCCCGCGTGGCGGCACAAGGTGATGTTCGTACCAGCGGTGTCCGGGTGGTGGGCGGCGACCGTGGCGGAACACTTCGATGAAGCGGTGCGCGACGACGCCCTCTCGCTGTGCACGGCCATGCGGTTGCCCGCGGGCATCATGGCGCGTGACCTGACCGGCCTTTCCACGGGTGAGCGCCAACGGCTGGCGCTGGTGCGCGCCATCGTGCGCAAGCCGGGCGTGCTGCTGTTGGATGAGCCCACCAGCGGCCTTGACGCGGAAACCGCCGAAGCCGTCGAGGCGTGCCTGGGCGAGCTGCGCGCGTCGCATGGCGTGGCGATGGTGTGGGTGACCCACGACGCCAGCCAGGCCGCGCGCGTGGCTGGCAAGGTTTATCGAATCATCGGCGGGGCGCTGGTCCCCGCATGAACGCCGTGACCTTCAACGCCCTCGATATCGCGATCGCGGCCATCATCCTGCTGGCCGATGGGGCGCTCTCCATCGCGATGCGGCTGGACATCCACCGCTCGCTGGCCATCGCCTCGGTGCGCATGGTGGTGCAACTCGTGGCGCTGGGCTTCGTGCTGCGTGCCGTGTTCGCCGTGGATGCCGGGTGGCTGACCGCCGTGCTGGTGGTCGCCATGGCGCTTGCCGCCGCGCGTGAAGCGGCGGCACGGCCACTGCAAAAGCTTCGCAGGGGGCACTTCGCCACCAGCCTCGTCAGCGTCGCCGCGCCGGCGCTGCTGACCTGCCTGTTCGCGATGGTGTCGATGGTGCCGGCCGGGCACGGCTGGTCGCCGCGTTTCATCGTGCCCGTCGCCGGCATCCTCCTTGGCAATGTACTCAACGCGGTGAGCATCGGCATGGCCGTGGTGCTCGAGGGCGTGGTGCAGGAAGCCCCTGCGATCGAGGCGCGGCTGGTCCTCGGGGATACGTTCCACGCCGCCACCGGGCCCCTCGAGCGCCGTGCCATCCGCCGTGCCATGGTGCCGCTGGTGAACCAGATGAGCGCCGCGGGCATCATCACCATGCCCGGCATCATGACCGGCCAGGTGCTGGCGGGCATGGATCCACTGCATGCGGCTACGTATCAGATCGTGCTGATGCTGTTGCTTGCCGGTGGTAGTGGGCTGGGCGCCATTGCCTCGGTGCGGCTGGTGTTGCAGCGTCTCACCGATGAACGGCAGCGCTTGCGGCTCGACCGGCTCAGGTGATCCGCGCGTACAAAGGCGTAGGTAACGGCATTTCGCCGAGAGATCGGTTCATTCGCTAGCGCGAAT
>NZ_JZRB01000002.1 GCF_000964085.1 Luteibacter yeojuensis
CGCCGCGCGCGCGGCGGCGGCCTCGACCGAATCGGCGACAAACACCTGGGAGAGCAGCGCGATGGCGGCAACCGGGCCGCGCACGTGGCCGGCGAGCGTGCCGGTGGCACCGGGGCCACCCTTCTCGCTGCCGAACAGCGCCACATCGGCCTCGCCAAGCGCGTTGAACTCGGGCACCAGCGCGGCAGGCGCATCGACCAGCACGCCATCGAGCACGCCGGCCAGCACGGTTTCCACGGCGGATTCGAAACCGGCATCGACCTGCAGCGATTCGCCGAGGCGGCGGGCATCGGCCAGGCCCAGCCGCTTCAGCCAGCCCGTGGCGGCGGATTCTTCCTGGCCCAGCGCGGCGGTCTGCAGGGCTTCGAGCGAGGCCTGGCGGCCGCGGGCGGCCTGCAGCTGCTGGCGCGCGTCGTTGAGCGCCGACTGCACCTGTCGCTCGTCGTCGAGCACGCGCTCGTAGGCCACCTTATGCTGGTCGAGTACGCCGCCGAGCTGCTCCACGCGCTCGCGCTGGGTATCGTGTTCGGTATCGAGCTGCTCGGCCGCCGCATCGAGCGCGGCCACGTCGGTGGCCTTCTGCTCGGCCTCGAGCGCCTCGCGACGGCGCGCAAGGTCGACCGCCTGGCGGTCGAGGTAGGCGAGCTTGGTGCGTTCCACTTCCGCGGCACGGGTGGATTCGGACGCGCCACGGGTGTGGGTATCCCAGCGCTGCTGCCAGTCGGCCAGGCGTGATTCGGTGGCGCGCTGCGCCTCGCCCGTCTCGTCCTGGATCTGCTGCAGCGATTCGAGCTTCGGTTCGCCCTCGGCCAGCGCCATGCGCAGGGTTTCCACCTGCTCGCGGTCGGCGTCGATATGGCCCTGCAGTTCGCCGAATTCGCGGTCGGCGTCGGCCTTGGAACGGGTGAGCCGCTCGGTGAGGTCGCGGTTGTGGCGCACCTGCTGCTCGACGCGGGCGATCTCGGCGCCCACCTTGTAGACCTCGGCCTGCACCTGGTTGAGGTGCTCGGCGGCGCCCTGGTGGCGCTCGCGCACGGTTTCCATCTGCGCCTCGACCTGGCGCTGCGTGGCCGTGTGCTTTTCAATCTCGATTTCGTACTCGCGCAGCCCCGAGCCTTCGCCCTGGCGCTGGCGGTCGAGCGTGCGGTATTCCAGTGCGCGCAACTCCGCCTCGCGGCGGGTCTGCTCTTCCTTGAAGCCCTTCCAGCGCTCGGCGGCGCGGGCCTGGCGGTTCAGGTGGTCGAGCTGCTTTTCCACCTCGTCGCGCACGTCGCGGACGCGGTCGAGGTTCTCACGGGTGGACTTGATGCGGCTCTCGGTTTCCTTGCGGCGCTCCTTGTACTTGGAGATGCCGGCGGCTTCCTCGAGGTGGGTGCGCAGTTCTTCCGGCGCCGCCTCGATGATCTGGCTGATCATGCCCTGCTCGATGATCGAGTAGGAACGCGGGCCAAGCCCGGTGCCGAGGAACAGGTCGGTGATGTCGCGACGGCGGCAGCGCGCGCCATTGAGGTAGTACGACGACTGGCCGTCGCGGCTGACCACGCGCTTGACCGAGATCTCGGCGAAGCTGGCGTACTCGCCCTGGATGGTGCCGTCGCCATTGTCGAAGATGAGCTCAACGGCGGCCTGGCCCACCGGCTTGCGGGCGCTGGAGCCCGAGAAGATGACATCGGTGAGCGAATCACCACGCAGGCGGCTGGCCGCCGACTCGCCCATGACCCAGCGGATGGCGTCGATGATGTTCGACTTGCCGCAGCCGTTTGGGCCGACGACGCCGGTCATGTTGGTGGGCAGGTGCAGCGTGGTGGGGTCCACGAAGGACTTGAATCCCGCCAGCTTGATCGTGGTCAGACGCATGTTGGGTTCCGTTGGGACGCGACAGCCACCCCTTTGGCTGTTGGCCGATCACTTTGCCAAAGGGGGCTTCCGGGCGCAATGCGCGAAATGACACGAGGATAATAACGTAAGTCACTGATTGTGTGAGCGCGCTTGCGCGCGATGGCTTTTGGGAGGAGCTATCGCGCGCAAGCGCGCTCCCACAAGGGCTCCCACGAAGGCTTTATTCGCCCGGTGCCTTGGCGTCGATCGACAGGGCGTGGATCCCGTTGGGCATCATGTCGCCGAGGGCCTCGTAGACCATGCGGTGGCGCTGGATGGGGTTCTTGCCCGCGAAGGCCGTGCTGACGATGCGGGCAAAGAAATGGCCCTTGCCCTCGCCCGCGTGGCCGGCATGCTTGTGGCCCTCGTCGATCACGTCGAGCTCGGAGGGCACCAGCGCCTCGGTGAGGCGCTGGCGGATCATCGCGACCTTCTCGGCGGTCACGGCAGGGTCACGCGGAACGGACGGACCGTCACTTCCTTGTAGACGCCACCGGCGACGTAGGGGTCGGCATCGGCCCAGGCCTTCGCGGCTTCCAGGCTTTCGAACTCGGCAATGATGAGGCTGCCGCTGAAGCCGGCTTCGCCCGGGTCTTCCGCGTCGATGGCGGGGAATGGGCCGGCCAGCTTCAGGCGGCCTTCTTCCTTCAGGGCCGACAGGCGCGCCACGTGGGCCGGGCGGGCCGCGACGCGGTTGGCCAGCGAGTTCGGGTGGTCGATACCGGTGATGGCATAGAACATGGGATCAGGCCTCGGGGCGCATGGTCGGGAAGAGGAGCACGTCGCGGATGGACGACGAGCCGGTAAGCAGCATTACGAGGCGGTCGATGCCGACGCCCAGGCCGCCGGTGGGCGGCAGGCCCACTTCAAGCGCGCGGATGTAGTCGGCGTCGAAGTGCATGGCCTCGTCGTCGCCGGCGTCCTTCGCGTCCACCTGGGCCTGGAAGCGCGCGGCCTGGTCTTCGGAGTCGTTGAGCTCGGAGAAGCCGTTGGCAAGTTCCTTGCCGTTGACGAACAGCTCGAAGCGGTCGGTGATGCCCTTGTCGGTGTCGCTCTCGCGAGCCAGCGGCGAGACTTCCACCGGGTGGTCGGTAATAAACGTGGGCTGGACCAGGGTGTGCTCCACCGTGGCCTCGAAAACCTCGAGCAGCAGCTTGCCCCACCCGTAGCCCGGCTTCACCTGGATGCCCAGGCGGCTGGCATGGGCCGCCATGGCGTCGCGGTCGCGCAACTCGCCCGGCTTGATCTCGGGATTGAGCTCAAGCACGGCGTCCTCCATGCGCCAGCGGCGGAACGCCGGGCCCACGTCGACCGTGGCCCCATCCCACTCGATGACCGTGCTTCCGATCACATCGGTGGCGGCCGAACGGATGAGGCCCTCGGTGAGGTCCATGATCTCGTGGTACGTGGCGTACGCCTGGTACAGCTCGAGCATGGTGAACTCGGGGTTGTGCCGCGTGGACACGCCCTCGTTGCGGAAATTGCGATTGATCTCGTAGACGCGGTCGAAGCCGCCCACGGTGAGGCGCTTGAGGTAGAGCTCGGGCGCCACGCGCAGGAACAGCGGAATATCCAGCGCATTGTGGTGCGTGGTGAACGGGCGCGCCGTGGCACCGCCGGGGATCACGTGCATCATGGGCGTTTCCACCTCCATGAAGCGGCGCGGCGCGGCCTCGAGCCAGCGGCGCACGTGGCTGACGATCTTCGAACGCAGCTGGAAGGTACGGCGGGCTTCTTCGGTGACGATGAGGTCGACGTAGCGCTGGCGATAACGCTGCTCCACGTCGGCCATGCCATGGTGTTTATCGGGCAGGCCGCGCAGCGACTTGGTGAGCAGGCGCAGGCCGTCGACCTTCACCGAGAGCTCGCCCGTCTTCGTGCGCATGAGCACGCCGGTGGCGCCGACGATGTCGCCCAGGTCCCAGCGCTTGAACGCGTTGTACGTATCCTCGCCCACCGTGCCCTGGTGGATGAAGAGCTGGATGCGGCCGGTGCCGTCCTGCAGGGTGACGAAGCTGACCTTGCCCTGCCCGCGGCTGAGCAGGATGCGCCCGGCGATGGCCACCTGGCGCGGCGCGGCTTCGATGGCCTCGGCAGTCCAGGTGTCCTTGTCCTCGAACTCGCACTGCAGGTCGCCCGCGAAGCTGTCGACCTTGAAGTCGTTCGGGAACGCGATGCCCTGCTCGCGCAGCGCTTTCAGTTTCTCGCGGCGCTCGGCAATCAGTCGGTTCTCGTCGGAAGGGCCGGGCGGATTGTCGCGGGTATCGTCTGTCATGGCTTCGCTTGGGTGTCATTCGGGGGAACGGGGGCGCCCATGCGCCCCCGCGTGTGGCGGCATTACGCGTCGACGCGTTTCGAACCGGCTTCCAGGCCCGCCTTCAGGCTTGCTTCGACGAACTCGTCGAGGTCGCCATCGAGCACTTTTTGCGTGTCGGAGCGTTCGATGCCCGTACGCAGGTCCTTGATGCGGGACTGGTCGAGCACGTAGTTGCGGATCTGGCTGCCCCAGCCGATGTCGGACTTGGAGGCCTCCAGCGCATCCTTCTCGGCGTTGCGCTTCTGCACTTCCAGCTCGTACAGCTTCGCCTTCAGCATCTTCATCGCGCGGTCGCGGTTGGCATGCTGGCTGCGCTCGGTCTGGCAGGCCACCACGGTGTTGGTGGGCACGTGCGTGATGCGGACGGCCGATTCGGTCTTGTTGACGTGCTGGCCGCCGGCGCCGGACGAGCGGTACACGTCGGTGCGCAGGTCGGCCGGGTTGATGTCGATCTCGATGTCATCATCGACTTCGGGCGACACGAACACGGAGGTGAAGCTGGTATGGCGGCGGTTGTCGGAATCGAACGGGCTCTTGCGCACGAGGCGGTGCACGCCGATCTCGGTTTTCAGCCAGCCGTAGGCGTAATCGCCCTCGACGCGGAACGTGGCCGACTTGATGCCCGCCACTTCGCCGCCGCTGACTTCCATCAGTTCGGCCTTCCAGCCACGCGACTCGGCCCAGCGCAGGTACATGCGCAGCAGGATTTCGGCCCAATCCTGGGCCTCGGTGCCACCGGCGCCGGCCTGGATATCGACGAACGCGGGCGCGGCGTCGAGCTTGCCCGAGAACATGCGCTGGAACTCGAGCTTGCTGATGCGGGCGTCGACCTTGTTCACATCGTCGGCCACGGACTGCACGGTGGCCTCGTCGCCATCGGCGGCGGCCAATTCCAGCAGTTCCTTCGCATCGTCCAGCGCGGCGGTCATCTCTTCGATGCCGGTGACGATGGTGTCGAGCTGGGCGCGTTCGCGGCCGAGCTCCTGGGCGCGCTTGGGGTCGTCCCACACGGTGGGGCTCTCAAGCTCGCGGTTGACCTCTTCTAGCCGTTCTTTCTTGACGGCGTAGTCAAAGATACCCCCTAAGCGACTCGACGCGGCCCTTGAGGTCCGCGATCTGCGCGAGGATCGGATTGGTCTCGATCATGGATTTTGCCTGTTGTGGCCGAACGGTTTCGTGCGGCGTTAACAGGTGAGTGTAGCAAAAGCGGGGATGGGTGGCGGCCCCGCCGTCAGGCGGGCAAGGCCTGCTGGTGCACCCCGCGCACGGCGCGGCCCGAGGGATCGGCCGCCGCCGCGAACGACGGGTCCCAGGCCAGGGCGGCCGGGGAACTGCAGGCGATGGATTTGCCGCCGGGCACCGTGGCGGCGCAGGCCTCGCCGGGGAAGTGCTTCTCGAAGATCGTGCGGTAGAAGAAGGCTTCCTTGGTGGCCGGCGTGTTTACCGGGAAACGGGCGGCCGCGGCGGCGAATTCGCGGTCGCTGACCATGGCCTCGGCGTGGGCCTTCAGGCCGTCGATCCAGCCGTACCCTACCCCGTCGCTGAACTGCTCCTTTTGCCGCCACAGGATCGAGTCGGGCAACGCGCCCTCGAACGCCTCGCGGAGGATCCCTTTCTCGATGCCCTTGCGGGCCACCATCTTGGCTTCCGCGTCGAAGGCCATGGCGGCTTCGAGGAACTCGGTATCGAGGAACGGCACGCGGGCCTCGACGCCCCAGGCGGCCATCGACTTGTTCGCGCGCAGGCAGTCGTAGTAGTGCAGCGCATCCAGCTTGCGCACCGTTTCCTCATGGAATTCGCGGGCGTTAGGCGCCTTGTGGAAGTACAGGTAGCCGCCGAACACCTCGTCGGAGCCCTCGCCCGAAAGCACCATCTTCACCCCCATGGCCTTGATGCGCCGCGCGAGCAGGAACATCGGCGTGGAGGCGCGGATGGTGGTGACATCGTACGTTTCGATATGGCGGATCACTTCCGGCAGCGCGTCCAGGCCTTCCTCGAAGGTATAGACGAAGCCGTGGTGCACGGTGCCGAGCGCCTCGGCGGCCACCTCCGCGGCTTTCAGGTCGGGTGAGCCTTCGAGGCCGATGGCGAAGGAATGCAGGCGCGGCCACCACGCTTCACCACGGTCATCGTCCTCCACGCGGCGGCGAGCGAACCCCGCGGCCACGGCGGCGACCAGCGACGAATCCAGGCCGCCCGACAGCAGCACGCCGTACGGCACGTCGGTCATCATCTGGCGGTGCACGGCGGCTTCGAACGCGGTGCGCAGATCCTTCGGAGCGAGCACCTTGCCGGCGGTCGCGTCATAGTCACGCCAGGCCGGCACCCAGTAGCGCGTCGTCTCGCCCGTGGCGCTGTCGTGGACGTGGCCCGGCGGGAACGGGGCCACGTCGGCGCACACGCCCACCAGCGACTTCATTTCCGAGGCGACGCACAGGCGCCCCTGGCGGTCGTGGCCCCAGTACAGCGGGCACACGCCGACGGGGTCGCGGGCGATGAGCACCCGGCCCTTCGCGGCATCCCAGAGGGCGAAGGCGAAGATGCCGTTGAGCTTGCCGAGGAAATCCGCGCCGTGCTCGCGGTAGAGGGCGTTGATGACTTCGCAGTCCGAGCCCGTGGTGAAGGCGTAATCGCTGGCGGCGCGCAGTTCGCGATGGTTGTAGATCTCGCCGTTGACAGCCAGCGCCAGCTCGCCGTCCGTCGAGCGTAGCGGCTGGGCGCCGCTGGCCGGGTCGACGATGGCCAGGCGCTCGTGCACGAGGATGGCGCCCTCGCCCAGGTACACGCCACTCCAGTCCGGCCCGCGATGGCGTTGCCGCTGCGAAAGCTCCATGGCCTGCGTGCGCAGCGCCTGGCGGTCGTCGCCGGCCGCGAGGCCGAACATTCCGAAGATCGAACACATGGGCCTTGCTCCTTGGTACCGAGGGTTGGAAATGCGCAAAGAAAAAGGCCCGCCTGGGAGGGCGGGCCTTTCGTGTGATCCGGTGGTTTCAGTTGCAACCGCCTACACGCCGACCCTCCCGAATGAACGGGCATTATTATTGTTGGCGTTATTGGCGTTGAAACGGGTCATGGCTCGACTAAACCATGATTTCCGATGCGATGCAACAGGAAAAAACCCATGTAGGAGCCCGCTTGCGGGCGACAGCTTCTCGCGAAGAGCAACAAGGCCCGTGGCGTTATCTCAAAAGATGTCGCCCGCGAGCGGGCTCCTACAGGGCTGCAAGCTTCTCTACAGTTTTTCGATACATGTCGGCGGCGCGGTCTTCGATGACGTGCGCGCCACCGCGCACACGCCACTCGCCGCCCACCATCACGTCGCGCACCAGCGGCGTGTTGCCTGCGAACAGGAAGGTATCGATCACGTCGGCCTCGTCGCGCGCCGCGAGCAACGGCGAGCGATCGTCGAGCACCAGCAGGTCGGCGCGTGCGCCCTGCCCCAGCCTGCCGATGTCGGCGCCCGCGGCACGCGCGCCGCCCGCCAGCGCGCGCTGCCAGAGCGCGACGCCGGTGCTCTCCTCCGGCTTGCGCGAGGCTACGTTGCGGTGGCGGGTGACCAGGCGCTGGCCATATTCCAGCCAGCGCAGTTCTTCCACGGGCGATACCGAAATATGCGAATCGGACCCAATGCCCAGGGTGCCACCGGCATCGATGAAATCGGCGAGCGGAAACAGCCCGTCGCCGAGGTTCGCTTCGGTCGTGGGGCAAAGGCCGGCGACGGCACCACTCGCGGCGATGCGCTTCGTTTCATGGCCCGTGAGGTGCGTGGCATGGACCAGGGTCCAGCGTTGGTCCACATCGGCATGGTCAAGCAGCCACTCGACGGGGCGCGCGCCGCGCACCGCGAGGCAATCCTGCACTTCGCCGATCTGTTCCGCGATGTGGATGTGGATGGGCAGGCCCTTCGACACACCGGTCGCTAGCAGCGCGCGCATGGCGCCCACGGGCACGGCGCGCAGCGAATGCAGCGCGATGCCCACCTTGAGCATGTCGTGCTGCATCGGCACCAGCCGCTCCAGCAGCGTGATGTACTGGCCCACGTCGTGGCGGAAGCGCCGCTGGCGCTCGTTTAACGGGCGGCCATCGAAGCCGCCGGTCATGTAGAGCACGGGCAGAAGGGTGAGGCCGATGCCGGCGTCCTTCGCCGCCTCGATGAGCGCCAGGGACATGGCTGCTGGGTCCGCATACGGCGTGCCGCCCGGCCCGTGGTGCAGGTAATGGAATTCGCAGACCTGGGTGTACCCGGCCTTTACCATCTCGACATAGAGCTGGGTGGCGATGGCCTTCAGGTCATCGGGGTCGATGGCCTCGGCGAAGGCGTACATGGTTTCGCGCCAGGTCCAGAAGCTGTCCTCGCCCGGGCCGCGGCGCTCGGCCAGGCCGGCCATGGCGCGCTGGAACGCGTGCGAATGCAGGTTGGGCATGCCCGGCAGCACGAAACGGCCGATGCGCTCGCCGGCGTCGCCGTTGGGCGCGGCGAAGCGGCCCGCCCTGACGGCGAGCCCCGCCTCGGCCCAGGCACCGTCGGCCCAGAGGAAATCGGCGGTGAAATGCGTCTGCGACATATAAAAACCTATGTAGGAGCGCGCTTGCGCGCGATGGGGTGCGCGACAAGGTCCCATCGCGCGCAAGCGCGCTCCCACAGGATTCATGCCGGCCGTTTCGCACAGGATAGCCTGCCGATATGAACGGCTTCACATACCGGGGGCATAATGGGGGGATGAACGAGACCGCTCCCGCCCAGAACCCGAAGCTCACCCTGCGCCTGGCGCGCCCTGCGGATGTCCCTGAGCTGGTGGCACTCACCGCGCGCGTCTATACCGCCGAGTGGGGCCATTCGGCCGAGATGCTACAGGGCCAGCAGAACAACTTCCCGGAAGGCCAGTTCGTCGTCGAGTACGAGGGCCACATCGTGGGTTTTTGCGCCACGTTCCGCATCAACGAGGCGGTGGCCCTCGCCCCGCACACGTGGATGCAGGTCACGGGCGGCGGCTTTGCCTCGCGCCACGACCCCAAAGGCGACTGGCTGTACGGCATGGAGGTGGTGGTGCACCCCGACTACCGCGGCATGCGCATTGGCCAGCGCCTCTACCAGGCCCGCAAGCGCCTGTGCACCGACCTGAAACTGCGCGGCATCGTGTTCGGTGGCCGCATCCCGGGGCTGTCGCGCGCCATCGGCCGCTACGGTAGCGCCGAGGCCTACGTGCAGGCCGTGGTCGATGGCAGCCGCCGCGACCCCACGCTGAGCTTCCAGCTGCGCAACGGGTTCGAAGTGCTGGGCCTGCTGCGCGAGTACGTGCCTTCCGACCACGAATCGCTGGGCTACGCCGCTCACCTGGCCTGGCGCAACCCGCACCTGCACGACCACCCCGATACACCCCGCGTCTCGCACAGCCACCGCCTGCCCGATTCGGTGCGCGTGGCCTCGGTGCAGTACCAGCAGCGCCGCATCACGTCGTTCGCGGAGTTCGCCACGCAGGTGGAATACTTCGTCGACATCGCGGCGGATTACGACGCCGACTTCGTCGTGTTCCCCGAGCTGATCACGCTGCAGCTGCTTTCCATCGAGAACGCCGAGCTTTCGCCGGTGGATTCCATCCGCCGCCTCTCGGAGTACTCCGACGAGGTGAAGGCGCTGTTCCACCGCCTGGCCGTGCATTTCAACATCAACATCATCGGTGGCTCCCACCCCACGCGCCAGCCCAACGGCGATATCCACAACGTCTGCTACGTGGCCCTGCGCGACGGCTCGCTGCACGAGCGCGAGAAGCTGCACCCCACGCCCAGCGAAAAGAACGTGTGGAACATCACCGGCGGGGATTCCGCGGCCACGATCCAGACCGACTGCGGCCCCATCGGCGTCATGATCTGCTACGACTCCGAGTTCCCCGAGGTGGCGCGCCACCTCACCGACCAGGGCGCGCTCATCCTGTTCGTGCCGTTCTGCACCGATGTGCGCGAAGGCTACCTGCGCGTGCGCTACTGCTCGCAGGCCCGCGCCATCGAGAACCAGTGCTACGTGGTGCTATCGGGCAATGTCGGCAACCTGCCCGGCGTCAACAATTTCGACATCCAGTACGGGCAGAGCTGCATCCTCACGCCCAGCGACTTCCCGTTCGCCCGCGACGGCATCGCCGCGGACGCCACGCCGAACATCGAAACGGTGCTGTTCGCCGACCTGCGCCTGGAAAACCTGGCACGCGCCCGCAACTCGGGTGCCGTGCAGAACCTGAAAGACCGCCGCTACGACCTTTACCAGGTGCGCTGGACGCGGACAACGGAAACCAAGTGACCGAGATCCCAGGGGAAGGCGCGCCCGTATCGCGCTTCGAACGCCTGCGCCGCCATGAACTGATGTCGCCGACCGAATGGCGGCGGCGCATCCTGTTCTGGGCAGGCGCCATCATCGTCGGCCTCGCCGCGGTGTTCTTCGCCAAGGCCGCCGACTACGCGTTCGAGTTGTTCCGCGGCGTGGCGGCGCACGGTTGGTGGGTGCCGCTGCTCATCACGCCCGCCACGTTCGCCCTGCTCTGCTGGCTCACCCAGGGCGCGCTGAAAGCCACGCGCGGCTCGGGCATCCCCCAGGCCATCGCGGCGCTGAAGGTGGAGGACGAGGGCTTTCGCTCGCGCCTGCTCTCGCTGAAGGTGGCCGGCGGCAAGATGGCGCTGACGCTGGCCGCGCTGCTGGGCGGTGCCTCGGTAGGCCGTGAGGGCCCCACGGTGCATGTCGGTGCGGGGCTGTTGTATTCCATGGGCCGGCGCTTCGGCTTTGCCGACCCCGCCGCCGCGGGCCGCTTCATCCTGGCCGGCTCCGCCGCGGGCCTGGCCGCCGCGTTCAACACGCCGCTGGCGGGCGTGGTGTTCGCCATCGAGGAAATGTCGGGCACGTTCGAACACCGCATGAGCGGCACCCTGCTCACCGCCGTCATCGTGGCGGGCGTGGTGTCGCTGGGTGTCGTCGGCAACTATGCCTACTTCGGCGACATCACCGCCGCGCTGCCGCTGGGCAAGGCGTGGATCGCCGTACTGCTCACCGGCGCCGTCGGCGGCCTCGCTGGCGGGCTGTTCGCACGCCTGATCATCCCGTCGGCCCTCGGCTTCCGCGGGGCGCTTGCGCGGCTGCGCGGCAGGCAGCCGGTGGTGTTCGCCGCCTGCTGCGGGCTCGCCCTGGTGTTGCTCAGCCTCATGAGCGCGAACGGGCTCTACGGCACCGGCTATGCGCAGGCACGGGCCATCCTCGAGGGCCATGGCGATACCGGCCCCCTGTTCGGCGTGCTCAAGTTCCTCGGCAACATCGCCTCGTCGTGGGCCGGCATCCCCGGCGGCATTTTCTCGCCGGCCCTGGCCGTCGGCGCGGGCCTCGGCGGCAACATCGCCCACCTGCTGCCCGGCGCCGACGCGTCCGCGGTGGTGCTCCTCGGCATGGCCGCGTACCTCTCCGGCGTCACCCAGGCACCGCTGACCGCCGCGGTCATCTCGCTCGAACTCACCGCGAACCACCAGATGGCCCTGCCGATCATGGCCGCCTGCCTGCTGGCCCGCGCGGTCTCGGGCCTGGTCTGCCGGGTGCCCGTATACAAGGCGCTGGCGGATAACCTCGTCGCCCAGTACGAAGAGGAGCGCGCGCGCCGCGAGCCCCCGCCCGCCACGGAACCCGCCACGCCATGACCGCCGACACCCGCTGGGATCACCTGCTGCTCGAAGCTGGCCTCGCCACGCTGGCCGACAACGGCACGCCGTACGGCGCCATCGCCGATGGTGCGCTGGGCATCAAGGCGGGCCGCATCGTTTTCGTGGGCGCGCGCGCCGACCTGCCTGGCGACCCGCATGCGCTCGCGCACCGGGTCGAATCCCTGCACGGCACGTGGATCACGCCGGGCCTCGTCGATTGCCACACGCACCTCGTTTTCGGCGGCGACCGCGCGCAGGAATTCGAGATGCGCCTCGAAGGCGCCACGTACGAAGACATCGCCCGCGCGGGCGGCGGCATCGTCTCCAGCGTCCGCGCCACGCGCAGCGCCAGCGAAGACGAGCTTTTCGCCCAGTCGCTGCCGCGCGCGCAGGCCTTGCTGGCCGATGGCGTCACCACGCTCGAGATCAAATCCGGCTACGGCCTTGAGCCCGAGGCCGAGCGCCGCATGCTGCGCGTGGCCCGCCGCATCGGCGTGGCGCTCGGCATCGACGTGCGCACCAGCTTTCTCGGCATGCATGCGCTGCCGCCGGAATACGCGGGGCGCCGCGACGAGTACGTGGCCCTCGTGTGCGACACCATGCTGCCCTCGCTGGCGGACGAATCCCTGGTCGATGCCGTGGATGCATTCTGCGAGGGCATCGGCTTCAGCCACGCTGAAACCGAGCGGCTGTTCAAGAAAGCCAGCGAACTCGGCCTGCCGGTGAAACTGCACGCCGAGCAGCTTTCCGATCTCGGCGGCGCGGCCCTGGTCGCCCGCTACAACGGCCTCTCGGCCGACCACCTCGAGTGGACGAGTGAGGAAGGGATCCAGGCCATGGCCGCGGCGGGCACCGTCGCCGTGCTGCTGCCCGGCGCCTATTACGCCCTGCGCGATACGCGGCCACCGCCCATCGCGGGCTTTCGCGACCACGGCGTGGCCATGGCCGTCGCCACCGACCTGAACCCGGGTACATCACCCCTGCTGTCGCTGCGCCTGGCCATGGGCATGGCGTGCACGCTGTTCCGCCTGACGCCCGAGGAGGCGCTGCGCGGTGCCACACTGCACGCCGCGAAAGCACTGGGCCTCGACGACCGCGGCACGCTCGCCGTGGGCCAGCGCGCCGACCTGGCGGTATGGAACGTGCGCCACCTGCCCGAGCTCTGCTACTGGATCGGCGGCGGCCTGTTGCGCGAAACGTGGGTAGCGGGCGAGCGCCTCGCCACCTGAGAAACTTCGTAGGTTCTTTTCCGAATCCTTCCATCGATCCGCTGGCGAGGGTTGCCTAACATCAACGGAATCAGACGCGCCCGCCACGGCGCGCCCCAGGAAGCCCGTTGAACGTCCCATCGTCCCATCGCAAGGCGCCCCCACGCGCCTGCCTTCTTGCGCCCGTTTTCAGCGCATGCGTACTGCTGGGCGCATGCGCTGATGACCGCAAGGCCCGCGCTGCCATGGCGGCGGAACAAGCGCAACAACGGCGCGATGTACTGCGGATGGTCGATGCGATGGAAACGGCGCCTGATGGCATCGCGCCCGCGCCGTCGGTGGCGCTGCCGCCTTCCCTCGCGCCGGTGAAACGCCACGACGAACGAACGGTCGGCGCCGCCGCGCCTGCACGCGGGTATCGCGACCTGGCCCAGGGGGTGGCGGCCACCAGTGTGGCGGCCGTCGCGCTGACGGTGGCGTTGCTGGCATGGCGCCGCCACAAACGCCGCAGGTTGGCCGCCACGCCGTCGCCGGTTTCCATCGCGGCGCGGTTCGCCGAACCCGTACTACCGCAAGGCCCTGCGCATGGCCCCGCACCTGCACCGCCCCCCGGCCCCGAGCCCCTCGTCCCACCGGAAGACCCCGCCATGGCCAACCCGCCCGCCGCCGACTGGACCTACCAGCGCACGGCCTTCGAAGCCCCCAGCGTGCAGCTCACGCTGGAACCCGTCGACCTGCTTCCCCGGCAGCGCGCCGCGCCATTGCCGCGCGGCTTGCTGGAGCGCCTTCACTCGCCGGGTGAAACGGCCACGCTGTACCTCAGCGGCACGCGCGACCACCCCACGCTGCGCCATGTCGGCCTGCACCGCGACGACTTCGCGCACTGGGAAAACGTGCTGCGCGAGTACCTCGATGCGGGCGGCGAAGAAGGCCATCTCGCGCGGTGGCTGCTGCCGATGCTGCTATGTCAGCGGGCACCCTACGTTGGGCGAAGGGAGGCGGCGGCGCACATCGAAGAAGCCATCATGCTGTGCGACATCGCGCTCGACGACGCTGGCGCTGGCGATGGCGAACGGCCGTGGTGGCGCGCGCAGCAACTGCGCATGCAGCTCGCGCGGATCGCGCGGTTGTCGGGTGCCACGCGCCTGCTCGCCCTGCGCGACCTGGGCAGTGATGCCGACGACCACGACGCGCCCGCGCTCGATGCATGGGTGGACGTGCACCTCGCCTGGTCGGGTTGGCTGATGAGTGTGGCCGCGCGCGCCCGTCTCGACATCGCCGACGATGTCTGCGCTCGCCTGGCCGTGCACGACGAGCCGCACGCAGCACGGCGCCGCGCCGAAGTGATGATGCGCCGCGCCGCCCTGGCCAAGGGCGAGCCACGCCTCGCCCTGCTCGACCACGCCCACTCGCTACGCGACGCGGCACTCGCCGGCGGCGAAGACCCCGCCACGTTGTTGCTCTTCGCACGCTGCTCGCATGAGCGGGCGACGCTACTTCCACCGGGCGACGCTGCCGAAGCGTGCGCGTTCGCACTGGCCCACGCATTCGCCGCCGGTGAGCACCCGGCGTGGCGCATCGAATCCCTTGAGCTGCGGCTTGCCATCCAGCTCACCCACGACGCGTTGCCCGGCCAGGCCGCCACGGGGGACGTCGCCACGTTGCTCCGCCGCGAACTCGCCGACGCACGCGCCCTCTTCCGCACGAGAACCGCATGACCCGCGCCAAACCCCCTTCCCTCCTCAGCACCCGTTATGGCCTGTGTGCCCCGACACCCGGCGACCTGCCGGCCACCCGCTCGCTGCAGCTCTACGGCGAATGGGCCGAAGGCGAAACAGACCTGCTCAGCGGCCTCATCACGGATGGCCACCACATCGTCGAGGTGGGCGGTGATTTCGCCGCGCACACCTTGTGGCTGGCCCGCGCCGTGGGCGAGACCGGCGTCGTCCACGTCGTGGAACCGCGGCGCCTGCCGTTCCAGCAGCTCTGCGCCAACGTGGCGCTGAACCAGCTCGGCAACGTCCACGCGCACCACGCGTGGTTCGGCCCCGGCAGCGGCATGCGCGACCTCGATGGCGAAGCCGTGCGCACCGCCACGCTCGACAGCCTGGCGCTGCCTGCGCTGCATCTGCTCAAGGTGAACCTGGGCAACGCGCTCGTGGATGCGCTGGAAAGTGCGAAGGCCACGATCGACAGTTATCGTCCGCTCGTCTACAGCCGTCTCAGCGGCGTCGATACCGCCGAGGCGGAGGTGCAGGCCCTCAAGTCGCGCGGCTACCGTGTCTGGTCGCACACGCCTGCTCTGTACAACCCGGAGAACCACGCCGGCGCGTCGCGCAACGTGTTCCCCGGCATCCTCGCCTGCAACGTCGTCGCAGCGCACACTGAGAGCGGCGTCGACTTCGACCACCTCGCCGAGCTGTGACCTATATCGTTTGGCCTAAGTAGTTTTTCGCATCCGGGCGACGCCGGAGCGCGTATGTCTCTAGGCCTGCCACGGGAAGGGCGGGCCGATCAGGGGGGTCGAAGGGCGATCCGGGGGTGAAAACACGCTGGCCCGCACGCGGTGCGAGCCAGCGCGCCCGTCGCGCGTCGACGAAACATCGGGAGTACCTGCGTACCAGGTTCCGCGGGCCCCATGGCCCGCGGCCTATCCGATCGATTCGACGTGAGGAACCAACCGTGAAGATGACCTTGACCTGCCTCGCCGCGGCGATGGCACTGCTACCCGCGCTGGCCGCGGCATCGAGCCACCGGGAAGCGCCCTTCATCGCCACGCAGCCGCAGGTGGATGCGAGCGATTTCTACATGTTCATGAGCTACGAGGCGAACCGCCCCGGCTACGTCACCCTGCTCGCCAACTACGACCCGATGCAGGACGCATACAGCGGCCCGAATTTCCACTTCCTGGACGACAACGCCGTCTACGACTTCCACATCGACAGCACCGGAAGGGGCAAGTCGGACCTGACGTTCCGTTTCCACTTCAATAACCGCAACAAGGACCTGACGGTGCCCGCCGGTGGCGTCAACCAGGCGCAGCCGCTGCTGAACATCGGGCCCGTGAGCGCAACGGACCAGTCCAACCTCAACCGCACCGAGACCTACTCGGTGGAGGTGATGAAGGGCGAGTCACCCCTGTGGCGCGGACAGGCGCTGACGAACGCGGCAAGCGGCTCCGGCGTGTTCACCAAGCCCGTCGACAACATCGGCAACAAGTCGATCGCAAACTACGAGGCGTATGCGGGCAACTACGTCTACAACGTGAAGATCCCGGGTTGCGCGGCGCCGGGGCGCGTGTTCGCCGGCCAGCGCAAGGATGGCTTCGTCGCCGACCTGGGCGCCATCTTCGATCTCGTCAACCTCAACCCGCTTGGCCCGCGCGATGGCACGCCCAACGCGCTCACGCGCAAGAACGTCACCACGCTCGCGCTCGAGATCCCGGCGACGTGCCTGGGCGCCACGGCGAAGCAAACGATCATCGGCGGCTGGACCACGGCGAGCCAGCCGCGGTATCGGGTACTCAACAACAACGACGCGCCCTTCAGCTTCGCCGACCTCGTGCAGGTGTCGCGCCTGGGTTCGCCGCTGGTGAACGAGCTGGTCATCGGCCTGAAAGACAAGGACCGCTTCAACGCGAGCCAGCCGTCGCGTGACAAGCAATTCCTCAGCTATGTGACGAACCCCACCGTGCCGGTGCTGGTCAACGCTTTGTTCGGGGTGCCGCCGCCGCACACGCCGAGGAATGACCTGGTCAGTGTCTTCCTCACGGGCGTCGCCGGGCTCAACCAGCCGGCCAACGTGGTGCCTGCCGAGGAGCTGCGGCTGAACACGTCGATCGCACCGACGCCACCCGCCTCCCAGAACGACCTTGGCGTGCTCGGCAACGACCTGGCGGGATTCCCGAACGGGCGGCGCCCATACGACGACGTGGTGGACATCGCCTTGCGCGCCGAGGAAGGCGCGTTGTGCAGCACCGCCATCGGCACGTGCGGCGACCAGACCGCCGATCCGAACAACGGCGCGCCGCTCACGGATGGCGCCCGTGCCGCGGGCGCGACGGCGGCAACGTCAACGGTGAGCGGCAGCGTCTCGGCCGCGGATACGTACCTTGACCACTTCCCGTACCTCAACACCCCGGTACCTGGGTCGGTGAACGCGTCGATGGCGGCGCAGTAGGAAGCGCGGGGCGCATGGAGCACCTCTCGCCAGCACGATGCGGGGCAGCCAGGCGACCCTGGCTGCCCCGCCTGCTGATCGCCTTCATGGCATGCGGCGCGTGCATGGCGCGCGCCCAGGACGCTACACCGTACGTGCCTGCGCGCGACGACGTGGTATTGCAGCGCGTACCGCCGCGCACCGACCCGCGCGTGCGCCAGTTCGACACGCTCCGCGCTGCCGTGGCGGCCAAACCTGGTGACGTGGCCGTCGCCGTCGCACTGGCCCATGCCTACATCGACTACGGCCGCTCCACCGGGGATGCCCGATACCTCGGTCGCGCGATGGCGGTGATCGAGCCGTTCATGCGTACGGCGACGCCGCCGGTGCCCGTGGCGCTCGCCCACGCCACCATCCTGCAAAGCCGCCATGCGTTCAATGAGGCGCGCGCCGAACTCGAAGCCGTGCTGCGCCGTGACCCCGACAGCGCGCAGGGTTGGCTCACCCTCGCCAGCGTCGCCATGGTGCAGGGCGACTACGCGGCCGCGAACCATGCCTGCGTGCAGCTCGCCAATGCCGCGGGTGGCTTCATGGGCCAGGTGTGCAGCGCATCGCTGCGCTCACTGGACGGCCATGCCCCACAGGCCTATGCGCTGCTCACGATGATCGAAGACCCCGGCCCCCGCGCGCCGCCGGATATCCGCGCCTGGATCGAGGGGCTCATGGCCGATACCGCTGCGCGCATGGGCAAGCCCGATGTGGCCGACGGCCATTTCCGCAGCGCGCTGCGCTGGGCGCCGGGCGACAACTTCCTCCTCGCCGACTACGGTGAGTTCCTGCTCGACCAGGGGCGCGCCGCCGAAGCGCTGACCCTCGTCGCCGGCGACACCCAGTCGGATACCTCGTTCCTCGTGCGTGTTCGCGCGGAAGCGATGCTGGGCCTTCCGGCGGCCGCCATCGATACGGCCACGATGGACGCGCGCTTTGCCGACATGGCACGCCGCGGCGACCACCTCTTCCTGCGCGAGCAGGCCGACTTCCTGTTGCATATCCACCACGATGCAGCGGCGGCGCTGGCACTGGCCGAGCTGAACTGGAAGACCCAGCGCGCACCGAAGGATGCCCGGGTCTTCCTGGAAGCCGCACTCGCGGCGGGCCAGCCCAGGGCCGCTGCGCCCGTCATCGCGTTCGTTGCCGCGAGCGGCATGTCAGACCCGACCATCGACCCACTCGTCGCCAAAGTGAAGGCCCAGCCATGAGGCGCGTGATGTGCGCCGTCGCTACGCTGCTGGCGTTGGCCATGGCAACCAGCGTCTCGGCGCACAAGGAAAGCGACGCCTACCTCACGCTTCGCACCGACCCGACGGATACGCACCGCATGCGAGGGCAATGGGACATCGCCCTGCGCGACCTCGACTACGCCATCGGCATCGATGGCAACCATGATGGCAACATCACGTGGGGTGAGCTGAAAGCGCGCCGCGAAGCGGTGGAACGCTATGCGCTGGGCCATCTCGCCGTGCAAGGCGATGGCCTGGTCTGCACGCTGGAGCCCACGGGCCAGGCCGTGGACGAGCACACCGACGGAACCTACGCGGTGATCCTGTTCGACGCCGTGTGCGACAAGAACATACCCAGCCGGCTGACAGTGACCTATACCCTGATGTACGACATCGACCCCTACCACCGGGGCATCGTGACCCTGCACGCCGGCACGCGCACGGCGGGCGCCGCGCTCGGCCCCTCCCGCCCCAGCGCCAGCCTCGACATGCGCGAGCCCGACCGCTGGGGTGAATTCACCAGCTTCCTCGTGGACGGCATCTGGCACATCTGGAGCGGCATTGACCATATCCTCTTCCTGCTATCGCTGCTGTTCCCCGCGGTGCTGCTGCGGACGGACGGCTGGGTACCCGTCGAACGCTTCTGGACCGCCTGCCTGGACGTGGTGAAGATCGTCACTGCCTTCAGCGTGTCGCACTCCATCACGCTGTCGCTCGCCGTGCTCGGCTTCGTCCACGTGCCATCGCGGCTGGTGGAATCCGGCATTGCGCTCTCGGTGCTGGTCGCCGCGCTGAACAACATCGTGCCGCTGGTGCATCGGCGCGCGTGGCTGGTCGCCTTTGCATTCGGCCTGGTGCATGGCTTGGGCTTCGCCAGCGCGCTGACTGGCCTGCAGCTGCCACCGGGTGCCATGGCGGCGTCGCTCGGCGGCTTCAGCGTGGGCGTGGAAATCGGGCAGGAAGCCATCGTGCTGGCTTTCCTTCCCATCGCCTTCGCGCTGAGGAAAACGCGGTTCTATCGTCGCGGCCTGCTGCGCTGGGGCTCGTGGACCATCGCGGCCATCGCGCTGGGATGGTTCATCGAGCGAGCGTTCGACATCACGCTGCCTTGGTTCTCGGTGCTGATGCCGAATTGAGCTACAGCGTAATGCCGAGGGTGAGCCGGTATTCGCGCGGCTCGCCGGGGTGCACCGTGACGCCGTCGGCCACGACGGGAGCGGTGGGTGTCACGCGGTAGTCCTGGGCGTAGGCGATATCGAAGTAGCGCCGATTGAACGTGTTGAGCACGTCCAGGGTCAGCGCCACGCGTGGAGTGATGTCGCGTCGCACGCGCAGGTTCGTAACAACCGCCGGCGGCGCGCGCAGGGTGCCATCCTGGGAAAGCGGGTATCCGCCAACGTAGAGCATATCGACGTTGGCGGACCACGGCCCCACGCGCCGCAGCGACACACCGAGCGAAGCAACCCTGCCGACAGCGTTGGGGATCTGGTCGCCGGCTTCATCGTTGGCGCCGTCATGCGCGTAGCGTGCGTGGGTGATGGCGAGGTCGGCGTCAATGAGGACGTAAGTGCCGAGGGCGAGGTGGTTGTTCCATTCCACGCCGTGGCGCCGGCTCGCGCCGTTGATTTCGGTGCCGCCCGAATCCGCGCCGTAGACCAGTTCCGAATCGCTGTCGAGCCGCCACAACGCAAGCGAACTCTGCAGGCCCGGGATGAGTTCCGAGCGCATGCCCACTTCGTAACCCCTGCTTCCCGCCAGCGCGGGTGCACGCTCGACGGGCTCGCCCGTAGAGGCGTCGAACCGACTGACCACCCCGCGCGCGTCATTGCTGTGGAAGCCACCACCCGCGCTGGCGAAGAACTCCGTGCGCTGCCACGGCCCGAAAACGAACAGCAGCTTGGGCGACACCCTGTGGTCGTTCGCCGAGCCGCTGTTCGGCGCATAGGCGTGCGAGCGCACATCCATGGCCACGGCATCGGCGCGCACCCCCACGATGCTGCGGAACCAGGGCGCCCATGCCGTTTCTTCCTGAACGAAAACACCTGCCTGGGTCTCGCCCACCCCGTTATCGCTTACCGTGGCGAAGGCCTGGCGAGCCTGGGAGTCGTAGAGCGACACATGAATCTGGTCATGCCGGGCCTGCCCGCCCACGTCGACGCTTGTGTCGCGACCAAACCATCCCGTATTCCATCGCTTGACCAGGGCCCCGCCGAACAGGCTCCGTGCGTCGCGCTGATTGAACTGGTCGCCGCGGACCGGGTCGTCCTCGACGTACGTGAAGTTCGACCACAGCTGCAGGCGGTAATGCTCCACGTATGCGGATGCCTCGACGCTGCCCTGCGCATCGCTGGCATGCCATTCGCCGGATAACACGGCGCGTGCCGTGCGGCCGCCATCGGTCGGGTCCAACGCGCAGTACCGGCACAGGGCACCCGAGTCGATGAGTTCAAGGGGGACCTGGTCGGTCGAGTTCCAGCGCGCGGCATAGCCCTGCACATCCATCGTCCAGCCGCGCGCCGCATCGCCGCTGCTCGCTCGCAGCAAGCCATTGAGCTTACGCATGCGGTCGGGGTGGCGCCACGGGCCGTCCTCCTGCATGGATTCGAGTGCGCCGAGCAGGACGGGCCCCTGCGCCAGCGTCGTCGACCCAGCCAGCAGCGCCCGGCGGTAACCGTCGCTACCGGTGGTCACGTTGAGGAGGGGCGCGGGCAACACGGTGCGATAGCGCACGTCGGCCGAGCCCGCCGACGAAAAATCGCCATTGCCGGCGAAATAAGGGCCCTTGCGGTAGTCGATGCGCTCGACAAGCTCAGGGATCAGGAAGTTGATGTCGCTGTAGCCCTGGCCATGCCCGTTGGTGGGCATATTCACCGGCACCCCGTCGACGCGGGTGGCGAAGTCCGTGCCGTGGTCGAGGTTGTAGCCGCGCAGGAAGTACTGGTTGGCCTTGCCCTCGCCCGAATGCTGGGTCACCACGAGCCCGGGGATGGCCTCGAGGATCTCGCCTGGGCGGCGCACGGGGATGTCCTGCAGCAGGGTACCCAGCACGACGCCTTGCGATGCCGCGTCGGACTTGCCCACGCCGTTGTCGTAGTGGCCCTGCACCGCGACGGGCGCAAGCTCGGTGGCGTCCTGCGCCACCACGACCGCCGGCCCGCCGACCATGGCGGCGCACGCGATCGACACGACACCCCGCACGCCGGAAAACCACCCCATGGCATGGTCCACCCCCGCCGCCCACGCGGCGCCATGGAAGAGATACGGCGCCGATGGGATCGCAGATGCACGGGCATAAAAAAAGGCCCGCCGAAGCGAGCCTTTTTTCGTCCTGCAGGAAAGCCTTAGGCCTTCTTGCGGGCCGGAGCCTTCTTCGCGGCTGCCTTGGCGGCGGCCGGCTTGGCCACGGCGGCGCCGGTCACGATGTCGACGTGCGGACGGGCATTGCCGTAGCTGGAACGGTAGATCTTGCCGCGACGGGTGCGGCGGTCGCCCTTGCCCATGGGAAACTCCTTAATTCTGGAAGTGAAGTGGTACGGCCGGCCATCGTAGCAGCGGCCCGTAAAAGCGCAAGGGTGGCCGTTCAGTGAACGTGACGGCCGTTGGGGCCACAGCCCTCCAGCTCGTCGGGGCACGGGCCGGGATCGAACTGGACGGTGGCGTGGCCTACCCGCCAGCGCTCGCTCAGCATGGTCTTGATGGCGATGAGAACGCGGCCCTGGTCGGCGCCCTCGACCAGCTCGGCGTGCAGCGTGGCCATGCGCGAACCGGCGGTGACCTGCCACACATGCACGTGGTGTACGCCCACGATGGCCGGGTCGGCGCCCTGCAGGGCCGCCTGCACCTCGTTCAGGTGGACACCCTCGGGCGTGCCCTCGAGCAGGATGTGGCTGGTACGGCGCAGGAGCATCCAGGCGCTGCGCAGGATCAGCAGCGAGACCAGCACCGAAAGGACGGGATCGGCCCACAGCCAGCCGAGCCAGCGCACGGCCAGCGCCGCCAGCACGGCGGCCACGGAACCGAGCAGGTCGCCGAGCACATGCAGGCTAGCGCCCGCGATGTTCACGTCATCCGGGTCGTGGCCGTGCAAGGTACGCAGCACGACCACGTTGGCGATGAGGCCCGCGATGGCGACGCCCAGCATGACGCCGGAAAGGATGGGCTGCGGGCTGGAAAGCCGCTGCACGGCTTCGACGACGATGAAGATCACCAGCGCGAACTGGGTGAGCGCGTTGACGAAGCCGGCGAGCACCTCGATGCGGCCGTAGCCATAGGAACGGCGCGAATCGGCCGGCCGGGCCGCGAAGCGCGCGCCAAGGAACGCGAGCAGCAGCGCCAGTGCGTCGACCAGCATGTGGCCCGCATCGGCCAGCAACGCCAGCGAGCCAGAAAACAGGCCACCCGCGGCTTCGGCCACGAGCATGGCGGTGGTGAGCACGAACGCGAACAACAGCTTCCGCTCGCTGCTGCCAGCGAGGTGGTCGTGGGCGTGGTCGTGGCCATGCGCGTGGTCGTGCGCATGGTCATGCGCGTGGGCGTGGTGGTCGTGGGCCATGGTGTGGAAGGCTAGGCAATGCGCCCGCGGTTACACAATCACGGGTGGACGCAGGTGGGGCCGTGGACGTGCCCCGCATGGCCACTGCGGTCGACGCGCAGGTTCACGAAATGCGCCGCGGCGACCAGCAAGCCGCCACACGTGACGAGCACGCTGTGCACCAGCAGCGAGCCGCTGTGGAGGAACGTGACGCCGAGCACAAGCAGGAGCAAGCCGGGGATGGCGAACGCGAACGGCAGGCGGCGGCGATGGCGACGGTATCCGGAAATGAGCGCCGCCGACGCCAGCACGCAGGCAAACGACACGAACACCTCTTCGAACCGGTGGCTGGCAAGGAAGGACAAGCCGAGCAATGGCAGCACCGCGATGACGAACGGCAGCAGCGCGCAGTGGATGGCACACAGGAACGAGGCCATGGCACCCAGGCGGTCGGCGACATGCCACCAGCGGCGACGGGTTTCCAGAGCGGGGGCAGGTTCGGTCATGGCGTGCATAGCGTGAGGTCTGGAACCGTTCGAGGCAAGAGATGATACTTTATAACATACTGACCATACCAGCCCCGTCCCCGCCCTGACGATTCACGCTTCACGGTTCACGCTTCACCGAGCCGCTCGTGACTTCTTGCATAAGCGCAACATCCTGCTGATACTTTATAACATCACATCGAAGTCACCACGGAGCTCCACCCAAGATGCGCAAGACCCTCTTCGCCCTGACCCTCGCCGCGACGTTCGGCACGGCCCTGCCCGCCCTCGCCGATGACGCGGCACAGGACACCCAGGCGCCGGAAAAGACGAAAAAGCATGTCGACAAGCTCGAGGGGATCGTGGTGAACGCCGTCCCGGGCGGCCGCAACGCCGACCAGATCGTGGCCCCGGTGGCCGTGCTCGCCGGTTCGGCCCTCGACGACGCCAAGGGTGTCTCGCTGGGTGAAACCGTCTCGGCCATCCCTGGCGTGCAGACCTCGGCGTTGGGCACGGCGGTGGGTCGCCCGGTCATCCGCGGCCTCGACGGCCCCCGCGTGGCGGTGCTCGAGAACGGCCTGTCGTCGCAGGATGTCTCGAACGTCAGCCAGGACCACGCCGTCACCCTCGAGCCATTCCTCGCCGACCAGATCGAAGTCCTGAAGGGCCCGGCCACCCTCCTCTACGGTTCGGGCGCCATTGGCGGCGTCGTCAACGTGGTGGATGGCCGGGTGCCTGAGAAGGCGCCGGAGAATGGCTTCGCCGGCCGCGCCGAACTGCGCCACGACTCCGTTTCCGATGGCAAGACCGGCCTTGCCCGCTTCGACGCGGGCAACGACCAGTTCGCGTTGCATGTCGACGGCATGCACCGCGATAACGAGGACTACGACATCCCCGGCGGCACGCTCGCCAACAGCGCGGTGAAAACCACCTCGGGCTCGGTCGGCGCCTCGGTGCTGGGTAGCTGGGGCTACCTCGGCGTATCCATCTCGCGTTTCATGGATCTGTACGGCAGCCCGGCCGAGCCAGGCGATGCGGCGGAGGGCGAAGACCCGGTGCACATCAAGATGGCGCAGACGAACTACACCGTGAAGGGTGGCTTCGTGCAGCCCATCGACGGCATCAGCAAGATCGAATTCAGCCTTGGCCATGGCGCGTACCAGCACGTGGAATACGAAGGCGACGAGCCAGGCACCACGTTCTCGACCGACAGCAACCAGGGCCGCCTGGTGGTCACCCACGATGAACTCGCCGGCTGGACCGGTGCCTTCGGCGTGCAGACCCAGCACCGCAAGTTCTCGGCCGTGGGCGAAGAAACCTTCGTGCCGGCGACCACCACCAAGGGCGTCGGCGTGTTCCTCACCGAAACCCGCGACTTCGGCCCGGTAAAGGTCGAGCTCGGCGCGCGCCATGACAAGCAGAGCGTGGAACCGGTGGGTGGCGCGAAGCGCGATTACGCGCCGAACAGCTTCTCGGCGGGCTTCGCATGGCGCTTCGCCGAACAGTGGCATCTCTCGCTCAACCTCGACCACGCCGAGCGTGCGCCGTCGGAAGAAGAACTCTTCGCCAACGGCCCGCACGAGGCGTCGAACACGTTCGAAATCGGCAGCGACCTCGGCAAGGAGAAGAGCAACCAGGCCGAGCTGGGGCTGCATTTCCACGGTGACATCGTGGAAGGCAAGGTGGCCGTGTACTACAACAAGTACAAGAACTTCATCTATCTCGCCGATACGGGCGAGATCGAAGACGACCTGCCGGTGCGCGTGTGGTCGCAAAACGATGCCACGTTCCGCGGCGCCGAGGCCGAGGCCACGTTCCACCTGGCGGAAGGCCCCGAGGGCCACTGGGACCTGCGCGTGTTCGGCGACACCGTGCGCGCGACGCTCTCGGACGGCGGCGGCAACGTGCCGCGCATCCCCGCCGGCCGCATTGGCTCCACGCTCAGCTGGAGCGCCGATAGCCTGCGTGCCAGCCTGGGCGCGGTGCGTTACATGAAGCAGGACAAGGTGGCGGCCTTCGAGACCGACACCGCCGGCTACACGCTGGTGAACGCGCACTTCGCCTGGCAGTTCGTCAACAACGACCGCAACCAGTGGGAAGCCTTCGTCGACGGCAACAACCTCACCAACCAGACGGCCCGCCCGGCCACGTCCCTGTTCAAGGACGTCGCGCCGATGCCGGGCCGCAATGTGTCCGTAGGCGTCCGCGCCTATTTCTGAGTTCCTGGTTCCCGACGCCCACCTCCCTCCCCGGCGGGAACCGGATACGCGACGGGGCACCGCAGTGATGCGGCGCCCCGTTTTTTATGCACGGCCCTGTGGGAGCGCGCTTGCGCGCGATGCTCCTGTGGCGCGGCTTACGATTCGCGGCAGTTCTTGCAGATGCCGTGCACTTCCAGCGTCTGCGCCTGCGGCCGGAACCCAAAGGCCTTGGCCTGCGCCTCGATCAGCGAGGCCACGCGCTCGTCGCAGACTTCCTGCGCGCACTGGCACTTGTCGCAGATGAGGAACGGCACCTGGTGCGACTCCGCCGGGTGGTGGCAGGACACATAGGCGTTGATCGATTCGAGCTTGTGGATGAAGCCGTTCTCGAGCAGGAAATCGAGCGCGCGGTAGACCGTGGGCGGCGCGGCGTTGCCGTGCTTTTCGCGGAGGCGATCGAGCAGGTCGTACGCCTTGACCGGTTTGCCGGCCTCGGCCACCAGTTCGAGCACCTCGCGGCGCAGCGGCGTAAGCCGCAGGCCCCGCTCGCTGGAGGCGAGCTCGACGGCCTCGACGAAGCCGCGGGCGTCGTCGTGGTGCTCGTGGGCGTGGTGGTGGCTGGCATGCGTGCTCATGGCGTCATCCTAACATGGGGCCCTTTCACGGTTTTTTCGAGCCTGGCAGGGGCGGCGGCCCCGCCTGCGGCCGGGGCAGGAAGGGCACCGCCCAGCCGAAGGGACCCACCAGCAGCGAGGCCAGCACGGTGGCCCAGAAACGGCCCCGCCACCAGCCCAGCAACGCGCCCACCACGATGAACACCACCTGCCACAGGATGAGCTGGCCCCAGGGCACCAGCCGCATCAGGCTCATGAAGATGGTGACGAACGCGCCGGGGGCGCCGGGATCGACGCCATGGGTGGCCTTGGCGAGCAGTTCGTCCAGGTTTAGCGGGCCTTGGCGATGGCGTCGTCGATGCGGGCCAGCGCAACCTCTCGGCCGCACAGGTAGATGGTGTGCTCGATCGACGGCGAGACCTGGGTGCCGGTGATGGCGACGCGCAGCGGCGCGGCGACCTTGCCCATGCCCAGTTCAAGCGCGGCAGCGGTCTTTTCCACGGCCCCGTGCACGGCTTCGGGTGTCCATTCCGGCAGCGCGGCGAGTTCTTCCTTCGCTTTGGCGAGCACGGTGGGCGCCGTCTCGGTCCGCAGGTGCTTTTCGATGGCCTTCTCGTCCCATGCCACGATGGGGCCGTACCAGATCTTCGCGCGTTCAGCCATGTCGACGAATGTCTGCACGCGGTCGCGCAGGGCCACGACCACGTCGGCCGGGGCCGGCCCCGTGGCCGGGTCGATGCCGATGCGCTGCAGGTGGTAAGCCAGCTCGGGGCCCAGGGCAGCCGGGTCGTCCGTCTTCAGGTAGTGCTGGTTGAGCCACGAAAGCTTGGTGACGTCGAAGCGCGACGCCGCCTTGTTGACGTCGGCGGCATCGAACAGCTCGATCATCTCACCGACGGAGAAGATCTCCTGGTCGCCATGCGACCAGCCCAGGCGCACGAGGTAGTTCAGCAGGGCATGCGGCAGGAAGCCATCCTCGCGGTACTGCATGACGCTGACCGCGCCGTGGCGCTTCGACAGCTTCTGGCCATCAGGGCCAAGGATCATGGGCAGGTGCGCGAACTCCGGCACCGGCGCGCCGAGCGCCTTGTAGATGTTGATCTGGCGCGGCGTGTTGTTGACGTGGTCGTCGCCGCGGATCACCTCGGTGATACCCATGTCGATGTCGTCGACCACCACCGCGAAGTTGTAGGTGGGGAAGCCGTCGGAGCGGAAGATGACGAGATCGTCGAGCTCGGCGTTCGCCCACTCCACGCGGCCCTTCACCTTGTCGTCGAATACTACCGAGCCCGAGGTGGGGTTCTTGAAGCGGATGACGCGGTTGGGGTCGTCGCGGAGCGGCTCGTTGCGGTCGCGGTAGTAGCCGTTGTAGCGCGGCTTCTCGCCCGCGGCCATGGCGGCGTTGCGCATGGCCTCGATCTCGTCCTTCGTCTCGTACGCGTAGTAGGCCTTGCCCTCGCGCAGCAGCTGCTCGGCCACCTCGCGGTAACGGTCCATGCGCAGGGTCTGGTAGTACGGGCCCTCGTCGTGCGACAGGCCGAGCCATTGCATGCCATCGAGGATGGCCTGCACGGCTTCCTGCGTGGAACGCTCACGGTCCGTGTCCTCGATGCGCAGGATGAACTCACCGCCCCGCCGACGCGCTTCGAGCCAGCAGTACAGCGCGGTACGCGCGCCGCCAATGTGCAGGTAGCCGGTGGGACTGGGGGCGAAACGGGTGCGGACGGGCATGGGGGGGGATCGCTGCTTGGGGCAAGAGGAGGATTTTAGCGTAAGGGGCGTTTGGGAGGTGGGAGATGGGAAGTGGGGGCGCACCGCTGTAACGCCACGGTCATCCCCCTATAACCGCCGGGACACGGCCGGGGCCCAATCTGTGCCAAAGAGGCCAGAGGGGCAGCGCCATGCGAGTCGGCATCGTCACCGAGACCTACGCACCGGACGTGAACGGTGTCGCCCTTACCGTCCAGTCCCTCGCCCGCGGCCTTGTCCGCCGCGGCCACGCGGTCGACCTTATCCGCCCGACCCACCCGGGGACGCCGCCCCTGGCGGACGCGGGCATGGATGTCCTCGCGGTGGAAGGTGCCTCGGTTCCCCGCTATGCGGGCCTGCGCTTCGGCTTGCCCGCCCGCTTCCGCATTGAGCGCCGCTGGCGCGCCGAACGGCCGGATGCCATCTACGTGGCCACGGAAGGCCCGCTGGGCTGGAGCGCCGTGAGCGCCGCCCGCCGTCTCGGCATCCCGGTGGCCACCGGTTTCCACACCCGGTTCGATTTCTACGTGGGCCATTACGGCTTTGGCGCCTTCACCCCGGTGGTGCGCCGCTACCTGGCCCGCTTCCACCGCCGCGCGCAGACCACGCTGGTGCCCACCGGCCAGCTCGCTGGCGAGCTCAACGACCTGGGCGTGCACGACGTGCGCGTGCTGCGCCGCGCCGTGGACACCGTGCGCTTCCACCCGGAGCGCCGCGACGACGCGCTGCGCGCCTCGTGGGGCGCAGGCCCGGATACGCCGGTGATGCTTTGCGTGGGCCGCGTGGCGCCCGAGAAAAACCTGCACGTGGTGATCAACGCGTGGGAGGCCCTGCGCCGCCGCGTGCCGGATGCCCGCTGCATCATCGTCGGCGACGGCCCTGACCGCGCCACGCTGGAAGCCGCGCACCCGGGCGTCATGTTCGCCGGCACCCGCCGCGGCGACGACCTGGCCGCGTTCTATGCCAGTGCCGACCTCTTCGTGTTCCCGAGCCTCACCGAGACCTTCGGCAACGTGGTGCTCGAGGCCATGGCCTCCGGCGTGCCCGTGGTCGCGTACGCCGAGGCGGCCGCGCGCGAGTACATCCGCAACGGCCAGAACGGCATCCGCGTGGCGCCGGGCAACGAAGGTGGCCTCATCGAGCGCGCCGCGACGCTGGGTGCCGACCCCACGGTGCGCGCGGCCATGGGCCGCTCCGCCCGTGCTTCGGTCGCCAGCCTGTCGCCGGAATCGGTGGTCTGCGAATTCGAATCCATCATGCAGTCGCTTGCCGGGGAGAACCTCCATGAACGCAGCACCGCGGTCGCCGCGTAACCTCGACAGGCGCATGTGCGTCGCCGCCAACCGGTGGGGCGCGCGCCGCGCCATCGGCGTCTTCTTCGGCATCGTGAGCCGCCTGGGCGACGGCGTGTTCTGGTATGCCCTCATGAGTGTCATCGCCCTCGTGGGCGGCCTGCACGGCCTGGCCGTGGCGGCGCAGATGGCGCTGACCGGCCTCACGGCGTTGATGCTTTATCGCGTGCTGAAGCGCTGGACGAAGCGCCCGCGCCCGTTCCGCTCATGCCCCGGCGTGATCGCGCACGTGCCGCCGCTGGATGAGTTCAGCTTCCCCTCGGGCCATACCCTGCAAGCGGTGGCCTTCACCGTGGTGGCCGTGGCGCATTACCCGGTGCTTGCGCCGTTCCTGATCGGCTTCGCCGCGCTGATCGGCGCCTCGCGCGTGGTGCTGGGCCTGCATTACCCAAGCGATGTGCTGGCCGCCACCGCCATTGGCGGCACGCTGGGTGCGTTGTCGCTGTGGCTGGAGCGCGCTCTGTTCTGACTACGGGGCGCCGGAAGGTACCACCGACGGCAGCGCGGCCGTGGGTGAAGGGTGGCCGTACGTGACATGGACCGACCCGGCCATGGCCCTGTAAAGCCCGAAAAGAAGACCGAGCACGGCAACGCCGCCGAGGACGAGGCTTCGCCAGGTCTTCAGGTCGTTGACATCTTTCCTCGTCGCTTCCGCCAGCCGCCTGAGGTGCTGCAGCTCGGTTTCGATGCGGGGTACCGCATCCTTGATCTGCAGCAGGATCGACGTGGTGAGTTCATCGCCCAGCGTGTGCGGACGGGGTGCCGTCGACGCCTGATGGGGCGTGCGATCCCGATTCGGCTGTGGTGTGTGTGCCCGTTTCATGACGAAACCTTCGGCGTAACACGCTCGTTTGTCGAGCACTGGAAGGTGGCGCACAACGGCACGATATAGCAGCGGCAAAAAAACCTCATCACGGACAAGCACATTGCCGCGTCACCGACGACGCAGGCGCTGGCAGTGCTTCCGCCCGGCGCCGCCTGTGCGACTGTTACGTCCTGAGAACGGCCTGAAGCGCACGACCGAAACGTGCTGGCCGGCGATGCTCATTCGCCACTGACATGCTTCACTACGCGCCGCACCGCGACGGGGCGCCGGCGACGCTTGCCGCCGCCATGGACGAGGGCGAGCACGAGCAAGGCGAGCAGCTGGCCGATGACGACGCCGATGATCAGGCCGCTCCAGAACGTTTCGAACATGACGTCTCCTTGTGTGCGGCGAGACTAGCATTCAAACAACCGTTCTAGCGATGGGCCACCGGTGTGCGTTTTCGGCAATGGACCATGCAAAAAAAGCCCGGCACTTGGCCGGGCTTTGATCCTGTGACCATCGCGCGCAAGCGCGCTCCCACACTTTAGGCCGCGTCGACGCGGGGCATTTTCTCCAGGATACCGAGCATGGCGCCGAGCTTTTCGCGCATTTCGCGGCGGTCGACGATGACGTCGACCGCGCCGTGGTCGACGAGGAACTCGGAGCGCTGGAAACCCTCCGGCAGCGTCTCGCGCACGGTCTGCTCGATGACGCGCGGGCCGGCGAAGCCGATGAGCGCCTTCGGCTCGGCGACGTTGAGGTCACCGAGCATGCCAAGCGAGGCCGACACGCCACCGGTGGTCGGGTGCGTGAGCACCGAGATGTAGGGCACGCCCTTCTCGTGCATGCGGGCAATGGCTGCCGACGTCTTCGCCATCTGCATCAGCGAGAACAAGCCTTCCTGCATGCGCGCGCCACCCGTGGCGGAAAAACAAACCAGGGCGCTGTTTTCGGCAAGGGCTTTCTCCGCGGCGCGCGCGAACTTCTCGCCCACGACCGAACCCATGGAGCCGCCCATGAACGAAAACTCGAACGCCACGGCCACGGCCGGGCGACCGAGCAGCTTGCCCGACATGGCGATGAGGGCATCTTTCTCGCCCGTGTTCTTCTGCGCGGCGACGATGCGGTCCTTGTACTTCTTCTGATCCTTGAACTTGAGCGCGTCGACCGGCTCGAGCTTGGCCCACAGTTCGCTGGTGCTGCCTTCGTCAAAGAACGACAGCAGGCGCGCACGCGCGCCAATGGCATGGTGGTGGCCGCACTTGGGGCACACCATGAGCGACTTCTCGAGCTCGGGCTTGTAAAGGACCGTGCCGCAACCGGCGCACTTTTCCCACACGCCCTCGGGGACCTTGCCCTTGCCGCCGGCAGCGGCCGGGGCGCGGGTCTTCGGGGTCATGATTTTCTGCAGCCAGTTCATCGTTGTCTCCGGGTGTCGTGCAGGCATCGCGCGCAAGCGCGCTCCCACAAAATCTTCAAATCAGCGCGCGTCGAGCGCGGCGCGGATGGGTGCCAGGAAGTCGTTCGCCCTGCCCGCCGCATCCTCAGCGCTGCCGGCGCCCGCGAGGCGATCGACCAGGGCGCTGCCGATGACCACGGCATCGGCGAACGCACCGATGG
Source organism: Luteibacter yeojuensis (assembly GCF_000964085.1). Taxonomy (GTDB): domain Bacteria; phylum Pseudomonadota; class Gammaproteobacteria; order Xanthomonadales; family Rhodanobacteraceae; genus Luteibacter; species Luteibacter yeojuensis_A. Next base: position 31,873 of record NZ_JZRB01000002.1, read on the forward strand.
CCTGGGCCGACGCGGCATCGCGGACACCGAAACCCACCGCCACCGGCGCCTTCGACCGCGCGCGGATGCCCGCGACGCGTTCGGCGATCTGGCCGGTGCTCAGCTGGGCCGCGCCGGTGATGCCGGCGAACGATACATAGTACAGGAAGCCCGACGCCGCCTCGCACAGCTGGGCCAGGCGGCCCTCGGCCGTGGTGGGCGAGGCCAGCAGGATCTGGTCGAGGCCGGCATCGCGCAGCGGCTTGAGCACGGCGGATTCCTCGAGCGGGCAATCCACCATCAGTATGCCATCGACACCAGCTTCGAGCGCATCTTCGGCGAACGACGCGTAACCGTACATCTCCACCGGGTTGAGGTAACCCATGAGGACGATGGGTGTTTCGTCATCGGTCTCACGGAATGCCGCGACCCAGGCGAGCACGTTGGCCAGGCCCACGCCCTTCGCGATGGCCCGCTCGGAGGCATGCTGGATGACCGGGCCATCTGCCATCGGGTCGGAAAACGGCACGCCCAGCTCGATGACATCGGCGCCCGCGGCCACCAGGCCGTGCAGCAGCGGCACCACGTGTTCGGGCGAGGGATCGCCCGCGGTGATGAAGGTAATGAGGCCGGTGCGGCCGGCGTCCTTGAGGGCCGCGAAGCGGCTGGCGATGCGGCTCATCAGAGTTCGATCCCCTCGCGCGCGGCGATGGTGTGCACGTCCTTGTCGCCACGGCCCGACAGGTTGGCCAGGACAAGGCCATCCTTGGGCAGCTCGCGGGCCAGCTTGATGGCCTGGGCGATGGCGTGGCTGGATTCCAGCGCGGCGAGGATGCCCTCGGTGCGCGCCAGCAGGTGGAAGGCTTCGAGCGCCTCGTCGTCGGTGACGCCCACGTACTCGGCGCGGCCCGCATCCTTCAGGAAGGCATGCTCGGGCCCCACGCCCGGGTAATCGAGGCCAGCCGATACCGAATGGGTTTCGATGATCTGGCCGTTGGCATCCGACAGCACATAAGTGCGGTTGCCGTGCAGCACGCCCGGCTTGCCGGCGGCGAGCGACGCGGCATGGCGGCCCGTACCGATGCCGTCGCCCGCGGCTTCGGCGCCGACGATGCGCACGCCGCTGTCGTTGAGGAACGCGTGGAACAGCCCGATGGCATTGGAGCCGCCGCCGACGCATGCCGTGATGACATCGGGCAGGCGGCCGAACTGCTCCAGTGTCTGCTCGCGCGCTTCGCGGCCCACGATGGCGTTGAAGTCACGCACCATCTGCGGGTACGGGTGCGGGCCGGCCACGGTGCCGATGATGTAGAAGGTATCGGCCACGTTGGTGACCCAATCGCGCATGGCGTCGTTGAGCGCGTCCTTCAGCGTCTGCGAGCCCGAGGTGACGGGCACCACCTCGGCGCCGAGCAGGCGCATGCGGTAGACGTTGATCTTTTGCCGCTCGATATCCACCGCGCCCATGTACACGACGCATTTGAGGCCCATGCGTGCCGCGACGGTGGCACTGGCGACGCCGTGCTGGCCCGCGCCTGTCTCGGCGATGATGCGGGTCTTGCCCATGTGCCGCGCGACGAGCGCCTGGCCCACGGTGTTGTTGATCTTGTGCGCGCCGGTGTGGTTCAGGTCCTCGCGCTTCAGGATGATGCGGGCGCCGCCCACGTGCTTCGTCAGGCGCTCGGCGAAGTACACCGGGCTGGGCCGGCCCACGTAGTACTTGAGGTCGCGGTCGAGCTCGGCGATGAAGGCCGGATCCTGGCGCAGGCGCTCGTACGCGGCCGTGAGTTCGGCGAGTGGCTCCATGAGCGTCTCGGCCACGTAGATGCCGCCGTAATCGCCGAAGCGCCCGTGCGCATCGGGATAGGCGTGGAAATCCGGGATCTGGGTCATTGCGTTACCGTGTGTTGCTAAAGGGGGCTCACGCGCTGGGGACGGCGCGCACGGCGGCGAGGAAGCGTTCCATCTTAGCCCGATCCTTCAGGCCCGGCGATGTCTCGATGCCGCTGGACAGGTCCACGCCCCATGGGCGGGCCACGCGGATGGCCTCGGCCACGTTGGCGGCGGTGAGTCCGCCCGCGAGCACCAGCGGTTGCGCCAGGTCGCGCGGCATGAGGTTCCAGTCGAAGGCCACGCCACTGCCGCCGGTCTCGCCCAGGCCGTGGCCGTCGAGCAACAGGCCGGTGGCGCGCGGGTAGGCACGCAGGCGGGCCAGCGCGCCCTGCCCTTCGCCCATGGCGATGGCCTTGAGGTAGCGCGTGCCATGTGCCGCGCAGGCCTCGTCGGTTTCCACCCCGTGGAACTGCAACATATCGGGGCGCACCTGGCGGACGATCTCGTCGACATAGGCCGGCTCGTCGTCCATGACAAGCACCACGGTGGTGACGAACGGGGGCACGGCCTCGCGCAGCGCGCGCGCCTGCTCGAGGCCGACATAGCGCTTGCTCTTGCGCGTCATGACGAAACCCACGGCATCGACACCGAGCGCGGCGGCGGCCTGCACGTCTTCCAGGCGGGTGAACCCGCAGTACTTCACGCGCGTCACAGTGTTACCTCCGCGGGCAGGCCCCAGTGCGCCTCGTAGCGCGGGCCAAGGAACGTCAGGCCCTCGGCGGGCGCGGTGGCACCGGCCACGTCGCGGTCGCGGCCCGCGAGCAGCTCGGCCATCCATGCGACCGGCTGCTCACCGCGGCCGATGGGAATGAGCGAGCCGACGATGTTGCGCACCATGTGGTGGAGGAACGCGTTGGCCTCGATCTCCACCACGATGTGGATATCGTCCTGGAACACGCGGATGGCACGCACGTTGCGCCGCGCATGCGCCGCCTGGCAGGCGATGGCGCGGAAAGCGGAAAAATCGTGCTCGCCGACGATGGCCTGCGCGGCATCGTGCATGCGCGAGGCATCGAGCGGTTTCTTTTCCCATGCGACGAAGCGGGCATCGAGCGCGGGGCGCACGAAGCGGGAAAGCAGGCGGTAGCGGTAACGCCGCGCACGGGCGGAGAAGCGCGCGTGGAAATCATCGTCGACCGGCTGCGCCCACGTGACCGCGACGCTGCGCGGCAGGTTCGAGCACGCACCCAGCACCCAGCCGCGCATGTCGCGCTGCACGTCGGTGTCGAAATGCACCACCTGGCAGCGGCCGTGCACGCCCGCGTCGGTGCGGCCGGCGGCGGTGGTCTCGATGGGCTGGTGGGCGACGAAGGAGAGGGCCTCCTCCAGGGCGCCCTGCACGGTCTTCGCATGGCTGAGCTTCTGCCAGCCAGAGAAGTCGGTGCCGTCGTATTCGACGCCTAGGGCGATGCGCATGGGGTCAGGTGGCGGTGGAAACCGGAAAGGTTACCACCGCCACCGCCCCGCTGGCAGGTCAGGCGATGCTGTCCAGGATGCGGCGAGCCGTGTCCTTCTGCATCTGGCTGCCCTCGTTGATCACTTCGTCGAGCATGAGGCGGGCACCTTCGGCGTCGCCCATGTCGAGGTACGCCCGTGCCAGGTCGAGCTTGGTATCGACCGGGTCGTCGCTGAACGTGTCGGGGCCCGCGTGCTCCACGGCCGGCTCCTCGTCCGGGAACGCCGGCTCGTCGAAGCGCGGCGGCTCGTCGAACTGCGGTGGTTCGTCAAAACGCGGCGGCTCGTCGAAGCGGGGCGGCTCGACCGGCGTGGTGGCCGGCGACGCGGGGTCTTCCTCGTCGAACGACCAGGTGGAACGCTCCCCGGCCGGGGCCTTCTCGTCGGCGAGGATGTCGCCGAACGACGCCGTGGCCGGCTCGTGGGCGTGTTCGCCCGCGCCCGCCTCGGTGTAAGGCGATTCGGGGGCGTCCACGTCGAAGACGTCCGGCGCGTGCGGGCGGCGGTCGGCCTCCGCGCGCTGGGTCGGGGTCAGGTCGAAGTTGAAATGGTATTCACTGTGCTTCTGCGGCGCCGGCGCCGGGTGCGCCTCGTCGTCCGGGCTGGTGACATAGCTGCCCAGGTCGAACGCCTCGAGCGCGTCGGCATCGGCAGGGTGTGCCGGGCCCGGCGTGTAGGTGTCGCGGCCGTAGTCGGCATCGTCGTACGGGTCGTCGATGCTGTCCACCGGCTGGCCGCCGAACAGCGGATGTGTGGGGGCGAGGTCCTCGCCCATCATCACGACCTCGCGCCATTCCGGCTGTTCCGGGTCGGCCACGTGGGCGTACATCGCCTCGGCCGCGGCTTCGAAATGTTCCACGTCGCGGCGGCCGTAATACAGGCTTACCAATTCGAGGTGCAGGCCGATGTCGTCCGGGTGTTCGGCCAGCGCATCGATGATCTCGCGCTGGTCCTGGTCCATCGGTTCGTGATCGTGGTCGTGGCCGTGGTCGTCCAGCTCGAAGTTGCCGAGCGTGGGCTCCTGGCTGAAGCGGTCGGCCAGCGACGCGGGCGCGGCGGCGGCCGGCTTCTTGCGACGGCCGAACACGGCGGCCACGAGCAGCAGCAGGATGACGACGGCACCGCCACCCCATGCCCAGGGCTGCATGAACCACTCGTCTTCGTCGGCGGTGGCCGGGGCCGCCTGCGGGTGTGGCGGCACGGCCGGCTTGGCGGCTGGCGGTGTCGCCTGCTGCGGCGCGCTGGCCGCCGGCGTGGCGAGCGGCGTGGTGGCGACCGTGCCCGCATGGGCAGGCGTGCTGGCGGCAGTGGCGGGCGCGCTTGTGGCCGTGGCGACGGTGGACGCCGCCACGGGCGCCTTGGCGACCGACTGCGCGGCGGCCGGTGCCGCGGTAGCCACGGCCGTGGTGGCCGGCATCGCAGCGCTGGCGGCGGCCGCGGGCTTACCGGCGTTCTTGCGGGCGTCCTCGAGCTTGCGCTGCAGCTCGGCGATCTCCGAATCCTTGAGGCTCAGCAGGCGTTCGTTCTTGGTGTTGATGGCCTCGAGGTCGGTAACGCGGGACTTCAGCTCGGCGCCCTGCTGCTTGAGCGAGGCGACCGCCTCCTGCGAGGTGCTGAGTTCCTGCTTGAGGCCGGCGACCTGGGCATCGCCCGTGCCGCCCTTGGTGCCGGCGCGGGTGGACGCGGCTTCAGCGCCCTCCTTGGCCGGGACCAGTGCGAGGCGATCGGCCTTGGCCGTGCTGGCCTTGCCCTTCGATTCGGTGGCGGAGGCGGCGCCATCGGCGACCGTGGCCGGCGTGCGGGCCGCGCCCGAGCGCCAGGTTTCGTTCTGGCGGCGCACCTCGGCCAGCGCGGCGGCGGCGCTCTGGGCCTGTACATCGTCCTGCGAAGGCACGCGCAACACCGCGCCCGTCTTCAGCGCGTTGATGTTGTCGCGATAGAAGGCATCCGGGTTGGCCTTGTGCAGGGCCAGGAGCATCTGGTTGATGTCGGCGCCGTTGGCGTTATCGCGGGCGATGGACGACAGGGTCTGCCCGCGCTGCACGGGGCCGATGGTGCCGTTCGTGGCCGTGGCGGCGGCTGGCGCGGCGGCGCGCGGCTGGGCCGGGGCACTGGCGCGCGACGGGCGCTCGGACCGGGCCGGCACGCGGGCGGGGACCGCCTCGGTGCGCGACGGGCGCGGTGCCGGGGCTTCCGCCGCGGAGACCGGGGCGGCCGGCGTGCCCGGCGGATCGAGCAGCATGGTGACTTCGCGGATGGCGGAGCCGTTCTTGCCGCTGGTGACCTCCACGAGGAAATCGAGGTAGGTGTCGCGGACCGGCGCGCTGCTGGTGACGTGGATCACCGGCTGGCCGGCGGCGTTCTTGCCGACGCTGAAATTGAGCTGCACCGGCAGCCCGGCCTTGTTGAGGCCGGCACGCGAGAAAGCTTCATCCGACGCCATGGTGACGCGGATATCGCTGGGATTGCCCGTGACACCCGTGAGCGGGATATCCGCCGACAGGGGTTGGTCCATCGTGGAGTGGACCTGCACGGCGCCAAGGCTCTGGGCCATGGCGTGGCTGCCACCCATGGCAAGCGCCAGCATGATCGACAGCTTCAAAGTACGGTTCATTACTCGCATCCCCCGAACAAATCCGTGCTGGCGGCGCGCCTCTTCGGGCGATCGGCCGCGAAGGCGCCACTGTAGTGCACCCCAGCAACAACTAACAATAGCGGCTACGGGCATTTACGCGACAAGTTTGACTCGTTCGCGAGGCCCGTACACGCCCCCCTTACATGTTCCCCCGAGCCCAGGGCTCAGGGATGCCGCTCGGCTTCCAGCTGCCGTTCGAGCTCCGCGATCTTGCGGTCCCGCGCCTCCAGGGCTTCCCTGGAGGTTTTCGAGTTCGATTCGAGCGCGTCGACGCGCTTCTTGAGGTCCTGCACTTTCTGGTCTTCGGCCTGCGCCTGGCCGCGCGTGGCGTCGAGCTTGGCACGGGTGGCCGCCGCCTGCTTCGCCTGCCCCGCCCCGCCCGCCTGCCCTGCCGCCGCCGCGGCAAGCGGCAGCGACAGGAGCAGGCAGGCGATGGCGGCGCGGGCACGCATCAGAGGTAATCCCTGATGAGCAGTTCGGCGATCTGCACGGCGTTGAGCGCCGCACCCTTGCGGATGTTGTCGGATACCACCCACATGTCGAGGCCGCGGTCGTGCGAAATATCTTCGCGGATGCGGCCCACGAACACGGCATCCTTGCCAGCCCCATCGGTGACCGGCGTGGGGTAGCCACCCGGCGCGCGGTCGTCGATGACCACGATGCCCTCGGCCTGCTCGAGCAGCTCGCGGGCCCGCTCGGCCGTGATCTTGTCGCGCGTCTCGACATGCACGGCCTCGGAGTGGCCGTAGAACACAGGCACGCGCACTGCCGTGGGGTTCACCTGGATGGAAGGATCTTCAAGGATCTTGCGGGTTTCCCACACCATCTTCATCTCTTCCTTCGTGTAGCCATTGGCCTGGAAGTCGTCGATGTGCGGGATGACGTTGAAGGCGATCTGCTTCGGGAACTTGGCCGTCTCCACGTCCTGGAAGTTCAGCATCTGCGCCGTCTGCTTGCCCAGCTCCTCGAGGCCGCTGCGGCCGGCGCCCGATACCGACTGGTAAGTGGCCACATTGATGCGCTCGATGCCGGCCTCGCGGTGGATGGGCGCCAGCGCCACCAGCATCTGCATGGTGGAGCAGTTGGGGTTAGCGATGATGCCCCGCACCGTGTAGTCGGCGATGGCGTGCGGGTTCACCTCGGACACCACCAGGGGGATATCGTCCTGGTAGCGGTACTCGGAGGTGTTATCGATGACGACGGCGCCCGCCGCGGCGGCACGCGGCGCGTGTTCGCGGCTGACCGAGCCCCCGGCGGAGAAGAAGGCGATATCCACGCCTTCGAAGTCGAATTTCGCCAGGTCTTTGACGACACAAGGTTTTCCAGCGAAATCGACGGTTCCGCCCGCCGAGCGCTCGCTCGCCAGGGGGATCAGTTCGCTCACGGGGAAATCCCGCTCGGCCAAGATCGAAAGGAGGGTTTCGCCGACCGCGCCGGTCGCGCCCACCATGGCCACCTTGTAACTCGTCTTCTTGCTCATCGTCGCTCTAATGTTGGCGTGGTTGGAAGGTCAGCTGGCGTCGGCCAGCACGCCCGGGTTGAGGATCGTGGGCGGCCGGCCGGCGCAGGGACCATGCCCAAACGCCGCCAGCACATTGTCCACAGCCAGCGACGCCATGTCGCGACGTGTGTCGCGACTTGCGCTGGCGATGTGCGGGCTGAGCACCACGTTGCCCTGTTCGAGCAGGGCCGGGTGCACCTGCGGTTCGCCCTCGAACACGTCGAGGGCCGCTGCGGCGATCTCGCCCGCGGCCAGCGCACGCGCCAGGGCCTCGTCGTCGACGATGCCCCCGCGGGCGATGTTGGTGAGCGTGGCCGTGGGCTTCATCGCCTTCAGTTCGCCCGCGCCGATGGTGTGCCGGTTCGCCGGGGTGAACGGCAGCACCAGGATGAGGTGGTCGGCCTGGGCCAGCAGCGTGGCCTTGTCGACGTAGCGGGCGCCGCACTCCCTTTCGATGGCGGCATCGAGGCGGGAGCGGTTGTGGTAGAGCACCGGTGCCCGGAAGCCCGCCGCCCGGCGCGCGATGGCCTGGCCGATGCGGCCCATGCCGAGGATGCCGATGGTCTTGCCATGCACGTCGGCGCCCAGCCAGCCCTCGAAGCGGGAACCCTGCCACTGCCCTGCCCGCAGCCAGCGCTCGGCCTCGCCCACGCGGCGGGCCGCGGCGAGCATCAGGGCCCAGGCGTAGTCGGCCACCGTTTCATTGAGCACGTCGGGGGTGTTCGAGGCACCCACGCCGGCCGCGGTGAGCGCGTCCAGGTCGAGGTTGTTGTAGCCCACGCCGAGGTTGGCGACGAAGCGCAGCCCGGGGGCATGCGCGAGCACACCCGCATCGATGCGATCGACGAGGCCGACGATGGCGGCATCGGCATCCTTGAGGCGCGCGGCCAGCTCATCCGGCGTGAACGAGCGTTCCTCCGGCTCCTGCACCACGTCGAAGTGCTCGCGGAGCCGGTCGACGATATCGGGGAAAAATGGCCGGGAGACCCAGGCCTTCGGCTTGCTCATCAATTACTCCTGCACGGTGCCGGGGATGCGCGGGGCCACCGCGGCCACGTCGCCGCACTGGGCGCGATGGCGCAGGGCCTGGTCCATCAGCACAAGCGCCAGCATGGCCTCGGCGATGGGGACGGCGCGGATGCCGACACAGGGATCATGGCGGCCCTTGGTGACCACCTCGGTGGCATGGCCGGCCCTGTCGACACTACGGCCGGGCACCAGGATGCTCGAGGTGGGCTTGAAGGCCATGGACACCACCACGGGCTGCCCCGTGGCGATGCCACCGAGGATGCCGCCCGCGTGGTTGGAAAGAAAACCCTGCGCCGTCATTTCGTCGCGATGCTGGGTACCGCGCTGGGCCACGGCATCGAAGCCGTCGCCGATCTCCACGCCCTTCACGGCGTTGATCGACATCATGGCCGCGGCGATCTCGCCGTCGAGCTTGCCGTAGATGGGCTCGCCCCAGCCCGGCGGCACGCCGTCGGCCACCACCGTGACGCGTGCGCCCACCGAATCACCCGACTTGCGCAAGGCATCCATGTACGCCTCGAGTTCGGGGATCTGTTCCGCGAAGGGCCAGAAGAACGGGCTGGTCTCGATGGCCGCGGGCTCGAAGCCGCGCGGCGTGACCTCGCCGACCTGGCTGACATGGCCCTGCACGGTGACACCATAACGGTGCGCCAGCCACTTCTTGGCGATGACGCCGGCGGCGACGCGCATGGTCGTTTCGCGGGCCGACGAGCGGCCACCGCCGCGCGGGTCGCGCACGCCGTACTTCTGCCAGTAAGTGTAGTCCGCGTGGCCCGGGCGGAAGGTGTCGAGGATGTTGCCGTAATCCTTCGAGCGCGCATCGGTGTTGCGGATGAGCAGCGCGATGGGGGTGCCGGTGGTGACACCCTCGTACACCCCCGAGAGGATCTCGATGTCATCCGCCTCGCGGCGCTGCGAGGTATGCCGCGAGCGGCCGGTGGCGCGCCGCTCGAGGTCCGCGCGGAACTCGCTCGCCTCCAGGGGCAGGCCAGGGGGGCAACCATCGACCACGCAGCCGATCGCCGGGCCGTGGCTTTCACCGAAGGTGGTGACGGAGAGGAGCTTGCCGAACGTATTGGAGGACACGGTGCTTCCGTTGGTGTGTTAGTCCCGCGCGCGGCGGGCGGCGGCGATGTCCGCGGCATGCTCGACGAGGTCGCGGCGCTCGAGGGCGAAGATGCCCATGGGGCCGACCTTGAACTCCAGCCACACGAACGGTACGCGCGGCAGGAGGTTGACGAGGGCGTGCTCGCTGTCGCCCACCTCGACGATAAGCAGGCCATCCTCGCTCAGGTGCGCGGCCGCTTCGTCGAGCATGCGCAGCGTGATATCCAGTCCATCATCGCCGGATGTCAGGCCGAGGACCGGTTCATGGCTATATTCGGCCGGCATGGCGGCGTATTCGTCGTTCGTGACATAGGGCGGGTTGGAGACGATCAGGTCGTAGACCTCGCCCTGCACGCCCGCGAAGAGATCGGACTTGATGGCCCGCACGCGCCCCTCGACGTGCTGGTAGACGATGTTCTCATTGGCGAGGCTGAGTGCATCGTCGCTGATGTCGACGATATCGACCTGCCAGTGCGGGTTGTACTCCGCCATGGCGATGCCGATGCAACCCGAGCCAGTGCACAGGTCGAGCGCCCGTTCCACGTGGCGGTCTTCCAGCCACGGGTTGAACCCGCCCTCGATAAGCTCGGCGATGGGCGAGCGCGGCACGAGGGCGCGGGTATCGCTCTTGAATTTCAGGCCCGCGAACCAGGTCTCGCCCACGAGGTAGGCCACCGGCACGCGCTCCTTGATGCGGCGTTCGATCAGGCCCAGCACTTTGTCTTTCTCCTCGGCGACGAGCTTGCCGGCGCCGTAGGCGGGAGGCAGGTCGGGCGGGAGGTGCAGCGCGGCCAGGACCAGGTGGGTGGCCTCGTCGATCGGATTGTCATGGCTATGGCCGAAGGTGAGGCCGGCGGCCGAGAAGCGGCTGGCGCCGTAGCGGATGAAATCGATGATGGAGCTGAGTTCGCTGGTCACGGGCGGGGACTTTTTTGGGGCTGACTGGGGAGTATAGCTTTCCGGGTGGGGCTGGGCGTTCATTCGCTGGCGCGAATGCACCGCCGACCGCCGCGAAGCCGAAGGCGAGCCCTCTCGGGCGGCTTAAGCCGTATTGCCGATGGGCCGGGCCGGGTGCCGGGCGTAGAGTGTTGGCGGCCCTTTCCGGGCCGACGTGAAGGACCTCCCCATGACCGCTCGCTGGCGCGTCCTGCTCCTCCTGGCGGCCACCGCCACCACCGCGCACGCCCAGGCCATGCACGACCACGACCACGGCGTGCCCGAGAAACTCGGCACCGTGTCGTTCCCCATCGCGTGCACCGCCTCCGTGCAGCAGCCCTTCAACCGGGCGGTGGCCCTGCTCCACTCGTTCGCCTTCGGTGCCGCGCAGAAAGCCTTCAAGGACGTTGCGGCGAAAGACCCCACCTGCGCCATGGCCCACTGGGGCGTGGCCATGACCTACTTCCACCCCGTGTGGCAGCCCGTGCTGCCGCCGGAAACGTTCGCCGCGGGCCAGAAGGAAATGCAGGAAGCCGTGCGCCTGCAGCCATCCGACCCACGCGGGCGTGGCTACATCCATGCGCTGGCCGAGCTCTACAAGCCGGACGCGAGCCTGAAGCCGGGCGACCGCACGCTTGCTTACGAAGCGGCCATGGCCAGCGTCGTCGCCGCCGATGGCAAGGATGTGGAGGCGAAGGTGTTCTACGCCGTGGCGTTGCTTTCGAACGCGTCGCCGACGGACCGTACGCATGCGAAGCAGAAGCAGGCTATCGCCATCCTCGACCCGCTGTTCAAGGCGAACCCCGATCACCCCGGCATCGCACACATCCTCATCCACGCCTGCGACAGCCCCGAGCTCGCGAAACAAGGCCTGGACGCGGCGCGCAAGTACGCGAGCATCGCGCCGTCGGCGTCGCATGCGTTGCACATGCCCTCGCACATCTTTACGCGGCTGGGCCTGTGGGACGACTCGATCCAGTCCAACATCGCCTCGGAGAAGGCCGCGCGCGAGCAAGGCGACACGATGGGCCAGCTGCACGCGATGGATTACCTCGTGTATGCGTACATGCAGACGGGGCGCGACAAGGAAGCGCGCCAGGTGCTTGCCGAGCTGAAGGCGCTGCCGAAGCTCGACATGTCGGATTTCGCCATCGCCTATGCGTCGACGGCCATGCCGATACGCGTCGCGGTGGAGGAAGCCCGCTGGGACGACGCCGTGGCCATCGTGCCGCCGAAGGGTGCGCCAGATTCGGTCGTGGCGATCGCGGTGTGGGCGAAGGGTATCGGGCTGGCCCGCAGCGGGCGCCCCGCCGATGCGAAGGCACAAGCCGACCGCCTGCACACGCTCGAGGCGCACTTGCGCATGGCCGGTGATACGTACTGGGCCGACCAGACAAGCATCCTTTCGTCAGAGGTCAGCGCATGGGCCGCGCAGGCCGCCGGGAACACGGCGGGCGCCACCGCCCTGCTCAGCGACGCGGCCGAGCGCGAAGACCGCATCGAAAAACGGCCCGTGACACCGGGGCCGATCGTGCCGGCGCGCGAGCAGCTGGGCGAGATGCTGCTGGCGCAGAACCAGCCGGGGCCGGCGCTGGCCGCGTTCCAGGATGCGCTGGCGCTGGCGCCGGGGCGGGCCGGGGCGATGCGGGGGGCGGCGAAAGCTACCTCGACGCAGTAAGGCAGGGGCTGGGGTTCGTTATGCGACGGGGCCGGGGTCGCTGGTGGCGGGCTTGCCGTCTTCGTGGTGGCCGGCCTGGCGGCGCAGGTAGCGTGGGGCCTCGGGCGTGGTCACGGTGATGTCGTACCAGCCGGCGCTGCCAGCAAGGTCGATGGCCACCGTTTCGGTGCTGCCCGGGGCCACGTTGATGTGCCGCGGCCCCTCGCCGTCATACGCGTTGGTGACGCGGCACGCGACGCGGCCCGTGCCGGTGTTCGTGATGCTGACCTCGATGCGGCGTTCGCCTGCGGCACCGTTGAACGCGGCTTCAAGGGTATCGTCCGCGAAACCGCGCAGGCCCGCGTAGAAGCCATTGGGGCCGTGGATGCGGCGGTCGTAGGCATCGCCGTTGGGTGCGAGCGGCCAGCCGTCCTCGATGCGGTCGCCGGCGCTGGCGGTGTAGCGGCGTGGCGGCGCATCGCGCCGCAGGCCGTCATAGACCAGGAACGCCGCGCCGAGGGCACCGCGGTTGTCGAAGGCGATGACGCTCTGGCCATCGCGCAACGCGTGCTCGACGCGCCATGCGTAGGCCAGGGCACGCGATGGGCGGGTACCCTCCTCCTGCACGGGCATTACCTGCCCGGCGGGCACGCTGATCGGCGCCTTGCCGTCCGAGCCACGTGGCACGGCGATGGCGGGCATGGTGTCGTCCTGGGCACCCGCGAAATCAAAGCAGCTGGTGAGGTCGCCACACACCGCGCGGCGCCAGGCGCTGATGTTGGGCTCCGCCACGCCGAAGCGCTTTTCAAGGAAGCGCAATACCGATGTGTGGTCGAACGTTTCACTGGATACCCAGCCACCGCGCGACCACGGCGAGACGACGATCATCGGCACGCGGTTGCCCAGGCCCACCACCTGCAGGCCCTTCGGGTCGCTGCCGGGCACGATGGGGCTGGAAATGCGCGGATGGGCGTCGAGGTCCATCACATCGTCGCGCAGGCCTTCCGCCAGCGCCGTGGAAACGACGCCACCCTCCCCGTTCCGCAATGGCGGCGCCGGGGGCGGCACGTGGTCGAAGAAGCCATCGTTTTCATCGTAGTTGAGGAACAGCACCGTGCGGCTCCACACCTTCGGGTTCGCGGTGAGGGCATCGAGCACGGCGCGGATGTAGAACGCGCCATCGGTCGGCGAGGAGGTGGGGTGTTCGCTGTACTTGTAGGGCGCGACGATCCAGGTCACCTGTGGCAGGCGGTCGTGGATCACGTCGTTGCGCAGGTCGCGCAGCGTGTGGTTCGAGACGCCGTTGCGCACCAGCGAGCCCGCCGGGTCCGCGCCTTCCTGCACCTGGTAGGCGGCAAAAAACTCCAGCGAGTTGTCGGTGTAGTTATCGGTGGGCGAACCCGGCTCGCCCGTGCCGCCCTGGTAGACGCGCCATGTGACGCCCGCCCTCTCGAGGCGCTCGGGGTAGGTGGTCCACGTGTAGCCGTTGGTGTTGGCCCGCTCTTCGGTGCCGGGCCCGTTGGGCTTCGAACCGAGGCGGCCCGCGGGATCGGACGTGCCGCTCCACAGGTAGATGCGGTTGATGGCGGTATCCGCCAGCGCGGACGCGTGGTAGGCGTCGCACACCGTGAATGCGTCAGCCAGCGCGTAGTGGAACGCGGCGTCCTCGCGGCGCAGGTAGGCCATGGTGAGCACATCCTGCTTCTGCTCGATCCAGCGGTCGTTGCGGCCGAGGTTCCACGCGCCGTGGCCGGTGCTCCAGCCGTGGTCGGTGCCCGCGTGGTGGTCGCCGCTCGCACGCGTATCAAGGTGGAACGGATACACCCACGCGGTGTCCGCGCCCACCCCGCGCGGCTTCCAGAACTTCGTGTGCGCGGCCGTCGTGGGCTGCTTCCATACCGGGTCGCCGTTGGCGAGCTCGAGCACGCGCGGGTCGGCGAAGCCGCGCACGCCGCGCAGGCTGCCGAAGTAGTGATCGAACGAGCGGTTTTCCTGCATGAGGATGACCACGTGGCCGACATCGTTGATAGTGCCGGTGCGGCGGTCGGGCGCGGTGGCCAGGGCGCGGGCGATGGACGCCGGGAAACCCTGCGCCAGCAGCGAGGCGGCCACGGTGGCGCCCGCGCCCTGCAGGAACCGGCGGCGATCGCGCGAGACCATCGCTAGCCCTTCAGCGACGCGATGAGCGCCGCGTGCAGGGCAGGCGTGGCCGCGGCCACGACGCGCCCGCCGCTGGCCATGCCGAGCGGGCGGCCCTCCCAGTCGGTCATGACGCCGCCGGCGGCTTGCACCACGGGGGTGATGGCGAGGTAGTCGTAGGGCATGAGGTTCGCTTCGATCACGGCATCGATGTGGCCGGAGGCCAGCATGCCGTAACCGTAGCAGTCGCCGCCGAAGCGGCGCGTGTAGGCGGCGCGGCTGGTGCGGTCGAACGCCTCCCACTCGGCGGGCGTGAACATGTCGGGCGTGGTCGTGTACAGCGTGGCTTCGCCCAACGCCTCGCACGCGCTGGCATGGCACGGCCGGCCATTCATCTCGGTACTCACCCCCACGTGGCCGACCCAGCGCTCGTCCAGGGCAGGCATGTCGAGGATACCCAGCACGGGCGTGCCGCCGCGCAGCAGGGCGATGAGGGTGCCCCACAGCGGCCAGCCCGAAATGAAGCTGCGGGTGCCGTCGATGGGGTCGATGCTCCACACGAACTCGGCATCGACGTGGCTGGCGCCGTATTCCTCGCCCAGCAGGCCGTGGCCGGGCCACGCCTGTTCGATCCGCTCGCGCAGCATCGACTCCACGCCACGGTCCACGGCGGTGACAGGGCTCATGTCGCCCTTGTGCGATACGTCCACGGGGCGGCGGAACCGTGGCAGGGACAGCGCGCGCGCATTGTTGGCGATGCCG
Organism: Luteibacter yeojuensis; assembly: GCF_000964085.1. Lineage (GTDB taxonomy): Bacteria > Pseudomonadota > Gammaproteobacteria > Xanthomonadales > Rhodanobacteraceae > Luteibacter > Luteibacter yeojuensis_A. Next base: position 46,966 of record NZ_JZRB01000002.1, read on the forward strand.
GTGGCGAAAGCTTCGAACTCGGCCCGCTCTGCGGCGGACAACGGGGCATGGGAGGGCACGCGGGGCTCCGGAAAAAACGTGCGTGAACTAGCGTTTGCACGTTTCAGGTTAATGACTAAAACGCAAATTTTCCTGTGGACGGCGAGTCCACATGTTTGCAAATATACCCAAAACGCCACACGGGTGGGTGACACTTCCACTACCCCGTGGGCAGCGTGATAACCCGGGGCCATCCATGCGTCCAGTCCGCCACATCGCCAGCTCCATCGCGTTGCTCGCCGTGTGCGCCAGCGCACACGCCGGGGAACTGACGGTGTACTCGGCGCTTGAGAGCGACGAGATCGCGGCCTACCTAGATGCCGCCAGGCAGGCCCTTCCCGGCGTGGATATCCATGTGCTGCGCCTCTCCAGCGGCGACCTTGCCGCCCGCCTGCTGGCTGAGGCCGCCGAACCCCGTAACGACGTGGTCTGGGGCATGGCAGCCACCGACCTGCTCGACCCGCGCATCGCCGCCCTGCTCCAGCCGGTGCACAGCGCCGCCATCGACGCCCTGCCCGCGCGCTTTCGCGGCACCGACGGCCGCTGGTTCGCGCCCACCGGCTACATGGCGGCGCTGTGCGTGAACCGCGAGGCGCTCGCGGAGCACGGCCTGCCCATGCCGCGCACGTGGCGCGACCTGGCCTCGCCCATGTACCGCGGCCAACTGGCCATGCCCGACCCGGCGTCGTCCGGCACGGGCTACATGGTGCTGTCGTCGCTGAGCGATGCGGGCCGCGACACGACAGGCATGGCGCTCGTTACCGACATCGCCGCGAACATCGGCCAGGTGACCCTCTCGGGCTCGGCACCGTGCAAGCTCGCGCGCATCGGCGAGTTCCCCATCGGCGTGTCATTCGCGTTCTCGGCCATGCAGGCCATCCGCGAGGGCTACCCCGTCACCATGGTGTTGCCTGCGGACGGCACCGGTTACGAGCTCGAGGGCTCGGGGCTCATGAAGGGGGCGACGAACCCCACGGACGCGAAACGGTTCCTCGACTGGACCGCATCACCCGCGGCGGCCTCGCTGTACCGCGGTTACAAGGAAATCGTGGCGGCGCCCGGCGTGGTGCCCACGGCCGAACAACAGCGCGCGGGGTTGCCGGCCAACGTGGTCGGCACGCTGCCTGCGCGGGATTTCGAAGCGGCCGCGCGCGGGCGCGCGGCACTCATCGCACTATACAAACGCCTGACGCGCTGACGCGCGCGGGCCGGGGGAGACACAGGTTCCATGCACCTTCGCATCGACGGCATCAGCAAGGCCTGGGGCACCAGCACGGCGCTCGACCGCGTGTCGTTCAACGCGGGGGCCAGCGACTTCGTCTGCCTGCTCGGCCCCAGCGGCTGCGGCAAGACCACCTTGCTGCGCATCGTGGCGGGCCTGACCGAGCCCGATGCCGGCAGCGTGCACCTGGGCGGGCGGGACATCACGCGCCTGCCCGCCCGCGAGCGCGGCATGGGCATCGTGTTCCAGTCGTACTCGCTGTTCCCCGACCTTACCGCCGCCGCCAACGTCGGCTACCCGATGCGCCTGCGCGGCGTGGCGGTGGGCACCATCGCCACGCGCAGCACCGAACTGCTGGCGAAAGTCGGGCTGGGCGGCTTCGGCGGCCGCTTCCCCGATGAACTCTCCGGCGGCCAGCAACAACGCGTGGCACTGGCCCGCGCGCTGGCGGCTGAACCGGCGCTGCTGTTGCTCGACGAGCCGCTATCGGCACTGGACCCCGCCATCCGCGCGCAGCTGCGCGGCGAGATCCGCACGCTGCAGCGCTCGCTCGGCATCCCCACCATCATGGTCACGCACGACCAGGACGAGGCGCTCGCGCTCGCCGATACCATCGTGTGCATGCGTGCGGGGCACATCGAACAGATCGGCTCGCCGCGCGACCTTTACGAACGCCCGGCATCACGCTTCGTCGCCGATTTCATTGGCCGGGCCAACCTGTTGCCCACGCACTTCGTACGCGAGGTAATGCCCGGCTTCCTCGAGCGCCGCCCACCCGGCGCCGACGCCACGTGGGAACTCTGCCTGCGGCCCGAGGACATCGTCGTGGAAGCCGGCCCGGGCGGCGACGCCGTCGTGGCCGACGTGACTTTCCTCGGCAACCTGGCCCGCGCCCGTATCGACTGGCGCGGCCAGGTCCTGCTGGCCGAGCTGCCCGGCCGGAGCATGCTGGCGCCCGGCGAGCCCGTCGCCATCGGGGCCACGCGCGGCGCGTGGGTGGCCGCGTGAACGCGATCGCCGCCCCGCGCAGCGCCCCGCGCGCCCGCATCGGCGCGGTGCTGCTACTGGCCGTGCCTTGCCTGGGGCTGCTGCTGTTGTTCCTCCACCCCCTGTTCACCGTGGCGTCGCGCAGCCTCACCGACGCGTCGGGCGCCTTCACGCTGGCGAACTACGCGCGGCTGCTCGATGACCCGGGCCTGCCACGTGCCGCCCTGCACAGCGTCACCACGGGCCTCGTCACCACGCTTGCCACGGTGCTGCTCGGCCTGGCCCTGGCGATGGCGCTGCATCGCTCGCGCCTACCGGGCAAGGCGTTGATCCGCGCCACGCTGTTGCTGCCCATGCTCGCGCCTTCCCTCGTGCTGGGCCTCGGCCTGGTGCTGCTGCTGGGCCGCAACGGCCTCGTGCACCGCCTCACGGGCTGGCCCACCGATATCTATGGCTTCACCGGCCTGGTCATCGCGAACACGCTGTACGGCTTGCCACAGGTGGTGCTGATCGTTTCCGCGGCGCTGGCGCGCACGCCGGCCCGCCACTACGACGCCGCGGCGTCGATGGGTGCCACCGCGTGGCGCCAGTTCCTCGACGTGACGCTTCCACGCCTGCGCTTCGCCCTGCTCGCCGCAGCCTTCCTCGTCTTCACCGAGACACTTACCGACTTCGGCAGCGCCGTGATCGTCGGTGGGAACTACCGCGTGCTGGCGATGGAGATCTACAGCGAGGTGGTGGGGCAGCTCGATTTCGCCATGGGCGCGACGCTGGGCATGCTGCTCTTGCTGCCCGCCGTGCTCTCCGTATGGCTGGGCCGGCTGGCCAGGCGCCGCCAGGATAGCGGCGACGCCAGCCCGGGCCGCGCGCTCGTGCCATCGCGCGACACGCGCCGCGACCTCGTCCTCGGCGCCGTTGCGCTCGTCGCCTTGCTGCCGATGCTCGCCGTCGTCGGCACCGTCGCCTATGTCTCCTTCGTGAAGCTGTGGCCGTACCAGCCGTCGCTGACGCTGGCGAACTACACCGGCCTGACCGAAGGCTTCGGCCCGGTGTGGACCTCGCTCACCGTCTCGCTGGTGGCGGCTATCGCAGGCACGGTGCTGGTCTTCGCACTGTGCGCCGGCCTGCGCAAGGCGCCACCGGGCCTGGTGCGGCCCCTGCAGTTCGTCGCTTCGCTGCCGGCCGCCGTGCCGGGCATGGTCATCGGCCTCGGTTACGTGCTGGCGTTCAACCACGGGCCGGCCGCCCACTGGTTCCACGGCAGCCTGCTCGTCATCGCGGCCTGCAGCCTGTACCACTACCACGCCCAGGCGTTCCTCACGATGCAGACCGGCATGCGCCAGGTGCCCGATGCGCTGGACGATGCCGTGGCCGCGTTTGGTGGCGGCACGCGCGCGGTGCTGCGCGACGCCGTGCTGCCTTTCGCCGCGCCGGCCGCCATCGCCACGTTCTTCTACCTGTTCATGCGCTCGATGGTGACGCTCTCGGGCGTCATCTTCCTGGTCACCGCCGACCTGGGCCTGGCCTCGGTCACCGTCATGCGCCTGGACGAGAACGGTTTCCTGGCCCAGGCCGCGGCCTACGCCATGTGCGTGGTGCTGGCCGGTGCCATCGCCCTCGGCGCCATGCGCCTGCTCTTGCACATCCTCAAGGAACGACGCCATGTGGCATGAAGAACGACACACCCGCATCCGCGACCTGCTCCGCGCCAGCGGCCAGGTATCGGTGGAACGCATCGTCACCGAGCTGGGTGTCTCGCGCGAGACCATCCGCCGCGACCTCGTCGAACTGGCCGAGCGCGGCGAGATACGCCGCGTGCATGGCGGCGCCGTGCTTACCTCCGACGAACCGCCCATTGACGTGCGCCACGCCACCCGCGTGCGCGAGAAGCGCGCGATCGCCAAGGCCGTCGCCAACCTCGTCGAGAGCGGCCAGACGATCTTCATGGATGCCGGCAGCACGATGAACCTCGTCGCCGAGGCGCTGGCCACGCGCACGGGCCTCACCATCCTCACCAACGCCATCGACGTGGCCACGCGCTTCGCCGCGCGCCATGGCAACGAGGTGCACCTGCTCGGCGGGCGTTTCAACGCGCAGATCGGCTGCACGACGGGGCCTGCCACCATCGCGGAGATCCATCGCTACCAGGCGCACCTGGCCATCCTCTCGCCCGTGGGCGTGGATGCGAAGGCGGGCGCCAGCAGTTTCGAACTCGACGAGGTGGAGATCGCCCGCGCCATGTGCGGCAACGCACGCCAGGTGGTCCTCGCCGCCGACCATTCGAAGATCGGCGTCCGCAGCCGCGCCAGCTGGTGCGCGCCCGACCGCGTCGACGTGCTCGTTACCGACCGCAAGGCCGAGAAATCACGCGCGTTCGCCGCGGTCCGCAAGGCCGTGGGTGAGGTCGCGCTTGCCTGATCCACCCACAACACCGCGCCAGGAAGGCCGTCCTTCGCCCGCCACTTAAATCGATTCAAATCCGTCTGTCACAGACCAAGCCTTTCCGGAGCATCACCATGACGTCGTTCCCAGCCCTCCGCCGTACCCTGCTGTGTGCCGCGGTCGCCGCGACATTCAGCGGCCTGGCTTATGGCCAGGCCACTACCGGCCGCATCACCGGCACCGCGCCGGCCGCGGCCGGCGAAACCGTACTAATCGAAGGCAGCAACGGCCTCACCCGCGAAGTGGGCGTGGACGCGAACGACCGCTACACGGCCGAGTCGCTGCCACTGGCCACCTACAAGGTGAGCCTCAAGTCGAACGGCAACATCGTTGACAGCCGCGACAACGTCACTCTGCGTGTCGGCGCCGCCACCGATGTTTCGTTCGCCGGCGCCGCGCCCTCGGCCGCCGATGCGCAAAGCCTCGGTGCCGTCACCGTCTCGGCCAGCTCGCTGGCAAAAATCGACGTGGCGACCGTCGCCTCCAGCACGGTCATCACCTCGGCCGACCTCGCCCGCCTGCCCCTGCAGCGCTCGGCCGAGGCCGTGGCCCTGCTCGCCCCGGGCGCCTCGCCGGGCTACACCGGCTTCAAGAACGCGTTCGGCGGCAGCACGGTGAGCTTCGCCGGCTCGGCCGTCACCGAGAACGCGTACTACATCAACGGCATGAACACGACCGACCCGCTCAGCGGCTTCGGTGGCGTGACCCTGCCCTACGGTGCCATCGACCAGCAGGAGATACTGAGCGGCGGTTACTCGGCCATGTACGGCCGCTCCGACGGCGGCGTGATCAGCCAGGTGGGCAAGCGCGGCACCAACGAATGGCATTTTGGCGCCCAGGTGCTGTGGGAGCCGGACTTCGCCCGCGCCAGCGCGCGCAACATCACCTACGGGCACGACAACCCGGCGCCCCCGGGCAGCCTGCAGACCCGCAACGACCGTAACCACGAGTGGACCTCCACCATCAGCGCCTACGCCGGCGGCCCGCTGATCAAGGACAAGCTGTATGCGTTCGCCGCGGTGGAAATGGAGCGCAGCCAGGGCAATAGCATCGGCGACGTGAACCACGCGTACGATACGAAGTACACGTACAAAGACCCGAAGTGGTACGGCAAGCTCGACTGGAACATCAACGACAGCAACATCCTCGAACTCACGGGTATCAACCAGACCCACCGTTCGAACGGCAACAAGTACAACTACGACTACGACACCGATACCGTCGGCGATTTCGCCAGCCCGGATTCCACCTACAAGACCCGCGCCATGGTCTACGTGGCGAAATACACCAGCTACATCACCGACGACCTGACCCTCACCGCGCTGTACGGCAAGTCGAAGCTCACCTACTACAACGAGCCGCCCGATACCGGCATCGTCGGCCCGTTCATCGGCAACCTCAGCGCGCAGAACCCGGCACTGAATGGCGGCACGCCGATCAGCAACGGCCAGACGCTCGATACGGTGGATAACCCCGACCACGAATCGACCAACCGCAACCTGCGCATCGACCTGAACTACAAGATCGGCTCGCACTCGATCACGGCCGGTATCGATAACCAGGACTCGCACGACATCGACGATGGCACGACGATCGGCGGCGTGGGTTACGAGCTGTGGTACGCCAAGCAGGACCCGAACCTCAATATCAGCGACAGTCCGTTCGTCGACAAGCCGGCCAACTACCCGGGTGGTGCCACCGGCTATTACGGCTACTACCGCCACTACAACACGCTGGCCTCGGTGCGCGTGAAGCAGCGCGCCCAGTACATCATGGACGACTGGCAGATCAACGATCGCTGGCTGCTCTCGGTCGGCATCCGCAACGACCAGTTCACCAACTACAACCCTGCGGGCGAGCCGTACCTACGGCTCACCAAGCCGCAGTGGGCGCCACGCGTGGGCTTCAGCTGGGACGTGAACGGTGATTCGTTGTTCAAGGTGTACGGCAACGCGGGCCGCTACTTCCTGGCCATGCCGGCGTCGGTGGCACTGCGCACCTCGGCCGGCTCGCTGGCCACCAACCAGTACTTCACGTACACCGGCATCGACAACCAGGGCCTGCCCACCGGCGTGACCTTCGTGCAGTCCGCCACCGGTGGCGCCGTCTCCCCCAACGGCGAATACGGCCAGCCGCCCGACCCGAAGACCGTCAGCTCGAAGAACATCAAGTCGGAATACCAGGATGAATTCATCCTCGGTGCCGACAAGCAGCTCAACGCCGACTGGGTGGCCGGCGCCAAGGCCACGGTTCGCCGGCTGCGCAATGCCCTGGACGACGTGTGCGACAACGGCGCGATCAAGAATGCCGCGGAAGCACAGGGCGCCGACCTCGATAACCTCACGGTAGGCAGCTGCTACCTGTCGAACCCGGGGCGCGCCAATGTCTACTCGCTGAAGAACGCCGATGGCGGCTACACCGACGTGACCGTGACCAACGCCGACTTCGGCTTCCCGCACCTGAAGCGCAATTACTACGGCCTCGACCTGTACCTGTCGCATCCGTTCGATGGCACGTGGTCGGGCAAGGTGGATTACCTGTACTCACGCAGCTACGGCAACACCGAGGGCCAGGTGCGTTCGGACGTGGGCCAGGGCTCGGTGGCGGCATCGCGCGACTGGGATTACGCCACGCTGATGAACTACGCCAACGGCGACCTCGGCAACGACCGCAAGCACCAGATCAAGATCTACGGTTCGTACCAGGTCGCACCGGAATGGCTGCTTTCAGCCAACATCCTGATCCAGTCGGGCCTGCCGAAATCCTGCCTGGGCCGCTACGGCGCGGATGAAAGCGACCCGTCGGGCTATGGCAGCTACTACCACTTCTGCTTCGGTGAACCCTCCGCCTACGGCGCCAAGGGCCGCGAGCCGTGGGAAGAACTGGTGGACGTGAGCGCGGAATACCGCCCGCTGTGGGCCGACAAGAAGCTGGCCTTCTCGGTGTCGGTGTTCAACATCCTCAACCAGCAGCGTTCGCAGCGCACCAACCCGGTCTCGGGCAGCACGAACTCGGTGAACGATGGTTACCAGCAGGTGATCAGCTACACCCAGCCGCGCTACGCTCGCTTCGGCATCACGTACGACTTCTGACGGGGCGTCCATGCATCCACTCCTGCGACTGGGTATCGTCGCGCTTGCCGCCGGGGTCGTCGCGACCCCGGCGGTGGGCGGCGAGAAGACCTACAAAGACCTGCCGACGGAAATCCCGGCGCGCTTCACGCCTGCGAACCCCGGCTTCGACTACGAGCGCCGCACCATCGACATCCCGATGCGCGATGGCGTGAAGCTGCACACGGTGGTCCTGGTGCCGAAGGGCGCCACGCATGCCGGCATCCTGCTCACCCGCACCCCGTACGGCGCCGATGGCATGGGCCACCGCAGCGATAGCCCGCACCTGGGGCCCGCGCTGCGCGGCTACGACAACCCCGCCGACATCATCGTCCAGGACGGCTACATCCGCGTCATCCAGGATATCCGCGGCAAGAACGGTTCCGAAGGCGACTTCGTCATGAACCGGCCGCCCACCGGCCATGGCAACCCCACGTCCATCGATGAATCCACCGATATCTACGACACCATCGACTGGCTCGTGAAGCACGTGCCCGAGTCGAATGGCAAGGTCGGCATCATCGGTATCTCGTACGATGGTTTCGAGGCGATGATCGCCACGATCCGCCCCCACCCTGCGCTCAAGGTCGCCGTGCCGATCAACCCCATGATCGACGGCTGGATGGGCGACGACTGGTTCCACCGCGGCGCGTTCCGCCAGCAGATGATCCCGTACATCTACGGCATGGTGAACTCACGCCAGAGCAACATCGGCTGGACCACCGGCTACCGCGACGACTACGACCTGTACCTGCGCGGCGGCTCGGCGGGTGACATCGGCCGCGCCTACGGCATGGAGGCGCTGGGCTTCTGGCAGAAGCTGCTCGCCCACCCCGCCTACGACAGCTTCTGGTCCGACCAGGCGCTGGACAAAATCGCCGCGAAGGAACCCATGACGGTGCCCACCATGCTGGTGCACAGCCTGTGGGACCAGGAAGACAACTACGGCGACATGGCGGTGTACCGCGCGCTCGCGCCGCGCGACCCCGGCCACGAAAAGCTGTGGCTCGTCCTCGGCCCCTGGCGCCACGCCAAGACATGGGAAAACGCCAGCACCATCGGCGCCATCGAACTGGGCAGCGACACCGGCAAGACGTTCCGCCAGACGATGCTGCGCCCGTTCCTTGCGCAGTACCTGAAAGACGGCGCGCCGAAGGCCGACATCGCGCCGGTGAACGCGTTCGTCACCGGCGAAAACGCCTGGCGCAAGCTCGATGCGTGGCCGTCATCGTGCCGCGCGGGCTGCGCGCCGACCATGCAGCGGTGGTACGCCGAGCCTAACGGTGGCTTCGGCACGACCGTGCCAGCGCAGGGTGAAGACGCGTATGTTTCCGACCCGGCCAAGCCCGTGCCCTACCGCGTGCGGCCCATCCAGTCGTGGTCGCACGGCGTGGCCGACCGCGAAGACTCCTGGCCGGAATGGCTGGTGGACGACCAGCGCCAGTTCGCCACGCGCACTGACGTGCTCACGTATGTCTCGCCCGTGCTCGAACAGCCGCTGGGCGTATCAGGCGAGCCACTGGTCCACCTGCTCGCGTCCACCAGCGGCACCGACAGCGACTGGGTGGTGAAGCTGATCGACGTCTACCCCGATGAAGTGGAAGAAAAGCCCTCGATGGGCGGCTACCAGCTGCCCGTGGCCATGGAGATCTTCCGCGGGCGCTACCGCGAGGGCTACGACACGCCGAAGGCGCTGGAAGCGGGCAAGGCCTTGCCATACCGTTTTCCCCTGCCCACGGTGAACCACGTCTTCCAGCCCGGCCACCGCGTGATGGTGCAGGTGCAGTCAAGCTGGTTCCCGCTCTACGACCGCAACCCGCAGACGTTCGTGCCGAACATCTTCAACGCGAAGCCGGCGGATTACGTGAAGGCGACGCAGAAGGTGGTGCGGGATGGGGAGGATGGGACGTACGTCGAACTTCCCGTCGTGCGGTAAACGAGAGCATCGCGCGCAAGCGCGCTCCCACATGGGGTGGTGAGGACCATCCATGGCCCTTGTGGGAGCGCGCTTGCGCGCGATGGCGCTACCTCAGCCCCCGAAATCCCAACGCACGCCCAGGTTCGCCGACCAGCCACGCGCACCCGCGCTGCCGATCTTGTTCTGCCAGTCGGCCTCGCCGTACACCGAGAGCTTGTTCTTCCAGGCCCACGTGCCGCCCAGGCCCACTTCCATCATCTGGCCGAACTTGCCGCCGATGAACTGCTGCGTGGCGTCGAACCCTTCCTGGCCCACATCCACCTTGGCGACGCCGCCCCAGCCCTTGATGTAGTTCGCACGGGCGTACGGGGTGAAGGTGCTGCCGGCGTCCGTGGTCCAGGTGCGGTCGAAGCGCAGCCCGGCGCGGCCGATCGTCTGGTCCAGCGACTGGTAATGCGTCGTGACGCCTTCGAGGTCGGTCTGGTCGCGCAGGCCCACGTGCTGCCGTGTCAACTGCAGCTGCGGCTCCAGCTCCCAGCCGCCGGCGAAGCGGAACGGGTAGCCGGTTTCCACCGACCCTTCCCAGCCCGAGCCGCGCACGCGTGCCAGGTCCTTCGCACGGCCCGTGTCCAGGTCGCCCACGTGGCGGTCGCCCTGCGCCACGACGTCGACGTAGAAGCCGTTCTGCTGCTGCCACGTGACGAACATGGCGATGGAGTTGGTATCGAACTTGGAGTGGCTGTAGCCATCCGCCGCCTTCGGGTCGATGCGCGTCGTGCCGTGCGTATAGGCCACGCCGGCACGCAGGCTCGAGCGATCCATGTCGAGGGCGAAGATGTTGGCGCCGACCTGCACGCCGCGGGTATCCGAGCTGTAGTCGTAGCCGTACTGCCCGAACGAGCGGTTGCTGGAGACATCGTAGTCGCCACCGAAGTAGCGCACGAACGTCTCGCCTCCAAGGCCTTCGCCCAGGTCATCCATGTTGCGCGTTTCGCCCAGGCGGCGGTGCAGGTTATCGATGCTGCGGTAGCCATAGAGCGCCAGCGCCGACGGCGTGACGATCGCGTTGGGCACCTGAGGCACCACGGCCGGCCGGACGTTATCGCCCGCGGCGACCGGGGTGATGGGCGTGGCCGGCGTACCGGGCGGCGTGGCGTCCGCCGGTGGCACGTAAGGCTGCCCGGGCGGCGGCGTGGCTGGCGGCGTCGATGCCGTGGGCGCCGGGCACGGCCCATTGCACACCAGCACGTTGGCCAGGCGGTAATCCCAGTAGTTGCTGCCGGTGGTGGTGCCACCGACCAGGCGCTGGCCCGCGTCGGCCACGCCCGGCTGGAACGCGTACAACCCGTATTGGTACGGGCCGAAGCCGACGTAGCCACCGTTGAGCCGGAACGCCCCGCCGGTGGAATTACCCCCCACCTGCACGACGCTGATGCCTTCGCCCGACTGGACGAACCCGTTGCGGTCGAGGTCGGTGAGTGCGCCAGTGCTCAGCATCGACGGCGTGATGTTCAGCACCGTCTCGCCGCTGGCGTCGCCGTTGATCAGCAGGCGGTCGGTCGATTGGGTGGCCAGGGCGCCGCCCTCGTTGAGGGTCGAGACCAGGTTTACGCGGCCGCCGCTCGACGCATAGTTACCGTCGATGGTGAGCGTGTTGCCGGGTGAGCCGCTGCCGTTGGTGAGGTCGATGGTGCCGTTGTTGCTGACGTTTGCCGAGCCGGGCGTGCCGGCGGAGATCACCGGGTGGACGTTGTTGCCCGCGAGCAGCGCGGACGAGCCATCGATATTCACGTCGCTGCCGCCCATCACCAGGTTATCGGTGAGCTCGAACGTCGAACCGTTGGTGAGGTTGAACGTGTTCCACCCCGACAGGCGGATGCCCTTGTCGAGTGTATCGGCGGCGAACGTGCCGCCACGCGCCTGCGTGCCGTTGAAGGTCAGCGTGTTGCTGCCGCCGGTGCCGGCCAGCAGGTGGTAGGTCGACGAGGTATCGACCGCACCCAGCGTGGCGTTATTGCCCACGCCATCGCCCATGGTGAGGCCACCGTTGAGCGTGCCGCCGGTCCAGTTGAAGGTATCGCCGCCTTCACCCGTGGCGATCTCGCCCGTGACGGCGCCGGATGGCAGGGCCACCGTGTCATTGCCCGCGCTACCACGCACCGCGGTGGCCGATGGCGACGCCGCGGTGATCGTGCCGGTATTGGTGAACGTGGTGCCGGTGCCATTTGCCAGGTCCACCACGGGCGCGGCCGTGCTGGCCGACGTCAGCGTGCCGGCGTTGGCCACGGACGACGCCGTGCCGGCCACCAGCGCCGAACCACCGGCCGCGTTGAGGATGTTGACGGTCGCCGCGGAGTTCACCGCGCCGCTCGTGAGCGCCTGGATGCCCGTGCTGCCCGCGCCGTTGCCATGGATGGTGAAGCCATTGCCCAGCGTGAGGTCGCCCGTGGTGGCAGTGCCGTCCGCGTTGCGGAATGCATAGCCCGTGCCGCTGCCATCCACCTCCATCGTGGCGGTGGATGCCGGGTCGATGGCCGTGGCGGTGCGCAGCCCGGCGCCATTCCCCACGCGCAACGTCGCGTCGCTGAGCGTGATGGCGCCGATCTCCGCCGCGTTCTCGATCGCGTTGCCGGTGCCCAGGGTCGTCACCGTGGTGCCGTTCGCCAGCAGCGACGTGGCGCCCGTGTCGAGCAGGATGCCGTGGGCGCTGCCGTTGGTGGTGATGGCCGAATCACCGGCGCCCAGCTGCAGGCCCGCGCCGCTGGTGAGCTGCACGCCGGCCACGCCGTCGTCCACGTTGATGGTGCCGGCGGGGTTCAAGCGCTGGGTGCCCGTGCCTTCGACGCGCACGCCCGTGCCGTTGCCGACATGGATGGTGCCCGTGTTCGCCAGCGTGCCGCCGCTGCGCAGGATCGCGCCGGTGGCGCCAGGGCCGGAAAGATCGATGCTGCCGCTGTTCGTGGCCGCCGCGTTGCTTTCCACGACCATGCCGGTGGTGTTCGCGCCCGTGAAATTCAGCGCACCGGCGTTCGCCAGCGTGGCGCTGTTGCGGGCGATGAAGCCCGTGACACCCGAAGCCGACGACGTGATGGTGGCGAGGCTGCTGAGCGACGTCGCGGCCGTCGGCGCGCCAACGGCCGCCCCCGTGAGGTCGTGCTTCTGCCCATCGGATACGCCGGCCACGGCACCATCGCCCGTCAGGTTCATGGTCGTCGCGGCATCGATGGTGCCGGTGGCGCCGCCCTCGACGAGCACGCCTTGCGCACCGGCACCGGCGACATTGACCGACGCGTTGCGCGTGTTCAACACCGTGCCCGTGCCCGAGCCGAGGATGCCGGTCGCCTGCGCGCCCGACACCGAGGCGGCCAGCCCCGTGCCGTCGAAATCGGCGCCGCTATCGAGGCGGAACAGCGTCGAGCGCTGGGTGGATACATCCAGCGCGGAACCGCTGGCCACGTTGATATGGGCATCGTTGCCGTAGGCGAAGAAGCCGATCTGGTCGGTGCCATTGGCGAACGTCGGCGCCGCGCCGGCCGCCACGTTGACGGTGGCGCGGCCACGGGCGTGGATACCGATGGCGCCGTTGCCCGTGAGGTTCACCGCACCCTCGACGTTGCCGACCGACTCCGCGCTACCCTGCCCTTCCACCCATACGCCGTAGTTGCGCGTGCCGCTGACCGGGTCGGCGGCACCCGAGACATTGATGACGCCCGTGGACCGCACGAGCGAGCCCACGGCACCCGTCGACAGGGCCTTGATGCCCGTGCCGTTGACGCCCGCCACGTTGATCGTGCCCTTGTTGATGATGCCCGCGCCCGACGAACCGGCGTTCACCACAGAGATGCCGAAGTTATCGCGCGGCACGGCGGTGGCGCGGCCGTTGACGTTGATCGTGCCCGAGTTGGTGACGCTGGCGCCGTTCGCGCTGACGAGGATGCCCGCCGCGTTCTGGGTCAGCGTGCCAAGCGTGATGGTGCCCTGGTTATCCACCGTGCCCGCGCGCGCCACGTTGATACCGGCGCTGGTGGTGGCCTGGTTGAGCGCCACGTCCGCCGGGGTGTCGCTGGCCGTCGCCTGCGGCCCGCGGCCAAGGTAGATGAGGCCACCCGGCCCATTGGTGAACGTCGAGGTGGGTGTGTTGACCAGCACGCCGTTGATCGAGCCGTTCGAGCGCGAGCCGGTGACGGCGACATTGATGTTGCCGTTGTTGGTGGCGTTCGAGGTGGCGCCCAGGCGGATGCCGTTCGATTGGCCGGCACCGTTCACCGTGCCCAGGGCGGTATTGATGATGCCGCCAGCGTTGTTCGTGAACGTGCTGCCGTCGGCGAGGTCGACGGCATTCAGGCCATAGGTGCTCGGTAGCACCGCGGTGGCGCCGAAGAAACCGCCATTGATCACACCCGAGTTGGTGCCGCGCGAGCCGGATTGCAGGCTCAGCGCGACGCGATCGCCACTGGTACCGGCCGTGCCGATGGTACCCAGCACGTCGGCGGAGGCGCCGTTGGTGGCACGGATGAGGCCGCCATTGGTATTGACACCCTCGAGCGTCGCGCCCGATGCCACGGTGCCGTGGGCATTCGCACCATCGAGGCCCATCACCACGCGCAGGCCGACGGGCTGGAAGCCGTCTTCCTGGTCGTCGGCCGAAATGCCGTAGGTGATGCTCTCGTTGCTGTACGTGTAGCCCTGGTTGAACAGCGTGGTGTACTGCGTGTAGTTGATCGACCCGTTCTGGATGCCCGCGATGAGGAAGTTGTTGTAGTCCTTCAGCTGCGCGGCATTGGTCACCGTGTGCGACGTGGTGACGCCGTTGCGGTCGGTGATGGTGAACGTGCCGCCGTAATGCGAGACATACGTCACCGCATAGCCCTGCGTGGTGGCGGGGTTCTGGTCGCCCACGAAGGTGAAGCGGTTGTTCGACTGCCAGTTGATGTTGCTGGCGGCGGTGCCCGTGCCGTCCGCGGCAAACAGCGTGCTCTGCTTCGCGGCAAGGGTGAAGGCGTTGTTGCCGTTGACGCTCGAAGCGCCCGCGTCGCCCAGGTTCACATTGAGCGTGCCGCCGGCGTTGCTGACCTGCGCCACGCGCATGTTGATGTACTGGTTATCGCCGACATTGACGATGTCGGGCACCTGGTTGTCGTACGAGACCGGCGTCAGGTCGTTGAAGTTCGCCGAGTTGTAGACCGACACGACCCGGTTGGTGCCGGTGATCGGGTCACGCACGGTGATGCCCTGGTTCGCGCTGCCGGGGTTGAGTCGCGGCTGCCCGATCCATTGCTGTGTGTTGTTGGTGATGCGGCCGGCGTCGTACAACGCCTGCAAGGTGGTGTTCTGGTTGCCCGTCAGGCCGATTTCGAACTGACTCGAGTTGCCCACCAGCGTGGTCGTGCCGCCATTGGGCACCACCGTGACCCCGACCTGGTTATCGTTGTCGCGCGGGTTGTACGCCGGCACCGAAACGGTCTGGGCCTGCACCGCAGGCACGGCGAATGCCGCGGCGATGGCCATGGCGAGCAGCGCGCGGCGGCAGGCGCCTGGAGCCGGGCGGAAGGCAGGCGTGTGGTTCGTCTTCATATTGTCGTGTTCCCGTCGAAGCCGCCGTCCGGAGCGGCTTGTGACGCAGGCAGGCATCCCAGCCCGGAAGAGCGAGCCCCCTCACTCAGCTCTACCGGGGCCCGTTTGGCTACCGTGCAGAGCGGCGGCCAGCAACCTCACGTTGCAAAACGCGCCTCCAATCGCAGGATATACAAATCCGGCAATGAAGGTTTCGTGGACGGCGCCGTCATCGGCTTGAAACTCCCCTATACTCCGCGCGATGAAACCAAGCGTCCTGTTGCAGTACATCCTCCCGCACCGCTTCCTTTCCCGGATCGTCTACCAGGCGACCCGCTGGGAATGGGCACCGTGGAAGAATTTCCTGATCGAACAGATCGTGCGGCGCTACCACGTGGATATGTCGCAGGCGGCGCAGCCCGATCCGCTGGCCTATCCACACTTCAATGCGTTCTTCACCCGCAAGCTGAAACCGGGCGCGCGCGTGGCCGACCCCGACCCGCAGGCCATACTGTGCCCCGCCGACGGCCGCATCAGCCAGCTGGGCCGTATCCGCGATGGCCGCATCTTCCAGGCCAAGGGCCAGGAGTACACCGCGGCCGAGCTGCTCGGCAGCGAGGACGCCGCGGCGCCGTTCCGCAACGGCAGCTTCGCGACCATCTACCTTTCGCCGCGCGACTACCACCGCGTGCACATGCCGCTCGAGGGCGAACTGACGGGCACGACGCACGTGCCGGGCCGCATCTTCAGCGTGGCACCGTTCGCCGTCGAAGCCATCCCCCGCCTGTTCGCGCGCAACGAGCGCCTGGTGTGCCGCTTCGACGGCCAGCACGGCCCGTTCGTGTCGGTCATGGTTGGCGCCATCCTGGTCTCCAGCGTGGCCACCGTGTGGGACGGCCTGGCCATCCCGCCCTACGCCTCTGAGATCATCCGCACCGATTGCACGGGGCGGGGCGTGAAGCTTGAGCGCTTTGCCGAAATGGCCCGCTTCAACATGGGCTCCACGGTCATCCTGCTGCTGCCGGAAGGCTACGAATTCGACAATCTCCAGCCGCAACAACAGGTTATGGTTGGGCAGCGGCTCGGCCGGTGGGCTGGCGGCGCCTAAAACCGTATGACCTTACGCGTCACATAGTGACGAAAGCGTCTTACATTTGACGCAAGTCAGGCGTATGCTTCCCCCCTCGGACATCTTGCGTTCAGCAATTAAGTCCGTGACACGCAGTGCCGTATAGGGGAAGTCGTCATGCGTTTGGTCACCCATCTCATCGCCGTCAATCGCGAACTACGCCTTCGCCGCCAGCTGGCGGATATCGAACGCGTGGTGCTCGCCCTGCCTGTCCGCACGCATGCGGACCTGCAGCAGCTGGTCCGCCGCGAGATGGAACAGGCCGCCGCCTGCGATTTCCCCCACCTGTATGGCACGCCGCCGGAAGAGCGTTACAGCACCTATGGCCACGGGCCCGATCTGGGCCTGGGCAAGGCCCGCTCGGATAACCCGCTGATCGCCACCCGTGGCGTCGCCCTGTGGATCGCGGCGGTGTACCACGAAACCCTCGATTCGCGCCGCCCGGGCATGGAGGAGCTGCACCGCCAGGTGCTTCGCCTCATGCGCCAGATCAAGGAACTCTCACTGCCCGATCGCCGCGACTACGGCACCGAGTGGATGGAACCCTCCGCGCTCGCCTAGGCGACCCGCCGCCTCAGCGGCAGGTAGGCACCTTCAACGACTGGCCCACCTTCAGGACATGGCCCTTTAGGCCGTTCATCTTCGCGATGTCCTCCACATCGGCGCAGCTGCTCTTGCGCGCGATGCTCACCAGCGTGTCGCCCTTGCGCACGGTGTAGCTCTTCGCACCGGATGCGCCCTTCGGCGAGGACGACGCCCCGCCACTACCGTAGTTGTACTGCGGGCCCGGGCCATTCGGCCCGTTCGCACCGCCGCCACCGCCGCCGTTCGCCAGCTGGGCCGAGGTAGCCGCCGGGGCCGCGGGCGCGATGATCTTCACCGCGTTGTGCAGGTCGCTGGCCAGGATCGGCCATGGGCCGTCGGCGCAGCTGGCCATGTACGACTTCTCCAGCTGCTTCGGCACCTCGAGGCGCGTGCCGGCGGGCTGGCTCACCTGCGGATCGAGCCGCGGGTTGAGGTTGCGCAGCGTACGGAACCAGCCCTGCGGCATGTCGTCGGCCGAGCCCAGGCACACGGTGAGCTCGGCCAGCGACGCGGGCCGCGTCAGCGTGACCTGGCCCGGGGCGCCGTCGACACGGGGCCATTTCAGGTGGTAGCTGTCGGGGTGGAGGAACAGCCACGCGGCGGCTAGCACCATGGGCACGTAATCGCGCGTCTCGGCCGACATCTGGCCGTAAATGGCGGGGTCGTAGAAGCCGGCGCCGGGGCTAGCCGCGGCGATGCGGCGCATGCGGCCCTCGCCGCCGTTGTAGGCGGCCAGCGTCATTTCCAGGTTGTTGTTGAACTGGCCCAGCTGCTCGTTGATGTATTCGGCATTGGCCTGGGCCGACAAGCCCGGGTCAAAGCGCTGGTCGAAGCCGCCATCGCTGGACAGGCCGAACCGCAGCCCCGTGGCGTACATGAACTGGAGCGGGCCTGACGCGCCCGAGCGCGACACGGCGTGCACCTTGCCGCCGGATTCCTTCGCCATGATGCCGAACAGCAGCGCCTCGGGCAGGTCGGCTTTCTGGTACGCCGGCCACATCCTGTAACGCATCATCTGGTAGTTGACGTAGGCGTCCATGAGGTTCGGGCGCAGCTGGGTCAGCCACATCTCGAGCGCGGCCTTCACCGGGCCGTTCATCACCATCATGTCGCTGAACTTCTGCCCCTTCAGCAGCGTGACGCTGCGCTGGGCCTCGGGCAGCGCGCTGATGACCGACGAGCCGGCGGCATCGCCGGGCTGGGCGCCCACCTCGGCGGCCTGCTCGGTGTCATCCGAATCCTCGCCTTCGATGAAGCTGCCGTCCTTCAGGCGCAGCAGGCGGTCGAAGACGGCGGCGAAGCGTTGCGGATCGCACCCGGGCGTGAGGCCGCAGCGGGCCGAGGCATCCTTGAGCTGGTCGAGCGCCTGCTTGCGGGTTTTCGCCGCCTGCGCGGTATCGCCCCGGCGGGCCTGGTCGATGGCCGCCTCGTACCCCTTGCTCGCCTGGTTCATCCGGTCGTACAACGCATTCACCTCCGGCGTGGCCTTGCCGGGCCGCGGGGCGCCGCTGGAGGCACAACCGGCGAGGATGGCGAGGGGCAACAGGAGGGCGGTGTAACGGGCGCGCAGCGACATGCGTAGGACCAGGTCAGGCAGTGGCGCAACGTTACGCTGTAACCCTATGCGACTCAAGCATCCGCCTGGAAAAATCTCCATGGCGGCGCATCCTTGCGTAGACTTGTTCACGACCTTCTTAAGGATAGAGCCATGCCCAGCATCCTCATTGGCCGCAACGACGCGGCGGCCGTCGAGCTCGACTCGCGCTATGGCAACCGCCACGGCATGATCGCCGGCGCCACCGGCACCGGTAAATCGGTGACCCTGATGCTGATGGCCGAGGGGTTCTCCCGCCTGGGCGTGCCCTGCTTCCTCGCCGACGCCAAGGGCGACCTGGCCGGCCTTTCGCAAGCGGCCGCCGCGCCCTCCGACAAGCTGAAGGACCGGCTGGCGAAGCTGGGCCTGGCCGGCTGGGCCCCGCAGGCCAACCCCGTGGTGTTCTGGGATATCTACGGCAAGCTTGGCCACCCGGTACGCGCCACGGTATCCGAGATGGGCCCCACCCTGCTCTCGCGCATCCTGGAGCTCAACGACACCCAGGAGGGCGTGCTCGAGGTGGTGTTCCGCGTCGCCGACGACGAGGGCCTGCTGCTGCTCGACCTGGGCGACCTGCGCGCCATGCTGGCGTTCGCCGCGGAGCACGCGAAGGATATCTCCGCGAAGTACGGACTCATCAGCGCGCAGAGCGTCGCGGCCATCCAGCGCGCCCTGCTGAAACTGGAACAGGATGGCGCGGATAACTTCTTCGGCGAGCCCGCGCTCGAGCTCGCCGACCTGATGCGCCAGGACATGTCGGGCCGTGGCGTCATCAACGTGCTGGCAGCCGATACGCTGATCCTGAAGCCCCGGCTGTACTCGACGTTCCTGCTGTGGTTGCTGTCCGAGCTGTTCGAGCAGCTGCCCGAGGTGGGCGACCTCGACGTGCCGAAGATGGCGTTCTTCTTCGACGAGGCCCACCTGCTGTTCGACGACGCGCCAGCCGCCCTGCGCCAGCGCGTGGAGCAGGTGGTGCGGCTTATCCGTTCCAAGGGCGTGGGCGTGTACTTCTGCTCGCAGAACCCCGACGACGTACCTGGCGAGATCCTCGGCCAGCTGGGCAACCGCGTGCAGCACGCGCTGCGTGCCTACACGCCGCGCGACCAGAAGGCGGTGAAGGCCGCCGCGGAGACCTTCGCGAAGAACCCGCGGCTCGACGTGGTGGAAACCATCGGTACGCTGGGCACGGGCGAAGCGCTGGCCTCCACCCTGGGCGACGGCGGTGTTCCCTCCCCCGTGCAAAAAGTGATGGTGTCCACGCCCACCTGCCGCATCGGCGCGATCACGCCCGAGGAGCGCGGCACCATCCGCTCGCGTTCACCCGTGGGGGCGAAATACGACGCCGCCGTCAACCGCGAATCGGCGGAGGAGATGCTGGCCGCGCGGGCGACGGCGAAGAACGACGACGCGGCACCCCCGGTGAAGAGCGCCAGCAAGGGCGACGACGAGGGCAACGGCTGGGGCGGCGCCGTGCGCGATGCCGTGTTCGGCACGAAGCGCCGCCAGGGCATGCTCGAAACGATGGCGAAATCCATGGTGCGCACCGCAGGCTCGCGCGCGGGGCAGCAGATCGTGCGCGGCATCCTCGGCAGCATCTTTGGCGGAAAGCGCTGACCATGCCGCGTATCGTGCGTGCCGACGCGTCGGTGCCGTTCGGCCGGCGGATCATCACCGGCTTTCGCTACCCCATGCGCGGCGCGGCGCCGGTCACCATCGGCGCCATCGCCGCGTTCGACCTGCTCGCCTACGTCCCCATGATGGGCCTGCGCCTGCTCGTGGTGGGCCTGGGCTGGGTCGCGCTTTACGCCTATGCGTTCGCCTGCCTGCGCCACACGGCCGATGGTTTCGAGAACCCACCCGAGCTGGCGATGAACTCGGAAGACCGCGCGGCTGTCGCGCTGATCATCATCCAGCTGTTCGGCAACGCGCTAGCCATCCTCGCGCCGTTGCTGTTCGGCATCAGCGGCATCGTGGTGTCGCTGGGCGTGGCCTTCGTGCTGCCGGTGATGACGATGTCGCTCACATTCGATGGCGTGGGCGCGGCACTGAATCCGCTTACCTGGTTCGCGGCCATAGGGCGCATCGGCGCCGATTACTTCAAGTTGTTCAGCGTGGTGCTGGCCACGAGCCTGCTCCAGGCCGGTGCGCAGTACGCCATGCAGCAGCGAGGCCCGATGTTCCTCGGCACGGCGGTGTACTACCTCATCGCCAACTACCTTGCCATCTACAACTTCCACCTCATGGGGGCCCTGATACACCGCCACCACGAGCGGCTCGGTTACCGGCCCGAGGCCGACGTGCTCGCGGAGGCCAGCAACCCCGACGACGACGTGGCGCTGCTGCAGCATGCGAACCACGTGGCGCGCGACGACATCCACGCCGCCACCGATATCCTCACCGAGCGCTTGCGCGAGGGCATCGCGCCCGCGCCCATGCACGCACGCTACCGTGAACTGCTGCGCACGCAGGGCCGCCTGCCCGAGCTGCTTGTGCACGGGCAGATATGGATCGCGGCGCTGGTCGCCGGCGGCGAGACGCGCCGTGCGCTGGGCGTGGTGCAGGATTGCCTCGGCATCGACCCCGCTTTCATCCCCGATGCCACCCAGACTTGCGGGCCGCTCGCGGACGTGGCCGCGCACGGCGGCATGCCGCGCCTTGCCCTGCACCTTGCCTTGGGCTACCTGCGTGCATGGCCGGGCGACATGGGAGCGCCGAATTACGGGCTACTCGCCGCGACCATGCACATGCGCCTGGAGGAACGCGAGCAGGCGGCCGCCCTGGCCCGCCAGCTGCTGCGTGCCTACCCCGACCACCCGGTGGCGCAGGACCTGGCCGACATGCTCGACACGCTCGACCCGACGCGCACGGTGTCGCCATGAGCCGGTGGCGCCCGCCCTCGCCGTCGTCGACGGCCATCATCACACGCGACGGCTTCGAGCGCCTGAAGGCCGAACTCGACCACCTGTGGCACACCGTGCGGCCCGAGGTGGTCAAAGCACTCGCGGCCGCCGCCGCGGAGGGCGATCGCTCGGAGAACGCGGAGTACACGTACCGGAAGAAGCAACTCGGCGAGATCGACCGCCGCGTGCGCTACCTCAGCAAGCGCATCCCGGTGCTGAAAGTGGTGGAGGCGACGCCCGCGCAGGCCGACGCGGTGTTTTTCGGCGCCACCATCGAACTGGAAAACGTCGACAGCGGCGACACGGTTCGCTACCGCATCGTCGGCCCCGACGAGACCGACGCGAAGCTCGGCTGGATCAGCATCGATTCGCCCCTGGCGCGCGCCGTGTTGAAGAAACGCGTGGACGACGAGTTCGAGGCCGTTCTGCCCGGCGGCCCGACCCGCTTCGCGGTGGTGGCGGTCGACTACGCCTGAAGCGCCCCGCGCCACACCCCACCACGTAGGAGCCCACACCCGTGGGCGACAGCTTTTGCGCGACTGGGGCGAAGAGCTTTCGCCCACCGGTGTGGGCTCCTACAGGGGTATGCGGCGGGTCAGTGCGCTAGCGTCGCCCTGAAGCGCGCCAGCGCTTCGGTGAATGCCTCCACGTCGTTCGCGAAGCGCTTTACCGCGTCCGCATCCAGCGCGCCGCCTTCGCGCAGCCCGAGCTCCAGTGCCTCACCCAGCTGGGCCACCGGGGAGTCACCAAACACATTCACGCCACCCAGCACGTGGTGGATCCAGCCGGCCACCCGTTCGGGGTCCGCGCCGGCGATGACCTCGTCGAACGTGGCCAGGGCGCCGCGCGTGGCGGCGATGCCGGCGTCGATCACCGTGGCGATGTTGGCGTCGGAGCCGAAGGCGCGACGGAGCCGCTCCATGTCCACGGGCACGGGCTCACCGTCGGCTGCCGTGCCGGTGGCCGCGCCAGCCCCGGGCTCGGGTTCGGCCTCAGGCCCGGCCACGACGGCCACGCCCAGCCAGCGCGCCACGGCCTCGTGGAACGCTTCCAGGCGTATGGGTTTGCGTAGCAAATCGTCCATGCCCGCGGCCAGGCAGCGCTCGCGCTGGTCGGCGCGCGCATCGGCCGTCATCGCCACGATGGGCAGGTGGCGGCCGGTGCCCGCCTCGCCACGGCGAACCTCGCGGGCCACCGCGTAGCCGTCCATGCGCGGCATGTGGCAGTCGACCAGCAGCAGGTCGTAGTCGACGCCGGCAAGCGCGGCGAGCGCGGCCTCACCATCGTCCACGATGTCGCATCCGTAGCCGTGCAAGGCCAGCTGCGCGCGTACCAGCTGCTGGTTCACCGGGTGGTCCTCCGCGACGAGGATGCGCGCCGCCTGCACATGGCCCGCCGCCAAGCGTGCGCCATCGTCCGCCGCGGCGCGCGCGACGGATAGCGGATCGGCCATCGGCAGTTCCACCGTCGCCGTCACCACGGTGCCCTTGCCGGGCTCGCTGTGGATGACGATATGCCCCCCCATGCGCTCGATGAGGCGACGCGAAATACTCAGGCCAAGGCCCGTGCCACCGAAGCGGCGCGTGGTGGAGGACTCGGCCTGGCTGAACGGTGCGAACACGTGGCGCAATTTCGCCGCGTGGATGCCGATGCCGGTATCGGTCACCACGAAGCGCAGGCGCTGGCGGCCGCCGTGTTCCTCGTCCACGTGCACGTCGACGCGCACGTGGCCCTCGGCCGTGAACTTGATGGCATTGCCGATGAGGTTGAGCAGCACCTGGCGCAGGCGCCCGTCGTCCACGAGCACCGCGGGCGCCAGCGCCTCATCGATGGCGCTTTCGATGACCAGGCCCTTGGCCGAGGCCTGCCCCGACATGATGGCGACGGCATCCTCCACCAGCGCACGCGGGTTGGCCGGGCGTGGATCGAGTGCGAGGTGCCCCGCTTCGATCTTCGAGAAATCGAGCACGTCGTCGAGGATGTGCATGAGCGCCTCGGCCGAATGCTCGATCGTCGCCACCATGCGCCGCTGCTCGCCGTCGAGCGGCGTGCGTTCCAGCACATCGAGCAGGCCGATGACGCCATTCATGGGCGTGCGGATCTCGTGGCTGATGGTGGCGAGGAAATCGCTCTTTGCCCGCGTCGCCGCCTCGGCTTCGTCGCGCGCCTTGGCGAGGCCGCGCGAGGCAAGCTCTTGCGCGGTGACATCCACCCAGTAGCCGTTCCAGCGCACGCTGCCGTCGGCGGCGGCGAGCGGTACCGCGTCGGAGCTGAGGTAGCGCACGCGCTCGCCCACCTGCGCACGCACCGTGACATGCAACGGGGAGGTCTCGCGCGCCGAGCGCTCGAACGCCAGGCGCAGCGCCTCGCGGTCTTCGGCGGCCACCGGCGCCAGCAACGCCTCGCCTTCGGCCATCAGCTCGCCCGGCTGCATGCCCAGCAGGGTCTGCGGATCGCCGCCGACGTACGCCATGCTGTAGTGGCCGCCCGTGTCACGCACGGCCTCGTACACCACGGCGGGCACGTGCGCCGTCACCTCGGCGAGGCGCCGCTCGGTGCGCTCGCGGCGGCGCGTTTCGCGGCGCAGGTTGAGGTAGGCGTAGCTGATGGCGATGAGCGAGCCGAGCAGCACGGCGACGAAGGGCAGCACGCGGCTGGCGATCTCGCGCCAGGTGGGGCCCACCACGTAGTGCGATGCGAACCACGTGTTGCGGATCTCCTGCTGGCGGTGCGTCGGCAGGTTCACCAGCACGCGGTTGACGAGCGGCAGCAGGGGCGCGAGGTCGCGACGCACGCCGATGGCGATGGCCTCGCTCTCGCCCGTCGGCGCGGCCACCTTCAGCTGGCCGAGGAACTGGTCGCGGATGAGGTAGTCGACCGAGGCAAGGTTGCCCACGAAGGCATCCGCCTCGCCCGAGGCGAGGCGGCGCAGGCCGTCCGCCTCGGTGTCCACCGGGATGGCATGCACCCCGGGGATGCGCGCCAGCAGGCGGCGGATGGGTTCGCGCGTGGTGTTGCCCAGCACCACCTTGCCCGCCAGGTCGTCGCGGCCGGCGATCACCGGCGCGCCTTCGCGGGTGACGATCATGATGGGGAAATCGAGGTAGGACGTGCTCGGCTCGAGGTACGGCCAGGTGGCGCTTTGCGGGTTGATCGCCGCGACAAGATCCACCTCGCCGCGTTTCACGCTGGCCACGGTGCCGGCCCAGTTCTCGCTGGGCACCTGGGTGATGCGCAGGCCGAGCTCCGCGGCGATCTCGCGGACATAGTCGAGCGCGATGCCCTCGGCCTGGCCACGCCCGGTGATGAGGCTGAAGGGCGCGTAGCTGGGGTCGACGCCCAGGCGCAGCGGCGGCAGGTCGTGCAGCCACGCCTTCTCGCGCTCACTGAGCGGGATGGCGAATGACCGGGGCCGGGGGGCGATGTCGCGGCCCACCCAGGGCGCACGGAGCCGCCCGTGGTCGGCCGCCGTCAACGCCGCCAGGGCGTGGTCGATCGCACGCCCCAGGGGCGCCTCGCTGGCCGGCACGGCGAGCGCCAGCGCACTGATCGGCAGCGCCAGCGGCTCGCCCACGTGCAGCTCGTGCTCCAGGCCCAGCCGCGAGACGAACTCGCGGGCGGAATACGGGTTGTCGATATAGGCGCTGGCCTCGCCCATGCGCACCCGCTGCAGGGCTTCCGCCGTGGAAGCCACCTCGACGAGGGTGGTGTCGGGCAGCTCGCGGCGCAGGGCGGCCAGGTCGAAATACCCGGCATGCACCGCCAGCCGCTTGCCGCGCAGGTCGCTCGTGCGGTGGATGACCGGCGCATCGGCCTTCTGCACCAGCGCGGGCAGCGACTCGAAGTACGTGGCCCCCACCCGCACGCCTGGCATGCCCTGCTCCAGCGGCGTGACGCTGGTGGCCACGTCGATCTCGCCCCGGGCCAGGGCGGCCAGCAGCTGGGGCCAGGTGTCGTAGAGCCGGGTCTGGAAGGTGACCCCCAGCTCGGCCCCCACCTCGTGGAGGTAATCGGGGCCCAGGCCCTCCAGCTTGCCCTCCCGCACCTCCTCGAACGGCGGGTAGCCCTCCCGGTAGGCACCCACGGTGAGCACCGGGTGGTGGCGGATCCACTCGGCGTCCTCCCGGGCCAGGGGCACGTCGGGGGCCGCGTAGGCGATCCCTGACACAAAGGCGAGCAGTATCGGCAACAGGAATCGTGTCACTTGGCGGACTTCGTCAGGGGAACCATCGTGGGCATAATCGGATCGAACCACACGGCGCCGCTAGGTAGAAGGAGAAGAAGCAGCATGCCACTGAAAGTCATTCTGGCGGACGACCACCCGCTTGTGCTCGTAGGCGGCGCGCTTGCGCTGAGGAACGCCCATGTCGATGTCGTCGGCGAGGCCAAGGCCGCCGACGAGCTCCTCGCCATGCTGGCCGACCGCCCCTGCGATGTCGTTATTACGGATTTTCTCATGCCGAGCGATCGGCAGGACGACGGTTTCGCCCTGCTCGACACCATCGCCGAGAAATATCCCAACCTTGCCGTCATCGTCCTCACGATGATCAACCGCCCCGCCGCGCTCCAGTCCATGCTGGCCCGTGGCGCACGCGGCATCGTCGACAAGCGCGCCCCCATGGACGAGCTTGCCGTCGCCGCCAAGGCGGTGCGCGATGGCGAAACGTACCTGAGCGAAACGCTCCTCGACATCCTCAACGATGCCGACGACAACTCGGTGGCCATGCCGGGCGCACCGCTGTCGCCGCGCGAGAAGGAAGTCATTCGCGCGTTCGTCAACGGCATGTCGCTGCAGCAGATCGCCGACCGCGAGGGCAAGTCGGTCAAGACCATCAGCCGGCAGAAGCGCGATGCCATGCGCAAGCTGGGCGTCGATCACGACAGCCTGCTCGGCGACTACGTCCGCGACCACGGCCTGCTCTAGGCCGCGCCCCCAAGGGCGGGTGGGTACACCCGCCCTGCCCTCACGGGCTGGAAACACGGCGCCGAGGTGTAGAACGCCTCGTCCGCCGTGCCCTCGTGCCAGCCGGGCACGCCCGAGACGGGCAGCGGGCGCAGTTCCTGCGGGTCGTTGAGGATGCGCCCGTCGGCGATGGCCGCGGCGCAGGTCGCGACGGCATCGCTGCCACCCATCACCACCAGGGCCTTGCCGACCAGCAGCTTGCCGGGCGTCAATGCGTGTTCGAGCAAGGCGTGCCCGAAGACCTCCGCGCGTGCTTCGCCGCGTTGCCAAGCGTCGCGATGCGTCCAGAACAAGGCGTGCCAGTCGTGACGGTTCCAGGCATCGAGCATGGCCGCGTCACGCAGCACGACGACGATGCCCGCTTCGTCGAAATGCGTCAGCGCGCACTGCGGGCGCGAACGTTCGCGCGGGCCCATGCGGGCGATCTCGGCCACCTGGCGTGCGTTGAGCGCACGCTTCAGCGTGGGGTAACGGGCCCATACCAGGGCATTGAACAGGTCGTGCCAGTTCCGTGGCCGCGTGGCGATCGTGCCGCGCGCGATGCGCTCCTCGTAGTGGAGCCCATCGTCGAGCAAGGCCTTGTCCTGCGCTTCGAAACGCAGCGCGGGGCCGGCGGGCAGCAACGCGTTCAGCGCGACCACCTCGGGCCACGTTTCGCCTTCAAGCAGGTGGGCGTACGCCGCCCAGTGCGCCAGCGGCGGCGACGCCAGCACGCGGCGATCGAACGCTTCGCGCGCGGGCGCCACGTAGCGCATGGGCGTTACGCCAGGCGGCCGTAAAGGTCGTGGGCGTCGGCTTCTTCGACCAGCACGTCGACGAACTGGCCCGGCTTCAGCAGCTGGCCGTCGTCGATGCGGACCGCGCCATCGATCTCGGGTGCATCGGCGCTCGAACGGCCCCACGCGCCCTCGGCGTCGATTTCGTCCACCAGCACCTTGATGGTCTTGCCGACCTTGCGCTGCAGCCTGGCGGCGGAGATTTCCGCCTGCACCGCCATGAACTGCTCCAGGCGGTCTTCCTTCAGCTCTTCATCGATCTGGCCCGGCAGGTCGTTGGCCTTCGCGCCATCCACCGGCGAGTAGGCAAACGCGCCGACGCGATCGAGCTCGGCTTCGCGCAGGAAATCGAGCAGCTCGTTGAACTCCGCATCTGTCTCGCCGGGGAAGCCGACGATGAAGGTGCTGCGGATGGTGAGGTCCGGCACCTGGCGGCGCCAGTTCTGCACGCGCTCGAGCGTCTTGTCGACGTTGCCCGGGCGCTTCATCAGCTTGAGGATGCGCGGGCTGGCGTGCTGGAACGGAATATCGAGGTACGGAAGGATCTTGCCGTCGGCCATCAGCGGCATGATTTCGTCCACGTGCGGGTACGGGTACACGTAGTGCAGACGCGTCCACACGCCCAGTTCCGACAGGCCTTCGCACAGCTCCGTCATGCGGGTGCGGTAGGCCTTGCCGCGCCACTCGCGCTCGGCGTAGCGGGTGTCGACGCCGTAGGCGCTGGTGTCCTGCGAGATCACCAGCAGTTCCTTCACCCCGCCGCGGACCAGCTTCTCGGCTTCCATCAGCACCTGGTCGACCGGGCGGCTGACGAGGTCGCCGCGCATCGACGGGATGATGCAGAAGCTGCAGCGGTGGTTGCAGCCCTCGGAAATCTTGAGGTACGCGTAGTGCTTGGGCGTGAGCTTCACGCCGGTATCGGGCACCAGGTCGAGGAACTTGTTGCGCGTGGGCGGCAGCGCCTTGTGCACGGCGCCCATGACCGAGGCGTAATCCTGCGGGCCCGAGATGGCGAGCACGTCGGGGTAGCTTTCGCGGATAAGCTCCGAACGCTTGCCCAGGCAGCCGGTGACGATGACCTTGCCGTTCTCGTGCAGCGCCTCGCCGATGGCGTCGAGCGATTCCTGCACCGCCGAATCGATGAAGCCGCAGGTGTTGACGACGACGGCATCCGCCTCGCCATACGTGGGCACGATCTCGTAGCCCTCGACCTTCAGCTGGGTGAGGATGCGCTCGGAATCGACAAGGGCCTTGGGGCAACCAAGGCTGACAAAGCCGATCTTCTGGGTCTGGGCGGCCTGGGACATTGCCTTGGGTACCGGGGATAGGAAACCCGCAATGATACCTCACCCCCTGTGTGGGAGCGCGCTCGCGCGCGATGCCCTCCTCCGGGCGTCACCCCCACCGGACATTGCGCACGCTAAGCTCCCCGCACCTTTCTCACCCCACCCGGAGACTCCCCCATGGGTCGTACCCTGATCCTCGATACATCCCGCCCCCACGAGAGCGTCGACGCCTACCTGGCCGAGCCTGCGGGCACACCGAAGGGCGGCATCGTGGTGATCCAGGAGATCTTTGGCGTCAACGCGCATATCCGCAGCGTGGCCGACCGCTTCGCGGCGGAGGGCTACGTCGCCATCGCCCCGGCCCTTTTCGACCCGGTGGAGAAAGGCGTCGAGACGGGCTACGACCAGGAAGGCATGACCAAGGGCGTGAAGATGGTGGCCGAGCTGGGCCTGTTGCGCCCGACCCAGGACGTCGGCATCGCCGCACGCTATCTGGAGGATACCTACAAGGTGAAGGTGGGCACGGTGGGCTATTGCTGGGGCGGCACCGTCGCCGCGCTGGCCGCGCTGCGCCTTGGCCTACCCTCGTCGAGCTATTACGGCTCGCGCAACGTGCCGTTCCTTTCGGAGCCGGCCAAGGCCAATGTCATCTTCCATTTCGGCGAGCGCGACCATTCGATCCCGCCCGAGATGGTGGAGAAGCACCGTGAACTGAAACCGGAGATGGATACCTGGGTGTACCCGGCCGACCACGGCTTCAACTGCGACGTGCGCGGCAGCTACGACGAACCCAGCGCCACCCTGGCGTGGGAGCGCACCATGGCCTTCTTCGCCCGCGAGCTGGCATGAGCCCGGCGTTCGAGCTCGACCCGCGGCTGGCCGGCGATACGGTCGTCATCGGCGACATGCCCCTGTGCCGGGTGCTGCTGATGCGCGACAGCCGCTTCGCCTGGCTGGTGCTGGTGCCGCGCCAGCCGGGGCTGGTGGAGGTGGCCGACCTTGCCGAAGCCGACCGCGCCGCGCTGTGGCGCGAGGTGGACCTGGCGGGCGAGGCGCTGCGCGGCGCGGGGCCGTGCGACAAGCTCAACATCGGCGCGCTGGGCAACATCGTGCGCCAGCTGCACGTGCACGTGGTGGCGCGCGTGGAGGGCGACGCGGCGTGGCCGGGGCCGGTGTGGGGCTCGGGCAAGGCTGGGGTTTATGCGGATATCGAGGCGGTGGCAGCGCGGCTACGGGGTGCCTTGCACCTGTAGGAGCGCGCTCGCGCGCGACAGCTTTTCGCGGAAGAGCAGCAGGGCCTGTTGCGGTTGGGCGAAAAGCTTTCGCGCGCGAGCGCGCTCCCACAGGCAATAAAAGAAAGGCCGGCTTGCGCCGGCCTTCTGTTTATTGCTGGGTCTGCGGGTCGTAGGCGCCGCTGGATGCTTCCTTGCCCTTCATGCGGTCGGGCAGGTCGGCCTTGTGCGGGGTGTCTTCGAGCTGGCGGGCTTCGCTTTCCACCGCGTTGAGGCGGACGAGCTCACCCTTTTTGTCGTAGTACACGGCGAAGCCGTAATCCAGCGCCATGCGGGCCATGAAGCCCAGGTGGTTGTCGCGGATCTTCGAGTCGTCGCTGGGCAGCAGCAGCACCGTCTTGGGCAGCTTGCCGGTGTCCTTCAGGTAGGCGAAGTGGCTGCCGGCGTCAGCCGCCGAGAGCACGGCGCCGTCGGTGGTCTGGAACTGGCCGCTCTTGTAGGCCTTGAGCGTGTAATCGAACTGGCCCTGCTCCGACGAGGTGGCGATCTTGTCGCCCTTCGTCGCGCCACCGTGGCAGCCGGCGAGGACCAGCGTGCTGGCGAGGAACAGCGCCGCGCCGATGCGGGCCATCAGGGTGGGAACTCGGGTCATGCGTGTCTCCGTGGATCGTTGGAACGGGCAGGAAGGGCGAGTCTACCGCGCCCGGGTGTCGGGCGCGGGTGCGACCGTGAACGCGTTCAGGTGCTCGGCAGGGTGACGCCGCGCTGGCCCTGGTACTTACCGCCGCGGTCGGCGTAGGAGACCTCGCATACCTCGTCGGATTCCAGGAAGAGCATCTGCGCGACGCCCTCGTTGGCGTAGATTTTCGCGGGCAGCGGCGTGGTGTTGGAGAACTCCAGCGTGACGTGGCCCTCCCACTCCGGCTCCAGCGGGGTGACATTCACGATGATGCCGCAGCGCGCGTAGGTGCTCTTGCCCAGGCAGATGGTGAGCACGTTGCGCGGGATGCGGAAGTACTCGACCGTGCGCGCCAGGGCGAACGAGTTGGGCGGGATGATGCAGACATCGGACTTGATGTCGACGAAGCTGCCCTTGTCGAACGCCTTGGGGTCGACGATGGTGGAGTTGATGTTGGTGAACACCTTGAACTCGTCGGCGCAGCGCACGTCGTAGCCGTAGCTGGACGTGCCATACGACACGAGGCGGTGGCCGTCGCGCTCTTTCACCTGGCCAGGCGCATACGGCTCGATCATGCCGTGCTGCTCGGCCATGCGGCGGATCCACTTGTCGGACTTGATGCTCACTTACGGTCTCCCTCGCTCAAGCTGGAAAGGATATCAGGTGTTCTGGATGACGATCTTGGGGAACGAGATGGCCTTGTTGCGGGCCTGCAGCGACAGCCTGGCGGCCGCCGCGCGGGCGATGGCGCGGTAGCGCGCGGCCAGGTCGGAGTCGGGCATGGCCGCCACCGTAGGCTTGCCGTCGTCGGCCTGCTGGCGGATGCGGATATCCAGCGGCAGCTCGCCGAGGAAGGCGATGCCGGCCTCTTCCGCCATGCGGGCGCCGCCGCCGTGGCCGAAGATGTGTTCCTCATGGCCGCAGTTCGTGCACACGTGGGTGGCCATGTTCTCGACCACGCCCAGCACTGGCACTTCCACCTTGCGGAACATGCCCAGCGCCTTGCGGGCGTCGAGCAGCGCGATGTCCTGCGGGGTGGTGACGATGACGGCGCCGGAGACCGGCACCTTCTGCGACAGCGTGAGCTGGATATCGCCCGTGCCCGGTGGCAGATCGATGATGAGGTAATCCAGCTCGTCCCAGCGGGTGTCGTTGAGCAGCTGCATCAGCGCCTGGGTGACCATGGGGCCGCGCCAGATCATGGGGGTGTCTTCTTCGATGAGCACGCCGATGGACATGGCCTGCAGGCCGTGCGCGCGCATCGGCTCGATGCTCTTGCCATCGGGCGAGACGGGCTTGCCCGACAGGCCCAGCATGCGCTGCTGGCTGGGGCCGTAGATGTCGGCGTCGAGCAGGCCCACCCGGGCGCCCTCGGCCGCCAGGGCCAGGGCCAGGTTGACCGAGACGGTGGACTTGCCCACGCCGCCCTTGCCCGAGGCCACGGCGATGATGTTCTTCACCCCGGGCATCGGGGCCAGCTGCCCCTGCACCTTGTGGGCGTGGACCCGCCACGTGACCGAGACGGCGGCCGAGGCGATGCCCGGCTCGGCTTCGAGGGCGGCCCTGGCGTCCGCCGCGGCCTGCGCCACGTAACCTTCGGCCGGGTAGCCCAGCTGGAGGTCGACCGAGACGCGGTTGCCATCGACGCCCACGGCGCGGATAGCGGCGCCCAGCGGCTGGCCGGAATGAGGGTCGACGACGCGGTCGAGCACGCCGCGTACGAGGGTTTCGCTGGCCTGGGACATGGGGGAATGAGGAAAACCGAAGATGAAGCAATTATGGCACGGGGGGCTGGCCCCCATCGCCAGCAAGCTGGCTCCCACAGGAACCTGGCTCCACAATTCCCCACCCCACCATGGGCTGCCGGCACCCCCCTGTGGGAGCCAGCTTGCTGGCGATAAGCCCCCCCGGTGCGGTGCAGCTTGACGCCATGACACACCTTTCGTCAGTCTCCAGCCGTACCTGACCGTATGGGGAGCCCACGAGCCTATGAAGCACCTGATCCGCACCGCCGCCGCCCTCGCCCTCGCGACGGCCGCCCTCCCGGCCCTTGCCGCCACCAACTCACCGGTCGGCAAGTGGAAGACCATCGACGACAAGACCCACGAGGTGAAGTCCATCGTCGAGATCACCGAAAGCAACGGCGCGCTCGAGGGCAAGGTGCTCCAGGTGCTGAAATCCGACAAGGGCCCGCACCCCACCTGCGACGAGTGCAGCGGCGACCGCAAGGGCAAGCCCATCGAGGGCATGGTTATCATGTGGGGCCTGAAGCCCGATGGCGACGAATGGTCGGGCGGCCAGATCCTCGACCCGGCCAAGGGCAAAATTTACAAGGTGACACTCAAGCTCGAAGACGGCGGCAAGAAGCTCGACGTCCACGGTTACATCGGCTTCTCGCTCATCGGCCGCAGCCAGGAGTGGGTCCGCGCCGACTAAAGGCAGGGCGGGCCATGCCATAATCCCCGGTCCCATAGCCGACCGTGCAAACCATGGCCCGCCGCATCCTTGTCACCAACGCCCTCCCCTACGCCAATGGCCCGCTCCACCTGGGCCATATGCTCGGCTACATCCAAGCCGATATCTGGGCCCGGGCGCAGCGCATGCAGGGCAACGAGGTGTGGTACGTGGCCGGCGAAGACGCCCACGGCACGCCCATCATGCTCGCGGCCGAGAAGGTCGGCAAAACCGCCGAGGAATACATCGCCGGCATCCGCGCCAGCCACGAGGCGGATTTCACCGATTTCCACTTCAGCTACGACCAGTACCACACCACGCATTCGCCGGAGAACCAGGAGCTCGCCACCGCGATCTACCTGAAGCTGCGCGAGGGCGGCTATATCACCCGCCGCGATATCCAGCAGCTGTACGACCCCACGCGCGACATGTTCCTGCCCGACCGCTACATCAAGGGCACCTGCCCGGTGTGCGGCACGCCCGACCAGTACGGCGACAACTGCGAGAACTGCGGCGCCACCTATGCGCCCACCGAGCTCGTCAACCCGTACTCGGTCATGTCCGGCGCCACGCCGGTACTGCGCGATTCCGAGCATTATTTCTTCGAGCTGGGCAAGTTCGAGGCGCTGCTGCGCGACTGGTTCGCCGGCAAGTTCACGCACGGCAAGCCCACCGCCGACAGCAGCGTCGTCGCCAAGCTGGGCGAGTGGATCGAAGGTGGCCTGCGCGATTGGGATATCTCCCGCGACGCACCCTACTTCGGCTTCCCCATCCCCGACGCGCCGGGCAAGTTCTTCTACGTGTGGCTCGACGCGCCCGTGGGCTACCTCGCGGCGTTCAAGGCGCTGTGCGAGCGCAAGGGTATCGTCTTCGACGAGTTCCTCGGCGCCGGCAGCACCGCCGAGATGCACCACTTCATCGGCAAGGACATCATCAACTTCCATGGCCTGTTCTGGCCGGCCATGCTGCACGGCGCGGGTTTCCGCGTGCCGACGGCGCTGCACACCAACGGCTACCTGACGGTGAACGGCGCGAAGATGTCCAAGTCGCGCGGCACCTTCATCCAGGCGCGCACGTACCTCGATGCCGGCCTCGACCCCGAGGCGCTGCGCTACTACTTCGCCACCATGCTCGGCCCCACCCCGGTGGATGTCGACCTCGACCTCAAGTCGTTCGAGGAGCGGGTGAACTCGCACCTGGTGGGCAAGTGGGCCAACATCGCCAGCCGCACCGCCGGCTTCGTCAACACGCACTTCGCGGGCAAGCTGGCCGAGCGCTTCGACGACGAGGCCACCGCACTGTGGCGCGAGCTCCTGGCGCAGTACGACGGCATCGAGGCCCTGTACGAAGCCGATGAGTACGCCGAAGCCACGCGCCGCTTCGTCGCCATGGCCGATGCGGTCAACGGCTACATCGCCGCGAAGGCCCCGTGGGTCATCGCGAAGGACGAGGCACGCCGCGACGAGCTGCAGCAGGTCTGCACGTTCGCGCTCAACGCGTTCCGCCTGCTCTCCGGCCTGCTCAAGCCCATCATCCCCGTCACCGTCGCCGCCGCCGAGCAGTTCCTCGGCGCGCCCATCGCCACGTTCGCCGATGCCCGCCGGGAGCTGTTCGGCCACACCGTCAACGCCTTCACGCCGCTGTTCAGCCGGCTCGATCCGAAGAAAATCGACACCATGGTCGAATCGTCGAAAGAATCGCTGACGCCCGCCGAACAGGCCCGCGAGGCCGCCGCGGCCGACGCGAAGAAAACCAAAGCCAAGCCCAAAGAAGCCCCGAAAGCCATGACCGACGCCACCGCCAGCACCGAGACCACCACCATTTCCATCGACGACTTCGCCAGGCTCGACCTCCGCGTCGGCAAGGTGGTGGCGTGCGAATTCGTCGAGGGCTCGGACAAGCTGTTGCGCTTTGAACTGGATGCCGGCCCGCTGGGCACCCGCCAGATCTTCTCGGGCATCCGCGCCGCCTATGGCGAGCCGGAAAAACTCGTGGGCCGCAACGTCGTGTTCATCGCCAACCTGGCCCCGCGCAAGATGCGCTTCGGCTTGTCCGAGGGCATGATCCTCTCCGCCGGCGACGGCGGCGCGGACCTGTTCCTGCTCGACGCCGACCAGGGCGCGGCGCCGGGCGCAACGGTCCGCTAAACCCCGATCGGCCTTGCGCCAGCCATGACGCCAACGCTTGCCGACCGCATCGACGCCCTGCTGCCGCAGACCCAGTGCGAGCAGTGCGGGTTCCACGGCTGCCGCCCCTACGCCGAGGCCATCGCCGCCAGCGAAGCGCCCATCAACCGCTGCCCGCCGGGCGGCGCGCTGGGCATCGAAAGGCTGGCCGCCCTGCTCGGCCAGCCGGTGCTGCCGCTGGACCCCGTGCATGGCGAGGAGAAGCCCCGCACGCTGGCGCGCGTGGTCGAAGCCGAGTGCATCGGCTGCACCAAGTGCATCCAGGCCTGCCCCGTCGACGCCATCCTCGGCGCCGCCAAGGTGATGCACACGGTGGTGAGCGATCTGTGCACCGGATGCGAGCTTTGCGTGCCGGCCTGCCCCGTCGATTGCATCACGCTCGATCCGATGCCGCTTGCACAGGCGGGCGACCGGGCGTACGCCGACGCGGCGCGCCTGCGCTTCCAGCGCCGCGAGGGCCGCCTTGGCCGCGAGCGCGATGCCCGCGAACAGCAGTTGGCCGCAAGCAAGCGCGATGTCGGCGCGCCCGCCGCGCGCAACGCGGTGCTCGATGCATTGGCCCGTGCCAAGGCGAAGAAGAAGGACACGCCGTGAAGAAGGCCGACATCGTCGAGATGTTCACCCGCCTGCGCGAGCTGAACCCGCACCCGAAAACCGAGCTCGAATACACCACGCCGTTCGAACTGCTCTCGGCCGTGGCGCTATCGGCGCAGGCCACCGACGTGGGCGTGAACAAGGCCACGCGCAAGCTCTTCCCGGTGGCCAACACGCCGCAGAAGATACTGAAGCTGGGCCTGGAAAAACTGAAGGGCTACATCAGCACCATTGGCCTGTACAACAACAAGGCCAAGAACCTCATCGCGATGAGCCAGATCCTCGTCGACCAGTATGGCGGCGAGGTGCCCGAATCACGCGAGGCGCTGGAATCGCTGCCGGGCGTGGGCCGCAAGACGGCCAACGTGGTGCTCAACACGGCCTTCGGCCAGCCCACCATCGCGGTGGACACGCATATCTTCCGCGTCGCCAACCGCACCGGCCTGGCACCGGGGCCCGATGTGCGCAAGGTGGAAGACAAGCTGGAAAAAGTGATCCCGAAGGCATTCATCCAGGACGCCCACCACTGGCTGATCCTGCACGGGCGCTACGTATGCAAGGCGCGCAAGCCCGAATGCCCCGAGTGCGCCATCCGCGATCTTTGCGCCTACAAGCAAAAGACGAAAGCCTAACGGCGCTGCATCGCCTGGTGTAGGAGCCCACTCCGTGGGCGACGCCTTTCGTACAGCCGCCACAGCGCCTGCCGCGCTTTCGCGAAAGATGTCGCCCACAAAGTGAGCTCCTACATCGCGTTGTGGCGACGGCCCCATTGCCGTCGCCACCCTGTTGTTGCTACGCCGGTTGGCGCGAGCCTTCGACGCGTCGGTTGAGCTCCTGCCAGTCGACCACCAGCTCGCAGCCGCGCTTGGAAGCATTTCGGCCCCATTCGCGCAGCAGTTCGAGGGACGCCTGGTCGACGTGCTGCAGGCGGTCCATCGCCACCTGCAGGCGCGTATTCGGCGGGATGCCTTCGAGCGTGCGGGCCATGGTCGGCACCTTGAGGAACGTGGCCGAGCCTTCCAGATGCAGCGTGGCGTGGCCGGGCTTTTCGTCGTGGTGCTTGAGGTCGAGCTTGAGCTTCGACGAGAGCAGCGCGAGGCGGAACAGCGAGAGGCCGAAGCCGACGATGACGCCGGTGAGCAGGTCGGTCGCGACGATGGCCACGGTGGTGGCGACATAGACGGCGGCGGTGCCCTTGCCGTAGGCGGCGAGGTCCTTGATCTGCTTCGGGTTCACCATCTTGACACCGGTGAATACCAGGATGCCGGCCAGGCACGAGACCGGGGTCATGCGCATGATCCACGGCAACAGCATGACGAACGCCAGCAGCCACGTGCCGTGCATGATGGTGGCCATGCGGGTGGCGGAACCCGCCTGCACATTGGCCGCGCTACGCACGATCACGCCGGTCATGGGCAACGCGCCGAGGAAGCCGCACACCAGGTTGCCCACGCCCTGCGCCGTCAGCTCACGGTCGTAGTTCGTGCGCACGCCGTCGTGCATGCGGTCCACGGCCGCGGCGGAGAGCAGCGTTTCCGCGCTCGCGATGAATGCGAACGTGGCGGCGGCCACCAGCAGCGTGCTGTCGAACAGGCCAAACAGCGTGCCCATGCTCGGGATGTTCACCGCCGAGAACAGGTTGGCCGGCACGTCGACGCGCTTGACGTCGAGGGCCGCCAGCTGGGCGGTGAGCGTCATGGCGATGACGGCAAGCAGGGCGCCCGGGACGAAGCGCAGCTTCGCGGGGCGCAGCTTTTCCCAGCCCAGCATGATGCCGATGGTGCCCAGGCCGATCATGAGGGCCGTCATGCCCTGCCCTTCGCCCGCCCCGCTGACGGTCTCGAAGGCCGCGCCCGGCAGCGCTGCGAAGTTCTCGAGGCCACGGGCCAGCGGGATCGCGTCCATGAGCACGTGCGACTGCGATGCCACGATGAGGATGCCGATGCCCGACAACATGCCCGCCACGACGGCCGGGGATGTCATGCGGAACCACACGCCGACCTTGCACAGGCCCGCGACGACCTGGATGGCGCCGGCGAGGAGCACGACGGGGCCAAGGGCGGCCACGCCGTGCTCGCGCACCAGTTCAAACACCAGGACCGCCAGGCCCGCCGCCGGGCCGCTGACCTGCAGCGGCGAACCGGCGATGGCGCCCACCACGATGCCGCCCACGATGCCCGTGATGAGGCCCGCGCTCGGTGGCATGCCCGATGCGATGGCGATACCCATGCACAACGGGAGTGCGACAAGAAAAACGACCACCGATCCTAGGAGGTCGCGGCCAAAGAGGCCCTGGGAGAAGTAAGTGCGCATGTGCGGCTTTCCTTGTTAGGCGGCGGACGCCACCGCCGTCGGCACGGAGAAGCGTGCGTGCGGCGTGGCGTCGCGAACATCGGCCGGGTCAGCCGCGAGCGGGCTGAAACGGCCTTCGAGCGGATCGAAGGCGGTGATCTCCGTCTTCGCGATGTCGTAGATCCAGCCGTGGATGCGCAGGCTGCCATTGGCCATGGCGGCGGCGACCGCCGGCAGCGTGCGCAGGTGCTCCAGCTGGCCCACGACGTTTTCTTCGGTGAGGTAGCGAAGCCCTTCCTCGCCCTGGATGGTGGGGCGGTTCTCGGCCACCACGTAGCGCGCCACGTCGGCGTGCTTCAGCCACTGCTCCACCGAGGGCTTGCCCTTCAGCGCGGCCGGGTTCTGCAGCGCCTTCATGGCGCCGCAATCGGAGTGGCCGCAGATGACGATGTGCTGCACCTTCAGCGCGGTGACTGCGTACTCGATGGCCGCGACGACGCCGCTGACGTGCTGCGCGTACGGCGGCACGATGTTGCCGACGTTGCGGTACACGAACAGGTCGCCCGGCTGCGCGTTGAACATCAGCTCGGGCATCACGCGCGAATCGGCGCAGGTGATGAACATGGTGTGCGGGGTCTGGCCGGAGGCGAGGCGCGCGAACGTGGCGCGCTGCTCGTCGGTCATGTCACGGCGAAACTGGTCAAAGCCCTGGATGAGACGTTCCATGGTGTTCTCTCTCTTTGCGTGAGGGATGGGGTTTGCGGGCGCGATGGCCCGCTGGCGTGCCGCGGTACGGTGCGCCGAATCAATGGGGAAAGGGTGTAACGGGGGTCATGTAGGAGCGCACTTGTGCGCGACGCCTTTCGCGAAAGAGCCACAGGCCCTGCTGCATTGAGGCGAAAGATGTCGCGCGCGGAGCGCGCTCCTACAACAGCGGGTTAGGCCGCGATGGGGGGGCGCAGCTCGAAGCTGTGGTGGTGCGCGTGGGGCGGCGGCGGTGGCGCGGGGGGATGCGCGGCCAGGGCCTTGCCCAGGGGCATGACATGCTGGGGAGGCACGTCGAAGGTGTCGTCGAGGCTGAGGGTGTTGTCCTCGATCGATGGGGCCGGGTCGATGGCATCGCCCGCGGCGGTGTCGTCGATGGCCAGCGTGGCATGCACGGCATGCTCCAGCGGCGCATCGCACGGCGTGGCCTGCACCGACGCGCATGCGATAAACAGCGCGAACAGCACGAAACACGTGCTGGCGGCGCGGCGCATGAAGCGGGTGAGGACAGTAGCCATGGGGCCGAACCTAGCCAGCGCGTGTGACAGTTGCAAGTAGCGCAGCGCAGCAAATTCAGGATCGGGGGCAAAAAAAGGCTGAAAACAAGGCCTGGCGCACAGTTGGTGGCGCGTCCAGGCCCGTGCACGCCTTGGTTCGTTCAGGATTTGGCCATCCGAACGATCGATCCCGGGTGAGACGATTCGGAGCAGACGCAAAAAAAACGGCGGGCACAGGGCCCGCCGTCCGATTCGTCCTTGAGCAGAACTCCGTTCCGATACCGCTTAGAAGCTCAGCATGCCCCAGAAGCCCACTTCGTTGGTCTTGTAGTGGTACGGGGTGGCAACCGGGCCGTTCATCTCGTTGTGCTTGTAGACGAGGGCCAGCTTCAGGTTCTTGAGGACGTCGTACGACACACCGGCGTTGTAGTACTTGTCCTTGATCTCGCGCTCGATGTTGGTCGGCGACGTGTACTTGTAGTTCAGGTGATCGTAGCGGGCGAACACGGCGAACTGGTCGTAGAACTTCCAGTCAGCCCAGGCCGAGTAGCCGTCGGTCTTGTCCTTGATGGACAGCGGGCCGCTCGGGGCACCCGTGCCGGTGCCGTTGCGCAGGATGTCGTCCCAGTTGCTGGCGTGGAAGTATTCCGCGCCCACGCCCCAGGTCTTGTCGCGCCACGCGATCATGGCATCGCCACGCGAGGCCGTGCGGGTCGGGACGAAGGTGGCGACGTCGGAGTCGAGGCCGCGCTTGCCGCTGTAGCCACCGATCGCGATCACCATCTGCTCGATCGGCGAGTAGCCGATGCGGCCTTCCGCGTCCACGCCCTTCGAGCGGGTCAGGTTGCGGTAGCCGCGGCCGTTGACGACCGACAGCTGGTAGTTGATCGAGTTATCACCCTTGGTCTCGCCGAGGGCGTGGATACCCCAGTCGGACGAGTTGCCGAACGCGCCCACGCCCGCCGTGACGGTCGGGGTACCGCGGCCGCCTTCGAACGAGCGGTCGGTGATGGTGTTCTCGACGTAGCGGTAGCCGTACCACTTCTCGACGAACGGGATCCACGGCATGTCGGCCGCACCGAAGCGCACGGTGAAGAGCGGATCGAACTTGCCCTGCACGTAGGCCTTCTTGACGAACAGGCTGGTGGAGCTGATGGCCGACTGGTAGCTGAAGTCGGTGGTGAGGTTGGCCGACCAGATATCGTCGAAAGTGTGGTCGACGACCAGGTAGAAGCGCTTGACGTCGAAGCCGGTGCCGTTCACGGCGCCGTGGCCGTCGACGACGTGTTCGCGACCGGTGCCCACGCGTTCCTTGTGGTTCATGTCGGTCAGGTCGAAGAACATGGTGCCGCCGATCTTCGTGTCGTTCACGAACTTCGCCAGCTTGTCGACCTTCTTGCCAAGGTCTTCGGTCGGCTTGGCAGCGGCGACCTGCACGTCGTTCACCGCCTTGGCGGTCTCGACCTGGGCATCAGCCTGCGCTTCCTGCTTGGCCTGCAGGTCGGCGACCTGGGCCTGGAGGGCAGCCAGCTGCGCCTGGAGCTGCTGGAGGGTGGCGGCGTCGACCGTGACGCGAGCCGGCTGCGACGACTGGTGCTTGGTGGCAGCCAGGGCCGAGAAGCTCGTCACGCCCAGACCGGCAGCGATGGCCACCGTGAGCAACTTGGAACGCATGGGAT
Organism: Luteibacter yeojuensis; assembly: GCF_000964085.1. Classification (GTDB taxonomy): domain Bacteria; phylum Pseudomonadota; class Gammaproteobacteria; order Xanthomonadales; family Rhodanobacteraceae; genus Luteibacter; species Luteibacter yeojuensis_A. Next base: position 87,848 of record NZ_JZRB01000002.1, read on the forward strand.
TTCTCCGCTTGGTATGAAAGTGTGTGTGTGGACCCCTGTGCCCCCGGGCTGAGGTATTTCTGTCCGAAACTTCTCAACCGGGGCCAACGGCGCGAAGGATGGGTGAAGGGCTTTACGGTTCGATGGTTTTTTTGTGACAGGATGACGACAGCCGCACATTCGCTTAACGTCTGGTGCCGGTCTGGCCGGGGGCTGGTATCCTTCACGGCATGGATACGACCAGTAACAGCACCGCCACGGCCATGGCCGGGCGGTTCCGGGGCTTCCTGCCTGTCATCGTGGATGTGGAAACGGGCGGCTTCGATGCCGAACGCGATGCCCTGCTGGAGATCGCCGTCGTGGCGGTGCGGATGGAGCCCTCCGGTTTCCTGGTGCCGCAGCCCGCGGTGTCGGCCAATGTGGAGCCCTTCCCGGGCGCCAACATCGACCCCCGCTCCCTCGAGGTGACTGGCATCGACCCCGACCACCCGTTCCGTGGTGCCCTGCCCGAGCGGCAGGCGCTCGACCACGTCTTCAACGCGGTGCGCGAGGCGGTCAAGGTGGCGGAGTGCCAGCGGGCCGTCCTGGTGGGGCACAACGCCGCGTTCGATCTCGCCTTCCTAAATGCGGCCGTGCGCCGGGTCGGCCACAAGCGCAACCCGTTCCACCCCTTCAGCTGCTTCGACACGGCCACACTGGGCGGCCTGGCCTACGGGCAAACCGTGCTGAGCAAGGCGGCCATCGCGGCCGGCCTCAGCTTCGACACCCGCGAGGCCCACTCGGCGGTCTACGATGCGGAACGCACCGCGGAGCTCTTCTGCGAGATCGTGAACAAGTGGCGCCGGCTGGAGCTTGCTGAACGCGATCGCGTGACGCCCATCGCAGTTTGAGCCAATTCGTAAGCTTTTGAATATGACAGCAAATCGCTCGCTGTCATGACGCTGAAACATTCGACACATTTCATTGCAACACGGCAGGGCTGGAATACGGCCCCGGGCGGGCATCGCCCGACTCTCATTCCTCCGAGGACTACACCGTGTTCACACGCAAACTCCGCATCGCCGCCCTGGTGGCTGCTTCGCTGTTCGGCATGGGCGCCGCCCAGGCCACCGACATCACCGGCGCCGGTTCGAGCTTCGTCTACCCCGTCATCTCCAAGTGGTCGGCGAAGTACGCCGAGGCCACGGGTAACAAGCTGAACTACCAGTCGGTCGGTTCGGGTGCCGGTATCGCCCAGATCAAGGAAGGCACCATCGACTTCGGCGCCTCCGACGCCCCGATGAGCAGCGAAGACCTCACCAAGTTCGGCCTGGGCCAGTTCCCCAGCGTCGTCGGCGGCATCGTGCCGGTGGTGAACCTCCAGGGCGTGCAGGCGGGCCAGCTGAAGCTGACCGGCGCCGTCCTCGCCGACATCTACCTCGGCAAGATCGCCAAGTGGGACGACCCGGCCATCACCGCGCTGAACCCGGGCCTGAAGATCCCCAGCAACAAGATCACCGTCGTGCACCGCTCGGACGGCTCGGGCACCTCGTTCAACTTCACCAACTACCTGTCGAAGGTGAGCCCGGAGTGGGCCTCGAAGGTGAAGTTCGGCACGGCCGTCGAATGGCCGGCCGGCGTCGGCGGCAAGGGTAACGAAGGCGTGTCGCAGTACGTCCGCCAGATCCCCGGTTCCATCGGCTACGTCGAATACGCCTACGCCAAGAAGAACAGCATCTCGTTCGCGCAGATGCAGAACGCCGCCGGCAAGTGGGTCCAGCCGAACGCTGAAACCTTCGGCGCCGCCGCTGGCACGGCTGACTGGGCCTCGGCCAAGGACTTCAACGTGATCATGACCAACGCCCCGGGCGACCAGGCATGGCCGATCACCGCGACGACCTGGATCATCATGTACAAGAAGTCGAAGAACCCGTCGCACACCAAGGTGGCGTTCGACTTCTTCAAGTGGTCGCTCGAGAAGGGCCAGGCCGACGCCTCGTCGCTCGACTATGTCGCGCTGCCGGCCACGCTGGTGCAGAAGATCGAAGGCTACTGGGCTTCCGACTTCGGCAACAAGTAATAGGGTTTTGCCATCCGGCTGCAATCTAAGCCGGTCACGGTAACTACCCACCGGGGGTCGCCGCCCAACCACGGGCGGCGGCCCTCACGTTTGCACAGGCCCCAGGAAACCGCATCCGCATGCACGCCACCGTCAGCAACGCCGTTCCCAGTGCCGAGCGCGCCGCCGAAGCGGCCCGCAATGCCAAGGACACGCGCGACGACCGCATCTTCGCCTGGATCCTCAAGGGCTGCGCCCTCATCGTGCTGCTGGCGCTCGTCGGCGCCGCGGGCTCCACGCTGTGGCTGGGCTCGGACGCGTTCCATACCTTCGGCTTCGGCTTCCTCACCAGCGCCGCCTGGGACCCGAGCAACGACCAGTACGGTGCGCTCGTACCCATCATGGGCACCATCGGCACCGCCTTCATCGCGCTGCTGTTCGCCGTGCCCGTGAGCTTCGGCATCGCCCTCTTCCTCACCGAGATCGCCCCGCAGTGGCTGCGCGGTCCGGTCAGCTCCGCCATCGAACTGCTCGCCGGCATCCCGTCGATCATCTACGGCATGTGGGGCCTCTTCATCTTCGCCCCGTTCGTGGCCGAGCACATCAAGCCCTGGCTGATGAACAACTTCAGCGCCGACCCGCCGGATGGCCAGGTCAGCTGGCTCGTGACGCACGTGCCGGGCATCGCGAAGTTCTTCTCCAGCGAATACCCGTTCTTCGGCGCGGGCGTGCTTACCGCCGGCCTGGTGCTCGCCGTGATGATCATCCCGTTCATCTCCTCGGTGATGCGCGAGGTGTTCCAGACCGTGCCGACGCGCCTGAAAGAGTCGGCCTACGCGCTGGGTTCCAGCACGTGGGAAGTGGTGTGGGATATCGTCGTGCCCTACACCCGCACGGCCGTCATTGGCGGCGTGTTCCTTGGCCTGGGCCGCGCGCTGGGCGAGACGATGGCGGTGGCCTTCGTGCTCGGCAACACGTTCAAGTTCTCGCTCTCGTTCCTTGAAACGAGCAGCTCCATCGCCTCGACCATCGCCAACCAGTTCGGCGAGGCACAGGGCCTGCAGCGCTCGGCGCTGATGGCGCTGGCCTTCCTGCTGTTCGTGGTGACCTTCATCGTGCTGCTCATCGCCCGCCTCATGCTGCGCCGCCTGGCCACGAAGGAGGGCAAGTAATGTCCACCTCGCTCTATACCAAGCGCCGCATCAAGAACATCATCGCGATGACGCTGAGCATGTTCGCCACGGCGATCGGCCTGCTGTTCCTGGCGTGGATCCTGTGGGAAACGCTGAGCCAGGGCATCGCCGGACTCAAGCCGCAGCTGTTCACCAAGATCAGCGCCTACCGCGAGGAAGGCGGCCTGGCCAACGCCATGGTCGGCAGCCTCATCCTCAACATCCTCGGCATCCTCATCGCCACGCCCATCGGCGTGTGCGCCGGCACGTGGCTGGCCGAGTACTCGTTGCGCTCGAAGCTGGGCCCCACCATCCGCTTCCTCAACGATATCCTGCTCTCGGCGCCGTCGATCGTGCTGGGCCTGTTCGTCTACACCATCGTGGTGCTGCCCTCGAAGTACCTTACCGACGGCAACGTCACCTTCTCCGGCCTGGCCGGCGGCATCGCCCTCGCCCTCATCGCCCTGCCCGTGATCGTGCGTACCACCGACGAGATGCTGCGCCTGGTGCCCGGCACGCTGCGCGAGGCGGCCCTTTCGCTCGGCGTGCCGCAGTGGAAGCTCACCATGCAGATCCTGGTGCGCTCGGCCCGCTCAGGCATCGTCACCGGCATCCTGCTGGCCCTGGCCCGCATCAGCGGCGAAACCGCCCCGCTGCTGTTCACGGCGTTCGGCAACAACTTCATGACGTTCAACCCCCTCGACAAGATGCCGAGCCTGCCGCAGATCATCTACGAGTACACCAAGGACCCGAGCCCGGACATCAACGTCCTCGCCTGGGCCGGTGCCTTCGTGCTGACCATGTTCGTGCTGGCGCTCAGCCTCATCGCCCGCTTCGCCTTCCGCTCCAAGGTGTCCCATGACTAACATGAACGAAGTCGCCTCCCAGCCGGGCTTCGGCACGTCGCCGCACCACGCCGGCGTCGACCTGGGCCAGGTGCCCGCGAAGATGACCGTGCGCGACCTCAACTTCTACTACGGCGAATTCCACGCGCTGAAGCACATCGGGCTGGATGTGCCGGAGAAGAAGGTCACGGCCATCATCGGGCCCTCGGGCTGCGGCAAGTCCACCCTGCTGCGCATCTTCAACCGCATCTACGCGATTTACCCCGGCATGCGCGCCGCAGGCGAGATCGTGCTGGACGGCGAGAACATCCTCGACCCGAAGTACTCCATGAACCGCCTGCGCAGCAAGGTGGGCATGGTGTTCCAGAAACCCGTGCCGTTCCCGATGACCATCTTCGAAAACGTGGCCTACGGCATCCGCCACCACGAGAGGCTGGGCCGCTCGGCCATGGAAGAACGCGTGGAGCAGGCCCTGCGCGGCGCGGCGCTGTGGGACGAGGTGAAGGACAAACTCAAGCAGAGCGCGCTGGGCCTCTCCGGCGGCCAGCAGCAGCGCCTGTGCATCGCCCGCGGCATCGCCCTGAAGCCGGAAGTGCTGCTGCTCGACGAGCCCACCTCGGCGCTCGACCCGATCGCCACCAGCCGCATCGAGCAGCTCGTGGAAGAACTGAAGAAGGACTTCACGATCGTCATCGTCACGCACAACATGCAGCAGGCTGCGCGTTGCTCGGACATGACCGCCTTCATGTACATGGGCGAGCTGATCGAGTTCGACAAGACCGAAAAGATCTTCACGAAGCCGGACAAGAAACAGACCGAAGATTACATCACCGGCCGTTTCGGCTAAGCACCCACTTCCGAGGCATGGCATGAATACCCCGCACCAGCACATCATCAAGAGCTACGACGACGAGCTGAAGCGCCTGACCGGCGAAATCGTGAAGATGGGCGAGCTCGCCGTGAAGCAGCTCGAAGCCGCCATCGAAGTGGTGGAACGGCGCGACGAGCGCGCCGCGCAGCGCGTGGTCGACAACGATGAAGCCATCGACGCGCTCGAGCACGACATCAGCCAGGACGTCGTTCGCCTGCTCGCGCTGCGCGCGCCCATCGCCGGCGACCTGCGCAACGTGTTCGCGGCCCTGCGCATCGCGGCCGATATCGAACGCATCGGCGATTACGCCGCCAACGTGGCCAAGCGCTCCATCCCTCTCAGCCGCGTGGCACCGATCAGCGCCGCCGGTGGCCTGGCCAACCTGGCCGAGCTCGCCGCCGAGCAGTTGCAGAACGTGCTCAAGGCCTACCACGACCAGGACGCCGAGGCGGCGTACGAAGTGTGGAAGTCCGACGCCGAGCTCGACGAAGCCTACACGGTGGTGTTCCGCGCCCTCCTCACCTACATGATGGAAGACCCGCGCAACATCACCCCGTGCACGCACCTGCTGTTCATGGCCAAGAACATCGAGCGCATCGGTGACCACGCCACCAACATCGCCGAGAACGTGTGGTTCGTCGTCCACGGCGAGCCCCTGGTGGCCCCGCGCACCAAGCGCGACGACACCGCCAGCCCGGATTTCACGGTCAAGTAAGCAACACCTGTAGGAGCCCACACTGTGGGCGACATCTTTTCGCGACAACGCAACACCTGTTGTCCTTTCGCCGAGAGCTGTCGCCCACAGGGTGGGCTCCTACAATGGCTTTAAGCCGAGGTGAGCTTCAGGCCGATGATGCCGGCCACGATGAGGCCCACGCACAGCAGCCGCAACGGCTGCGCCGATTCGCCGAACAGCACGATGCCTAGCGTGACGGCACCCACCGCGCCAATACCCGTCCATACCGCGTAGGCGGTGCCCAGGGGCAGCTTCTTCGTGGCGTACGCCAGCAGCACGATGCTGACCAGCATGGCCCCGGCGGTCAGCGCCGTGGGCACGAGCTTCGTAAAGCCTTCGGTGTATTTCAGGCCAACGGCCCACGCGATCTCGAAAAGACCGGCCAGAACAAGGATTGCCCAGTACATGACACTGGCTCCGCCAAGGCGGGGTCGTCCCCGCGGAGTCTTCACCGCCACCGGGTCGTCCCGGCGGGGGAACCCACGTTGCGCGGGTTCGGGAGGCATTGTACAGGCCGTGCCTGACCCCTGTGTAACCCGTACGCACGTAGGAGCCCACCCCGTGGGCGACATCCTTTCGCGACAAAGCAAACAGGGTCTGCTGCGTTTCGCAAGGAGCTGTCGCCCACCCGGTGGGCTCCTACCGAGGGCTGTGTCAGGGAACGATCTGCGCAGCCTTGCGCGCCCTGACGCCGCGCACGATGCCGTAGACGCTAATCAGGAACCACGCCATCTCCTGCAGGAACGCGGAGAGGTTGAAGGTGCCGAAGATCAGCGACAGCAGGATGCCGAACGCGCCCAGCAGGTTCATCACCTGGTACGGGTAGCCCTGCCCCGAGAGCTTGTGCGCCTGGAGCAGGAAAAACGCGATGAGGACCAACGCGACGCCCACCAGGCCACACCAGTCGTGCCACATCAGGCTATTCATTTCTTCACACCTCGCTGGCGCAGGGCCTCGAACAGCACGATGCCGGTGGCGACGGAGACATTAAGGCTTTCCATGCCGCCGGGCATCGGGATCTTGGCGATGAAATCGCAGGTTTCGCGGGTGAGGTGGCGCATGCCATCGCCCTCGCTGCCGAGCACCAGGGCCGCGGGGCCCTTGAAATCGACCTCGTAGATCGATTGCTCGGTCTCGCCGGCGAGGCCGGTGATCCACACGCCGGCATCCTTCATCGAACGCAGCGCGCGGGCCAGGTTCGTCACCGCCACGAGCGGCACGAGGTCGGCACCACCTGCGGAGGCGCGACGCACGGTGGGAGTGAGGCCCACGGCACGGTCCTTCGGCACCACCACGGCGGTGACCTTCGCCGCCGCGGCGCTGCGCAGGCATGCGCCGAGGTTGTGCGGGTCGGTGACGCCATCGAGCACGAGCACGAGGCAATCCGGGCCCGCCTTTTCGACGAGGCTTTCCAGTTCGTTCTCGCCCAGCATGGGCGGGGTTTCGTACCTTGCGACGACGCCCTGGTGGCGCGCCTCGCCGCTCATTTTCTCCAGCTGGTCCTTGCCCATCGTGCGGACCTGGATGCCGTGCTTGCGCGCGGCGGCCAGGATCTCGTTGATGCGGGCGTTCTTCGAGTTCTGCTCGACCAGCAGTTCACGGACACGCCCCGGGTCGTTGGCGAGCGCGCCTTCGACCGGGTTGATGCCGACGATCCAGGTTTCTTGCGCCATGGTTTACGACTTGCCTTTGTTCGTGCGCGGCGCGGCGGCCTTCTTGGCCGGCGCCTTCTTTACGGGAGCCTTCTTCGTCGCCGCCTTCGTCACCGCGGCTTTCTTTGCTGCGGCCTTGGGCGGCGTGGCGGGCTGCCTGGCGGCGGCCTTGGCCGGGGGAGCTTTCTTGGCCGCGGCTTTTTTCGCGGCGGGCTGCTTTGCTGCCGCCTGCTTCGTCGGAGCCTGCTTCGTCGGCACCGCCTTGGCAGCCGCCTTCTTCACCGCGGGCAACGGCGGAAGCGCGGGGAGCGGATGATCCGCGACCGGGGCCGCCGGGGCAACCTCGGGCTTCCTGGACGCCTTGATCGCGGGTGCCTTCGGCGCCGCCGGTGCTTTCGACACCACCGGGACATGGGGCGCTTGCGGCTTTGCGGAGGCCTTCGGGGCGGGCGCCGTTGATGCCGGGGCCTTCTTCTTCGATGCCGGAGCCTTCGGCACAACCGCCTTGGGCGCCGGTGCGGCGATTTCTGCGGCCGGCGCCTTCTTCTTACCGACCAGCTTCTCGGCCACCTTCTTCACTACACGGCCCAGCGCCTTGCCCACTTCGGCCACGGTGCCCACCGGCTTGACCGGCGACGGCGCGACGACCGGGGGCGGAGCCACCTTGGGCAGCGCATCGAGGCGAGCCTTCAGGCGGAAATCGATCTTGCGGTCTTCCATGCTCGCGCGCAGCACCTGCACGCTCACGTAGTCGCCGAGACGGTAGGCCGCACCGGTGCGCTCGCCAGCGAGCAGGTGCCGTACCGGGTCGAACTTGTAGTAGTCGTTGGGCAGCTGCGAGACATGCACCAGGCCGGAGACACGCGAAGCGGCCAGTTCCACGAACAGGCCAAACGAGGTGACGCCGGTGACGGTGCCAGCGAACTCCTCGCCCACGTGCTTTTCCATCCATGCGCACTTGAAGCGCTCGTCGACATCGCGCTCGGCCTCTTCCGCGCGGCGCTCGCGCTGCGAGCAGTGCACGGCCATCTTTTCCATCTGGCCCTCGGTGTACACGTAATCAGCCGGCTTGCCCTTGGTGAGGGCGTAGCGGATGGCGCGATGCACGAGCAGATCGGGGTAGCGGCGGATCGGCGACGTGAAGTGGGCGTACGCGTCGAGCGCGAGGCCGAAGTGGCCATCGTTCAGCGGCGTATACACCGCCATGCTCTGCGAGCGCAGCAGCACCGACTGGATCAGCTCGGCCTCGGGGCGGTCGTGCACCTTCTTCAACAGCGCGGAGAAATCCGCCGGCGTGACTTCATCGTTGGGCGGCAGGCGCAGCTTGAACTCGCGCAGGAACTGCAGCAGGTCTTCGTACTTCTCGACCGGTGGCGGCGCGTGCACGCGGTACAGCGCGGGAATCTTGCGCTTGGAGAGGAACTTCGCCGCCTGCACATTGGCGGCGATCATGCATTCCTCGATGAGCTTGTGCGCGTCGTTGCGGTCGGTGGCCCCCATGGCCATGACATCGCCCGACGGCGTGAGGCGGAACTTCACCTCGGGCGTTTCGAAATCGATGGCGCCACGGCGCTTGCGGGCCTTGGCCATGGCCTTGTACAGCCGGTGCAGGTTCTCGACCTGCGGCAGCACGTCGGCGATTTCCTCGCGCACGGCCTGGTTATGCTCGCCCACCGCTTGCCACACCTTGTTGTAGGTGAGGCGCGCGTGCGAGTACATGACCGCTTCATAGAACTTCGAATGCTGCACGTCGCCCTCGGCATCCACCTCCATGTCGCAGACCATGCACAGGCGATCGACCCTTGGGTTGAGCGAGCAGATACCGTTGCTGAGGGTCTCCGGCAACATCGGCACGACGAAGCCGGGGAAGTACGTGGAGGTGCTGCGCTCGTAGGCTTCCATGTCGAGCGGCGTGCCCACCGGCACGTAGTGCGAGACGTCGGCGATGGCCACGATGAGGCGGAAGCCACCATGCTTCAGGGGCTCGGCATAGACCGCGTCGTCGAAATCACGGGCGTCCTCGCCATCGATGGTGACCAGCGGCAGCTTGCGCAGGTCGACCTTGCCCTGGCGCTCGGCGGCGGTGACCTTGGGTTCCACCTCCTCGGCCTGGCGGACCACCTGCGGCGGCCACTCATGCGGCAGGTCGTGGCTGGCGATGGCCATCTCGACCACCAGCGAGGGCTGCAGGCGCTCGCCCAGCACGGCACGGATGGTACCCATGGGGCCGCGGTGCTGGCTCGGCGGGTCGGTGATCTCGACCACCACGATCTCGCCCGAGCGGGCGCCGGCATCGCGGCCCGTGGGGATCATGATGTTCTGGTGCAGGCGGCGGTCGTCCGGCTCGACCAGGGTGACGCCGTTCTCGACCACGACACGGCCAACCAGGCGCGGCGAGCGGCGCTCGAGCACCTCGACGATGGCGCCCTGGCGGCGGCCACGGCGATCGATGCCGACGACGCTGGCCAGCACGCGGTCGCCGTGGAGCACGCTGCGCATCTGCTGGGGCGAGAGGTAGAGGTCATCCCCACCCTCGTCCGGGCGGAGGAAGCCATAGCCCTCGGCGTTGGCGATGACACGGCCGGGGATGAGGTTGAGCTTCTCGGCCGGCGCGTAGCCGTTGCGGCGGTTACGCAGCAGCTGGCCGTCGCGGACCATGGCGCCCAGGCGCCGGTCGAGCGCGTTGATCTCGTAATCGGTGAACAGGCGGAGCGCGCGGGCGATGTCCTCGGCCGCCATGATCTCGCCGCGCTGCTCGAGCAGGGCCAGGATGGCTTCGCGGCTGGGGATGGGCTGCTCGTAGCGCTGCGCCTCGCGGGCGGCATGCGGATCGGCCGCGACGGGCGCCGCGCCGCGCTCATGGAACTTGGCCAGCGCCTTGCCGGGGCGGCTCGCCTTGGGCTTGCGGGGCCCCTTGCGGGCACCGGAACCTTTCTTTTTTTTCGTCACAGAGGGACCTTGGAAGGGGGAAGCGGAATTTTTCCACTCCCTATTTGAAAAATCGTTGACAAGTTTACCCGACCTGCCTAATCTACGCGGCTCACGGGGCAGCTACCTTGCTGCTACCGAGTCACCTGCCCAGGTGGCGGAATTGGTAGACGCACTAGTTTCAGGTACTAGCGGGTAAAACCGTGGAGGTTCGAGTCCTCTCCTGGGCACCAATTATAAGACAAAGCCCCGCAGCGATGCGGGGCTTTGTTTTTTGGCTCCCACCCCTCCCCCTGTGGGAGCGCGCTTGCGCGCGACACCCTTCCGACAGCAACCCATCAGACGTACCATCCGCAAAAACCCTAGCGAGGTACTTAAGGATGACTGCCCGCCTCCCACGCCACCTTGCCGCCATTCGTGCGGGTGCGTTCTACGGAATCCTCATCGCCTTCGCCTTGGTCGTCCTCCTTCCCAAGGGACTGGACAGCGTGTTCGGCATGACGCTTCCTAACGGCTGGGGCCTCGGCAACCTTGCCGCCCCCTTATGCCTCCTCGGCGCTATTCCCGGCGCCCTTTTATTCGCGCTCGCGAACCGCAAATTCAGATCATGATGATTCTCGGATGCAGCCCGATCGCATGGCCACCCAGTTGACACCGGAGGCGAAGGCCTACCTCAGCCATGCCGCCGAAGCACGTGAGGCCATGGATCGCGCCGCCCACGACACAACCGTCGCTGCCGACGAATTGCGCCGCTACGCGAAGTTCTCAAAACCTGGCCAGCCTTCCGCGCACATCGTGCAGTTGCGGCAGCGCCAGGCGGCGGCGCGGATGGATTCGGCACGGGCGAAGCAGGCGTTCCTGAAAGCTGCGCAGGCGTTTGTCCATTCAAGCGGGTTAGAGGTGCCTCCGCGTTCATCGCTGGAAGCGTTCGTCGTGGGATGGATCAAGACGACGGCTGCAGCAAGCGATCACGATGCCTCTTCGCCCTCGTCGAGCATGTAATTCACATCGCTGTTTTCGATGGCCACGTCCAGGTCGCGATACACGATCGGCCCACGCGCAAGCCTATGCGCAAGCACCTGCGCGACGAGATCGGTATTGCGGATCGTGAGCGGAAACTGCCGCGCCCGCAGGTAGAAGAAAATGTAGTTCTGCATTTCCCATGGCACGACTTTCCATGCCGCTGCCGCACCCGCGTCGCGTGGTTCATTCGTCGCCAGGCTTCTCCTTGACCTGGCATGGGCGAAGCAAGTTGCGCGCCACGCTTTGCCGGCCAACGGCATGGGCCGCCCCTGACCCGTCCGCGGACACAAGCTGGGCGGACAGCCGGACACTGCGGGGCCCTAACCGGGGCCGTGCTAGATTCGGGCAATCCGACGTATCGCAGGGAGAGGACGATGGCGTTTCGACGTGCTTGGGTTCCCGTGGGCATGGTTGCGACCATGGTGGCTGTGCTGGTGGCACCGCATGTGGCGGCGAAGTCGTCGGATCGCATGGCGCCCGCCACGGTCGATGGCTCGAAGTTCAGCGGCGTTATCGCACCGAACACGAAATCCACCATCGACGGGAGAGTCTTGATCCTCCAGGGAACCCTGAAGATCACCGGCATCCATGCGGATCTCTACTCCGACGGCACGGGCGCGCTGAAGCGAGCGGTCGTCACCGGCGAGCACGCGCATATCGAGCAACTGGACGACGCGAATGCGCTGATGCAGGGCGATGCCGAATCCATCGACTACTCCGTCGACACGGGGATCGCGATACTCACGGGCTCGGCGCGCGCGGCGAAACAGAACAGCAGCACGGTCGCCGGCGATACCTTGCGCTACAACACGGGCACCGGTGTGTTCGATGCCGAGAGCACGGGTTCGGCGCTGGTGCGCGTCACGTTCCAGCCAAAAGCATCTGCGGCGGCACCGGCACCGGCACCAAGCCAAACGGCAAAGTAGGATGAACGCGACTCAGCCTTGGCGCGCCAGCCGCCGCATGTCGCCGTTCTCATAGAAGGCCACCCCGCCCTTCCCCGTGCCGGCCAGGCATTCGGCCACGAAGGCGCGGGCCATGTCGTCCTGTTCGACGGTGCCGAAGCCGCCCGGAACGAGCCGACCCAGGAAAGCGACGTAGCCCGGCGTATGCACGTTCCCCGCGATGATGCCGGGGCGGAAGATCGCCAGCCGCCGGAAACCGACGGCTTCGATGGCTTCTTCCTTCAGGCCCATGACCCGCACGTAACGAAAACGGCTCGTCGAGCTGCTGCCCACCGCGGACAGCAGGCAGAAGTGCTGGATGCTGCCCGCGAGGCAGCCACGGGCGAAGCCGCCCACGATGCCGACTTCGAGCGCCTTCAGCTCGTCCTCGCTCCACTTCAGGCTGCCCGAGCCAACGCCGACACAGGAAATGCCGACGACCGGCTCGCCCTTGTCGACCAGGGACGGCGCCAGCGACGCGATCGCCTCGCTGAAATCCGGCGAGCCGGTATCGAGGACCACCTCGCGAACCTTCGGATCGGTGCTGGCACCGACCACCCGCCGATTCACCATCACCAGTTCGGTGCACGCCGGCTCGGCGACAAGCGCCCGCACGACGGCGGCGCCCACCTGTCCCGTTCCGCCGATGATCACTACGCGAAAGGCCATGTTCCACCCCGCCAGTCAGGTTCCGGGCCAAAACTACATCAAGGCTTCCGCCAACGCCGCGTCACCTTCCGCCAGGCCAGCCACCACAGCAGCGCGAGCGGGAACGCGATGACGATGTAGGGAAGGCCTTCGGCCGCCATCTGCAAGGCACCACGGGTGCCTTCTATAGCGCCGTCGACCATGCCGGAGCCGATGTCGCCGAAGGCCGGCCCACCCGGGCGCACGTGGGGATCGTTGAAGCTGATACGAAGCACGTTGGTATCGAGGCGCAGCTGTTGGTAGGCCGCCGTGGCCTCAAGCCCCCGCCTTTTCTCGGCGACGGCCGCCTGTTCCTTGCTGACGGCGATGAGGTCGGAAACGGCGAGGTCTGTCCGCGATGCGATCTCATCGAGGTGCTTTCCATACGCTTCAAGCTCGGCGCGCTCGCGGCGGGTATCGTTGACGGCCGTGCTGATGTCCTCGGCCGAGGTCCGCCGCGTGGTCACCTTGCCGCCCTGCACCGCAAGGGCCGAGAGCGGCTGGACGCCCTCGGGGACGACACGTACGGCGATGGACCCGCCCGCGCTTTGCTGGTCAAGCGCGAGGATGTTGCACGTACCGTGCGAGCCATCGAGGCAGGCGGCGCGCACCGCCTCGATGCGCGCCGGGATATCGGCGATGGGCATCTGCACATCGATCTGGTGCGAGTAGGCAAGCATGGCGCTCGCCCTGCCCTTCTCACCGGCGACAGACGGTGCGCCCGCCACCGTGGTCTTCTTCGAGCAACCCGCGAGGCCCACTGCCACCGCGGCAACCATGACTATCCAGCGATTCATTCCCTGATCCCCCGTGGATTTACGGGGACGATGCCATGGGAAGCCGCGCGGTGGCTAGGGGCATCGCGCGCAAGCGCGCTCCCACAGGGGTCAGGGAGTCGTCGATTTCCCGACAACCGGCAGCCACACCGCGCTGGGCTGGCTGTCCGAGCGCAGCACCGTGATGGTGGCCGGTTGGTAGTCGCCTGGCTTCGCATTGAAGATGTTCGGTACGAAGGTCTGTGGGTTGCGGTCGTAGAGGGGGAACAGCGTCGACTGCACCTGCACCATGATGCGGTGGCCCGGCTTGAAGACGTGGTTCACGTTGGGCAGCTCGAAGGCGTAGGCCTGCGGTGTGTTCGCCGGGATGGCCGTCGGGTGTTCGAAGCTTTCGCGGTAGCGGCCGCGGAGGATGTCCATGGCGATGGCCATCTGGTAGCCACCCATCGCGGGGTCGCTGGGGACGGACGGCGGGAACACGTCGATGAGCTTGACGACGAAGTCGCCGTCGGTGCCCGTCGTCATGGCCCGCAGGTCGACCTTCGGCGTGCCCTGCACGCGCACCGCCGATGTAAGCACCGGCGTCTCGTAGGTGAGCACGTCGCTGCGCCCGTCGACGAATCGCTGGTCGTGCAGCAGCCATGAACTCCACGGGATATAGCCCGCGAAATCGGTGCCGTAGCCGAAGAACGGGTCGAGCACGGGCCGCGGCAGGAACGGGACGGGCTTGGCCGGGTCACTGACGTACGTGTCGGCCGCCTGGGCATCAGCTGGTTTGTCGAACGCCAGTGACGCGCCCTTCGACAGGTACAGCGGTGTCAACGCGGTGCCGCAGCCCTTGGCGCATGAGGTCGGCCAGTCGTCAAACGCGTCCCACCGATCATCGCCCGTGTTGTAGATATTCACGCGGGCGAGCTTGGCGGGCTGCCCGTCGCGCAGGTACTGCTCGAAGAACGGCAGCACCATCTGCCGGTTGTAGAACCGCGCCGTATCGCCTTCCCATTTGAACGGCCCGACGTTGTAGCCCTTGCCGTTGACCTGGCTATGCGACCACGGCCCCATCACCAGCCAGTTGTTCGCGGCATGGCCCGCCGCTTTCAACGCCAGCCAGGCGTGGTTGGCACCCCACATGTCTTCCTGGTCGAACAGGCCCTGCTCCCACAACGTGGGCACGTTCGAGGGCTTGGCCGCCATGAGCCTGGCCAGGTCCTGGCCCTGCCAGAAACTATCGTAGGCCGGGTGCGCCATCATGCGTGCGACGAAGGGGAGTTTCTCGAGGCCGCGGCTGCGGATGTAATCGCCGACGGAACCAGCGCGCAGGTATTCCTCGTACTTGTCGTAGGTGTCGGTGGGCGTTACCGCGCCCGCGCCCTTCTGCACGGTCTGCATGTGTACGTAGCCGAGCATCATCTGGCGGAAGGCGCCGTAGTGGAACCAGTCGTCACCCATGTAGGTATCGATCATGGGGCTTTCCGGCACCGCGGCTTTCAAGGCCGGATGCGGATCGAGCAGCGCCATGGCCACCGTTTCGCCTTCGTACGAGGAGCCAATCATGCCCACGCGGCCATTCGATTCGGGAATGTGCTTCACCAGCCAGTCGATGGTGTCCCAGCCGTCGGTGGTTTCGTCGGTCTTGGTCGGGTTCAACGGGCCGCGCGGCGGGTACATCATGATGTACTTGCCTTCGGAGCCGTACTTGCCGCGCACGTCCTGGTAAACGCGGATGTACCCGGCTTCGACAAAGGCGGCATCGGCAAGCGGTACCGCATCGCCGATCGTCATGGCCTTTGGATTGCCCGCGCGCTCGCCGGCGTTGTAGGGCGTACGGGTGAGGATCATCGGTGCATCCTTTGCACCCTTTGGGATAATGATGACGGTGAATAGCTTCGTGCCGTCACGCATGGGGATCATCACCTCCTTGCGGGTGAAGTCCTGGCCACCCGGTATCACGTCGTCGAAGGTCTTGGGAATATCGTCCCGGGCCACGAGCGATGCGTCCTGCGCATGCGCCATGGGTGCCGTCGCCGCCAGCGCCATGCCGATGAAGGCCGCCAGGCTCGCCTGCTTCACGAATGCGTGCATCTGAAGTTTCCCTCGGTTTTCCCCTGGAGACGTGCCGATCTTAAGCACAGCCTGCACGTGACCGGCAGCAAGAAGTTCTAATGCGCGCCATAAGCGCCGCTTACACCTTACGCCAGCCATTGCAGGCGCGCACGGTTGCCGTAGCATGGGGCCATGACGCTGCGCCTCGACATCGCCCTGCTCCGCAACTTCGTCGCCATCGCCGAGGCCGCGGCACTCAGCCGCGCGGCCGACCAGGTGGGGCGCACGCAGGCGGCGCTGAGCCAGCAGATCAAGAAGCTCGAGGAGGCGATTGGGCAGCCATTGATGAACCGCACGGGCCGAGGCATCGCGCTGACCGTGCATGGCGAACGCCTGCTCGCCCACGCGCACAAGATCCTCCGTGCGCACGACGAAGCCGTGGCGGAACTCTCGGGCACGAGCCTCTCCGGGCGCATCCGTTTCGGCTGCCCGGACGACTACGCACGCATCTTCCTGCCCGAATTGCTCGAGACGTTCGCGCGCCAGCACCCGCAGGTCTTTATCGAAGTGGTCTGCGCGTCGACACCGCGGCTCGTCGAGCAGCTAAAGGAGCAGTCACTGGATATCGCCGTGGTTTCGCTGCCCGACAGCCCCGAGCGCGACCTGTTCCTGCGCTGCGAGCCGTTCGTTTGGGTCGCGGCGAAGGGTAGCGAGGCATACCGGCGCGACCCGTTGCAGCTCGCCCTCTCCGATCCCGATGCCCTCGACCACCTCGCCGCGACGGCAAGCCTCGAAAAAGCCGGTCGCAGGTATCGCATCGCCTACGCCAGCGGCAGCGTCGCGGGGCTGACGGCCGTGGTGCGTTCGGGCCAGGCCATCACCGTCATGACGCTCACCGGTGTGCCACCCGACCTGCAGGTGCTGCCGCCCTCCAGCGGCCTGCCGATGCTGCCGTCGGTGGGCATCAGCGTACAGACCGCACGCAAGCACCCTTCCCGCCTCCTGCACCTCTTCGAAGCCCACGTACGGACCGTCCTTCCCACGCTCTAGGGCCGCCGCCATGGACCTGCATACCTCCCTCTTGTTCGCCGGCGCCAGCGTGGCGCTCTACCTCGTGCCCGGGCCGGACATGCTGTTCCTGTTCGGCCGCACCATGGCCCACGGGCGCCGTGCCGGCACATGGGCCGCGATCGGCATCAACCTCGGTTCCTACGTGCACTTGTGTGCGGCGGTGACCGGGCTTTCGGCGCTGGTACTCACCTCGGCCACCGCCTTTGCGGTGGTGAAGTACGTCGGCGCCGCCTACCTCTTGTTCCTCGGCTGGCAGGCGTTCCGGTCGAAGGCGGGGTTCGCCGTGTCGACGGGCCGGCCCGCGGCCACCACCGCCCAGCATCTTTGGCAGGGCTTCCTCAACGACGTGCTCAACCCGAAGGTGGCGCTGTTCTACCTCGCGCTGCTGCCGCAGTTCATCAACGCGGGGGATCCGCATTCGGTGAGGCATCTGTTGTTGCTGGGGTTGATCGCTAGTGCGATTGGGTTGGTGATGAGTCTTGGGTATGTGGGGCTTGCCGAGAAGGTAACCCGTGCTGTGTATCGCCGACCCGCCGCGGTCAAATGGGTCAATCGCACAATGGGCATGTTGTTCGTTGGGCTGGGACTTCGGCTGGCCACGCAGAAGCTGTAGGGGCTGCGAGGCTACCAGTGCGCTGATTCAGAAAAACCCTACACAAGGACGAGCGCAAGCCCTCTTAGAATCGCGCGACGTACGTGCAAAGCTTGAGGTCGATCATCTTTGCGGACCATCGATGCAAATCACTGGAAACAGGCTTCTTCGCGCGTTCGCCAACGAATATCCTGATGCCGAAAAACCGCTACGCACTTGGCAGAAGCACATACGTTCGCGAGACTATCGAAGCTTCGCCGACCTACGAACCACCTTCGGCAGCGCCGATATCGTGAGCCCTTGGACGGTTTTCGATATCCGTGGAAACCGATACCGATTGATCGTCACGCTCAATCTCACTACGCAGATCTGCCACGTTGAGGCAGTCCTAACACACGCTGACTACGACCGGAGAAACTGGATGAGAAACCTTACTGTCAGGGACGCGCCCGCAATCGTATGGGGGCCGTTCGATCACCCCACGACGGTTCGACCGCTTCGCGACGAACGCGACTACGACGTCGCTCTTGCGTCGCTTACCAAGCTTGGCTGGCAAGGCGCTGCAGAATCGGCGCACCCGAAGCACGAGCTGCTCGGCCTCGTCATGCGCGCCGTGCTCGACTACGAGCAGGTCCACCATGTTTTTCCGTGAAACCGGCGCCGCTGCGCTGACTGGTGACAACGCTTGACCATGATGAAACCGGCCGACCGCATCGTTAGTCCCGCCCCATTCGAGCATGTCGATACGATCCGGCCACTGCTTTCGGAATTCGACCATGATCTGGCGCTTTCAGTCATTGACCGTATGGCGGAGGACGGCGCGATGCACGACGCCGCCCACCCACGGTACGAGGCCTTCGACCTGCTCTTCGACGTCATCTACGACTACGAACATGTCCACTGCCTGTTCTAAGGAAGCAGCCTGCTCCTACCACCGCGCCGCCGCCTGCAAATACGCGCGTGGCTAGACGCGGGACCGAGCCCCGGTGCAGTATCCGCCCAACCCCTCGGCGCCAAGGAAGCGGAGATGTGGAATCGCGTCAAAGGCCTATTCGCCAAGCCACGGCAGGACCAGCAAGGCGAGCAATTCGTTCTGCTTAATACCTACGGCACGGTCCTGCCCTCGCCACCCCGGACATTCCCGCACCAAACCCTGGCCGAGCGAGATATGCGCGATCCCGAGCTTGTCGAGCACCTCCGGGGCTTTGTCGGCTATGTCGCTAGCCGCGGGAACAAAGAGATGACCACCACCCGGTACCACCTCATGCGGCACATCGAGCGCGTGCGGTACCAGGTAAGCATGCAGGTACCTGCCGGATCACTTGACGCCTTTGCCGCCTGGGCCGTCCAAGCCAATGCGGTGGTGTTCGTACCCGACGGCAGCGTTCGCGATCCGTGGCATCGGGTGCTCATCGACGCCAATGGCGTAACCGATGGCACGGCACAGATTCCCTACCCACGCGATGCGGTCGAGCGGCAATCCCGCACGGAGACGGAACTCGAGCGTGAACGTATCCACGTGGCCAGGAGCCTTTCGCCGGTCGTGGGCGTCGACGAGGTGCGGTTGCGGGATGCAGCGGAAGTAGCGGGCCGCGTCAGGGCACTCCTCGTCGTGAGCACGTTCGCGGAAAGCGTCAGGGACAACGACCCGATACCCATGGAGCGTATGCGCGAGGTACTTCCTGGCGCCTTCGACCACCTGACCCCGGTGGAAAGCGCCTTCCTCGCCGATCCCTCCGATGCGCAAGCGGTGGTAAACCAGCTGGGGTGGCGTTACGAATCGCTGGCCCTGCTGGCGTGGGCGCTAGGCATTAAGCCGGAACTCCCGTTTCCCTCATCGATCTGCGATGTCGCCAACCTGGCCCGGACCTTGCTGGACGCGGCAACCTCTGGTGACCTCGATCGCTCCCGCCTGCGTGCGGACGGCGAGATCCTTGATGCCCTGGACTTCCACTATCGACTGCACTGGGCCATCCGCGAGGCTGACCTGGGCCATCGCCCGTCGTTAGACAACGTCGTTCCCGGTGTTGTCGTCGAGCGGCATTACGCGCTGAACTGGCTGGTGCGGTTCGAAGACGCTGCGTGGGATGACGTCGACACGCCGACCTGACGCGGCCTGCGCGCCGACACCACCACGCTATATCCCCACTACCTGGCCGTAAATCTCCAGGTAAACCCACACGCTGCCCTTGTCGTACGTTTCGGGCGCACCCGACCCGCCGAGGGCGGGATACGGGACGGGGAAATACACCTCGTTTTGCCCAAGCGGCCCGAGCCGGGACGCCACGGCACGATGCTTTTCCCCCTGGAAGAATCCATCACGCATCTTCTCGTCCACGAGCACGGCCTGGCGGAAGGCCTCCACCGAGGTCGCCTCCATCGGGAAAAGTTCGGGGCGCTCCGTCGCCAGGATAGCTAGCGTATCGCCCGCCGCATTGCTGATGAACAGATGGCCAAACGATGAATAGCCGAACACCTGCGGGTACTCAGGCACGCGCGTGGCCCAGCGCGGTGCAAGGTCTTCCAGTGCTGCCGGCTCGAACAACGCAAACATCGGGGCATCGGCGGACGAGCTGCCACTGCCTGGCGATGCATCCTCGCCTTTGTCGCCGCCAACGGCGGACTTCAACCGATTCCATAGGTTGCCCATGTGCGCTCCCTGAATGACGTTCGGGCGACCTGCCCGGTGGCGAGGGTCGAAGATAGCGCGGTTATGTGTCCGGTACAGCCCCAGTCCCCGACGGCAGGCCGTAGGACAACCTGCGCCACGTCAGCGTGCCGCTGGAAACGTACTTCGTACTCGAGGGTGACTGAGCCGCCGTTCGCGGGATCAGTGCGTCGCTGACGCCACCAGGTACGACCGGCACATCACCGGCAGTTCGGCGCGCAGCATCGCCACGGCGGCGGGCGTGCCGTCGCTTTCGATCACGGCACGCACCACGCCCACCAGCATGGTGCGGTAGGCGAACGTCACGGCATCCACATCATCGAAACGCGCGTCCGCGGCGGTGGCGAGGGTCCGCGCAATGATTTCGTCCGAGCGCCGCACGATGTCGTCCACTAGGCCCGCGGTCTCAAGCTGCGCGGCCACCACGTAGAGCGCGCGCGCACCCGGCATCTGCCGCATCTTTGCGTCGAGGTAGGCAAGGGTCAGCCCATCCGACATCTCGGCCAGCCGCTTACCCGCCAGCTGCCCGGCCGCCTCGTCCAGTGCCACCACCACGTCCTCGAGGTAATCCTCCAGCACGGCGTAGAGCAGCGCCTCCTTGTGCGGGAAGTACTGGTACATCGTGCCGACCGAGACCCCTGCCCGGGAGGCCACCCGGGTGGTGGTCAGGCCGGCGTAGCCATCGGTCAGCAAAACCTGAATGGCGGCCTCGAAAATGGCGTCCACGGTGGCCGCCGAACGGGCCTGGCGCGGGGTTTTCCGGGGCTTCAGGGCATCTGTGGGGGCGGCGGGCATATGCGAATGTAAAAGCCGGTCATGGGATCCTAGATCAAGGGATGGGGCTACCCCTCTCTTATTCAACAAGGAAACCACGCATGAGCCAGCCGAACCGCATCACCCTCGTTACCGGTGCCAACAAGGGCATCGGCCTGGAAGTCGCCCGCCAGCTGGGCAAGGCGGGCCACCGCATCCTGCTCGGCGCCCGAGACGCCGGCCGCGGCCAGGCGGCTGCCGATACCCTCCGTGGCGAGGGCATCGACGTGCGCTTCGTCCCGCTCGACCTGGGCGACACCGCCTCGCTGGCCAGGGCCGCCGCAGACATCGAGGCCAACGAAGGCCGCATCGATGTCCTCATCAACAACGCGGGCGTGGCGCTCGAGGGTGATGGCAACGCCACCACCGCCAACCTCGACGCCGTGCGCCGCATCTTCGATACCAACTACTTCGGTACCGTGGCCGCCACCCAGGCCTTGCTGCCGCTCGTGAAGAAGGCCGGCGACGGCCGCGTCATCAACGTCTCCAGCCGCCTGGGTTCCATCACGCTAAACGCCGACCCGGGCTGGGATTACGCGGCGGTGAAGCTGGTGGGCTACAACGCCTCCAAGGCGGCGTTGAACATGTTCAGCGTCATCCTGGCCGATGAGTTGAAGGACACCGGCATCACCGTGCACGTGGCCTGCCCCGGCTACACGGCCACCGACCTCAACGGCAACAGCGGCCCGCAGACGGTCGAGGAAGGCGCCGAGGAGATCGTCCGCCTGGCGACGGCCGCCAACCCGGCGCCCACGGGCTCGTTCACCGGCAAGGAAGGCCCGGCGCCCTGGTAAGGCTGCGCCTACAGCATGCCGGCCCGCAGCACGATGGGTGTCCATCGCTGCTCCGGGCCCACCTCGCCGATGCGGCCTTCCAGGGCCGCCGGCACGTGGCCGGCCTGGCGGCCGAACGGTGCGGGCACGAGTTCGCCCGCGATCGGCGCCTTCGGGTAGCCCGCCCACGGCTTCAGGGCATCGTGGTGCGGGTTCAGCGGGATATCGTCGAACGTGCCGTCTTCGACGAAGAAGCGCAGGTCACCGCCGTCGACATGCAGGCGATGGGTGCCGTTGCCGTATGCGCTGTGGATACGGTCGGCCCGCCAGTGCCACGCCTGCGCGTTCACCAGCGAGCACGGTGCAGTGACCACCCGTTTATCGTCGATGCGCGCCTCCAGGCACTCGCCATTGGCGCGGTTGATATAGCGGCGCTCGCTGTCCAGGCCCCACATCTGTTCCCTGCTGGCCTTGTCGCAGGGGGCCAGCACCACCTTGCCACCCTTCTGCGCCAGGCAATCGCCCACGCCATCGCTCGTGCGCAGGAGCACCGTCGTTTCCCGTGTGAGGAAGGGATGCGACAGGTCGATGTCGTAGCCGACGCTCCGCATCACCACGGGCGTGGTTTCCTCGTGCACCCATTGGGGGCCATCCCATCGCCACTCCTTCTGGTTGAGGTCGTAACCCGCCTGCACCGTGACGTGCGCGATGCCTTCGTAATCGCCGGGCAACTCCCACACCGAAGTGGTGGGTAGCGTCGCGCTGCGCATCATCGGCGTCATCCGCTTTTCGGATACCACCGCGCGGTCGGCCCCCGCGTGTTCGACAAGGACATGCTTGAGCATCTCGTTGATCGGCGCATCCCACTGCACGCGCGCACCGTTCTCGACCGGCCGGGCATACATCGAGTAATCAGGGAAGGTGTAGCGCAGCTCGTTGCGAACCAGGTGCCGATACGAGGCCGAGAAATTGAACGGCAGCTTGGCGGCAAGGCCCGCGTCGGCCTGGCCGTCTTCCGAGATGCTGTTGCCCTGGCTGCCGCCGATGCCCACCTCGCGTTCGTCGATCTCGGTCTTCTCGAACTCCGAGGGCCCGGCCGACACCGGTGCGTAGTGGACAAGCGCGGGCTCGACGCCGCTGGCCGTGACCTCGTGCGCCGTGCGGTAGGCCCAGGGAAGATAGGCGCCGGTGATGTTCCGGCCCTGCTCGTGGCCCTTGTCGACGCCCGCCTTCGCCGGCGTGATCACCGGCGCCACGGTGACGTGGATCTCCTTGTCATCGTCGGTGGCGGTGGCGCTGCGGAACACGGTGATCGACACGGTGCCCGTGATTTCGTCGCTATTCGTCTTCAGCTGGCCCTCGTGGACCTTGTACATGGGAAGCCCCGCGACATCGCCCGCCGGCGGCGTGGGTACGTCGGCGCGGGGCGGCCGTTCGTCCTTCGCCTGGAAGGTGGCCAGGGATGCAGCAGTGGCCGCCGTCCAGCGCGGCGACCAGCCCGCCTCACCGGGCGGTGCGCGCAGCACGTCGAGATCGCCGCCTGCCTCGCGGACGAAGATCGCATCGCCCTCGCTGGGCGCGGCACCGAAGACACGGGCCACCGCGGGGCGGCTGCCGGCATCCATGCGCACCAGCACGGGCGCACCCGCCTCGAATTGCGCAAGGAGGGCCGCCCGGGCCGGGCTGGCGTCGGCGAGTTCGTGGCCGTCGACGTGGACCAGGCCGCCCTGCCATGTGGCGGCACGGACGGGGCCGGCGGGGGCCGCGGTGGCCAGGGCCACGGCGAGCGCCAGGGCCAGGGAGCGGGGGGTGGGGAAGCTGGACGTCATGGGGTCTCCTTGTCCGGGGTGGTGTCCAAGGGGCAGGACCCTACACGGACGTGCCCTGAAGCGCCTCCCGATCCTTCTCAACGCCGCGCGAGCGACCGGATGGCCATTTGACGGACGTTGCCGCCCATGCGGCGGCGATAGCGACCCGATCGCGCATTTGTAGGGTTTCCCCTAGCCGCAGCCTCGGCAAAATCTGACGCCACGGATCGGCTTTCGCCTTGTATAATCCCGGCCTTACCTCACGGTGGGAGAAGCGGACGGATCCGCTGCCGAAGGCGCAACGCCCGTAATCGCTCAGGCCCCCATACCACCGCGTGGCACATCACTCTGGAGAGACCGGTTCAATCCGGCGCCGAAGGTGCAAGGGGTGACCACCCCCAAACTCTCAGGCAAAAGGACAGAGGGGCGCCCCACGTGCCGGCACGGCACGTTCTTTCGGATGCCCCTACGCCATGAGCCAGAAATCCCCTATCTCGCTGCGTGACCTCGAGAACCACGGCGCGTTCATCGAACGCCACATCGGCCCCAACGACGCCGAGATCGCGGAGATGCTTGGCGTCGTCGGCCACGGCACGCTCGACGCGCTCACCGATGCCATCGTCCCCGGCTCGATCAAGTCGCCCGCCCCCCTCGCGCTGCCCCGCGCCGTGACCGAGGAAGAGGCGCTGGCCAAGATCCGCAAGGTGGCCGACCGCAACCAGGTGTTCCGCAGCTTCATCGGCCAGGGCTATTACGGCACGCTCACCCCGAACGTCATCCTGCGCAACGTGCTCGAGAACCCGGCGTGGTACACGGCTTACACGCCGTACCAGGCGGAGATCTCGCAGGGCCGCATGGAGGCGCTCATCAACTTCCAGACCATGGTCACCGACCTCACGGGCATGGATATCTCCAACGCGTCGCTGCTCGACGAGGCCACCGCGGCCGCCGAGGCGATGACGCTGGCGAAGCGCTCGGCCAAGTCCAAGTCGAAGGTGTTCTTCGTCTCGAACGGCGTGCACCCGCAGACCATCGAAGTGCTGCGCACGCGCGCCGATGGCGTGGACATCGAAGTGCACGTGGGCGATGACGCCGACGCCGGCACGGTCGAGAGCTTCGGCGTGCTGCTGCAGTACCCGGATACGTTCGGCCGCATCCACGATTACAAGGCCATCGCCGACGCCACGCACGCCCGCGGCGGCATCGTCTGCGTCGCCACCGACCTGCTCGCCCTCACCGTCATCGCCTCGCCGGGCAGCTGGGGTGCCGATATCGTCGTCGGCAACACGCAGCGTTTCGGCGTGCCGTTCGGCTTCGGCGGCCCGCACGCCGCCTACCTTGCCTGCCGCGACGCCTACAAGCGCAGCATGCCGGGCCGCCTGATCGGCGTCTCGGTCGATACCGAAGGCAAGCCGGCCTACCGCCTCACCCTGCAGACGCGCGAACAGCACATCCGCCGCGAGAAGGCCACCTCGAACATCTGTACCGCGCAGGTGCTGCTGGCCGTCATGGCGAGCATGTACGCCGTCTACCACGGCCCCGAAGGCCTGGTGCGCATCGCGCGCCGCGTCCACCGCATGGCGGCGATCCTCGCCGGCGCGCTGGCCAAGGCCGGCGCGGCGGTGGGCGCTGACTACTTCGACACGCTGCATGTGACGGGCGTCGACGCGAAGGCCCTGCACGCCAGGGCCGCCGCCGCGAAGATCAACCTGCGCGCCATCGATGCCGCCTCGGTGGGCATCAGCCTCGACGAGACCACCACGCGCGCGGACATCATCGCGCTGGCCGCCGTCTTCGGTGCGGACGCGAACGACATCGACGCGCTGGACGCCGCCACGGCCGACGCGCTGCCGGGCGCGCTGCTGCGCGAGGTCGACTTCCTGCAGCACCCGGTGTTCAACACGCACCACAGCGAGCACGAGCTGCTCCGCTACCTGCGTGGCCTGGCCGACAAGGACCTCGCGCTCGACCGCACCATGATCCCGCTGGGCTCGTGCACCATGAAGCTCAACGCCACCGCCGAGATGATCCCGGTGACGTGGCCGGAGTTCGCCAACATCCACCCGCTGGCCCCGGCCGACCAGGCGCAGGGCTACAAGCAGCTCATCGACGAGCTCGAGGCCATGCTCGTCGAGTGCACGGGCTACGACTCGGTCAGCCTGCAGCCGAACTCTGGCGCGCAGGGTGAATACGCCGGCCTGCTGGCCATCCGCGCCTACCACCGCTCGCGCAACGAAGGCCACCGCGATATCTGCCTCATCCCCGAATCGGCCCACGGCACGAACCCGGCCTCGGCGCAGATGTGCGGCATGCAGGTGGTGGTCACGCGCTGCGACGCCAACGGCAACGTCGATGTCGAGCACATCCGTGAGATGGCCGAGAAGTACAGCGACCGCCTCGCGGCCATCATGATCACCTACCCCTCCACGCACGGCGTGTTCGAGGAAGACGTGGTCGCCATCTGCGACGTGGTGCACAAGCACGGCGGCCAGGTGTACACCGACGGCGCCAACATGAACGCCCTGGTGGGCGTGGCCAAGCCGGGCAAGTGGGGTTCGGATGTCTCGCACCTCAACCTGCACAAGACCTTCTGCATCCCGCACGGCGGCGGCGGCCCGGGCGTGGGCCCGTGCGCGGTCAAGTCGCACCTGGCCCCGTTCCTGCCGCGCGCGTTCGGCAGCGAAGGCGACGTGGGCATGGTCAGCGCCGCGACCTTTGGCTCGGCCTCCATCCTGCCCATCTCGTGGATGTACATCACGCTGATGGGTACCGAAGGCCTGCGCAAGGCCACCCAGGTGGCCCTGCTCAACGCCAACTACATCGCGAAGCGCCTGGCCCCGCACTACAAGACGCTCTACACGGGCCGTAACGGCCTGGTGGCGCACGAGTGCATCCTCGACCTGCGCCCGCTGAAGGATGCCACGGGCATCGGCGCCGAGGACGTGGCCAAGCGCCTCATCGACTTCGGCTTCCACGCCCCGACGCTGTCGTTCCCGGTGGCCGGCACGCTGATGGTCGAGCCGACCGAGAGCGAATCGCAGCACGAGCTCGATCGCTTCATCGACGCCATGATCCAGATCCGCGACGAAATCCGCGCCGTGGAAGATGGCCGCCTCGACCGCGAGGACAACCCGCTGCGCAACGCTCCGCACACCGCCACCATGGTGACGGGCACGGAGTGGACCCACGCCTACCCGCGCGAGCTGGCCGCCTTCCCGCTGCCGTCGCTGAAGCTCAGCAAGTACTGGCCGCCGGTATCGCGCGTCGACAACGTGTACGGCGACAAGAACGTCATGTGCGCCTGCATCCCGGTGGATGCGTACAAGGAAGACGCCGAAGCCTGATACCCCCGGCTTCTTGTAGGAGCCCACACAGTGGGCGACAGCTCTTCGCGAGAAGCTGTCGCCCACGGGTGTGGGCTCCTACAGTACGCCGGGTCCATACCGCTGCGCATTTCCATCACCCGGCTTTGGCATACACTCCACCACCTACGCCAAGGTGATGCCATGACCCAGGAAACCCCACGCGACGACAGCCTGCTCGGCCTCCTCAGGGGCGTCGAGGATTTCAGCGCCAACGTCTTCCCCGAGACCCAGCAGCTGTTCAGCGAGCTGGCCGAGGGCCAGAGCCCGCATACCCTCTTCATCACCTGCGCGGATTCGCGCGTGGTGCCGGAGATGATCACCCAGACCCAGCCGGGCGACCTCTTCGTCTGCCGCAACATCGGCAACATCGTGCCGGGCTACGGCGAGATGCTCGGCGGCGTCTCCGCCGTGGTCGAGTTCGCGGTGGCCGTGCTGCGCGTGCGCCACGTGGTCATCTGCGGCCACAGCGATTGCGGCGCCATGAAGGGCCTGCTGAACCCCGATTCGCTCAAGGCCATCCCCACCGTCGAAGCCTGGCTGCGCAACGCCGCGGCGGCCAAGAGCGCCGTGTTCGCCCGCGCGCCCGAGCCGGCCAGCGTGCTGAAGGACGTGACCCAGGAAAACGTGCGCCTGCAGCTGGCCCACCTGCGCACCCACCCCGCCGTCACCGCCGCGCTGGCCAACCACGCCATCACGCTGCAGGGCTGGGTGTATGACATTGGCGACGGCACCATCGCCGTGCTCGACAAGGCCAGCGACCAGTTCATCCCACTGGCCGAGGCCATCAAGAAGGAAAACGGCGCGTGATCCTCCCGGGGCGCGCGCATATCGGCCACATCCTGCGTTACGTCGGCACGCCGCTGGGCCTGCTGTTCGCGTGGGACGTGGCCGTCACCGCCTTCTGGTATTACGCGCACCCCCGCTGGACCGCCGAGTTCCCCGCTCTGCCCATCACCCTGCTGGGCTCGGCCATCGCCGTGTACCTCAGCTTCCGCAACACCACGGCGTATGCGCGCTGGTGGGAAGCCCGCACCCTGTGGGGCGCCATGGTGAACACCTCGCGCACCCTGGTACGCGAGGCGTTATCAGTCATGCCCACCCGCGAGGGCGCCGTCACCGTCGCCCACCGCCAGGTGGCCTACGTGCACGCCCTGCGCCTGCACCTGCGCCGCCAGGCGCCGTGGGAAGAACTGGTGGGCCGCCTGCCGGGTGATGAACTCGAGCGGCTGAAGGGCGTGCTCAACGTGCCCAATGCCATCCATGCCCGCACCGGCCAGCTGATCGGCGAAGCGAAGCCCGACCCGATCCTGTGGCCCGCCATCGCGCGCACGCTGTCGGATATCTCCAACGCCCAGGGCGGCATGGAGCGCATCAAGAACACCCCGCTGCCCCAGCAATACGCCACCTACCCCGCCATCTTCACCCACGGCTTCTGCCTGCTGCTGCCGCTGGGCCTGGTGGAAAGCCTGGGCCTGTGGACCCCGCTCGGCTCCACCGTAGCCGGCTTCCTCTTCCTGGCCCTGCTGCAGATCGGCAACGACATCCAGAACCCGTTCGAGAACGCCGACGACGACGTGCCGCTGACCACGCTCACGCGCGCCATCGAGATCGATTTGCGCGATATGTTGGGTGAGGTGCATGGGTTGAAGCCGGTGCAGCCGGAGGATGGCGTGTTGCTCTGACGGGTGGGAGCGCGCTTGCGCGCGA
>NZ_JZRB01000020.1 GCF_000964085.1 Luteibacter yeojuensis
CCCCGGTAATCCGCGATGAACCAAAAAAAAGGCGGAGACTTTCGTCTCCGCCTCTGGATCCCCCCGCAGGGAGATATCGCTTACGCCGTGACCTTCGAAACCACGCCGGCGCCGACGGTGCGGCCGCCTTCGCGGATCGCGAAGCGCAGGCCTTCGTCCATGGCGATCGGGTGGATCAGGGTGACAGCCATCTTCACGTTGTCGCCCGGCATCACCATTTCCACGCCTTCCGGCAGCTTGATGGCGCCGGTGACGTCGGTGGTGCGGAAGTAGAACTGCGGACGGTAGTTGTTGAAGAACGGGGTGTGACGGCCACCCTCGTCCTTCGACAGCACGTACACCTCGGCTTCGAACTGGGTGTGCGGCTTGATCGTGCCCGGCTTGGCCAGCACCTGGCCGCGCTGCACGTCGTCGCGCTTCAGGCCGCGGAGCAGGAGGCCGGCGTTATCACCCGCCTGGCCCTGGTCGAGCAGCTTGCGGAACATCTCGACGCCCGTGACCGTGGTCTTCTGGGTATCGCGGATGCCGACGACTTCGATTTCTTCGCCAACCTTGATAACGCCACGCTCGATACGACCCGTGACGACGGTGCCGCGGCCCGAGATCGAGAACACGTCTTCGACCGGCATCAGGAAGGTCTTGTCGACGTCGCGCTCCGGCGTCGGGATCCAAGTGTCGAGCGCATCAACGAGGTTGATGATGGCCGGCACGCCGATTTCCGACTGGTCGCCTTCGAGCGCCATGCGCGCCGAACCCTTGATGATCGGGGTCTCGTCGCCCGGGAAGTCGTACTTCGAGAGCAGTTCGCGGACTTCCATCTCGACAAGCTCCATGAGCTCGGCGTCGTCGACCATGTCGGCCTTGTTGAGGAAGACCAGGATGTACGGCACGCCGACCTGGCGCGAGAGCAGGATGTGCTCGCGGGTCTGCGGCATCGGGCCGTCAGCGGCCGAGCACACCAGGATCGCGCCGTCCATCTGGGCGGCACCGGTGATCATGTTCTTGACGTAGTCGGCGTGGCCCGGGCAATCGACGTGCGCGTAGTGGCGCGTGGCCGATTCGTATTCCACGTGGGCGGTCGAGATCGTGATGCCACGAGCCTTCTCTTCCGGCGCCGCGTCGATCGAGCCGTAATCCTTGAATTCACCACCGAAGCGCTCTGCACCGACCTTGGTCAGCGCGGCGGTCAGCGTGGTCTTGCCGTGGTCGACGTGGCCAATGGTGCCGACGTTGACGTGCGGCTTGTTGCGTTCGAACTTGCCCTTTGCCATGACTTGAAACCTCTAAAATACGTTGGATGGTGGAAGAAGAAGCCCTATCAGGACTTCTTCATGACCTCGTCGGCGATGTTCTTCGGCGCCGGCTCGTAGTGGTCGAATTCCATGGTGAACGTGGCGCGGCCCTGCGTCTGCGAGCGCAGCGAGGTGGCGTAGCCGAACATTTCACCCAGCGGGATCATCGCGTTGACGGTCTTGCCCGACGGGGTCTCTTCCTGGCCCGTGAGCATGCCGCGACGACGGCTGATATCGCCCATGACGTCACCGACGTAGTCTTCCGGCGTGACGACCTCGACCTTCATGATCGGCTCGAGCAGCACCGGCTGCGCCTTGGCGAAGCCCTGCTTGAACGCCATGGAGGCGGCGAGCTTGAACGCCATTTCGGACGAGTCGACGTCGTGGTACGAACCGAAAACGAGCTTGACCTTGACGTTGACCACCGGGAAGCCCGCGAGCGGACCGGCCGTGATCGTTTCGCGCAGGCCCTTTTCCACCGACGGGATGAATTCCTTCGGAATCACACCACCCGTGATGTCGTTGATGAACAGGAAGTCGTCCTTGATGCCAGCGGCGAGCTTCTCGTCCGCACGATCGGCGTCGGTGATGGGCGACAGCTCGATCACGACGTGACCGTACTGACCCTTACCACCCGACTGCTTGGCGTGCTTGTAGTCCGACTTGACGTCCGAACCCTGGATCGTTTCGCGGTAGGCCACCTGCGGCTTGCCGACGTTGGCTTCGACGTTGAACTCGCGCTTCATGCGGTCCACCAGGATATCCAGGTGAAGCTCGCCCATGCCCGAGATGATCGTCTGGCCCGACTCTTCGTCCGTACGGACGCGGAACGACGGATCTTCCGCGGCCAGGCGGCCGAGGGCGATACCCATCTTTTCCTGGTCCGACTTGGTCTTCGGCTCAACCGCCATCGAGATCACCGGCTCGGGGAACGACATGCGCTCGAGGGTGATGATGTGGTCCTGCGCGCAGAGCGTGTCACCGGTGGTGACGTCCTTCAGGCCGACCGCAGCGGCGATATCGCCAGCGCGGACTTCCTTCAGTTCGTGACGCTCGTTGGCGTGCATCTGCAGGATGCGGCCAATGCGCTCCTTCTTCGACTTGACCGGGTTGTACACCTGGTCACCGGCGTTCAGCGTGCCCGAGTAGACACGGAAGAACGTCAGGGCGCCGACGAACGGATCGGTCATGATCTTGAACGCGAGGGCCGAGAACGGCGCGTCGTCCTTGGCCGGACGGGTATCCGGCTGCTCGTCTTCGTTCACGCCTTCGACCGGCGGGCGGTCGATGGGCGACGGGAGCAGGTTGACGACGGCGTCGAGCATGGCCTGCACGCCCTTGTTCTTGAACGCGGTGCCGCAGTAGACGGGGATGATCTCGCTCTTCAGCGTGCGCAGGCGCAGGCCTTCGATGATCTCTTCCTCGGAGAGGTCGCCCTCTTCCAGGTACTTCTCCATCATCTCTTCGGTGGCTTCGGCAGCCGCCTCGACCATGAAGCTACGATCGGCAGTCGCCTTCTCGACCAGCTCGGCCGGGATGTCGACGTACTCGAACTTCATGCCCTGGGATTCCATATCCCACTTGATGGCCTTCATCTTGAGCAGGTCGACCACGCCTTCGAAGTTGTCTTCGGCGCCGATCGGCACCTGCATCGGCACCGGGTTGGCGGCGAGGCGGGCCTTCAGCTGGTCGACGACCTTGTAGAAGTTGGCACCCGTGCGGTCCATCTTGTTGACGAACGCGAGGCGCGGCACCTTGTAACGGTTGGCCTGGCGCCACACGGTTTCCGACTGCGGCTGCACACCACCCACGGCGCAAAGCACGAACACCGCGCCATCGAGCACGCGGAGTGAACGCTCCACTTCGATGGTGAAGTCGACGTGCCCCGGGGTATCGATGATGTTGAAGCGGTGCTCGGGAAGCGAACGGTCCATGCCCTTCCAGAACGCCGTGGTGGCGGCGGAAGTGATGGTGATGCCGCGTTCCTGTTCCTGCTCCATCCAGTCCATCGTTGCCGCACCGTCATGCACCTCGCCAATCTTGTGACTGACGCCGGTGTAGAACAGGATGCGCTCCGTGGTCGTGGTCTTGCCGGCATCGATGTGGGCCATGATGCCGAAATTGCGGTAGCGCTCGATGGGAGTGGTGCGTGCCACAGTCTTACCTCAGATCTTGGAAGCTGGGGGGATTACCAGCGGTAATGCGAGAAGGCCTTGTTGGCTTCTGCCATGCGGTGCGTTTCTTCGCGCTTCTTGACGGCGCCGCCACGGGACTCGGAAGCCTCCAGCAGCTCGGCAGCCAGCTTGCGCGGCATCGACGTCTCGCCACGCTTGCGGGCGGCATCGATGACCCAGCGCATGGCAAGCGCCATGCGACGGCCCGGACGGACTTCGACCGGCACCTGGTAGGTCGCACCGCCGACGCGGCGGGACTTCACTTCGACGGCCGGGGCGATGTTGCCCAGGGCCTTTTCGACGAGCTGGACGGGCTCTGCGTGCTTCTCGCCGATGGCCTCGAGGGCACCGTAGACGATGGCTTCAGCGACCGACTTCTTGCCGGACTTCATCACCATGTTGATGAAGCGGGCGATCAGCTGGCTTCCGTGCTTCGGGTCCGGGAGGACGACACGGGCGGGATGGGAACCTTTACGCGACATATTCTGTGTCCTTCACTTAGCCTTTCGGGCGCTTGGCGCCGTACTTCGAGCGCGACTTGCGACGCTTGGTCACGCCCGCGCAGTCGAGGCTGCCGCGAACCGTGTGGTAACGAACACCGGGGAGATCCTTGACGCGACCGCCACGGATCAGGACCACCGAGTGCTCCTGGAGGTTGTGACCTTCGCCACCGATGTAGCTGATGACTTCGAAACCGTTGGTGAGGCGCACCTTGGCAACCTTACGCAGCGCCGAGTTCGGCTTCTTCGGGGTGGTCGTGTAAACGCGCGTGCAGACACCGCGACGCTGCGGGCTGCTCTGCAGGGCCGGCGAGGCGCTCTTGTACGCCTTGGGGCTGCGGGATTTGCGCACCAACTGGTTGACTGTCGTCATGCGAAGCTATTCCTGAGAAACATAAAGGCAGACCGAAGAATCGGCCCGCCGTGTAAGCGATTTTGACGTGCGCCCCCGCACTATGCGGCCGGCACCCATCGTCCCTGAATCCGAACACGAGGCGCATCCGTGCGCCTCATTTCGTATGTACGGGCGAAGCCCGTACAGGAGCCTCACTCGGCGCTATCGTTGGACCCGGCGGGAGCCTCTTCGAACGAGACGGAGGAGCCCGAGCCCTGGAGGGTCTGGAGATCCGCATCCGTCAGGCCGCTCTGGCTACGACGCGAGGCGTGGTAGGCCAGACCCGTACCCGCAGGGATTAGCCGCCCAACAATAACATTTTCCTTCAGGCCACGCAACGTATCACGGGTACCCCGGACCGCGGCCTCGGTAAGGACGCGGGTGGTCTCCTGGAACGAGGCCGCCGAGATGAACGACTCGGTGGCCAGCGAGGCCTTGGTGATGCCCAGCAGCACCGATTCGAACTCGGTAGGACGCTCGCCCCGCTTCTCGGCGCGCTCGTTCTCCTCGTTGATGCGGATGCGCTCGACCTGCTCACCGCGCAGGTAGGTGCTGTCGCCGGCGTCGGTGATCTCGACCTTGCGGAGCATCTGGCGAATGATCGCTTCGATGTGCTTGTCGTTGATCTTCACGCCCTGCAGGCGGTAGACGTCCTGGATTTCCTTGACCAGGTAGCCCGCCAGCGGCTCGACACCCAGCAGGCGCAGGATGTCATGCGGATTCGGCTCGCCGTCGACGACGGTTTCGCCCTTCTCCACGTGCTCGCCTTCGAAGACGATGACCTGGCGCCACTTCGGGATCAGCTCCTCGTGCTCGTTGCCGTCCACGTCCTTGATGATGAGGCGCTGCTTGCCCTTGGTGTCCTTGCCGAAGCTGATGATGCCCGAGCGCTCGGCCAGGATCGCCGGCTCCTTGGGCTTGCGGGCTTCGAACAGATCGGCCACGCGCGGAAGACCACCGGTGATGTCGCGGGTCTTCGACGTTTCCTGCGGGATACGGGCGACGACGTCACCCACGCCCACTTCGGCGCCGTTCTGGATCGAGACGATGGCCCCGGCCGGCAGGAAGTACTGGGCCGCGATATCCGTACCCGGCAGCTTGAGCTCACGGCCCTTGCTGTCTTCCAGGCGGACGATCGGGCGCAGGTCCTTGGCCTGCGTGCCGCGACGCTTCGGATCGGTCACCACCGCCGACTCGAGGCCGGTGAGCTCGTCGGTCTGCGACTGCACGGTCACGCCATCGATGAAGTCAATGAAGCGGACCACGCCGGCCACTTCCGTGACGATCGGGTGGGTATGCGGATCCCAGTTCGCGACGGTCTGGCCGGCCTTGACCGGGTCGCCGTCCTTCACCGTGATGGTCGCGCCGTAGGGCACCTTGTAACGCTCGCGCTCGCGGCCGTTCGCGTCGATGACGCTCACTTCGCCCGAACGCGACACGGCGACCAGGTGGCCCGCCGAGTGCTCGACCGACTTCAGGTTGTTGAACTTCAGCGCGCCGGTGGTGCGGACGGTGACGTTATCCACGGCGGCGGCACGGGAGGCCGCGCCACCGATATGGAACGTACGCATCGTCAGCTGGGTACCCGGCTCACCGATGGACTGCGCGGCGACGACGCCCACGGCCTCACCCATGTTGACCAGGTGGCCACGGGCAAGGTCACGGCCGTAGCACAGGGCGCAGACGCCGTGGCTGGCGCGGCAGGTGATGGGCGAACGCACCTTGATGAGCTGCACGCCGGCCTTGTCGAGCTTGTCGACCAGGCTTTCGTCGAGCAGGGTATCGCGGGTGACGATCGGCTCGTCGCCTTCGCCCGGGGCGTAGACGTCTTCGACGACCGTGCGGCCCAGCACGCGCTCGCGCAGCGGCTCGACCACGTCGCCGCCTTCCACGATCGGCGCCATCATCACGCCGTCTTCGGTGCCGCAATCGTGCTCGGTGATGACCACGTCCTGCGCCACGTCGACGAGGCGACGGGTGAGGTAACCGGAGTTCGCCGTCTTCAGCGCCGTATCCGCGAGGCCCTTGCGGGCGCCGTGGGTGGAGTTGAAGTACTGCAGCACGTTGAGGCCTTCGCGGAAGTTCGCCTTGATGGGCGTCTCGATGATCGAGCCATCCGGGCGGGCCATCAGGCCGCGCATGCCGGCCAGCTGGCGGATCTGGGCCGCGCTACCACGCGCACCCGAGTCAGCCATGATGTACAGCGAGTTCATCG
Organism: Luteibacter yeojuensis; assembly: GCF_000964085.1. Taxonomy (GTDB): domain Bacteria; phylum Pseudomonadota; class Gammaproteobacteria; order Xanthomonadales; family Rhodanobacteraceae; genus Luteibacter; species Luteibacter yeojuensis_A. Next base: position 6,576 of record NZ_JZRB01000020.1, read on the forward strand.
ACTTCTGGTTGACCTGCTTGCCCTCGGCGTCGGTCACCTTCTCGGTGCCGATGCCGTCGATCATGGCCTTCGCGACGAGTTCGTTCGTGCGCGACCAGATGTCGACCACCTTGTTGTAGCGCTCGCCCGCGGTGACCAGGCCCGACTGGTACTGCTCCTGGATCTCGACCACTTCCTTCTCGGCTTCCTCGAGGATCGCCTTCTTCTCGGCCGGGATCTTCATGTCGTCGATGCCGATCGAGATACCGGCGCGCGTCGCGAAGCGGAAGCCGGTGTACATCAGCTTATCCGCGAACACAACCGATTCCTTGAGGCCAAGGAGGCGGTAGCTCTGGTTGATGAGGCGCGAGATGTTCTTCTTGGTCAGCTCCGTGTTCACCAGGGCGAACGGGAGGCCTTCCGGGATGATCTCGGCCAGCAGGGCGCGACCAACCGTCGTGTCGACGATCTGGGTGGAGGCGACGCGCTCGCCGGTCTCGGACAGGTTGAAGACGCGCACGCGCACCTTGACCTTGGCGTGCAGCTCGACCGCGCGGTTGTCGTACGCGCGGCGCACTTCGCCGAGGTTCGCGAACACCATGCCGGTGCCCTTCGCGTTCACCAGCTCGCGGGTCATGTAGTACAGGCCGAGCACGACGTCCTGCGACGGCACGATGATCGGCTCGCCGTTCGCCGGCGACAGCACGTTGTTGGACGACATCATGAGCGCGCGGGCTTCGAGCTGCGCCTCGATCGAGAGCGGCACGTGCACGGCCATCTGGTCACCGTCGAAGTCCGCGTTGAACGCGGTACAGACGAGCGGATGCAGCTGGATCGCCTTGCCTTCGATGAGCACCGGCTCGAACGCCTGGATGCCGAGACGGTGCAGCGTGGGCGCACGGTTCAGCATGACCGGGTGTTCGCGGATCACCTCTTCGAGGATGTCCCACACCTGCGACTCTTCGCGCTCGACCAGCTTCTTGGCGGCCTTGATCGTGGTGGCTTCACCACGGGCCTGGAGCTTGGCGAAGATGAAGGGCTTGAACAGCTCGAGCGCCATCTTCTTCGGCAGGCCGCACTGGTGCAGGCGCAGGGTCGGGCCGACCACGATGACCGAACGGCCCGAGTAGTCGACGCGCTTGCCGAGCAGGTTCTGGCGGAAGCGGCCCTGCTTGCCCTTGATCATGTCGGCCAGCGACTTCAGCGCGCGCTTGTTCGTGCCAGTGATGGCACGGCCGCGGCGGCCGTTGTCGAGCAGCGCATCGACCGATTCCTGCAGCATGCGCTTCTCGTTGCGGACGATGATGTCCGGCGCGGCGAGTTCGAGCAGGCGCTTCAGGCGGTTATTACGGTTGATGACACGGCGGTACAGGTCGTTCAGGTCGGACGTGGCGAAACGGCCGCCATCGAGCGGAACCAGCGGACGCAGGTCGGGCGGCAGCACCGGCAGGACGGTCAGCACCATCCACTCCGGCTTGTTGCCGGATTCCAGGAACGCCTCGATCAGCTTCACGCGCTTGGTGAGGCGCTTGAGCTTGGTTTCCGAGTTGGTGGAAGCGATCTCTTCCTTCAGGCGGATGACTTCGCCCGGCAGGTCGAGGCTCTTCAGCAGCTCATAGACGGCCTCGGCACCCATGCGGGCATCGAACTCGTCGCCGTGCTCTTCGGTGGCTTCCAGGTACTGGTCTTCGCTGAGCAGCTGGCCGCGCTCGAGCGCGGTCAGGCCCGGATCGATGACGACGAACGCCTCGAAGTACAGGATGCGCTCGATGTCGCGCAGCGTCATGTCCAGCATGAGGCCGATGCGCGAAGGCAGCGACTTCAGGAACCAGATGTGCGCGGTGGGGCTGGCCAGCTCGATGTGGCCCATGCGCTCGCGACGGACCTTGGCCAGGGTGACCTCGGTGCCGCACTTCTCGCACACCACGCCGCGGTGCTTCATGCGCTTGTACTTGCCGCACAGGCACTCGTAGTCCTTGATGGGACCGAAGATGGCGGCGCAGAACAGGCCATCACGCTCGGGCTTGAACGTGCGGTAGTTGATGGTTTCCGGCTTCTTCACTTCGCCGTACGACCACGAGCGGATCAGCTCCGGCGAAGCCAGGGCGATCTTGATCGCGTCGAAGTCCAGCGTCTGTCGCTGCTGGTTGAACAGATTGAGCAGGTCTTTCATGCGTAATCTCCGATAGCCGCGACGATCACTTGTTGAGCTCTTCGAGCTCGATGTCGATACCGAGCGAGCGGATTTCCTTCACGAGGACGTTGAAGGATTCCGGCATGCCCGCAGCCATTTCGTGGTTGCCGTCGACGATGTTCTTGTACATCTGGTTGCGGCCCTGCACGTCGTCCGACTTGACGGTCAGCATTTCCTGCAGGGTGTACGCCGCGCCGTAGGCTTCGAGCGCCCAGACTTCCATTTCGCCGAAGCGCTGGCCGCCGAACTGCGCCTTGCCGCCCAGCGGCTGCTGGGTGACGAGCGAGTACGGGCCCGTGGAGCGCGCGTGCATCTTGTCGTCGACCAGGTGGTTCAGCTTCAGCATGTGCATGTAGCCGACGGTGACCGGGCGATCGAACGCTTCGCCGGTACGGCCGTCGAACAGCACGGTCTGGCCGGATTCCGGCAGGCCCGCGAGCTTCAGCATGTGCTTGATCTCGTGCTCTTCCGCACCGTCGAACACCGGGGTCGCCATCGGCACGCCGTCGCGGAGGTTATCCGCGAGGTTGACGATTTCGTCGTCCGACATCGAGGCGAGGTCGACCAGGCGCGTGGCACCTTCGGCGCCGGCGTTGCCGTGGTTGTACACCTCGTGCAGGAACTCGCGCAGCTTGGCCGGCTTCTCCTGGGCTTCGATCATCGCGTCGATCTTGTGGCCAAGGCCCTTCGCCGCCCACCCAAGGTGGACTTCGAGGATCTGGCCGATGTTCATACGCGACGGCACGCCGAGCGGGTTCAGCACGATATCGACCGGGCGGCCGTCGGCGGAGAACGGCATGTCCTCGACCGGCACGATCATCGAGACCACGCCCTTGTTACCGTGGCGGCCCGCCATCTTGTCGCCCGGCTGGATGCGGCGCTTCACGGCGAGGTACACCTTGACCATCTTGAGCACGCCCGGGGCGAGGTCGTCGCCCTGGGTGATCTTGCCCTGCTTCTCCTTGAAGCGCTTGTCGAAGGCTTCCTTGTGGCGCTTGACCTGCTCGGCCGCGCGCTCGAGGAACTCCGAGACTTCCTCTTCCTTGACGTTGATCTTGAACCAGTCGTCCTTCTTCAGGCCGTCGAGGTAGGCGTCGTCGATGACGGCGCCGCGCTTGAGGCCGGCCGGGCCGCTCATGGCGCTCTTGCCGACGAGCTGCGTGCGCATGCGGGCGTAGATGGCGCCCTCGAGGATGCGGAACTGGTCGTCAAGATCCTTGCGGATGCGCTTGAGTTCGGTTTCCTCGATCTGCTTGGCGCGCTTGTCCTTCTCGATGCCGTCGCGGGTGAAGACCTGCACGTCGATGACATTGCCGTCCATGCCCGGGGGCACGCGCAGCGAGCTGTCCTTCACGTCCGAGGCCTTCTCGCCGAAGATGGCGCGCAGGAGCTTTTCTTCCGGGGTGAGCTGGCTTTCGCCCTTCGGCGTGACCTTGCCGACGAGGATGTCGCCCGCCTTCACTTCCGCACCGATGTAGACGATGCCGCTCTCGTCGAGGCGGGCCAGGGCCTGCTCGCCGACGTTCGGGATGTCCGCGGTGATTTCCTCGGCGCCCAGCTTCGTGTCACGGGCGATGCAGGTGAGCTCCTCGATGTGGATCGAGGTGTAGCGGTCTTCCTGCACGACGCGCTCGGAGATGAGGATCGAGTCTTCGAAGTTGTAGCCGTTCCACGGCATGAAGGCGACGAGCATGTTCTGGCCGAGCGCAAGCTCGCCCAGGTCGGTCGACGAACCGTCGGCCAGCGTATCGCCCACGGCCACCACGTCACCCACGTTCACCAGCGGGCGCTGGTTGAGGTTGGTGTTCTGGTTGGAGCGGGTGTACTTGGTCAGCGTGTAGATATCGACGCCGGCATCGTCGTCGCCCACTTCGGCTTCGTTGACGCGCACGACGATACGGGCGGCATCGACCTGGTCGATGACACCGCCGCGCTTGGCGGACACGGTGACGCCCGAGTCGCGCGCCACGGCGCGCTCGATGCCCGTGCCGACGAGCGGCTTCTGGCTGCGCAGCGTGGGCACGGCCTGGCGCTGCATGTTCGCGCCCATGAGCGCGCGGTTCGCGTCATCGTGCTCGAGGAACGGCACGAGCGCCGCCGCCACCGACACCGTCTGCATGGGCGAGACGTCCATGTAGTTGATCTCGGCCGACGGGCGCAGCTCGGACTCACCGCGGAAGCGGCAGGACACGAAGTCTTCGAGGAACTTGCCTTCCTTCGAGAGCGGCGAGTTCGCCTGCGCGATGACGTGGTCGCCCTCTTCGATCGCCGACAGGTAATCGACCTTGTCGGTGACCTTGCCGTTCTCGACCTTGCGGTACGGCGTCTCGAGGAAGCCGTAGGCGTTGGTGCGGGCGTACACGGCCAGCGAGTTGATCAGGCCGATGTTCGGGCCTTCCGGCGTTTCGATGGTGCAGACGCGGCCGTAATGGGTCGGGTGCACGTCGCGCACTTCGAAGCCGGCGCGCTCGCGGGTCAGGCCGCCCGGGCCAAGGGCCGAGACGCGGCGCTTGTGGGTGACTTCCGACAGCGGGTTGTTCTGGTCCATGAACTGCGAAAGCTGCGACGACCCGAAGAACTCCTTCACCGCGGCCGCGACGGGCTTGGCGTTGATGAGTTCCTGCGGGGTGAGGCCTTCGGATTCAGCCAGCGACAGGCGCTCGCGCACCGCGCGCTCGACGCGGACGAGGCCGATGCGGAAGGTGTTCTCCGCCATTTCGCCGACCGAACGCACGCGACGGTTGCCCAGGTGGTCGATATCGTCGACCGTCCCGATGCCGTTGCGGATGTCGATGAGCACGCGCAGCACGTCGAGCACGTCGGAGGTTTCGCCCAGCTCGCTGATGAGCTGCTGGCAGGCTTCTTCCTTGCGGTCGCTGAAGTACTTGTGGTCGTACAGCACGCCCGGGCCGATGACGTCCTTGCGGCCGACGCGGCGGTTGAACTTCATGCGGCCCACGGCCGAGAGGTCGTAGCGGTCGAAGGTGAAGAACAGGTTGAAGAACAGGTTCTGCGCGGCGTCCTTGGTGGGCGGCTCGCCCGGGCGCATCATGCGGTAGATTTCGACCAGGGCCTCGAGCTGCGTGCGCGTGTTGTCGATGCGCAGCGTGTTCGAGATGTAGGCGCCGCGGTCGAGGTCGTTCACGTACAGCGTCGGCACGGTTTCGATGCCGGCCTTGCGGAAGTGCTCGAGGTGCTCGAGGGTGAGCTCGTCGTTGGCCGCGGCGATGACTTCGCCGGTGTCCTTGTCGATCATGTCGATGGCCACGATGCGGCCCACCGGGTAGTCGTCGGGGACTTCCAGCGTCGCGATCTTCTCGTTGGCCAGCTGGCGCACGTGGCGCGCCGTGATGCGCTTGCCGGCTTCGACCAGCACCTTGCCATCGACCACGAGGTCGAACGACAGGGTTTCACCGCGCAGGCGCTCGGCGACCAGGTCGAGGGTGACGGCACCCTTCTTGCCCAGGTGGAACACGTTGTGCTCGAAGAAGATGCTGAGCATCTCTTCGTTGGTGTAGCCCAGCGCGCGGAGCAGCACCGTGACCGGCAGCTTGCGGCGGCGGTCGATACGGGTGAACAGGGCATCCTTCGGGTCGAACTCGAAGTCGAGCCACGAGCCGCGGTAAGGGATGACGCGCGCGGAGAACAGCAGCTTGCCCGAGCTGTGCGTCTTGCCACGGTCGTGGTCGAAGAACACGCCCGGCGAACGGTGCAGCTGCGAGACGATGACGCGCTCGGTGCCGTTGATGATGAAGGTGCCGGTATCGGTCATGAGCGGAATTTCGCCCATGTAGACCTCCTGCTCCTTCACGTACTTGACGGCCTTCTTCGACGCCGGGCTGTCCTTGTCGTAGATGACAAGGCGCACGGTGGCGCGCAGCGGGGCGCCGAACGTCATGCCGCGGTTGCGGCACTCGCGCTCGTCGAACGCCGGCTCGCCCAGGCGGTAGTCGACGTATTCCAGCGCGGCGTTACCCGAGTAGCTGGAGATGGGGAACACGGACTTGAGGGCCGCATGCAGGCCCTTGTCCTCGCGCGACTTGGGCGCGGTGTGCTCCTGGAGGAATTCCTTGTACGAGTCGGTCTGGATCGTCAGCAGGTTGGGCACGCCCAGCACGGGGGGCCGCTTGCCGAAATCCTTGCGGATGCGCTTCTTCTCGGTAAACGAGTAGGTCATGGGTGTTACCGCCTCGGTCTTGTAGTTGCCGGCACCGTCGTGCCAGCTAAAGGTGAATCGAAAATCGGAGATCGGGATTCGAACCGCGGAGCCCCGGCGTGGCGGCTCTCGAATCGCGATGTCCCATTTCCGACGGTTTGGAACAGGGGACAACGACACACAGCTTTGGAACGGCCAAAGCCCGGGGGCTTTCGCCCCCAGGCCTGGCATGACGCTAAGTCAAACTCGGGGCGCGCAAGGCGCCAATTACTTGAGTTCGACCGTGGCGCCGGCGGCTTCCAGATCCTTCTTGAACTTGGCTGCGTCTTCCTTCGAAGCAGCTTCCTTCACGACGCCACCGGCTTCGGTGAGGTCCTTGGCTTCCTTCAGGCCCAGGCCGGTGATGGCGCGGACGGCCTTGATCACGTCGACCTTCTTGTCGCCAGCGGACTTGAGGATGACGTCGAACTCGGTCTGCTCTTCGACGGCAGCGGCCGGGCCAGCGGCGGCGGCAGCGGCAACCGGGGCGGCAGCGGAGACGCCGAAGGTGTCTTCGATCGACTTCACCAGTTCCATGATTTCCGTCAGGGACTTGGCCTTGATGGCTTCAACGATCTGTTCGGTGGTCAGGGTGGACATTGTTTCTTACCTTCTGAAATGGGTTTCGATGAGAAAAGAGTCAGCGAGATCAGGCTTCAGCCGGGGCTTCGGCGGCGACTTCGCCACCACCCTGCTTGTCCGCGACGGCCTTGATGGCGCGCGCGAACATCGTGACCGGCTCGGCCAGCACGCGGGCCAGCATGGAAAGCGCTTCTTCGCGGGTCGGCAGCGAGGCCAGCACGTCGACGTGCCTGGCATCGAACAGCTTGCCTTCGATGGAAACGACCTTCGGCTTGAGCTTTTCGTTGGTCTTCGCGAATTCCTTGATCAGGCGGCCAGCGGCGCCCGGTTCCTCGGTCGAGAACGCGTACAGCAGCGGACCGGTGAGGGCGTCGGCGACGACCTCGAACTCGGTACCGGCAACGGCGCGTGCGGCGAGCGTGTTCTTGACAACCTTAAGGAACACGCCCGATTCACGGGCCTTCTTGCGCATCGCGGTCATCTGCGAGACCGTGGTGCCTGCGTATTCGGCAGCAACCAAGGAGTGAGCCTTCGCGGCGACCTCAGCGAGCTCTGCGACTACTTCTTGCTTCTGAGACAGATTGAGAGCCATTGCACTCCTCCAATTGAATTCCGCTTACGACTCCTGCCGCTTGCGGTCCTGGGCGACATCATCCTGACGTCGGGGACGGTCTGCGTCCCGGGGGTGGTGGCCTTTCCAGAGTCGAAACGATTCCAGAAGGGGCTGCACCATCTACGCCGGCTGGGCTTGTGGCCCGATTAAGCGAACCCGCTAGCGATGACGGCGGTTCCTTGCCAACACGAGCTCCCTGCTCGTCGCCATCGCGCGCTGATCGCGCCTGCGGTCTTTGACGGCTGCCCGGTGTTGCAACCGGGCTGCCCTCAAAAACGTGCCCCCGCCGGCAAGCCGACGGGGGTCGTAACACTTACTTGGCCGATGCGTTCACGGTCGAGGTATCGACCGGCACGCCAACGCCCATGGTGCTCGACAGCGCAACCTTCTGGATGTACTGGCCCTTCGCAGCCGACGGCTTGGCCTTCAGCAGGTCGCCCAGCAGCGCGTTGAGGTTGTCAGCCAGCTGGGCAGCGTCGAAGCTGGCCTTGCCGATGGTGGCGTGGATGATGCCGCCCTTGTCGTTGCGGAACTTCACCTGGCCGGCCTTGGCGTTCTTGACGGCCGTGGCGACGTCGGCGGTGACCGAGCCGTCCTTCGGGTTCGGCATGAGGCCACGGGGGCCGAGCACCTGGCCGAGCTTACCGACGACGCGCATGGCATCCGGCGTGGCGATGACGCGGCCGTAGTTCAGGTCGCCAGCGGCCATCTTCTCGGCGAGGTCGTCCATGCCGACGGCATCGGCGCCAGCGGCGAGCGCGGCGTCGGCCTTTTCACCGGCCGGCACGAACACGGCGACGCGAACCGTCTTGCCGGTGCCGTGCGGCAGCAGCGACGAGCCACGGACACCCTGGTCGGACTTCTTGGCGTCGATGCCGAGGCGGACGGAGACGTCCACGGACTCGGCGAACTTGGCCTTGGCGTTGTCCTTGACGATCTTGAGGGCTTCGTCGAGGGAGTAGGTCTTGCCCGGCTGCACGGCGGCGGCCGCGGCCTTCATACGCTTGGTGATCTTTGCCATGTCTTAACCCTCCACCACCAGACCCATGGAACGCGCGCTGCCGGCGATGGTACGCACGGCGGCATCCAGATCAGCAGCCGTGAGATCCGGCTCCTTCTGCTTCGCGATTTCCTCGAGCTGGGCGCGGGTGACCTTGCCCACCTTGTCGGTGTTCGGCTTCTGCGAACCCTTGGCGACGCCCGTGATCTTCTTGAGGAGGATCGAGGCCGGCGGGGTCTTCGTGATGAAGGTGAAGGTACGGTCCGAGTAGGCCGTGATCACGACCGGGATCGGGAGACCCGGCTCGAGCTTCTGCGTGGCGGCATTGAACGCCTTGCAGAACTCCATGATGTTGAGGCCGCGCTGGCCGAGGGCGGGGCCCACCGGCGGCGACGGGTTGGCCTGGCCGGCCTTCACCTGCAACTTGATGTAACCAATGACTTTCTTTGCCATTTTAGTTTCCTCGCGAGTGCTGGCGCCTTGCGGCTCCTCGCTGTTGGCCATCCCTGGGTGTGATGGAGCCCGCGCCTGCGGACCCCTTAAACACGGGCACGCCGGAGCACAAGGCTCCAGCGTGAACCGGGCATTATAGGCACTTCACACGGCTTATGCAAACGCCGTGCCGTTGGGGCCGTGGAACTGGCCTCAGGCCTTCTCGACCTGGCCGAACTCGAGCTCGACCGGGGTGGAACGACCGAAAATGAGCACCGCGACGCGCAGGCGGCTCTTTTCGTAGTTGACCTCTTCGACCACGCCGTTGAAGTCGTTGAACGGACCATCGGTGACGCGGACCATCTCGCCCGGCTCGAAGAGGACCTTCGGGCGGGGCTTCTCGACACCCTCGCGGACGCGGCTGAGGATGGCGTCGGCCTCGGTATCGCGGATGGGGTGCGGGCGATCGGCGGTGCCGCCGATGAAACCCATGACCTTCGGGGTTTCCTTCACCAGATGCCAGCACTCGTCGTCGATACGCGGGGTTTTGCCGCTGGTATCGGTCTCGATCTGGACCAGGACGTAGCCCGGGAAGAACTTGCGCTCGCTGCGGCGCTTCTGGCCACCGCGCATCTCGATGACTTCCTCGGTCGGAACCAGGATCTCACCGAACTTCTCTTCCATGGCCTCGCGCTTGACGCGCTCTTCGAGGGCCTTGCGAACCTGCTGCTCGAACCCCGAATAGGCGTGAACGACGTACCAACGTTTGCTCATGCCTTACCTCAATGTCCGAGCTTGAGCAGCCAATCGAGCACCACCGACTTCAACAGCCAGTCGATGAGCCCCATCAGCAGCGAAAGGATGATGACGACCACGATGATGATACCGGTGGTCTTCAGCGTTTCGTCGCGCGACGGCCAGACGACCTTGCGCAACTCGAACTGCGATTCGGAAAGGAACCCGCGCAGCTTACGGCCCGGGGCCGTGAAGGCGCCGATCGCCAGGGCGGCGACGACGGCGACGACAACGCCAAGGCCGCGCGCGATGGCGGGCACGTTCGGGTTATCGCCGTAGTAATAGAAACCGGTGATGCCGGCCGCGAGCACGATGAAGGCAAGCAGCAGCTTACCGATGTCGGCAGGGCTCGTGCCCTTGGCTTCTTGTGCCTTCGTGTTCATGCGTGCTCGAAAGTGGCACGCCAGGAGGGACTCGAACCCCCAACCTGCGGTTTTGGAGACCGCTGCTCTGCCAATTGAGCTACTGGCGTACAGGTGAAACGTTGAACCACAGGGGCGGCCGATCATGGACCGGGCCGCCCGTGGCGGAAGGCCAGCCCCAGGGGGCTGGCTTCACAAGCTTACTTGGTGATCTTGGCCACGACGCCGGCGCCGACGGTGCGGCCACCTTCGCGGATGGCGAAGCGCAGGCCTTCGTCCATGGCGATCGGCTTCAGGAGCTGGACGTGCATCTTCACGTTATCGCCCGGCATCACCATTTCCACGCCCTCCGGCAGCTGGCAGGCGCCAGTGACGTCGGTGGTGCGGAAATAGAACTGCGGACGGTAGTTGTTGAAGAACGGGGTGTGACGACCACCCTCTTCCTTCGACAGCACGTACACCTCGGCGTCGAAATCGGTGTGCGGCTTGATCGTGCCCGGCTTGGACAGGACCTGGCCACGCTCCACGTCTTCACGCTTCAGGCCGCGAACCAGCACGCCGACGTTGTCGCCAGCCTGGCCCTGGTCGAGCAGCTTGCGGAACATCTCCACACCGGTGACGGTGGTGGCGACCGTGTCCTTCAGGCCCACGACTTCGGCGGCGTCGCCGACCTTGATGATGCCGCGCTCGACGCGACCGGTAAGCACCGTGCCGCGGCCCGAGATCGAGAACACGTCTTCGACCGGCAGGAGGAACGGCTTGTCGATGTCGCGCTCCGGCTCCGGGATCCAGGTGTCGAGGGCGTCGACGAGCTTGATGATGGCCGGCACGCCGATTTCCGACTGGTCGCCTTCGAGGGCGAGACGGGCCGAACCCGAGATGATCGGGGTATCGTCGCCCGGGAACTCGTACTTCGAGAGGAGTTCACGAACTTCCATCTCGACGAGCTCGAGGAGCTCGGCGTCGTCGACCATGTCGGCCTTGTTCAGGAACACGACGATGTACGGCACGCCGACCTGGCGCGAGAGCAGGATGTGCTCGCGGGTCTGCGGCATCGGGCCATCGGCGGCCGAGCACACGAGGATCGCGCCGTCCATCTGGGCGGCACCGGTGATCATGTTCTTGACGTAGTCAGCATGGCCCGGGCAATCGACGTGGCCGTAGTGGCGGGTCGGCGATTCGTATTCGACGTGGGCGGTCGAGATCGTGATGCCACGCGCCTTTTCTTCCGGCGCCGCGTCGATCGAACCGTAGTCCTTGAACTCACCACCGAAACGCTCGGCACCGACCTTGGTCAGCGCGGCGGTCAGCGTGGTCTTGCCGTGGTCGACGTGACCGATGGTGCCGACGTTGACGTGCGGCTTGGTGCGTTCGAACTTACCCTTTGCCATGAGCCGTAAACTCCGCTGGAGTCAAAAATAGAAGGAAAAATGAACCGTCAAAATATGACGAGATGGTGCTCATGACTGGAATCGAACCAGCGACCTCTTCCTTACCAAGGAAGTGCTCTACCGACTGAGCTACATGAGCACGAGACGCAATGCGCGGAGGATCAATGGAGCGGGAGACGGGAATCGAACCCGCACAATCAGCTTGGAAGGCTGAAGTTCTACCATTGAACTACTCCCGCACTACGCGGAACTCGTAATGGTGGAGGAAGGTGGATTCGAACCACCGAAGGCGTAAGCCAGCAGATTTACAGTCTGCCCCCGTTGGCCGCTTGGGTATTCCTCCAACAAAGAACGCCTATTGTCGCGAGCACCCCGGAAACTGTCAACATCTTCCGCACGTTGAAAACACATGCGACGACGGGTTCCGAAGGCCCGGACAACACCCCGCCGGTACGGGTGGCCGGCGGGTGGGCCGCGAACTATACAGGGGTGTTATGCGGTTGTGAATAGCGCATCGCCTGCAAGCAGGCTCCCACAGGAGAAGGCGCTCAGGTTTCGCGGGTTTTCTGTACCAGGGGCTCCATGGCGCGGGACATCTCCATGAGCTTCAGGGCGTACTCCTGCAGCCGCAGGTCGCGCTCCTCCACCGGCACCCACGGGGGCACCGGCGTGGGCTTGCCGCCATCAGGCTTGTCCATGGCCACGAAGACCATGACGCAGCTCGTGGCCAGGCGCGGCTCGCCGCTGCGCAGGTCCTTCGCTAGCACGTCCACGGCCAGGTGCATGCTGGAGGTGCCGGTGTGGATGAGGCGGGCCCGCACCGTGACCAGGTCGCCGATGAGGATGGGCGCAAGGAACTGGATGCCGCTGACCGAGACCGTGACGCAATAGGCCCCGCTCCAGCCCACGGCGCAGGCGTAGCCGGCCTGGTCGATCCACTTCATGACCATGCCGCCGTGCACCTTGCCACCGAAATTCACGTCGGTCGGCTGGGCCAGGAATCGGAATTCAACATCGCGCTGGGAGCCGGGCATGCCCTTACCTTGCTGGGGGAAGACGCCCATTATGGCCTCCGGACAGCTTGTCGCCACGCCCCGGGCGGCATAGATTCGCGGTAACCCTCCCCCTGGAGCCGCCCGTGGTCCTACGCAGCGTCGCATCGCGGCTGGCCCTGGGCGTCCTCGTGGGCTCGGCCGCCGTGCTCGTCATCACGGGCGGCCTGCTGCTCACCCACACCCGCGACCAGATGCTGCGGCAGACCGAGCGCGAGGCCGCCGCCGTCGCCGACGCCGCCGCCACGCGCATCCAGGGCCGCATCGACAGCGTCGCCAAGGTGGCCCAGGTGGTGGCCGGCGTGCTGGGTACCCGCCGCGACCAGGCGCCCTCGGTGATCCACGACGTGCTGGCCGTGAACCCCGAGCTCGTCGACGTCAGCGCCGCCTTCATCCCCCGGGACGTGAACCACCTGCGCCCGGAGGACGCCCCGGTAGCCCGCCGCGATGCCAACGGCACGCTCGTCGCCAGCGACCGCCTGGCCGACCCGGAGCCCTACTGGAGCGCCCCGTGGTTCGTCCGCGGGCTCAACTGCGACCATGGCTGCTGGCAGCCGCCGTTCCGCTCCGCGGCCCACAACGAAACGCTGATCGGCTATTCCGTGGCCATCCCGGGCAAGGACGTGCCCGTCATCGGCGTCACCGACGCCACGATCAGCCTGGGCTGGCTGCAGACCCTGCTCGGCGACCTCACCAAGCCCGACCACGCCTCGGCGTTCGTGGCCGACGCCAATGGCGAGTTCCTCGCCCACGACTGGCGCTCGTACATCGGCACGCGCGGCAGCAAGCCACTGCTGGATGCCATCGCCCGCAAGCAGAACCCCGTGCGCATCACGCCGGAGGACGGCGGGCGGGTCAGCGAGCCCGTCTGGGTGTACTTCGTGCCCGTGAAGGGCACGCGCTGGGTGTTCGGCCTCAGCATGCCCGAGCGCCGCGTGCTGGCCGACCTGCGCCGCACCTACCTGGTCGATGGCCTGCTGGGCGTGCTCGCCCTCGTCGGCGTGGCCATCATCACGCTGGTGATCACGCGGCGGCTCATGGCGCCGCTGAAGGTCCTGGCCAACCGCGCCGAGGACGTGGCCCGCGGCGACCTCGACTTCGAATTGCCGGAAGTGCGCCGCGACGACGACGTGGGCCGCCTCACCCGCGCCTTCGACCAGATGCGCCACCAACTGGCCGGCCACATCGAGACCGGCCAGCGCATCGCGCGCGACCAGGCCCGCATGGCCAGCGAGCTGGAGATCGCGCGTCAGATCCAGCTGGCGCTGATCCCCGAGGCGCACTGGCTGGCCGAAGACGGCCGCCTTGAAGTGCACGCCGCGCTACGTCCTGCCAGCGCGGTGGGCGGCGACCTGTACGTGTATTTCACGCTCGGCGCCAGGCACGTCTGCGTGATGGTGGGCGATGTCTCCGACAAAGGCATCCCCGCCGCGCTCTTCATGGCGCGCACCATCACGCTGGCCCGCACCATCGCCACCCACGCGCGCTCGCCCAGCGATATCCTCGGCGCCCTCAACCGCGAGCTATGCAAGGGCAACGACACCTGCATGTTCGTCACGCTGCTCTGCGGCGTCATCGAAACCGAAACGGGCCTGCTGTCGCTCGCCAGCGCGGGCCACGAGCAACCGGTGCTGCACGCCGGCGGCAGCGCCATCCTCGTCGACGTGGAAACCGGCCCCGCGCTCGGCCTCGACCGCGAAGCGCGCTACCCTGTACGCGTACTTTCGTTGCTGGGGGGCGACACCTTGCTCATGTACACCGACGGCGTCAGCGAAGCCCATGCGGGCAACCAGCGCCTGTATGGCACCCACGCGCTGCTCGACAGCGTGGCGCGCATCGACGAGGGCGCCAACCCCGGCACCTACGTGGAACGCGTGCTGGAAGACGTGGACGCCTACACCAGCGGCGCGCCCGCTTACGACGATATCGCCCTGCTCGCCCTCACGTGGCACGACACGGGGGCCGAGGGAGCACGTATCCATGCGGCTGTGCATTCCTAACCGCCTCGAGGACGTGTTCCAGGCACTGGAGCACGCCGACACCACGCTGGGCCGCGCGGAGGTCGACGACGCCTGCCGCGCCGACGTGCGCCTGGTGCTCGAGGAGCTGCTGGTGAACACCGTGCGCCACGGCTACCCCGACGGCCGCCGCGGCACCATCGAGATCAAGCTCGAAGCCCGCACCGACGCCGTGCGCCTGGAACTGCGCGACGACGGCCAGCCCTTCAATCCGCTGGAACAGGAACCGCCCGACCTGCCCGGCGACCTCGCCGACCGCGAGGTCGGCGGCCTGGGCCTGCACCTGGCGCGCAGCATCGCCTCCGGTTTCGAATACGCGCGGGACGCACGCGGCAACCGCGTCGTCGTCCGCTTCGACCCCTCCCCGCCTGACGAGCCCACCCCATGACATTGATCGTCCGCAATGAAAGCCCGACGCCGGAGCGCAGCACCGTGTGGCTGGAAGGCAGCCTCGACGCCAACTCATTCAGTGATTTCGACGAAACCATGCGCGATATCACCCCCCTGGTCGACAACGGCGGCACCCTGGTGCTCGACCTCTCGCAGCTGAACTACATCAGCAGCGCCGGCCTGCGCAGCCTCGCGCAGCTGCGCAAGCAGATGCACGACCGCGGCGGCCGCACGCTCCTCCTGAACCCGCAGCCACAGGTGAAGAAGGTCTTCGATATCGTGAAGGCCGTGCCGGTGAAGGAGGTGTTCGCCAGCATCGCGGAGCTGGACCAGTACCTCGACCATATCCAGCGGTCGGTGACTGGGCAGGGCTGAGAGCCCTTGTAGGAGCGCGCTTGCGCGCGATGCTCTTACTTAGCAGCGTCAGAGAGGTTCGAGCGCAGCATCTCAAGCTGCGCCTTCAACCCACCCAACGTCTCCACATCGCAATCCATCGCGCAGAACAGATCGACAGGCACGTCGGCCGCCTTCGCCTGCAGCGCCCTGCCCTCGTCGGTAAGCGTGACGATGACCTGGCGCTCGTCCTGCGTGCTGCGGTTGCGCGCGACAAGACCCGCGGCCTGCAGCCGCTTCAGAAGCGGCGTGAGCGTGGCCGAATCCAGGAACAACTTGTCGCCCAGCTCCGAGACCGTGACGCCATCGCGCTCCCAGAGCACCAGCATCACGAGGTATTGCGGGTAGGTGAGGTCGAGCTTCGCCAGCAGCTGGCGGTAGACCTTGCCCATGGCCAGGTTGGCCGAGTACAGCGCGAAGCACAGCTGCCCGTCGAGGGTGCGGGGAGGCTGGATGCCGCTATCCTTGGTTTCTTTCGTGGCCATGGGCCGAATGTAGGGACGGGCTAATTCAATTGCAAGCGATTGAATTGTGTCGCAGAACGGCGTGCCAGCCTGAGGCGGCGCGAGCCGCTGGATGCATGCATTCGCGTTAGCGGATGAACCGATAAAAAAAACCGGCTTGCGCCGGTTTTTTTTAAGAGCATCGCGCGCAAGCGCGCTCCCACCAGGTTCTTCCCCCATAGGGCATCTCCCCCAAAAGGGGTTCCCCAGGGATGAGTGGCTTAGACGTTGAAGCGGAAGTGGAGGACGTCGCCTTCCTTCACGAGGTAGTCCTTGCCCTCGAGGCGGAGGCGGCCGGCTTCCTTCGCGCCCTGCTCGCCGTTGTACTTGATGTAGTCGTCGTAGCCGACGGTCTCGGCGCGGATGAAACCGCGTTCGAAGTCGGTGTGGATGACGCCGGCGGCCTGCGGCGCCGTGGAGCCGGCGCGGACCTGCCACGCGCGGACCTCCTTTTCGCCCGCCGTGAAATACGTCTGCAGGCCGAGCAGCTTGTAGCCGGCGCGGATGACGCGGTTCAGGCCCGGCTCGTCGAGGCCCATGCTCTGCAGGAATTCGTCGCGCTCGGCGTCGTCCAGCTGCGAGAGCTCTTCCTCGATGGCGGCACACACCGGCACCACCTCGGCGCCTTCTTCCAGCGCGCGGGCGCGGACGGCGTCGAGGTGCGGATTATTTTCGAAGCCATCCTCCGCCACGTTGGCGATGTACATCAGCGGCTTCATGGTGATGAGGAACATGTCGCGGACCAGCGCCTTTTCCTCGGCATCGAGGCCGGCGGTGCGCGCGCTGCGGCCCTGGTCGAGTACCTTGGCCAGCTTCTCGAGCACCGGCTTGCGGGCCAGCGCGTCCTTGTCGTTGGCCTTGGCCGAACGCGTGGCGCGGTCGAGGGCCTTCAGCACCGACTCCAGGTCGGCCAGCGCCAGCTCGGTATCGATGGTTTCGATATCGGAGATGGGGTCGACCTTGTTGGCCACGTGGATGATGTTGCCGTCTTCGAAGCAACGCACGACGTGCGCGATGGCGTCGGTCTCGCGGATGTGCGCGAGGAACTTGTTGCCCAGGCCCTCACCCTTCGAGGCACCGGCGACGAGGCCGGCGATGTCCACGAATTCCATGGTGGTGGGGATGATCTTCTGCGGCTTGACGATGGCCGACAGCGCCTCGAGGCGCGGATCGGGCACCGGCACGATGCCGGTGTTCGGCTCGATGGTGCAGAACGGGAAGTTGGCCGAGGCGATGCCCGCCTTCGTCAGCGCGTTGAACAGGGTGGACTTGCCGACGTTAGGCAGGCCGACGATGCCGCATTTGATGCCCATGGCGAACTTCTCTGTATCCGGTAGGTGTTGGGTAGGGTCAGGCGGCGGTGTGCAGGCGTTTCATCGCCTCTTCGAACTTGCCTTCCTGCGCCAGCGGCAGCACGTCGAACGCGCGCCCGATGCCGTGCATGATGGCGTCCTCGTCGGCCGCGTTGGGCCGGCCGAGCACCCACGGGGTGACCTTGTCCTTGCTGCCCGGGTGGCCGATGCCGACCCGTAGCCGATGGAACTTGCCGTGGCCCAGGTGGGCCATGATGTCGCGCAAACCGTTCTGGCCGCCGTGGCCGCCATCGAACTTCATGCGGACGGTGCCGGGGGAAAGATCGAGCTCGTCGTGGGCGACGAGGCATTCCTCCGGCGCGATCTTGTAGTAGCGCAGCGCCGATGCGACGGCGATGCCGCTCTTGTTCATGAACGTGGCCGGCTTCAGCAGCCACACACTTTCGCCGCCGATGCCCACCTTGCAGCTTTCGCCGTGCAGCTTGCCATCGAACGACCAGCGCCCGCCCTTCTCCATGGCCAGCGCATCGACACACCAGAACCCGGCGTTGTGCCGGGTCCTGACGTATTCGGCCCCGGGGTTACCGAGGCCGACGATAAGACGGATGGACGCCATGGAAGGGGCACGGTGGGCGACCCGCGCGCGGGGGCGCGGGCCGCCAGCCGATTACTTCTTCTCTTCGTCCGACGCCTCGCCGCCTTCGGCGCCTTCGACGGTCGGGTCGACTTCTTCCTGGATCTGCGCCACGGTGACGACGGCAACGTCGTGCTCCTTGCCCAGGCCCAGTTCCGGCACGTCCACGCCCTTCGGCAGCTTGAGGTCCGAGAGGTGGATGATGTCGCCGGCCTTCAGGTTGGCCAGGTCGAGTTCGATGAACTCCGGCAGGTCCTTCGGCAGGCACGACACGGTGACTTCCGTCAGGTTGTGCGAGATGACCAGGCCGGCCGTCTTGCCCGCCGGGCTCTTTTCCTGGTTCAGGAAGTGCACCGGCACGGCGACGCGAACGGCTTCGTTCTCGTTAACGCGCTGGAAATCCATGTGCAGCATGAGCTGCTTGAACGGGTGCTTCTGCCAGTCCTTGATCAGGACCTTCTGGGCCTTGCCGTCGACGGTCAGCTCGATGACCGACGAGTAGAACGACTCGAAACGCGAACCGAGCAGGATGTCGTTGTGCAGGACCTGGATGGCCTGCGGCTCGGCGCCTGCGCCGTAAACGATGGCCGGCACGTAGCCCGCGGTACGAAGGCGGCGGCTCGCACCCTTCCCTTCGATCTTGCGGCTCGTGGCGGTGAGCTTGTGGTTGGTAGCCATGGTGGTGTTGCCTCAAGTAAACCGCCTCGCGGCGGTGGTAGAGGTCTTCCCCGCGACCAGGGAAGACCGAAAAAACGGTGGTTCAGTCGATGTAGAGCGAGCTGACCGACTCGCCATAGGCGATGCGGCGGATCGTCTCCGCGAGCAGCTCCGCGACCGACAACTGGCGGATTTTCGCACAGTTACGGGCGTTGTCGCGCAGCGGCAGGGTGTTGGTGACCACCAGCTGGTCGAGCTGCGATGCCTCGAGGTTGCTGATGGCGGCGCCCGAAAGCACCGGGTGCACGCAGTACGCGACGACCTTGCGGGCGCCTTTTTCCTTCAGCGCCGCCGCGGCGGCGCAGAGCGTGCCGGCGGTGTCGACGATGTCGTCCACCAGCACGCAGGTCTTGCCTTCCACGTCGCCGATGATGTTCATGACCGTGGCCACGTTCGCCTTCGGGCGGCGCTTGTCGATGATGGCCAGGTCGGCGTCGTCGAGGCGCTTGGCGAGCGCACGCGCACGCACCACGCCGCCGACGTCGGGGCTGACCACGATCAGGTCGTCCATGCTGTGGTGCCGCCAGATGTCGGCGAGGAGCACCGGCGAGGCGTACACGTTGTCGACCGGGATATCGAAGAAGCCCTGGATCTGGTCGGCGTGCAGGTCGATGGTGAGGACACGATCGGCACCGGCCGTCTGGAGCATCTTCGCGGCCAGCTTCGCCGTGATCGGCACGCGCGCGGAGCGCGGGCGGCGATCCTGGCGGGCGTAGCCGAAATACGGCATCACCGCGGTGACGCTGCCGGCCGAGGCGCGCTTGAGCGCATCCACCAGTACCAGCAGGTCGAACAGGTTTTCCGCGCTGGGCGCGCCCGTCGGCTGGATGACGAACACTTCCTGCTTGCGGACGTTTTCTTCGATTTCGACCTGCGCCTCGCCATCGCTGAACCGGCCGATGAGCGCCTTGCCCAGCGGGATGCCAAGGCGTGCGGCGACATCGTCGGCAAGCGCACGGTGCGCGTTACCGGAGAAGAGCATCGGGGTGGACGTGTCCACGGGGACTCCTGGGGGAAAAGTTAGGTTGAATCGGCGCAGTGCCACCCGTGAAGGTGGCTGGGGCGGCAGGATTCGAACCTGCGCATGCGGGAATCAAAATCCCGTGCCTTAACCAGCTTGGCGACGCCCCAACAATTCGTGACACATGCCGCAGCCCGCGGCCCTTTCCGTCCTTAGGCGAACCCCCTTGCCCCGATCCGCGCGCGCACCGCGAACAGCGGCGATGGATCGACACCCGCCGCCACGTGGGCGGTGTAGGCCCCGGGGCAGCGCGACGCGACCGCGAGGGCCGCTTCGAAGGTTCTCGTTTCCAGGAAAACGCAGCCACCGCTGCCGGAAAGCCGGGCGCGGCCGAAGCCTGCCAGCCAGTCCAGCGCCGCGGCCACCCGCGGGTGGCGCGCACGGACCACCGGTTCGAAGGCGTTCTCCGCCGAATCCCCGGAAACAAAGGACGAAATTGTCGCCCGCGGGGCATTTCGAGTCAATTCGGGGGCAGCGAACAAGGCCGGTGTAGGCACGTGCTCGCCGGGGTCGAGCACGACGTACCAGCGCCGGGGCAGCTTCATGGCCTGGAGGCGCTCGCCCACGCCCTCGGCCCAGGCCGAGCGGCCGCGGACGAACACCGGCACGTCGGCGCCCAGCGCCAGGCCCAGGGCGGCCAGGGCGTCCTCGTCCAGGCCGGTTTCCCACAGGGTGTTGAGGCCCACCAGCACGCTGGCCGCGTCCGAGCTGCCCCCGCCCAGCCCACCGCCCATGGGGATGCGCTTGGTCACCTCGATCTCCGCGCCAAGGGCGGTGCCGGTGGCCTCCGCCAGCAGGCGCGCGGCCCGCACGGCGAGGTCGCTGGCCTCGGGCACGCCCGGCACGTCGGTCGGCCGGGTGATGACGCCGTCCTCGCGGCGGCGCAGGCGCACCTCGTCGCCCCAGTCGAGCAGGCGGAACACCGTCTGCAGCTCGTGGTAGCCGTCGGGCCGGCGGCCCGTGATGCGCAGGAACAGGTTCAGCTTCGCGGGGGCCGGCCAGGCGGTCCAGTCGCCACGGGCCAGCGGCGCCAGCCGGCGGCTCATGAACACGCGCAGGTGGTCGGGGAACCCATTGTCGCGGTCGCGCGCCAGCGCCTCGGCGAACTCCGGGGCATGCTTGTCGACCTCCACGAAGCCATGCTTCGCATAGAACGGGGCGTTCCACGGCACATCGGCGAGCGTGCCGAGGTCGACGCGGTAATAACCGGCCTCGCGCGCCCAGGCGCAGGCGTGCTCGAGCAGCGCCGCACCGATGCCCCGGCCGCCGAACGCCGGCAGCACGTCGATCTCGGCGATACCGATGGCGCCAGGCGTGCCATCGGCATGCAGGCAGACAAACCCGACCGCCTCGCCGTCGACCACCGCGACCCAGCACAGGCCGCGGATGATGAGCTGGCGGACAATATCGACGGGCAACGCCATGGCCGAATACGACGCCCAGGCCTCGTGCCCGCGGAACATCTCGACAGCCGCGCGCTCGATGGCGCACAGGCGCCCGGCGTCGTCAGGCTGGGCGCGGGTGATGGTGAAGTGCGTCACGGGGGTGGGCTTCGGCGCGAAAGGCGGGATTATCGCGGACGAAGCCTGTGGGAGCCAGCTTGCTGGCGATGTGACTTGTCGCAAACCCCATCGCCAGCAAGCTAGCTCCCACAAAAAAATGGTTGCTACGGGCCCAGCTGCCAGGTGTCGATCGCCAGGCGCACCTTTAACGGGGCTTTTTCCGCGAAGACCTTGCTCGGCATCGGCGGCTGGTGGGTGGCGTCCCAGGCCTTGTAGTCGACCACCCAGCCATCCTGCGTGAGCTGTGACGGCAGGCGGTCGTCGCCGAAGCGGATATCGGCCGGCCCCGTGTCGGCGCGCAGGCCGAGGACCCAGCGCTTCAGTTCCGCCATGGGGATCTGCCAGCCGACGGCCTGCGCCATCAGCGTCTCGGCATCGGGCCCGTGGCGGGTGCCGCCGTCCAGGCCCTCCAGGTCGGCGCCATCGGGGCCACCAACGAGGCGGAAGCTGCGGCCCGTGACCGGGGCCCGCACGGTGAACTCATAGCGCTCGCCGTCCTGCTTCCACGTCAGCGCGCCCGAGCCGGAATCCTTGCCATCGGATACCGAGAGCTTGCCCTGCAGGGTCCAGTGGCTGGTATCGGCGAGGGCGCGTTCGCGCTGCTCCTGCTGGCCCAGGGTGACGACATCGCCCGCGTTATGCACCGCGGGGCGGGTGGTGGCGCAGGCGGCGAGCAGCAGCGGCAGCAGGGCCGCGAGGGCCCCGCGGGGGGCGGAAAGGGATCGGCTCACGGGGTGAATTTCTTCTCGGTTTTCTTCAGCTGGGCGTTCTTAGGGTCGATGCGGCGCACCTCGTTCAGCACCTTGCGGGCCTCGTCGTGCTCGCCGCGCTGCCATAGCACCTCAGCCAGGTGGACGCCGATGTCGCCGTCCTTCTGCTTCGCCCACGCGCCACGCAGCGTGCTCTCGGCCTGGTCGAGCTGGCCCTGGCGGAACTGCAGCCAGCCCCAGGAATCGGCCACGGAAGGGTCGTCCGGCCGCGCGCTGCGCGCCGCCTGCAGCAGGGTCTGCGCCTCGGGCAGGTCGCGGTTGTTGTCGGCCAGCGTGTAACCCAGCGCGTTGCTGGCCTCGATATCGCCCGGCTTCATGTCGAGCACCTTGCGGAAATCGGCCACGGCCTGGTCGACGCGGCCGGCCTCGGCGTAAGCGAGCCCGCGCGCATAGAGCATCTCGGTGTCGTCGGGCTTCACGCGCAGGGCCTTGTCGTACGCGGCGGCCGCGGCGTCGAACTGGCCCGCGTCCATGTACAGCTCGGCATCCACCGCGAACGCCTTCTGCAGGGCATCCGGCCGGTCGGCGTAGCTGGTCTGCAGGTCGGCGACCACCTGGTGGGCGTCGTCGTCCTTGCCCTGGGCGTGCAGGATGACGGCGCTGCGCACGGAGGCATCGAAGGCGCGCGGGTCGTCGTCGCCCACGGCGGCGTACCAGTCGAGGGCGTCGTCCTTCTTGTCCTGCAGCTCGGCCAGCTGGCCGAGGGTGAACGCGTTATCGGCCTGCACGTCGTCGGGCTGCCGGCGGATCTCGTCATAAAGGCGACGGATGGCGGCCTTGTCAGCCGCGCGGGCCGCCAGGGTCATGCGCATGCTGTAGGTGTCGGCGTCCTGCGCGCCTTGCGCCAGCACGCGGGCGGCTTCTTTCTCGTCGCCGCCCTGGGCGAGCACCGAGCCGTAGGCGAGGCGCAGGCGCGGGTTCTTCGGGTCGGCCGCGACCGCTTTGGCAAACAGCTTCTTCGCCCCGGCCTTGTCGCCCGCGTGGAATTTCTGCTGGGCGGCCCAGGCATAGGTGGTGCCGTCATGGAAGCGCTTGAGGGCCTCGGCCCCGATGCGCTGGGCGTAATCGTGGCGGCCCAGGTTCTCGCCCAGCTCGGCCATGGCCAGCCAGGCCGTGGAATCGTTGGGCAGGCGCTGCGGCGTGGCGATGCGCTCGAGCAGCACGCCGGCCTGGGCGGCGTCGCGGGCCTGTACGAGCGTGCGGCCAAAGGCGCGCCAGGCGTCCGGGCCACCGGCCGCCACCAGGGTTTCGAGCTGGCGCTGGGCCTCGGCGGTGTCGCCGCGGTCGAGCGCCATGCGCGCCCTGCCCTCGGCCAGCTCGCCCGGTTTCGCACCCAGGGCGGCCCAGCGGTCGAGCGCCTTGCCCGCAGCGGCCTGGTCGTGGATGGCGAGGGCCAGCTCGGCGGCGCGGCTGGCCACCTTCGGGTCGTCGCTGAGGGCCGCGGCGCGGCCGTAGGCGTCTGACGCGGCCTTGAGATCGTTGTGGGCGATGGCGAAATCGCCGGCCATGACCTGGGCCTCGAGGTCGCGCTCGGGTGGCACGATGGCCACCTGCAGGCGGTCGAGCGGCTGGACGCCGGTGCGGACCTGGCGGGGCTGCTGCCCGGCGGGCGGCGTGGCGGTGGCGCAACCGGCAAGGGCCGCGGCGGCACCCATGAGGACCACAAAATGCCGCACTAGCTTGAACTTGGACCGACCGCTCAGCACACTACTCTCCGTTGTTTTCCGCTAGTCAGCGCACAATGCGCCCTTAGCTTAGCCGACGCCACCCCCGCCGAGCGCCGCCGCCGACATGCCACTCATCGCCCTCGGGCTCAACCACCTCACCGCGCCGGTCAGCCTGCGCGAGCAGGTGGCGTTCGACGAAACGGTGGCGGCCGAGGCCCTGGGCGACCTCACCGCCCAGCCGGGCGTGGAGGAGGCCATGATCCTCTCCACCTGCAACCGCACCGAGCTCTACGTGAGCGTGGCCGACGGTTTCCAGGGGGTGCCGGGGCAATGGTTGTCCCGGCAACACCGGTTGACCCCGCAACGCCTCGATGAGTTCCTCTACCGGCACGACGAGCACGATGCCGTGCGCCACATGTTCCGCGTGGCCACCGGGCTCGACTCGATGGTGCTGGGCGAGCCGCAGATCCTGGGCCAGGTGAAAGATGCCTACCAGCAGGCGCGCAGCGCCAACGCGCTGAAGGCCCCCATGGAGCGCCTGCTGCAGCACACGTTCGCCGTGGCCAAGCGCGTCCGTACGGATACCCGCATCGGCGCGCACACCGTCTCGGTGGCCTACACCGCGGTGCGCCTGGCCGAGCAGGTGTTCACCGACCTGCGCCAGGCCTGCGTGCTGCTGATCGGCGCGGGCGAGACGATCGAGCTGGCCGCGCGCCACCTTGCCGACAAGCAGGTGCGCCGGCTCATCGTCGCCAACCGCACGCTCGAGAACGCCCAGGAGCTGGCCGGCCGCTACAGCGGCTACGCCATCGCCCTGGCCGACCTGCCCCGCCACCTGGCCGAGGCCGACATCGTCATCAGCTCCACGGCGGCGCGCCAGCCCGTAGTCACGAAGGCCATGGTGGCCGACGCCATCGCCCAGCGCCGCCGCCGGCCCATGTTCATGGTGGATATCGCCGTGCCACGCGATATCGAACCGGGCGTGGCCCAGCTCGACGACGTGTACCTCTACGGCATCGACGACCTCAAGCAGGTCATCGACGAGAACCGCCGTTCGCGCGAGCTCGCCGCCCGCGAGGCCGATGCCATCATCGACCTGCAGGTGGAGCGCTACATGTCGTGGCGCCGCGCGCTTACCCTGCGCAACCCCGCCGTCGACATGCGCGTGGCCGCCGAAGCCCAGCGCGACGAGGTACTGGCCAAGGCCCAGGCCATGCTCGCCAGGGGCCGCCCGGCCGAGGAAGCCCTGGCCTTCCTCGCCAACACGCTCACCAACAAGCTGCTCCACGCCCCCAGCGCCCGCCTGCGCGACGCCGCTCTTTCGGGCGACCTCGACCTGCTCCACGCGGCCGGCCGCCTCTACGGGCTGGACCCGGACGACGACGTTTCCGCATGATGTACGGCTTGAGCCGCCATCGTGCCCCCAGATGACCCCGTCGATCCGCCGCAAACTCGAAGCCCTCGCCGAACGCCACGAAGAGGTGGGCCTGCTGCTGGCCCAGCCCGACGTGCTGGCCGACGGCAACCGCTTCCGCGATCTTTCGCGTGAATACGCCCAGCTCGAACCCGTGGCCACCTCGCTGAAGGAACACGACGACGCCGAGCGCGAGCTGGCCGACACGAAGGCCATGCTCGACGACCCCGACATGCGCGAGATGGCCGCCGACGATATCGAGCGGATCGAGCGCCGCCTTGTCGAGCTCGACGGCGAGCTGCAGGTGTTGCTGCTGCCCAAGGACCCGCGCGACGACGGCAACCTGTTCCTCGAAGTGCGTGCCGGCACCGGCGGCGACGAGGCCGCCATCTTCGCCGGCGACCTGTTCCGCATGTACGCCCGCTACGCCGAGCGCATGCGCTGGCACGTCGAGATCCTCAACGCGAACGAGGGCGAGCACGGCGGCTACAAGGAAGTGGTGGCGCGCATCGAGGGCCGCGGTGCCTACTCGCGGCTGAAGTTCGAATCCGGCACCCACCGCGTGCAGCGCGTGCCCGAGACGGAATCACAGGGCCGCATCCACACCTCGGCCGCCACGGTGGCCATCCTCCCCGAGCAGGACGAGGTGGGCGACATCGAGATCCGCGACGCCGACCTGAAGGTGGATACCTTCCGCGCCTCCGGCGCGGGTGGCCAGCACGTGAACAAGACCGACTCGGCCATCCGCATCACCCACCTGCCCACGGGCACGGTCGTGGAGTGCCAGGACGAGCGCAGCCAGCACAAGAACCGCGCACGCGCCATGAGCCTGCTCAAGGCCCGCCTGCTCGACGCCGAGCGCAGCAAGCAGAGCGCCGCCCAGGCCGAGGAACGCCGCCTGCAGGTGGGCTCCGGCGACCGCAGCCAGCGCATCCGCACGTACAACTTCCCGCAGGGGCGCATCACGGACCACCGTATCAACCTCACGCTGTATCGGCTGGTGGAGGTGATGCAGGGGGATATGGATGAGCTGGTGGATACGCTGACGCGTGAGAACCAGGTGGATGAGTTGAGGGGGCTGGGCGACTAGAGCGGAGGCGGGGGATGGGAAGTGGGGGCGCATGGGGTGCCCCCTGCCGCACGCCCCAACCCCGTGGGAGCGCGCTTGCGCGCGATCGCGCGCAAGCGCGCTCCCACAATGTCGTGACGCAAGCTGGGGCAGAATGCCTCTTTCGTCCCAGGAAGCCGTGGCATGGGTAAGAAAAAGAAACAGTACGAGCACGACCTCGAGGCCCTCCAGGTCGAACTGGTCGGCCTCACCCGCTGGCTGCGCCGCACCGGCAAGCGCATGGTGGTGGTCTTCGAAGGCCGCGATGCCGCCGGCAAGGGCGGCACCATCAAGGCCATCACCGACAAGCTCGATACGCGGGCCGCGCGCGTGGTGGCCCTGGGCAAGCCGACGCCCCAGGAAGAAACCCAGTGGTACTTCCAGCGCTACGTGGAGCACCTGCCGGCGGCGGGCGAGCTCGTGCTGTTCGACCGCAGCTGGTACAACCGCGCCGTGGTGGAGCCTGCCATGGGCTTCTGTACGCCCGAACAGTACGACGCGTTCATGAAGGCCTGTCCCGCCTTCGAGAAACTGCTCACCGACGACGGCATCCTGCTGTTCAAGTACTGGCTGGCCGTGGACCAGGCCGAGCAGGAAGAACGCTTCGCCGAGCGCGCGGAAGACCCGCTCAAGCGCTGGAAGCTCTCGCCCGTGGACATCAAGGGCCGCGAGAAATACGAAGAAATGGGCGACTTGCGCGACACGATGATCCAGCACACCGACAAGCCTGACGCGCCGTGGTTCATCGCCGACTTCAACGACCAGAAGAAAGGCCGCCTGGACCTCATCCGCCACCTGCTCGACCAGGTGCCCGACAAGCTGGTGCCGGACCAGGGAGTGGAGCTGCCCAAGCTGAAGGGCAAGCCGCGGAAAGAACGCGTCACCGCGAAGGCGGTGAAGGTACCGAAGGTCTACTGACCCGGCGCACTACGGGCGGCCGCTTCGGCAGCCGCCCCGTGCGCGACAGGCGCAGCCACTGGCGCATGGCCAGCAGGCCGCCGATGGATTCGATGATGGCCGCCGGCACCCACATGATGACGCCGCCGATGAGCTGGCCGGTGAGCACGTTCATCGTGAAGGCGCGGCCGCAGATCTCGAAGATGGGATAGAGGTCAGCCTTCGAGAAGGTGACGATGGCGCCCGCCACGATCTGCGGGGTCATGGTGAACGCCGGCGACAGCACGCGGATGCCGGGCGTCATGCGCCCCGGCGGCTTGGGGCGGTGGTCGAGCACCAGCCACCAGTAGGCCAGGCCCGAGGCCATCATCGACCAGTTCATGAAACGGTAGATGCGCCAGTCGAGCATCGCCAGCGTCTGCATGTCGGGGATGAGCCACACCAGGATCAGCGCAACGAACGAGAGCGTGACGAAGGCCGGGTTGAGCAGCACCGCCGCCACGGCGCGCCCGGCCCACGAGCGCCCCGCCCTGCGCAGGCGCACGCGCCATGGCAGTGGCAGGCCCTTGCGCAGCACGGTGCCCGGGTAAGACGCGATGATCAGCAACGGCGCCAGGTGGTGCAGCAACACCTGCTGGATACGGTGCATGAAGAACTCATGCTCGAAGAAGTAATCCAGGTAGGTGTGCAGCGTGACATACACGATGGCCATGCCCGCCCAGAACGCGGCGCGGCGGCCCACTGGCACGCGCAGGCGCCGCGCGCCCGCCGCATACAGCCATGCGATGGCGACGAAGGCCAGCAGGAAGCTCCACGAGAACTCCCACGGCACGATCCACTTCAGCAGCCCCCCGCCCACGGCTTACATCTCCCGGCGCGCGCGGCGCGTGCGGCGCCAGCCGAACAACAAGCCCGCCAGGGCCACGAGCGCGGGCACCAACACGATGTTGATGAACTTCAGGCGCATGCCCAGCGCGTCGATCTCGGCGTTGAGCTGGTGCTGCACGTCGCGCAACTCCTTGCCGATGGCAAGCTTGCGCTGCAGGTATTGCTCCACTTCCTTGCGCTGCTGCGAGGTGAGCGTGTTGGTCGCGGCGGCGCCCTTCGCAGGCTGCAGCTCGGCAAGGCGGCGCTGCGTGTCGTACAGCTCGTTCTCGAGCTCGCGCTTCTTCACGATGAACTTGCGATCGGCCGCGGCCTGCATGGCCCGCACGCGCGTGAACGGCCGCTGCAGGTTGGCGCGGCCGCGGATCGACAACAGCGCCGTGGAACCACCGAGGTTATCCACGATGTTGGCGATGAAGTCGCCGTTGTTCGCGAACGGCGTGAGCTGCTGCTGGCCCAGCAAGGGCTGCACATCGAGCCACAGGCGGTCGGAGAGCAGGTCGGTATCAGCGATAAGCACGACCTCGCCCGGCGCGGCGGCGACATCGAGGTGGCCGGCGCCCTTGCGCCCGGGGAAGGCCGTGTGGAACGTGTCGCGCAGGCGCGCCGCGACCACGTAGCGATCGTGGCTGGGCTCGTAGTTCTCCAGCAGCGTCGACGGGTCGGCCACGGCATCGCGCACGCGCTGCGACGGCACCACCGTGGCCTCGTCGGAGGTCTGCACCAGCGGCAGCAGGCGCGCCTTCGTATCCGGCGCGAGCTCGAAGAAGCCCGCGGTGGAAACGTTGATGCGCTGAAGGCTCGCCGTCACCACGTCGTCGTGGTTCAGGTCCTGCGCCGACAGGCCAAGCATGGCCGCATGCGGCACGCTGTTGCCGTTGAGCTCGATGGTGAGCGCCTGCGAGCGGTCGAGCACCACCTTGCCCGGGTCGTACACCACGCCCCAGGCCCCGAACAGGCGGCGCAGGTCGGAATCGTGGTCGTCCACGGTGCCGTTCGAATCGATCAGTGGCGCGGTATCCATCTCCGCATCGGGGTCGACGAACACCACCAGGTGCCCGCCGTGCAGCACGTACTGGTCGATGGCGTACTGGGCGTCGTCGCTGAGCTTCTTGGGGTGGATGAGCAACAGCACGTTCACCGAGGGGTCGATGCGCGTGAGGCCCTCCGGGTCGATCGTGGTCACATCGGCCAGCTGGTCGAGCTGGCGCACCACCGACCAGGGTTGCTCGCCGATGACGAGGTTGCCCTCGACGGGTAGCGAGCTCAGGACGCCAATCTTCGGCTTGCGCGGGGCACCCAGTTCGTACAGCAGCTTGGCGATGTCGTACTCGACGAACGCCTCGCGTGCCGGGTCGAAGAAGGCGATGGCCTGTGATGTCGTCGCATCGCCCGTGCCCGTCGTGCCGACCAGACCAAAGAACACGCGCTCGCCGTTGCTGCCGCCACTGGCCGGCGTGAGCCCATAGCTTTCCGCGGCGTCCTCATCGTCGGAGTACGGCACCGGGTCGATCACCCGCAAACGGATGCGCCCATGCGCCCGCACGGCGATCTCGCGCAGCATCTCCAGGATGCGCTGCTCATAGCTGCGCAGTTGCGGCAGCTCGCGGGTGGCGTGCTCGGAGAAGTACAGGGTGAGCGTCAGCGGCTTGGCGAGGCCATCGACGATGTTTTCCGTGCCCGGGGTGAGCGTGTAGATGCGATCCTCGGTGAGGTCGATGCGGGCCGTGCGCAGCGACAGCGAGCTGGCGCCGATGACGGCGAGGAACAGCACCGCCACGGCGACGAGGCCGAGCCGCAGCAGGTTGGCCCGCGAAAGGGCGAACGAGGGCCGCTTCATCAGCGCGTCCTCTTCAGGTCGAGCACGAGCACGGCCGCCCCCAGCCACGCCACGATCATGGCGCCGAAGTACACCAGGTCGCGCAGGTCGAGCACGCCACGCGCGATGGCGTTGGCATGCCGGACGATCGAGAGCTGGCCCATGGCGCCGATAAGCTTGGGCGGCAGCGCGTCCTGGAAGAAATCGAGCACCTGCGGCTGGCCCACCAGCAGCAGCACGAAGCACAGCGAGGCGGTGAGGATGAACGCGATGACCTGGCTGCGCGTGGCCGTGGACATGCACGCACCGATGGCGAGGAACGCGCCGGCCATGAGCCAGCTGCCGATGTAGCCCGACACGATGACGCCGTTATCCGGCTGGCCGAGGTAATTCACCGTGACCCAGATGGGGAACGTCAGCGCGAGGCAGATACCGATGAAGCCCCACGCGGCGAGGAACTTGCCCAGGACCGCCTGCGAGATGCTCACCGGCAGCGAAAGGAGCAGCTCCAGCGTGCCCGAGGCGCGCTCTTCCGCCCACATCGACATCGTCACCGCCGGCACCAGCACCAGGTACAACCAAGGGTGCATGTCGAAGAACGGCTGCAGGTCGGCCAGGCCACGGTCGTAGAAATCGCCCGTGTAAAACGTCAGCACGCCCGACAGCACCAGGAAGATCACCATGAACACATAGGCCACGGGCGTGACGAAATAAGCCCGCAGCTCGCGCCGGACGATGGCAGCCACGGCGCTCATGCGTTGCCTCCGCGCGGCTGCGTGGTGATCTGGCGGAATACTTCGTCCAGGCGCCCCTGCTCCAGCTGGATTTCGGTGACGAGCAGGTTCTGCTCGCGCAGCAGGGCCTGCACCTCCTCGAGGATGGGCTGGCCGGGTTTGGGGAACACCGTGACCCGGCCGTCGAGCGGGTCGACCTCGGTCATCGACACGCCCGGGATGCGCGCCAGCATCTCGCGCGATACACCGCTACCCTGCGCGCTGAATGACACCGCGCCGTGGTACCGCGAGCGGGCCTCGAGCTCCGCCGGCGTGGCATCGGCCAGCAGCTTGCCGTTGGCGATGATGGCCACGCGGTTGCACAGCGCGTGCACCTCTTCGAGCAGGTGGGTGGAAATGAGGATGGTGCGCTCGCGCGCCATGGCGTCGATGAGCATGCGCACCGAGTGCTTCTGGTTGGGGTCGAGGCCGTCGGTGGGCTCGTCAAGCATCAGCACGGGCGGATCGTGCAGGATCGCCTGCGCCAGGCCCACGCGGCGGCGCAGGCCCTTGGACAGCGTACCGATCGGCGCCTCGAGCACATCCTCCAGCTCCAGCCGCATCACCACCTCGTCAAAGCGGCGCAGCGCCACGTCGCGGTCGAGGCCACGCACGCGCACCATGAAGGTGAGGAACTCGCGGACGGTCATCTCGGCGTAGCTGGGTGCACCCTCGGGCAGGTAGCCGAGGGCGCGCTTGGCGGCGAGGGGTTCGCGACGGATATCGTGCCCGCACACGCGGGCGGTGCCGGCGGTGGGGGTGAGGAAGCCGGCGATCATGCGCATGGCGGTGGATTTGCCGGCGCCGTTGGGGCCGAGCAACCCGACGACCTGGCCGGGCTCGGCGCGGAGGGTCAGCGAATCGACCGCGACAAGCGGGCCATAGCAGCGGGTGAGTCGTTCGGTCTCGATCATGCCCGCCCATTAACGCACGGCGACGACGACGGTATCCAGTCCATGGCGCTGCGTATGACTTGTGGGAAAGGCCTGTGGGAGCGCGCTTGCGCGCGATGCTCTTGCACCGGTTCATTCGCTTCGCGAATGCATGCATCCAGCGGCTGGCGCCGCCTTAGGCTGGTGCGGTGTCGCGATTCGGCGGCGGGTGGGCCCTTGGGGCCGACATGAGCGGAGGGCCGCCATGCGTAGCGATTGTCGCGCAGGCGGTGCTACGGCCCGGTCCGAAGGTCCGCGACTGGCGGCACCAAGGGCCTGCCCGCCCCCGACTTCCGACACACCACCAGACACAGGCGGCGCAAGCCGCTAGAAACATGCATTCGCGATAGCGGATGAACCGCTTGAAGAGCATCGCGCGCAAGCGCGCTCCCACAGGGGGTGGGAACAAAAAAAGGCCGCCCGGAGGCGGCCTTTTTTCGACAGCGTAAGTCGCTTCGCGGCTTACTGGGCGGCGGCCGTGCTGGCCGGGGCCGGGGCGGTGCCTGCCGGGGCCGGGGCCGTGCCCGCGGCGGCCGGAGCGGAGGACGAGCCCGCCGGGGCGGCGTCTTCCAGGCCCGGCTGCTTCATGCCGGCTTCCTGCTCCGGGGTCTGGTCCGGGAGGTTGTCGCCCTGCAGCGGCAGGTAGATCTCGAACTTCTGCTCGTCGTAACCCTCGATCGTGCCCTTGTTGTTCACCGGGGCCTTCACCTGGATGTCGTAGGCGCGGAAGCTCACGTCGTCGTACTTGTAACCGTGGGTCTGCGAGTACGCGGCCAGCATCTGGCGCGTCTGCGGCAGGCCGGCGCCGGTGCCGTTCCAGTCAGCCTTGAGGGCCTTGCCGCCGAAGGCGAGCGTGGCCTTGACGTTGCCGTCGACGACGACGCGGCCCAGCTTGTCCTTGCTGCCGGGGGTGGCGGCATCGGCCGGGGCGGCCGGGGCGGCGGCGGTCGAGGCTTCGGCCGGGGCGGCCGCGTCGAGCGTCGGGCGCTGGGCGGCGGTCAGTTCCACGTCCTGGCCGTTGATCTTGATCGTGGTGGCGTCGATCTCGGCGGCCACGTCGAACGTGTAGTTCTGGTCGCCCCAGTTCGTGGTGAACGTGATGCGCGGGCTGACGATGTTCACGCCGAGCTTCTTGGCGGCCGCCTGGATCTCGGCCATGGCCTTGTCCGACGCGGTGTCGACGTCGTCGAGCGTGCGCGGGGCCGTGGTGGAAACGAACAGGATGGGCTTGGCCGGCTGCTCGACGATCGACGGAACCATCTTGCTGTAGTCGATGTTCGGGATCGACGCCATCAGGTTCTGCAGGTTCGACAGGCTGAACTGGATCTGCGCGTCGGGATCGCCGTGGATGTAGAGGTTCGAGAAGCGGTCGATCAGGTTGAACCCGTAGGCGACATCGTAGGCCCAGTTCACCTTCACGAGCTTCTGGCTGCGGCCGGTGCGCTCGAGGTTGATGGTGTACTTCTTGTCGTGGCCGCGCCAGTTGTTCTCGAGGTTCCAGACGATGGTGCCCTTGCCCGCATCGCTGATCTGGGCGAAGCCCGGATCGATGGAGGCGATCTCGAGGGAGCCGTCACCCAGCTTCGGGTCGTTGGCCTTCCACGAAATCTTGGCGCCCGGGCCGTAGGCCTTGCCCGACAGCTCGTACTGCAGCTTGGGGTCGTAGGTGCGCAGGACGCTGAAGTCCTGGAAGCGACGGAAGTTGCTAAAGACGTCGTAAACCTGGCGCAAGTCCTTGCTGATAAGCACTTCGCGCTCGACGTGTCCGGTCGAGGGCATGGCCACGCCAACGACGACGCCAAGGACGGCGACGATGACAATAGCGACGATGAATTCTAACAGACGCGTCATTCCACGATTCTCCGAACGTCTTTGAACAGGCAACGCCCGGCTGTGGAGGCCGCGCCGTCACCCCTGAAGAACGGCCCGTGGCAAGCGGCTGCCAGTGCCGAAAGAACCGATGGTAGCCGGTCATGGCGCCGAGCGCCATTGGGTCCCCTGCCCTTTTTCGCAAGCCAGTACAAGGCGAAAAATTCCGGTGCGGCCGGGGCTGGTCAGCCGCCCGTCAGACGATACCCAGCTCCAAGGCCTTCAGCACGGCCCGGGTGCGGTCGCGGACGCCCAGCTTGGAAAGGATGTTCGACACGTGGTTCTTCACGGTGCCCTCGGCCACGCGCAGGGAGTTGGCGATCTCCTTATTGCTGTAGCCGCCCGAGAGCAGGCGCAGGATCTCGGTCTCGCGCTCGGTGAGCGGATCGGGCTGCTCCAGGCTCGAGAACTGGTTCTGGATGCGGCCCACCCCGGCCAGCAGGCGCTGGGTGACCATGGGGGCCACCAGGGAGCCCCCGGCGGCCACGGTACGCACGGCCTCCACCAGCTGGTCGAGCGACACATCCTTGAGGAGGTAGCCACGGGCGCCCGCCTTCAGGCCCGACAGCACCAGCTGGTCGTCGTCGAAGGTGGTGAGGATGATGGTGGGCGGCAGCTCGTTGCGGCCGCCCAGCGCCTGGAGCACCTCCAGGCCGCTCATGTTGGGCATGCGCAGGTCGAGCAGCACCACGTCGGGGCGCACCTGCGGGATGGTCTGCACGGCCTGGGCGCCGTCGGCGCACTCGGCCACCACGCGGATATCGCCGGCAAGGTCGAGCAGCGAGCGGATGCCCTGGCGGACCAGGTTCTGATCGTCAACGAGGCAGACGGAGATCATGTGGGGTCCTCGGATGGAACGGCGATGGTGGCATGGGTGGGCGGCAGCGGGCTATCGGCCAGCGGCAGGCGTTGGGGGGCATGGGCCAGCACCTGCGCCTCGCCCAGCGGCAGGCGGGCCGTCAGGGCGAACCCGCCCTCGGGGGCGTCGCGGAACGCGATGGTGCCGCCGAACTCGGCGAGCCGCTCGCGCATGCCGGTGAGGCCGTTGCCAGGGCGGAAACCGGTGGCGTGGCCCGTGCCCCGGCCGTCGTCGCGGGCGTCGAGGCAGAGTTCGTCGGGCCCGGTGTGG
Source organism: Luteibacter yeojuensis (assembly GCF_000964085.1). Lineage (GTDB taxonomy): Bacteria > Pseudomonadota > Gammaproteobacteria > Xanthomonadales > Rhodanobacteraceae > Luteibacter > Luteibacter yeojuensis_A. The sequence continues at coordinate 40,985 of NZ_JZRB01000020.1, forward strand.
CGGAACGTGAGCCAGAGGTTACGGGCGGCCGCGTGGCGCACGGTGTTGGTGAGGATCTCCTGCACGCAGCGCAGCAGCATCTGGGCCCGGCGCGGATCCTCCACGCCAAAACGCGGCGGGATGGCCAGGTGCACCGAAAGCCCCGGCACGCCCTCGGTCAGGCTGCGCAGGGCCTGGGTGAGGTCGATGGCGTCGTCCTGGCGCAGTTCGCTGACCACCTCGCGCACATCGGCCAGCAGCTGCTTGGCGGTGGTCTGCGCCTTCAGCACGTGCTCGCGCGCGGTGTCGTTGGTGAGGTGGCTGGCCACCTCGAGGTTGAGGCTGAGCGCGGTGAGGTGGTGGCCGACCAGGTCGTGCAGGTCGCGCGCGATGCGCATGCGTTCGGCGATGCGGGTCGATTCCGCCAGCAGCGCGCGCGTGGCGCGCAGCTCGGAGTTGAGCCGGCGTAGCTCCTCGCGCTCCTCGGCCAGCAGGCTCGCGGCCATGGAGGTGACGAACATCAGCGAGGAGAAGCCGAAATACAGGCAGGCCTGCATCACCGACAGCAGCAGGGTGAACCCGGGCACGAGGGTGAGCACGGGCACGAGGGCCACGTGGGCCACCACCATCCACACCATGGCCACCGGCAGGCTCACCAGCCATGGCGCCACGGCCGCGACGAGCACCAGCAGCAGCGCCGACAGGCCGCTGCGGCTGAGCGCGCCGATGGCCAGCGCCGTGCCCGTGAGCACCACGAGCACCACGATGCGCGTGGGGCCGTGCACGCGGGTGCCAAAGCTGCGCGTCAGCAGCCAGTACACCAGGCCGAAGACGAGGTAGCAGCCGGTCCACGCCAGCAGGGCCAGGTCGCCGATCTGGCCGTCCTGCGCGCCGGCGCGTTGCAGCGACAGCGGCAGGCCCACGCACAGGTACACGAAGTACGCGGCGTAGCGCAGCAGGCGGACGTGGTTCAGCTGGGGCTTTGACATGCACGCATCATAGGCCTTCGCGTGGCCGGCACCACCTGACTGAAGTCACGTGGCGCGGCGCGGCAAACACCGGCTTTACAACGGTTTTACATCCGCGCCGGCGCTCCCCGGCGAGACCGGGGCGTGTCATAATCCGCGCGTCGGGCGCCCCGGGGGCTGCCTTTTTCGTAACACATGGACCGGAGCAACGAATGGCCCTTGCCATCCGCGACGTGCGAGAGCACGACCTGGATGCCGTGCTTGCGCTTAACAACGCAGCGGGCACCGGCATCCTCGCCACCGATCGCACCCGGTTGCGCCACCTGTACGACCACGCGCATTACTTCCGCATCGCCGAGCAGGATGGCCGCCTCGTCGGCTTCCTCATCGCCATGCGCCAGGATGCCGCTTACCAGAGCCCGAATTTCCGCTGGTTCCAGGGCCATTACGAATCCTTCGTGTACATCGATCGCATCGTCATCGAGCACGATTACCGCGGCCATGGCCTGGGCCGCATTTTTTACTGTGACGTGCAAAGTTATGCCGAGGTACGCGTGCCGCTCCTGACCTGCGAAGTTTTCCTTGAACCCCGCAACGACCAGACCGTGCTGTTCCACGGCACCATGGGTTTCCAGGAAGTGGGCCAGCAGACGATGGGCGAGGATGGCCCGAAGGTAAGCCTGCTCGCCCGCGAGCTGCCCAGCTTCCCGTTCGTGCGCGAGCGCTACCTCGAACAGGGCGGCCTGCCGGCCGAGCCCTGGCTCGCCGAGCGCAGCCGCCCCGCCGACCGCGGGGTGGCCGCATGAGCGCCCGCGCCGAATCCCTCGAAGCCGCCTGCGACCTGCGCTTCGGCCAGGTGGGCATCGCCTGCGTGCGCGTGCGCCGCGTCGATGCCGCCGCGCTGGTCGAGGAACTGGAGCGCCGCGTGCGCTCGGCACCGCAGATGTTCACCCGCGCCGCCGTGGTGCTCGATCTCTCGCACCTGCCCCGCCTGCCCGACGACGGCATGGTCGACGCCATGCTCGAAGCCATCCGCAGCGCCGGCATGCTGCCCGTGGGCCTGGCCTACGGCACCAGCGAGACCGAGGCGCTCGCCGAGCGCATGGGCCTGCCCCTCATCGCCAAGTTCCGCGCGCAGTACGAGCCGGCCCAGGGCGAGGCCGCCGCGGCCGCCCCGGCACCCGTCGCCGCCACGCCACGCGCCGCCGAACCGGCACCGGTGCCCGGCGTGGAGCCCGGCGCCGCCGCCACCGCGCAGCACCACGCCGGCAGCGCCGTGCGCTCGGGCCAGCAGGTGTACGCGCGCGAGCGCGACCTGGTCGTGGCCGCCGCGGTGGCCAACGGCGCCGAGGTCATCGCCGATGGCTCGATCCATGTCTACGGCAGCCTGCGCGGCCGCGCCATGGCCGGCGCGCAGGGCGACGAAACCGCGCGCATCTTCTGCTCCGATTTCCGCGCCGAACTGGTCGCCATCGCGGGGCATTACCGGGTGTTCGAGGATATCCCCAAGGAATTCGAGGGCCAGGCCGTGCAATGCTGGCTCGATAGTGGAAAACTCATGATCGCGCGGCTCTGACGCCGATCCCAACCGTTGTATGCGGAGAATCACTTGACTGAAATCATCGTCGTCACCTCCGGCAAGGGCGGAGTCGGCAAGACCACCACCAGCGCCTCCCTCGCCACCGGCCTCGCCATCGACGGCAAGAAGGTCGCGGTCATCGACTTCGACGTCGGCCTGCGCAACCTCGACCTGATCATGGGCTGCGAACGCCGCGTGGTGTACGACTTCGTCAACGTCGTGCACGGCGAGGCCACGCTGAAGCAGGCGCTAATAAAGGACAAGCGCCACGAAACCCTCTACGTGCTCGCCGCGTCGCAGACGCGCGACAAGGACGCGCTGACCCAGGAAGGCGTCGAGAAGGTGCTGAACGAACTCACGGCCGAGGGCTTTGATTTCGTGGTGTGCGATTCGCCGGCGGGCATCGAGAAGGGTGCGCACCTGGCCATGTACTTCGCCGACCACGCCGTTGTCGTCGTGAACCCCGAGGTTTCCTCGGTGCGCGACTCCGACCGCATCCTGGGCCTGCTCTCCAGCAAGACCCGCCGCGCCGAGAAGGGCGAAGCCCCGATCAAGCAGCACCTGCTGCTCACGCGCTACAACCCGAACCGCGTCGAAGCCGGCGAAATGCTCAGCGTGAAGGACGTGGAGGAAATCCTCGGCATCTCCGTCGTGGGCGTCATCCCCGAATCCGAAAACGTCCTCGCCGCGTCGAACGCGGGCGTGCCCGTCATCCTCGATGAGAACTCCAATGCCGGCCAGGCCTACAAGGATACGGTGGCCCGCATCCTTGGCAACGAGCGCCCGCTGCGTTTCCTCGAGCCGGTGAAGAAGGGCTTCCTCAAGCGCGTGTTCGGAGGCTGAGCATGGGTATCCTCGATTTCCTGAAGCGCAAGCCCGAGCCAAGCGCGGGCGTGGCCAAGGAGCGCCTGCGCATCATCGTCGCCCAGGAGCGCTCGACCCGTGGCGGCCCCGACTACCTGCCCCTGCTCCGCAACGAGCTGCTGGAAGTCATCCGCAAGTACGTGAATGTCGACGTCGAGGCCGTGAACATCAACCTCGAGCGCGATAGCGGCCACGAAGTGCTCGAACTCTCGGTCGCGCTGCCGGACGGCAAGCCCGCGTCGGCATGACCACGGCCGGCCCCGCCGACGCGGTGCTCCGCGTCGGCGACATCGGCTTCGACGAACCCCGCACCCTGCTCGCCCACCATGGCCTCGCGCTTGTCGCGGTGGCCGACGGTGAAGCCATCCCCGGCAGCTACTGGGGGGATACCGAAGCCGGCATCATCGGCAGCACGGTGTATGCCCGCGCCGACACCCCCGTGCACTCCCTGCTCCACGAGGCCTGCCACCTGCTGGTGCTGCCCGAGGACAAGCGCGCGCTGGTCCACACGGACGCCACCGACTCGGTGGAGGAAGAAGACGCCACCTGCTACCTGCAGATCGTGCTGGCCGGCCACATGCCGTCGGTGGGCTCCGGCCGCCTGATGGACGACATGGACCGCTGGGGCTACACCTACCGGCTCGGCTCCACGCGGGCGTGGTTCGAACACGACGCGCCGGAGGCCCGCGCATTTCTCCAGGCGCGTGGCCTGCCCGTGGGCTAGGCCCTACGGGGTGTCGTCCCCCCGCTCGGTGTCGTAGGGGGACGGGCGCTCGGCGACGCTCCTGAGGCGCTGCGCCAGGTGGCTATCCACCGGCTGCACCGGCGCCGAAAGGAACGGCCCGCGGCGAAGCGGCTCCCATTTGATGACGGCGCGGCGACCCAGCGCCCACGCGATATCCGCGAGGTTGCCCAGCGTAAGCGTGCGTGCGCCGGAAAGCAGTTGCGTGACCTGCGCACGGGTGGTGCCAAGCCGCCTGGCCAGGTCGGCCCGGGACATGCCGGTGGACGCCATGAGCTCGGCGACCGCTTCGGTGGTCCACAGGATGAGCCGCTCGCGTTCGTAGGCGCGGCGGTCTTCCTCGGTGGCCTCCTGGCGGGCAACCCAGTCGTCGTTCGTAGCCATCTAGTTCACCTTCTCAAGAAATTGCCGCCTGCATCGCTCGGCGTACGCGATGTCGGTTTTGTCATGCTTATCCTTCTTTTTGTAAACACCGCGGACGACGACCACGCCATCGCCATGCATGAAGCAGAGCAGGCGCACCTGGAACGACTTGAACTCGAAGATGCCCGCCGACCCCTCGAGTTTCTTGAATTTCTCGGTGTTGTGGATACCGCCCATGGTGCCGAACAAATCGAACAACACATCGACCTTGCGGCGGGCCGCGCGGTCGAGCGAGGCCAGGAACGCATGCACGCACTGGCAATCGCCCTCATCGACGAGGGCATACACCGACTTCTTTAATCCCTTGAACAGACATCGTGTCTTCAACGCGTTTCCTCCCATGCGGCCGGGTTTCCTACCCGGCACCGCGGGAGAAACTTAGCGCAGGGAGCCCCATGCGTCTGTCGGATGATTCCGACACACCATGTAGGTGAAACGGCTGGCCAGCGTGGGGGATCAGCCCGGTTCGTTGCGCTCGATCTGCGAGACGACCTCGCTGGCCGCCACCGCGGTGGCTGACGCGAGGCGGCGGCGCTCCATGCCGCGGTACCACAGCCACGCCGCGAGGCCGACCAGGCAAAGGGCCGAGGCGCCCAACGCCAGGTGCAGCATGCTCGACGACAACAGCGGCGAAAGCACGCCGGCGATGAAGGCCGTGGTGAGCAGGCTGCCGAACGCCTGCACCGACGATACGCCGCCACGCTGCGCGGGGAAGCGATCGAGCAGCAGCAAGGTGATGGTGGGGAAGGCCATCTGCACGCCGCAGCCGTAGAGCGCCAGCGGCAGCGTGGACCACGGCACGCGCGGCGCGTCGAGCACCAGCGCTAAGAACAGGCTGAAGGCGCAGCTGGCCAGCATGGCTGCGTAACCCCAGCCGACGGTGCGCGCCGCGCTGACGCGGCCGGCGACGCGGCCGGAAATGAACGCACCGGTGACCATGCCGGTCACGGTCGGCACGAACAGCCAGGGAAAGCCGTCGGCGCCCAGGTGCAGCACATCGCGGATGAGGTGCGGCGCCGAGGCGATATACAGGAACAGGCCGGCGAAATTCACCGAGCTGGCGATGGCCAGCGGCCAGAACGGCAGGTCGCGGGCGATGGCAAGGTAGCCGCGCAGCAACGGCCGCGGCCGGAACACGGTGCGTTTTTCGACCGGGTGCGATTCCTGCAGGAACCGCAGGATGCCCGCCACCAGCAGCACCGTGAACGCCGTGAGCGCCCAGAAGATGCCGCGCCAGCCATCGATGCCCAGCAACCATGCACCGACGATGGGCGCGATGGCCGGCGCGATGCCGAAGATCATCATCACCTTCGACATCATCCGCTGCGCATCCTCGCCGTGCAGCGTGTCGCGCACGATGGCCCGGCCGACGACGATGCCCGCGCCGCCCGACAGCCCCTGGACGATGCGGCAGCCAAGCAGGAAGCCGAAGCCCGGCGCCAGCGCCGCGCCCGCCGAGGCCAGGGCGTAGATGCCCATGGCCACGACGATGACGGGCTTGCGCCCGTAGGCGTCGGAGATGGCGCCGTGGAACAGGCTCATCACCGCATAGGCCAGCAGGTAGACGCTGAGCAGCTGCTGCAGGGCCACCTCGCCCACGCCGAACGAACGGCCGATATCGGGGAAGCCCGGGAAGATGGCGTCGATGGAGAACGGCCCGATCATGCTGAGGGCCGCGAGCAACAACGGGAGGTGGCGCCGCGGGTCGCGGGCTACGGAGGCCATGGACCTTCAATCTGTACCGGGGGATGTCTTCCAGTATAGCTGGAAGTGGTGCTTGCCCCGTGGTGCCCGGCGGTGGCCATAATCATGCCCGACAGGGGGCGCCACCCATGAGCCACGATACGTCGTCACTGAAGGCACGCGCGCAGGGCCTGCTGGAACACGCGGGCATCGCGATCAACGGCAACCGCCCCACCGACATCACGGTGCACGACGAGCGCACCTACGCGCGCGTGTTCGCGCACGGCTCGCTGGGCCTCGGCGAGTCTTACATGGATGGGTGGTGGGATTGCCCCGACCTGCCCGGCTTCATGGCGCGCGTGCTCACCTCGCACCTCGACGAATCGCTGCGCACGCTCGATACCGTCGTGGCGCACCTGAAGGCCCGCCTCACCAACATGCAGCGCGGCGACCACGCGTGGGACGTGGGCCGCCGCCACTACGACCTCGGCAACGACCTGTTCGAGGCCATGCTGGGCAGGCGCCTGGTGTATTCATGTGGCTACTGGGCGAACGCGTGGAACCTCGACGATGCGCAGGAGGCCAAGCTCGATCTCATCTGCCGCAAGCTGCAGCTACGGCCGGGCCAGCGCATCCTCGACATCGGCTGCGGCTGGGGCGAGGCGCTGAAGTACGCGGCCGAGCGTTACGGCACCCGTGGCGTCGGCATCACGATCTCGAAAGAGCAGGCCGACTACGCGCGCGAGCTGTGCCGCGGGCTGCCCATCGAGATCCGGCTGCAGGATTACCACGCGCTCGATGAATCCTTCGACGCCATCCTCTCGGTAGGCATGTTCGAGCACGTGGGCGGGAAGAACTACCGGCCCTGGTTCGAGGTGGCGCGGCGCTGCGTGCGGCCCGACGGGCTGGTGCTGCTGCATTGCATCGGCAGCAACGGCGCGCCGACACGGCCCGACCCGTGGATCGACCGGTACATCTTCCCGAACTCGGTGATCCCCACCATGCCGCAGGTGGCCAGCGCCCTCGAAAGCCTGTTCGTGGTGGAGGACTGGCACAACTTCGGCCCCGACTACGACCGCACCCTGGTGGCCTGGCAGGTGAACTTCGATGCCGCGTGGCCGCAGTTGTCGGCGCGCTACGACGAGCGCTTCCGGCGCATGTTCCACTATTACCTGGGCTGCTCGGCCGGCATCTTCCGCAGCCGCCGCGACCAGCTCTGGCAGGTGCTGCTGTCGCCACGGGGCGTGCCAGGCGGCATGCGCGTGCCGCGGTAGACAAAACGACCACCTGTGGCCCCGTAGGGTCGGGGCATGATCGAGACCGACGTCCCTGCCCGCCTCGACCGCCTCGCCTGGGGCCGGTTCCACACGCTCGTGGTGGTGGCGCTGGGGATCACCTGGGTGCTGGATGGCCTCGAGGTCACCATCACCGGCTCGATCGCCGGCGCCCTGAAATCCAGCCCGGTGCTGCACCTCACCGACACCCAGGTGGGCCTGGCCGGCAGCGTCTACCTGGTGGGCGCCGTGGCGG
>NZ_JZRB01000021.1 GCF_000964085.1 Luteibacter yeojuensis
AACCCGCGCAATGGCGCAGCGACCCCGCCGCGCCATTGCGCGGGTTGGCCAGCGGCTTCTCGCCAGCGGCACGGGCCCGCTCGTTGAACGCCTCGAACGCGGCGCGCGGCATGATGACCTCGCCACGCACCTCCAGCACGCGCGGCCAGCCTTCGCCACGCAGGCGCAGCGGTATGGCTTTTACCGTGCGCAGGTTCGCGGTGACGTCCTCGCCCACCGCGCCGTCGCCACGCGTGGCGCCCTGCACGAACACGCCGTCTTCGTAGCGAAGGCTGATGGCGAGGCCATCGAGCTTCGGCTCTACGGAGAACACGGGCTCGCGGCGGCCCAGCGTCTGTTCGATGCGGCGTTCGAAGTCGGCCACTTCGCGATATTTCTCGCGGTCGCCCTCGCCCTCGGTTTCAAACGCGTTGCCCAGTGAGAGCATCGGCACCGCGTGGGTCACTTCCGCGAAACCACCGTGCGCGCGGGCACCGACGCGGCGCGTGGGCGAATCGTCGGTGGCGAGGTCCGCGTACTGGCTTTCCAGCGCCTCGAGCTCGCGCATGAGCTTGTCGTACTCGGCATCCGGTATCTCCGGGTTGTCGAGCACGTGGTAGCGGTAGTTCGCGTCTTCGATGCGGCGGCGCAGCTCGGTGGCACGCGCGATGGCGTCGACGGGGGCGATGGCTTGGGGCATGGGCTGGGTCCGTGGAGGGTGCGCGAGGCGGACGCGACTGCAAAGGGTCGGCCGAAGGCGCGCCAAATGCAACAAGCGGCTTCCGCTATAATGCCCCGGAGATGCCCCTCGCCGACGAAGTCCACGCCCTGCCCACCGATCCGCCGGCGCTCGCCCCGGCCGAGCCCTCCAGCCGCACGCGGTACCGCGGCCTGATCTGGCTGGTGGCGGCGGGCTTCTTCATGCAGGCGCTGGATTCCACCATCGTCAACACGGCCGTGCCCACCATCGCCCGCGCGCTGGAGGTCACCCCGCTGAGCATGCGCACGGCGCTCACCAGCTACGTGCTCACGCTGGCCATCTTCATCCCCATGAGCCCGTGGCTGTGCGATCGCTTCGGCACGCGGCGCGTCTACGGCGGCGCCATCCTCGTATTTGCCCTGGGCTCGCTGCTGTGCGGCATCGCGCAGTCGCTGCCACAGCTGGTCGCCGCCCGCGTCATCCAGGGCCTGGGCGGCGCCGCGCTCATGCCGGTGGGCCGCTACGTGCTGGTGCGCAGCATCGACCGACGCGAATTCGTAAGCGCCATGAGCACGGTCGCCACGTTCGGCCTGCTTGGCTCGGTGTTCGGCCCGCTGCTGGGGGGCGCCATCGTCGAGTACACGCACTGGCGCCTCATCTTCCTCATGAACGTGCCCGTGGGCCTGCTCGGGCTGTGGCTGAACCGCCGCGAGATGCCCGACTACCGCCCCGACCGCGCCAACCCCTTCGATACCGTGGGCTTCCTCCTGTTCGCGGGCGCCTCCGCCATGGCCTTGCTCGTGGCCGAGACCCTGGGTGGCCACGGCAAGCCCCAGTGGATCGCCCTGTGCCTCGTCGGCGCCGTGCTGCTCGCGGTGCTCTATGTCCGGCACAGCCGGCGTACGCCCTACCCCGTCAGCGACCTGGGCCTGCTGAAGGTGCGCAGCGTGTGGGTCTCGCTGGCCGGCAACCTGTTCACCCGGCTGGGTGTGTCGGGCATGTACCTGTTGCTGGTGTTGTTCCTGCAGATCGGCTGTGGCTGGTCGCCCCTGGTCGCCGGCCTCATGATGGTGCCCCAGGCGCTGGGCTCCATCACGGTCAAGCCGTTCATCCACCGCCTGCTCACCGCGTTTGGCTACCGCCGCCTGCTGCTGGGCAACACGATCCTGGTCAGCGTGGTGCTGTGTGCCTTCGCGCTGCTCGACACCGATTCGCCCACCTGGCTCATCGCCGGGTTCGTGTACGTGTACGGCATGGTCATGTCGGTGCAGTACACCTCGATGAACACGCTGGCCTACGTGGACGTGGACGTGAAGCAGGCCTCCATGGCGTCGTCCATGGCATCCACGGCGCAATACCTTTCCATGAGCTTCGGCATCGCCCTCGCCACGCTGCTCATGGCCGGCTTCCTCGGCAGTTCCGCGCACCACCCGTACGTGTGGGCGTTCCGCTGGTCGGTGATCGTGCTGGGCCTCATCACGCTCGCCGCCAGCTGGGTCTTCAGCCGCCTGCGCGATACCCGCGAGCCAAGGGTCGCCACGGCCGCCGGTTGACGCTAGGCTCGTCGGGCCGCGCCTTTCGGCGGCGCTTGATCAGGAACGATCCCCATGCACGACTCCGCCGGCATCCTGCTGACCCTTTTCCTCATCTTCGTCGCCGCGCTGGTCGGCGGCGAAATCGCGCAACGCCTTAAATTACCGGCCGTCGTCGGCGAAATCGCCGCGGGCTGTGCCATCGGCCCGAGCGCCCTGGGCTGGGTCGCGCTGCCGGATATCGCGACCGGCACCCCACTCGATGTGCTCGCGGAAATCGGCGTCATCTTGCTACTTTTCTCAGTGGGTCTGGAAACACGGCTCGATGATCTGAAGAAAGTGGGCGCCAGCGCCTTCCTCGTCGGCGTGCTCGGCGTGTTCATCCCGTTCGGCCTGGGCGCGCTGTGGGCGCACGGTTCGGGCTTCGACTGGCTCCGCTCGATGTTCGTGGCCGCGGCCTTCGTGGCCACGTCGGCGGGCATCACGGCGCGCGTGCTGCAGGAACTGGGCGTGCTGCAACGGCAGGAGGCCCGGATCATCCTCGGCGCCGCGGTGATCGACGACATCCTCGCCATGCTTCTGCTCGGCGTGGTTTCCTCACTGCAGGGCGGCGGCGCGGTGGATATCGCCGGCCTCGCCGGCACGCTGCTCGGCGCGGTGGGTTTCGTCGCGGTCATCGGCTGGGGCGGCACGCGCGTGATGCGCCGCGGCTCGGGCTGGCTCGACAAGCCCAGCAACCCGCTTTCGCCGCTGGCCATCGTGCTGGCGCTGTGCCTGGGCCTGGCCTACCTGTCGATGCGTTTCCACCTCGCGGCCATCATCGGCGCGTTCCTGGCGGGCATGATCGCCTCCGAGACCCGCCAGCGGCACCAGCTGGAGGAACAGGTGGCGCCGCTGCTGGCGTTCCTCACGCCGTTCTTTTTCGTCGTCACGGGCGCGAAGGTGAACCTGGCGGCGCTGGGCTCGGGCGCGGCGCTGTGGTCGCTGCTGGTGGTGACGGTGATTGCCATCGTGTCGAAGCTGGCGGGTGGGTTCCTTGGTGCGCTGAAGCTGGGCCGGCGTGGCGCCACGATCGTGGGTTTCGGCATGGTGCCGCGCGGCGAGGTAGGCGTGGTGATCGCAAGCCTGGGCTTGGCCGCGGGCGTGTTCGACGAGACGATCTACGCGGTGATCGTGGCGATGTCGTTGCTGACGGCGATGGTGACGCCACCCATCCTGGCGTTGTTGTTGCGCGAGCGCTCGTCCCCCGCGTAACCGCCCTTACCGTAGGAGCCCGCTTGCGGGCGACATCTTTTCGCGAAAGAGCCACAGGGCCTGCTGCGATTCGCGAGAAGCCATCGCGCGCAAGCGCGCTCCCACAGGATGGGGCCGGTCAGGATTTGGACTTCTGGTAGGCCAGCAGTGCCTCTTCGCGTGTCGCCTTCAGGTCGACTATGGGCTTCGGGTAACCCGACTTCTTCAGGAACGCCTCGTCTTCCCACGGCGCATGCACCAGCCTGCCCGGTGCATCGCGCAGCTCCGGCACCCATCGCCGTATGTACGCGCCATCCGGATCAAATTTCTCCGACTGCGTCACCGGATTGAAGATGCGGAAATACGGTGCGGCGTCCGCACCACTGCCCGCCACCCACTGCCAGCCCATCGCGTTGTTCGCCAGGTCCGCGTCCACCAGCGTATCCCAGAACCACTTCTCGCCCAGCAGCCAGTGCTGGCGGAGGTTCTTCGTCAGCAGGCTTGCCACCAGCATGCGCACGCGGTTGTGCATCCAGCCGGTGGCCCAGAGCTCGCGCATGCCGGCATCGACGATGGGGATGCCGGTCTTGCCTTGTTTCCAGCGGCGTAGCGCGTGCGCGTCGCGTTTCGCCCATTTGAACGCGTCGAACTTCTTGTTGAAGTTCTTCTTCGGCGTATCAGGAAAATGCCACAGCAGGTGGTGGCCGAACTCGCGCCAGCCCAGCTGGCGCAGGTACGGCTCCAGATCGGGGGCGTTCTTGCGGCGGGCGAAGTGGGCGCGGAGCTGCTGGGCCACCTGCGGGGGCGAGATTTCGCCGAAATGCAGGTGGGGACTCAGGCGTGACGTGCCGTGGCGCGCTGGCAGGTCGCGGCCCTCGCTGTAGTGGCCCACGGCGTCGTCGGCGAAGAGGCCGAGCATGTCGTGGGCACCGCTTTCGCCCGGGGTCCACTCATGGAAACCCTTGTCCCAGTCCAGGGTCGGCAACAGGCCCAGCTTGTCGATCGGCAACGACTTCTTGAGCGCCTGGGGGTGAAGCTTAGGCTCCGCGAGCGGTTCACGCTCGTCGATGCGCGTGCGCAGGTTGCGCCAGAACGGCGTGAACACGCGGTAGGGCTCGTCTTCCTTCGTCGCGATCTCCCACGGATCGCACCACAGGTTGGCGTTGAACGAGGCGACATCCACGCCATCGTCCTCCAGCGCCTTGCGCACCGCGGCATCGCGCTTGCGAATCGCCGGGTCGTACAGCAGGTTGAAATACACCGCCGCCGCACCCGTCTCCCCAACCACCTGCCTGAGCACTTCCAAACTCCCTGTGGGAGCCCGCTCGCGGGCGATAGCCACCTGCAGCCCACCGCGATGTCGCCCCAGCCCCTTATCCAGCGCCACCAGCGAATGATGCAACCACCACCGGCTGGCGGCCCCCGGCGCCCACTCGCCCTCCTCGTCCGGGGCATGGATATAGAGCGGAATCACCTTCTCATGCGCCTCGGCGGCGGCCACGAGGGCGGGGTTGTCGGCAAGGCGAAGGTCGCGGCGGAACCAGACGATGGCGGTAGTCATCCGCCTAGTATCCACGACGTGCGTGAAATGCGAATGCCGTTCAAGACGGTTCAGACGGAATCCTTAGACTGGGGCCCACGCGCGGCTTCCTAGTCCCTGTCGTGCCCGCGAAAAGGAGAATCCATGAATACCAAGACCGTCCTCGCCATCCCCCTGGCCGCCCTGCTCGCCTCCGCCTTCGCCCTGCCGGCGTCGGCCGCCACCCTGACCCGCCCCGACGGCATCTATATCCGCTGCGACCAGTGCGGCGTGGTGCAGAGCATCGAAACCAACATCACCCAGGGCCGTGACCACGGCACGGCGGGTGCCGTCATCGGCGCCATCGCCGGCGGCGTGCTGGGCAACCAGGTCGGCAAGGGCAAGGGCAAGACCCTGGCCACGGTGGGCGGCGCCGTCGGCGGCGGCTTCGCCGGCAATGCCATCGGCAAGGGCGGCGGCGGCGAGAGCTACACCCTGCGCGTGAAGATGGGCACCGGCGGCTATTCCAACGTCACGGTGAAGGATGCTTCGGCCATCCGCCAGGGCGATATCGTCGTCATCGACGACCAGGGTAATGTGCAGCGCGTGCAGTAACGTCTGAGCGTTGGTTGCATCGAGAAGGCCGCGAGTCATCGCGGCCTTTTTTTGTTGCAGCCAGGCCCATCGCCCGCGAGCGGGCTCCCACAGAGCGGTAAGCGGGCGGCATCGCCGTTGTGGGAGCCTGCTTGCAGGCGATGCCCTTCAAGAACCGCGAATCTTGGCGGCAACAGCATCCCAAAACGCATCCGGCATCACGGCCCTTACCGGCACTCGCCACCAGTTGGCCCGCGCGAACTCCCGGCACTTCACGGCGTCCTTATCCGTCATCAACACGGGGCAGCCATCGGCGAAGGTGAAATCGTCGCGAGTGAAGGCGTGGTGGTCGGCGAAGGGGTGGCCGTCGACGGCGATGCCGTGGGCCGCCAGGCTGGCGAAGAAGCGTGCGGGGTTGCCGATGCCGGCGACGGCGTGGGCCGGGCGGCCAGCGAAATCCGACAAGGGTGCGGTGAGCGTCGGGTCGTCCATGTTCACGGCGGTGCCACCTTCCAGGCGCATGGGCACCTCGCTGCCCTGCGGCGTACCGCCATTGACGACGATGAAGTCGACGTCGGCCAGCCTTGAAGCCGGCTCGCGCAGCGGGCCCGCGGGTAGCAGGTGGCCGTTGCCCAGGCGGCGCTCGCCGTCGATGACACAAATCTCGACGTCGCGGCCCAGGCGGTGGTGTTGCAGCCCGTCGTCGGCCAGCACGAGGTCGCAGCCTGCGTCGATCAGCAGCTGCGCGGCTTCAGGGCGCTCGCGGCCGATGGCCACGGGCACGCCGCTCTGGCGGATCAGCGAGGGTTCGTCGCCGACCTTCGACGCAGCGTCGTCTTCCGACAACAGGTAAGGCCCACGCTCGCTGCCACCGTAGCCGCGGCTGACAACGCCCGGCCGGAAACCCCGCTCGGCCATGGCCTGGGCCAGGGCGACGATCAGCGGTGTTTTCCCGGTGCCGCCGATGGTGATGTTGCCCACGACGACGACGGGCACCGGCAGGCGGACGACCTTTGAGGGGTCACGCCGGAAATCGTTGGCACGGCGGCGCACCACGCCGGCATACAGGGCTTCGAGCGGGCGCGCCCACCACGGTGGCCGCCCCCCGCCATACCAACGCCGCTGTAACGACGCGCCCAGGGCCACGCTCAGCCCGCCGCGGCCTGCTCGTGGAACTGCATGCGATGCAGCGCCGCGTACTGGCCGCCGATATCGAGCAGCTCGCGGTGCGTGCCCAGTTCGACCACGCGGCCCTGCTCCATCACGGCGATCTGGTCGGCGTGCTCGATGGTGGAGAGGCGGTGGGCGATGACCAGCGTGGTGCGGTCGCGCATGAGGCGCGTGAGCGCATCCTGGATGAGGCGTTCCGATTCGGTGTCGAGGGCACTGGTGGCCTCGTCGAGCACCAGGATCGGCGCGTTCTTCAGGATGGCGCGGGCGATGGCCAGGCGCTGGCGCTGGCCGCCCGAGAGCGAGTTGCCGCCCTGGCCGATGCGCGTGTTGAGCCCTTCCGGCAGGCGCTCGATGAATTCCATGGCGTTGGCGGCTTCGGCCGCGGCGCGGATATCGGCCTCGGAGGCGCCGGCCATTTCACCGTAGGCGATGTTGGCGGCCACGGTATCGTCGAACAGCACCACGTGCTGGCCCACCCAGGCGATCTGCTTGCGCAGCGACGCCAGCGTGTACTGGGTGTAGTCGCGGCCGTCGATGAGGATGCGGCCCTTCGTCGGCTCGTAGAAGCGCGGCAACAGGCTGACAAGGCTGGATTTGCCGCTGCCCGAGCGGCCCACCAGCGCGGTGACGGTGCCCGGCGCGCAGGCCAGCGTGACGCCGCGCAGCGCGACGTGGTCGTTGCGCTCGTAGGTGAGGTGGATGTCCTCGAAGCGCACATCGCCCTTCGTGCGCTCGAGCACCACGGTGCCGGTATCCACTTCGGCCGGCTGGTCCATGATGTCGAACAGGTCCTCTGCGGCCGACACGCCTTTCTGCAGGCTTGCCTGGATGCCGGCAAGGCGCTTCAGCGACGGCATCATGGCGCCCATGGCGGTGAGCACGGCGGTGAAGATGCCGGGCGAGATGGTGTAGAGGATGTTCGGCCGCGTGGCGAGGAACACCAGGGTAGCGAGCGCCATGGCGCCCACGGTCTGGATGATGGCGCTGGAGGCCGCGCTGGTGGACGACACCTTTAGGTTGAGGTGGCGCTGCCGCTCGGCCACGCCGCCGAACCGCTCGGCCTCGCGGGCCTGCCCGCCGTAGATGCGCACTTCGCGGTTCGCGGCCACGGCCTCTTCCACGGCACTGGTCACCGTGCCCATGTTGCCCTGGATGCGCTTGCTGATCTTGCGGTAACGGCGGCTGATGACCGTCACCAGCGCCACCACGCACGGCACCAGCACGAGCAGGGCCATGGTGAGGTACGGGCTGTAGAACAGCATGACGCCCAGCATGCCGATGACCGTGAAGCCCTCGGTGATGGCCACCTTGAGCGAATCGGCCGACGCCGCCGCCACCTGTTCGCTGGTGTAGGTGACGCGCGAGATCTGCTGGCCCGAGGGTTCCTTCGCGAAGAAAGCCGACGGCAGGCGCAGGTACGCCGCGAACACGTCGATGCGCATGGCCTGCACCACGTTGCGCCCCACGTAGGCGATGCCGTAGTCGGTGATGTACGAGGCCACGCCGCGGACGAGGAAGATGCCGATGATCCAGATCGGCATCCAGAAGATCGTCTCCGGGTTCTTGTCGACGAACAGGTTGTCGATCATCGGCTTCAGCGAGCCGGTGAACACCGACAGGCAGATCGGGTCGATGACCATGCCGACGATGGCGATGTAACCGGCCGTGCGGAAGCGCCTGGTGTAACCCAGCAGGCGCTTGTAGGTTTGCCAGGTGCGGGCATCCCACACCGACACTTTCTTGGGGTTCGCGCTCACTTGCCGCCCGCCATCTCGGTCGGCGTGGTGGCGATGGAGAGCCGCGTGAAGCCTTCCTGCCCCAGGGCATCCATGGCGCGGACGACGTTCTGGTGCGGGGTCATGGCATCGGCACGGATGACGACAAGCCGGTCGCGGTTGTCGCCCGCGCCGCGGGCGATGGCGGCCTTGAGCGGCTCGATGCCCTCGCCCATCACTTCGTCGCTGCCCACGGAATAATGGCCATCGCGGTCGATGACCACGGTGAGCGCGTTATCGGTGGCATCGCGCGCCTCGGCATCGGCCTTGGGAAGGTTCACCTTCAGGCGCGAGTGCTCGATGAAGGTGGTGCTGAGCACGAAGAACATCAGCAGCGTAAGCAGCACATCGATGAGCGAGATGACATTGATCTCGAAATCATCCTCGCGACGGGCACCAATGCGCATGGATCAACCCGCCTGCTTGGCCGGGGCCGGGGCCTGCGCGTCGGTGGTGCGGCGGCGCGACGCCGGGGCGCGGGCCGAGAGATCGTCGAGCAGCGCGGTGGCTTCCTTCTCCATCTGCACCACGTAGCCGCCCACCTTCGAGCGGAAATAACGATGCAGCACATAGGCCGGGATGGAGACGATGAGGCCGAAGGCGGTGCAGATGAGCGCCTCGCCGATGCCGCCGGCCATCTTGGTCGGGTCGCCGATGCCACCCGCCATGACGTTCATGAACATGCGGATGAGGCCGATGACCGTGCCCAGCAGGCCCAGCAACGGGCCGATGAGGGCGATGGTGCCCAGCGTGTTGAGGTAGCGCTCCATGCGGTGGACCACATGGCGGCCGGTATCCTCGATGCGCTCCTTGATGATCTCGCGCGGGCGGTCGCGGACGGCCAGCGCGCCAGCGAACAGCTCGCCCAGCGGCGAGCCTTTCTCGAGGCTGGCAAGGTGGCTGGCATCCAGCTGGGCCGAGCGGGCCCATTCGCGAACTTCCTCGCCCAGGCCCGGCGGCAGCACGGCCGCGCGGCGCAGGGCCCAGAAGCGCTCCAGCACGATGGCCAGGGCGGCAAGGGAGCAGACCAGGATGGGCACGAGGGCCCAGCCGCCGGCAAGAAGGATCTCGAGCACGTGAACCCCGGGGGTACATTCAAGTCAGGGCGGCATGATAGCAGGGCCCGGCCGGGGGACTGCGTCGGCCTTCACATTGGCTGAATCTTCGAGGATAGGCAAAAACCATGTGGGAGCGCGCTTGCGCGCGATGGGGGTCACGGGACGCCCCATCGCGCGCGAGCGCGCTCCCACACACAAAAGAACTATTTTGCGAGCAGTTCCAGCTCGGAGATGGCGGCAGGGCCGGTGCCGTCGAGCGTGATGCGGTAGTGCGCGTAGCTGCCGGGCTGCGCGATGGCGAACGCGCGGGTCTGGTGGTGCCACGGGAAGGTTTCGCCGTGGCGCTCGTCAAGCACCTGCCACTTCTTGCCGTCGGCGGAGCCCTCAACCTTCCAGCCCTGCGGCACGGCGGCCTGGGCGCCGGAACTGAGGGTATACATCGCCACCGTGGCCGGCTTGGCGAGGCGGTCGACGATGACGGCCTTGCCCGTGGGCAGCGCCAGCTCGGTCGTGGAATCGTTATCGACGGCCGGGCCCAGCGTGCTGGCCTTCTTGCCATCGAGCGTGAGGTCGGCCGCCTTCATCACGTCGCGCAACGGCGAGGGCTTGGCGCCATCGGCCGTGATCGACGCCGGCAGCGCGTCGGCACCGGTGCCCCAGTTCGACGGCGTGGCACCCATCGTGAACTCCAGCGTGGCGCCCTTGGCCAGCAGCGCATGCGGCAGCGTGAGCTTGTTCCAGGGCTGGCCGTTGACCTTCAGCGACTGCACGTAGCGGTTCGTGTCACTGACGCCCGGCGCGCGGATATCGAGCGTGGCGCCGTTCTCGAGCTTCACGGTCATGCGCGGGAAGTACGGCGCGCCGATGACGTATTCCGGCGTGCCCATCTGCAGCGGGTAGAAGCCGGCGGCACCGAAGATCCACCACGCCGACATCTCGCCGTTGTCCTCGTCGCCCGGGTAACCCTGGCCGATCTCGCTGCCCACGTAGAGACGCGACATGGCGTCACGCTGCTTGTCCTGGGTCTTCCACGGCTGGCCGGCTTCGTCGTACATCCAGATGATGTGGTGCGACGGCTGGTTCGAGTGGCCGTACTGGCCCATGCGCACGTCGCGGGCCTCGAGCATCTCGTGGATGACGCCGCCGTAATCGCCCGTCTCGAAATTGCCCGGCGCGTTGAAGAACGCATCGAGCTTGGCGCCGAGCTTTTCGCGGCCGCCGTAGAGGCCGGCCAGGCCGGCGCCATCCTGCGGTGCGTCGAAGGCCATGTTCCAGGCGTTGGTTTCGGTGTAATCGCCACCCCAGCGGATGGGGCTGAACTCCTTCGCCGTCCAGCGCCACTTGCCCGCCGTGTTGCGGGCAATGAAGAAACCGGCGTCCTCGTTGAAGAGGTGGGTGTAGCCCACGGCGCGCGAGCGGTACCACTGTGCGTCGTCGGCGTAGTTCTTGTAGCTGCCGCCGTGCGCCGGGTCCTTCGCGAGGGCGGCGGCGAGATTGGCGATGCCGAAGTCGTTGATATAGCCCGCCATCGACCACGACAGGCCTTCCTTCACGTCGTCGTCCACGTAGCCGTTGAACTGCGAACGCTCGATGCCCTTGCGGCCCGCGCCCTTCACGTCATCGCTGCGGGTGGAGGCGTTGCGGATGGCCGACAGGTAGAAATTGGCGACGTCGAAGTTGTGGATGCCCTTCAGCCATGCGTCGGCGAAGGCGACGTCGGAGCTGGTGCCCACCATGAGGTCGGCGTAGCCCGGCGACGTCCAGCGGGCGATCCAGCCGCCGTCGCGGTACTGCTGCACGAAGCCGTCGATCATCTCGCCGGCTTCGGTCGGGGTGAACAGCGCGTACGCCGGCCAGGCCGTGCGGTAGGTGTCCCACAGGCCATTGTTGACGTAGGGCTTGCCGTCGACGATGCGCGCACCCGTGTGGGTATCGGTGTTCTCGCCCGTGGCGGCCGAGAACGGGCTGGCGTACTGATACTTCGGCGCATCCTTGGTGCCGGTGTTTTCCCAGGCCTCGTTCGGGTACATGAAGAGGCGGTAGAGGTTGGAATACAGGATGGTGCGCTCGTCGCGCGATGCGCCTTCGACCTGGAAGCGACCCAGGCGATCGTCCCACGCCTTGCGGGCGCGCTCGCGCACCGTATCGAACGTGTCGCCCTTCGCGATTTCCTGCTCGAGGTTGGCCTTGGCCTGGTCGACGCCGATGAGCGAGGTGGCGATGCGCATCACCACCTGCTTGCCGCCCTTCTTCGCCGTGTCGAAGCCGTACCACGCCGAGGCGTTGTCGCGGTTTTCGCCCGTCAGGCGGCCGTTCTCCGCCACCGGCTTGTCGAACTCGGCGTAGAAGAACAGGCGCGTGGCGCCGGTGGAGAGGCCGCTCTTCACATCCGACCAGCCATGGATGCTGCGGCCGGCCGGGTCGAGCACCACCGAAGCTTTGTCGTTGAGATTGTCGAACACCAGTTGCCCGCGCTTGCCCGTGAAGGTGAAGCGGAACATGGCGGCATGGTCGGTCGGCGTCATCTCGGTGCGGATGCCGTTGTCGAAGTGCACGCCGTAGTAATCCGGGTGCGCCGTTTCTTCGTCATGGCTGAACGAGAGCGCACGCGTCTCGCGCTTCAGCGCGGGCGCGCCGCTGTCGACCTGGGCGGGCATGACCTGGAACGTCTGGCGCTCGCCCATCCACGGGCTGGGCTCGTGCGAGAGGCTGAAGGCCTGGATGCGCGGGCGGTTATCGTCGCCGTTGCTTTCCTGGTACTGGTACAGCCAGTTACCGCCGGCCTTGGTCACCGGGGTCCAGAAGTTGAAACCGTGCGGCAGGGTCACCGCGGGGAAGTTGTTGCCGCGCGAGAAGTTCGGGTTCGCATTGGAACCGCGGCGGGTATCGACGTAATCGACCGGGTGGCTGCTGATGAACGCCGGCTGCGCCGCGATGCGCACGTCATCCACCCAGCCCTCGAATGCCTTGCCGGCGGGGGCATCGGTGCTGAGTTCGATCGACTTCACCTTGCGGCCCTTCGCCAGCGTGCCAAGGTCGACGCTGACGTAGTTCCACTGGTCGGGATACAGCACGCGGCCCTCGCCCTGCCCCTTCGCGGTGGCGGCGATGCGGTGCTGGTCGCGGGCGTCCTTCAGCGTGGAGAGCTTCGAGCCGTCATCGAAGGTGACGTCGATGCTGACGTAGTTCGAGGGGTTGCTGAGGTCGTCGCCGTTGGAACGCGGGAACACCAGCCAGGAGAGCACGGTATCGGCGGCGATGGGCACGTTCACGTCGAACAGCCTGGCGCTCAGCGCCGAGCCGGTGGAGGTGCCCGCGTAATGCAGCGAGTGCGTGCCGGTGAAGCCGACATCGGGCTTGGCGGTGAGCACCACGTCCTTCGACGGGCCGCCGGCGATCTTGACGTCCAGGCCGCCGAACGGGGCCGTGGCCAGCGTGGGGTCGCCCGCTTCGAACGAACTGCGGAAACCCTGCGTGGCGGCCAGGGCACCCGTGGGCGCCACGATGGTCGCAATGGCAAGGGCGAGCGCGGCCCTGCTAAATCCCAGCTTCGTCATGGCCACGTGCTGCTCCCCTGGATGGTATGGATTCCCAATTTAAATCGTTCTAAATCTGCAATGTCAAACCGCAACGCAACACCGCCGACCCACCCATGACCAATGGCCTATTCGCGCCAGTAGCGGCGCGCAGGCCGCCGCCACTCGCGCACGACGCGGGGTGCGCCCGTGGCCGGGACGTCGATGCGCAGCGCCCCGCTGCGGGCGGTGTCGTACACCTCCACGCCCTGCGCCGCGTGCCGGTCGACCACCAGCGGATGCGGATGGCCAAACCGGTTGCGCCAGCCTGTCGATGCCACCGCGATGCGCGGCCGCACCGCGCGCAGCCATGCGGGCGTGGATGAATGCCGGCTGCCGTGGTGCGCGATGGTCGTCACCGTGGGTAGGGGCGAGCGGAGTTCGCCCGCGGCCATGCGCGCCTCGGCCTTGCCGCTGATATCGCCGGTAAGGAGCAGCCGCCCCGCATGCCCTTCCACCGCGAGGACACAGGACTGGTCGTTCGCGCTGGCCTTGCCGCCCGACGGCATCGGCACCGCCATGAAATGAAAGCGCACGCCATCCCAGGCCCACGGGGGCGCACGCGCGCACGCCCCGGCAGGCAGGCGCAGCCGGCCCGGCTCACCCGAGACCACCGGCGCCGCCGGAAAGCGCCGGTGCACGGACGCCGCGCCACCGGCATGGTCGGCATCGCCATGGCTGACGACGAGCAGGTGGGCCGGTGCGATGCCGAGCGCACCCAGCGCGGGCAGCACCGTGCCCGCGCCCGCGTCGCCACCGCCGGCGTATGCCGGGCCGGTGTCGTACACCAGCGTGTGCGAGCGCGTGCGCACGAGCACCGCCAGCCCCTGCCCCACGTCCAGCACCCACGCGCGAAACGCGCCCTCGGCGGGATCGTCGCGGGGCGGGAACACCAGTGGCAGGCACCCGAGCAGCGCGAAGCCGCGTAGCGGCAGGCCACGCGGCGCGAAAGCCCAGGCGGCGCTGGCGGTGGCGAGCATGACCGGCACGAGCCCGGCCTCGGGCACGGTGGCGTGGGCGCCGGGGGCATCCGCCAGCGGCGACAAGACGCGCCACAGCCCGCCCACGAGTAAGGCCGCGCCCTGCAGCATGGGCCCGGACAACGCCGCCACCGGCAACGCCGCGCACCCAAGCAGCGTGAGGGGGATGACCGCGAAGCTGACAAGCGGCGCCGCGACGAGGTTGGCCGGGAAGGACCACAACGACGCGCTGCCGAAACACCAGAACGACAGCGGCAGCAGCGCCACGCTCATCACCGCCTGCGTGCGCAGCATGGCGGCGAGCCGTGCACGCCAGCCCTTGCCAGCCTGCACTACGCACGCCATGAGGAACGCGACGCCCGCGAAGGAGAGCCAGAACCCGGCGGACAACACGGCAAGCGGATCGACGACGAGGACGGCGACAAGCGCCAGCGCAAGCAGTGGCAGGCCGCCCATGCGCCGCCGCGAGGCGGCGGCGGCGACAAGCACCGCCACCATGAGCAGCGTGCGCACCGTGGGCAGCCCCATGCCCGCGAGCATGCCGTACGCGAACGCCACGCCGAGGCCCGCCATGCCCTGGGCGATGCGCCGCGGCAGCCGGGTGGCAAGCCACGGCAGGAGGAGATACAGCGCACGCACGGCGAGCACCCCGCCGCCCGCCGCCACCCCCACGTGGAACCCGGAGATGGCGATGAGGTGCGACGTGCCCGTAGCGCGCGCGATATCCCAGTCGGCCGCGTCGAGGCCACGGGTATCGCCGGTGGCCAGCGCCTTCAGGATGCGCGCGCCCTGCGGACCCAGCTCGGCATCAAGTTGCTGGCCGATGGCATCGCGCCAGCCATCGACGCAATGCCCTGCCGCGAGCCGCGCGTTGCCGGGCGAGGCACGGACATAGCCGGTGGCGGCGATATCGCGCTGGAGCGCGTTGCGTTCCGCATCGAAGCCGCCCGGGTTCACCGCGCCACGCGGGCGGCGCAGGCGCAGCGTGAACCGCCACGATTCGCAGGCCTCCGGCACGCGCGGCGCGCGATACCAGGTGAGGCGCAGGATGCCGCGCACGGGCGGCTCGCCAGCGCGTGGCAGCGGCTGGAACAGGAACGAGACATCGGCGCCCCGCCGGCGTGGCAGGTCGACGACGCGGCCGGTGATGACGACATCGCGCCCCTCCATGCCGGGCGACAGCCGATGCCCCATGCGCTGCGTGGCGTGCAGCGCGCCCCATGCCGCGAACGCAAGCGCCAGCGCCGGCAAGCGCGCCCACGGCCAGCGCTTCATGGCGGCGAGCACCGCCGCCACCGCGAGCGTGATGCCGAGCACGGGCCGCGACGGCAATGCAGGCAGCGCCGTCGCGGCCGCGCACCCCGCGAGCGCGGCGGCCGCGACGGCGCAAAGCGAGAAGGAAGGCGGACGAAGAGGCACGGCGACCGGCATGGACGAGTAGGATCGCCAGCCTAGGTCGCCATGCGCGGACGGTGGCCCTACGCGTCGTGTCGGCGCAGGGCGATACGTGGTGTCAGGTCAATCCGTCGTACTACGGAAACGGCTGCGGTCACGCCCAGAGCCGGCTTGCCCGGGCGATGGCCGCGGACGATCGCCGCCGCTGGACGGCTGCGACGGACGATCGCCGCCGCCGCGTGAGCCACCTGGCGGCGGCGATGGCCGGTCCCCGCCACCGTGCCAGCCGCCTGGCGGCGGCGACGGACGGTCATTACCACGCCAGCCGCCCGGCGGCGGCCGGTGGTCGTCGCCACGATCGCCGCGCCAACCACCCGGCGGCGGCGGGCGGCCATGGCCGTCGCGGTCGCCACGCCAGCCACCCGGCGGCGGCGGACGGCCATGGCCGTCGCGGTCATAGCGACGGTCGTAGCCATCGCGGTAACGGATGGTCGTGATGGGCGCCGCGGAGTAATACCCCGGCCCATAGCCGTAATAGCGATAACCCGGGTCGTCGTAATAGCCGTACCCGCCAACATAGCCGACGCCGCCCGACACCGTGGTGGTGGTCTCTTCCGTTCCGTAATAGGCATCCGCGCCCGTGCCGTTGCGCACGTAGCCGTAATCCGGGTCGTAATAGCAGCCGGTTAACGCGAGGCAGGCCGGCAGGGCCAGCAGTGACAGCGACCAACGACGCATGGTGACCTCGACGGGTGAGTGGTTACCACACTGCGCCGGATTCTTTGAACGCGCGTTAAAAAAGAAAAGGCCGCTCGCGCGGCCCTTCCCTTCCATTCAGCAGCCGACTCAGCCTTTGTTTTTCTGCTGGTCGCCGCGCTCGTGCGAGGCATTGGAGTAACTCGCCTCGGGCGAAGGCACCTTGGGTGCGGCCGTTTCATTGCCAGCCTGCGTGCCGGGGTTGCCATTGCGATCGCCCGAGGGCCACGTCGGCGGCTGGCGGTCGCGTTCTTTCTTGGCCTCGAGCAGCGCCTGGATATGCGCCACGGCCTCTTCCTGCGTGATGTGCGGCACGCTGTCGTCGGCCGGCGCGGCGGGCTTGGGTGCAGGGCGCGGACGCGGCGCGGTGCGCGCGGCCTTCGGTGCCGCGGGCGTGGCGGCCGGTGCCTGCGTGGCGGGTGCCTTGCGGGCGGCGGTCTTGGCGGCGGCGGTCTTCGACGTGGCGCTGACCTTCACCGGTGCCTTGGTGGCGGCCTTGCGCGATGCGGTCTTCGGCGCAGCGCTGACCTTCACGGGAGCCTTCTTCGCGGCCTTGCGGGCGGCGGTCTTCGGCGCGGCGCTGACCTTCACCGGGGCCTTGGCCGCCGTCTTCCGCGCCGCGGTCTTCGGTGCCGCGCGTTTCGCCGGGGCCTTCTTCGCCGCGCCCTTCTTCACCGCGGCGACCTTGCGGCCGGCGGTTTTCGGGGCGGCCTTGCGCGCGGCGGTCTTCGCCGTGGATTTCTTCGCGACGGCCTTTTTAGCGACGGCCTTCTTCGCGACCTTCTTGCTGGCCGCCTTCTTCACCGTGGATTTCTTCGGCGCCGCCTTCTTGACGGCGGCTTTCTTCGCGGCGGCTTTCTTCGGCGCGGCCTTCTTCGCGGCAGCCACCTTCTTCGCCGGGGCTTTCTTCACCGCGGCTTTCCTGGCGGCGGGTTTCTTCGTGGCCGATTTTTTCGCCGTGGACTTCTTCGCGGCAGCCTTACGGGACGTTGCCATGCGCTCACTCCTCCTGCGGTATTAGCCGACGCGAACCGCCCCCCTCCGGGGTAACCCGCGTTGCATGCCGGATGCTCCGGTTAATGCATGATCTAACAGCTTTGGGCGGAAGTCACATCAATTCGAAGAAAAAGTTCAGTTCCGCATCAGAAACCGCGCGGATTGGAAATGGCTTCAAGGAAATGCGGCAAGAGGCCCGGCTGTAGCGCGATGGTGAAAATGACACCGTAGGCCGCGCCCCACAGATGCGCGCCGTGGTTCACGTTATCGCCGCCACGGCGATCCATGTAGATGGAATACACCACGAAAAGAATGGCGTAGAGCACCGCGGGCATGGGGATGATGAAGACCAGGATGCGCGTCCAGGGCGCCACGAGCACGTACGCGAAGAGCACCGCCGACACGGCGCCCGAGGCGCCCAGGCTGGTGTAGCCGGCGTTCTTACGGTTCTGCATGTAGGTGGGCAGGATGGAGACCAGCAGGCCGCCGATGTAGAACGTGACGAAGCCGAGCGGCCCCATGACATTGGTGTAGAGCTGCTCCATGACCCGGCCGAAGAAGAACAGGGTGAGCAT
Source organism: Luteibacter yeojuensis (assembly GCF_000964085.1). GTDB lineage: Bacteria > Pseudomonadota > Gammaproteobacteria > Xanthomonadales > Rhodanobacteraceae > Luteibacter > Luteibacter yeojuensis_A. The sequence goes on from NZ_JZRB01000021.1 coordinate 17,841, forward strand.
GTTGAAGAACAGGTGGCCGAAATCCGCGTGCACCAGGCCGTAGCTGACAAGACGGTAATACTCGCGGCTGCGCGTGATGGCGGGGGGCCACAGCACCAGGTCGTCCATGAGACGACGGTTCTGCAGGGCGACGAACGAGACCACGCAGGTCACGGCGATGATGAGGATGGTGGTAAGCATGCGCGCATCTTGGCGGCATCGCCCCGCCTTGGGAACCCCGCCACGCGGCCGATGGGGGCTATCATTCACGACCCGACCCACCTGGCACCCCGCCCGATGTCCCCGATCCGATACAAGCAACTCGATGTCTTCGCCGCCCGCCATGGCGGTGGCAACCCCCTTGGCGTGGTCATCGATGCCCAGGGCTGGAGCGACGAGCGCATGCAGCGCTTTGCCCACTGGACCAACCTCGTCGAAACCACCTTCCTGCTGCCCGCGCGCGCCGAGGGCGCCGACTACCGCGCGCGCATCTTCACGCCCAGCAAGGAAATCCCCTTCGCGGGCCACCCGACCATCGGCAGCGCGCACGCCGCGCTCGACGCCGGGCTCATTACGCCCGATGCCGCCGGCGTCGTGTGGCAGGAATGCGGCGCGGGCGTGCTGCCCATCCTCGTCGAGGGCACGGGCCCGGCGCGCGAGCTGTTCGTGCAGGCGCCGAAAGCCACCGTCGTCGGCGATGCCTCGAAGGGCGGCGAATGCCTCTCGAGCGTGCTTTACGGCGTGGCACTGGGCGCGCTGCAACCGGCCTGCGTGGAAGGTGGCCGCCGCTGGTGGGTGGCCGAATTCGCTGATGAAGCCGCGCTGCGCGGCTGGCGCCCCGACCACGCGACGATCCGCAAGCTGGCCGTGGCCACCGATACGCTGGGCCTGTGCGTGTTCGCGCGCACCGCCGAGGGCCTGGCCGTGCGCGCATTCCCCGCCGGCGTCGGCATCGTCGAAGACCCGGCCTCGGGCGCCGCCAACGGCCTCATCGCGGCCTACGTGGCCACGCACGACCATACCGGCGCGCTGGCGAAGGGCTACGTCGTGAGCCAGGGCCGCGAAGTGGGCCACGATGCACGCATCATCATCCGCATCGATGGCGGGCACGTGTGGGTGGGCGGCCGCACCAACACCATCATCGACGGCGTGGTGGACTGGCGCGACGCCTGACGCCTACGCGCCCACCGCTTCGTCCAGCCGCAACGTGAGGCATTTCGCGGCGCCGCCGGACTTCATGTATTCATCCAGCGCCACCTCGATGACCATGAACCCGGCGGCCTCCAGCCGCGAACGCAGCCCGGCGCTGGCGCGGTTGAGGATGACGACGCGGCCCAGGTTCACGGCGTTGCAGGCGAATTCCACGGCATCGTGCTCTTCCACGACGATGCGCTCGGCGGGTGGCACGTGGCGCTCGATGGTGGCGAGCGAGGCCGCGTCGAACGCCCCCGGGAAATACAGGGTGTAGCCGTTGGCCAGCGGGCAGAAGCAGGTATCAAGGTGGTAGAAGCGCGGGTCGGCCAACTTCAGCGGCAGCACCTCGATATCGAGCAGCCGCCCCAGCGCCGGCGCCGCCTCGGCATCAGAGCGGTGGCCGTGCCCCATCCATAGCCGGCGGCTGGTGCCGCGATCGAACAGCGCATCGCCGGCACCCTCGAAGAAGATGCCCCCGGGCAGCTCGACGATATCGAAGCCGTGCCGCGCGAACCAGGCATGGTTGTGCGGTTCTTCGCCCTTGCGCTCGTCGTAGCGGAAGCGGCTGGGCACGAAGCTGTTGCCAAACACGAGGCCCGCGTTGGCCGCGAACACCATGTCGGGCTGGCCCGCGGCGGCTGGCTGCACCACGACGTCGGCGTGGCGGGCCACGGTTTCGCGGAGGGCATCCCACTGCCGGCGCGAGCGCTCGGCCGTGGTGTCGTGCACGTGGCCTGTCATCCAGGGGTTGATGACGTAGCTGACCTCGAAATACGTGGGGGCGCACATGAGGACGCGTGGCACCGTGCGCTCGTGGACCGGGGTCGGCTCAGCCATGGACGTTGCGCGCCTTGATGGGGGAACGTGCCCCCATCATGGCAGAAGCGCGCGGTGCACCGTCAAGCGAGGCCCTGGCAGATCGTGTCCACGCTGTTCGGGGTGAAATGCAGTTCCTTCAGGGCCTCGCGGAGCGATTCACGCGAGTTGACCTCGCTTTCCACCTGCTCGCCCACGCTGGCTGGCGAGACGTGGACGAAGGTGTGGCCGTCCTGGTAGGCGATGCCTTCGTCATGGACGGTCTGCTTGGTGAGCACCTTGAACGTGCCGTCGTTCGACTCGCGGACGGTTACCGCCCGGCCCTCGTGCTGGCCTTCGTACACCGTTTTCCAGCTTGCGGTCATATTTGTCGCCTGGGAAGCCGCACAACATCGTGCCGCCCGATTGTCGCCAACCCGGCGGCCTAGCGATTGTGAAGGCGTGCGTAAAAACCGGCTAACGCTCAGCCTTTCAAATGGGCCCGGGCCGCCGCCACGCGGGCCAGGCCGGCCCAGTCGATATCGCCGTCGCCGCGGCCCAGCGACTCCAGTAGCGCATCGTGCAGCACGCTGGCCACCGGCATGGGCACGCGCCTGGCCTCGGCCGCCGCGCGGGCCAGGCCCACGTCCTTGAAGCCCAGGCTGAGCTTGAAGCCGGCCGGCTCGTAGCGATCTTCGGCAATCATGCCGCCGTAGATCTTGTAGACCGGCGCCGAGAACAGCGTGCCCTGCATCACCTCGAGGAAATCGGCCGCGCTGACCCCATGCGCGCGTGTCAGGGCGCTGGCCTCGGCCATGCTCTCGATCGCCGCGCCGATGAGGAAATTGCCGCCGATCTTCACCACCGCGGCGCGGACTGGGTCGTCGCCCATCGGCCATACCTTCGCGGCCAGCAGCTCCAGCAGCGGCTGCACCGCCGCGACATGGGCCGGCTTGCCGGAAGCGATGATGTTGAGGTTGCCCGCAGCCGCCACCTCGGGCCGGCCGAACACCGGCGCCGAGACGAAGCCGATGCCCCTGGCGTCATGCGTTCGCGCCAGTTCCTCGGCCAGCGCCACCGAGATGGTGGCGTGGTTCACGTGGATGGCGCCCGCCGGCAACGCATCGAGCACGCTGCCGAGGATCACCTCGCGCACCGCCGCATCGTTGGCCAGCATGTTGTGCACCACCTCGGCGCCCTGCGCGGCCCCGGCCGCCGTCGCCGCCAGCGTCGCGCCCTGGGCTACCAGGGGCTCGGCCACCGCGGCCGTGCGGTTCCACACGGTGACCTCGTGGCCACCCTTGATGAGGTTCGCGGCCATGCCCGCGCCCATGCTGCCCAGCCCGATAAACGCGATACGCATTGGAACGGCTCCTGTCAGACGGCCTGGCCCGCGGCATTGCCCGAAGCCCAGGCCCATTGGAAGTTGTAGCCACCCAGGTGGCCCGTGACGTCGAGCACTTCGCCGACGAAGAACAGGCCCGGCTGGCGCTTGGACATGAGGGTGGAAGACGACACCTCGTCGGTATCGACGCCGCCCAGGGTCACCTCGGCCGTGCGGTAGCCCTCGGTGCCGCTGGCCACGATGGGCCAGTCCTGCAACTGTGCCGCGATGTCCTTCAATTCCGCGTCACGGTACTGGCGCATGGGCTTGCTCGGCAGCCATACCTCGCACAGGCGCTCGGCCAGGCGCCGCGGCAACAGGCCGGACAGCACCGTGCGGAACTCCGCCGCCGGGCGCTCCTCGCGGCCCTGGCGCAGCGCCTCGCAGGCATCCATGCCCGGCAGCAGGTCGAGGCGCAGGTCGACGCCCGGCTCCCAGTACGACGAGATCTGCAGGATGGCCGGGCCACTGATGCCGCGGTGCGTGAACAGCAACGCATCGCGGAAGTGGCTGCCCCCGGCCCGCGCTTCCACCTCGGGCAGCGCCACGCCCGCCAGGCCGTCGTAACGCTCCTGGTGCTTGCCGCTCAGCGTGAGCGGCACCAGCCCCGCCCGCACCGGCAGCACGGCATGGCCAAACTGCTTCGCCACGTCGTAACCGAAGCCGCTGGCGCCCAGGCTGGGGATGGAAAGCCCGCCGGTGGCGATGACCAGCGAAGGGGCGCTGAACCGGCCCAGCGGCGTATCGCAGCCGAAGCCGCCCTCGCCCGCCCGGATGCGGGTGACCGGCGTGTTCAGCTCCACGCGCACGCCCGAAGCCGCGCATTCATCCAGCAGCATGCGGAGGATGAGCTTGGAGGATTCATCGCAAAACAGTTGGCCGGGGCTTTTCTCGTGGTACTTGATCCGGTGCTTCTCCACCATCTCGATGAAGTGCCACGGGGTGTACCGGGCCAGCGCCGACTTGCAGAAATGCGGGTTGCGGCCGAGGAAATTAGCCGGGGTGGTGTTGGTATTAGTGAAATTGCAGCGGCCACCGCCCGACATCAGGATCTTCTTGCCGGCCTTGTTGGCGTGGTCGAGCACCAGCACCCGCCGGCCCCGCTGGCCGGCCACGATGGCGGTCATGAGGCCGGCGGCGCCTGCGCCAATGACGATGGCATCGAATTCCATGGGTGGGGCTGGCCTGGCGTTGCAAACGCACATGGTACCGCCGTCGCGTAGACTTGTCGGCTGTCAGCCCACCTACCAGGAGACCCCCATGCCTTCCTTTGACATCGTGTCGGAAGTGGACAAGCACGAACTGAGCAACGCCGTCGACCAGGCGAACCGCGAGGTGTCCAACCGTTTTGACCTGAAGGGCACGGGGGCGAAGTTCGAGCTGGAAGAGAACACGATCACGCAGAAGGCGGAAAACGAGTTCCAGGTAAAGCAAATGCACGACATCCTGCGCGCCCGCCTGGCGGCCCGGCAGATCGACCTGCGCGCGCTGGACGTGGGCAAGGTGGAGACGAACCTGGCCGAGGCCCGCCAGAAGGTGACGGTGAAGCAAGGCATCGAGCAGCCCATCGCGAAGAAGATCATCGCGAAGATCAAGGAGGCGAAGCTGAAGGTGGAAGCGCAGATCAACGGCGAGAAGGTGCGGGTGACGGGCAAGAAGCGCGACGACCTGCAGGACGCAATCGCCCTGCTCCGCAAGGCGGATTTCGAACTGCCGCTGCAGTTCGAAAACTTCCGCGACTGATTGACGACCCTTCATAGGCTGCCTGCCTCGCTAGCTGGCTAGCTGCCTGGCTGATTGACTGGCTGACTGGCTCCCACTGTGGGAGCCAGCTTGCTGGCGATGCTCTCAGGGCACCGCTCGCTGGCAGGACTACACGATGTAGGAATTTTTCTGACACGTTTTTCAGACTAGTCGTATATCTCTGCGACAACCTCGTGCATAGATTGACTTCCGATCCGCGCCACGGAGGCGCGGCTTATCGGAGAGTTGAATGCGCCAAACCAAGTTCATACAACGGCTCGTAGGCGGCATGCTCGTTGGCATCGCAAGCCTCTTACCCCTTTCGGCCGCAGCCGAGGGACACCTCGAAGCATCAATGCGTGTCATCAACCCTGAGTTTCCAGGCGGGACCATCGTCTTGACCCTGAAGAACACGGGCGATGCCCCCATTCCCATCATGGTCTGGCATACGCCGTTTGCCCAATCGGGCGGACGGCTTCCAGGCGCTATCTTCAAGGTGACCGATTCCAACGGGAAGGACGTGGCGTACCGCGGCACCTGGCCCTACCTTGGCGCCCTCACGATGCGGGCGTTCCGCACTATCGCGCCAGGAGAGAGCCTTGAGAAGGAGGTGAATCTTGCGATGGAGTACAAGTTCGAACCGTTCCAGCACTACCAGATCGACTACACACTCAACCTGACCCATGAACCGGACCCTCGCGCGACATCGTCCGCCGAACGAGCTACGTTTGTCCGACCCTCACAGACGGAAGCAAAGTCCAACGCGGTCATCATCTATTTCGCTGGCGACATTGCAGCTATCAGAAACGAATTCGTTGACGATGACCTCATGTGTACAAGCGCACAGACCCTGGTGATCGACAAAATGCGCCTCGACGCATCGAGGCGCATCAGCGCTGGCGAACAGTTCATGCGTGAGCGATACGTCTTGTATTACGACAACGGCGAACCACGCTATCGATTTTCTCCGCACCCTCGCTATACGCGGTGGTTCGGGACACACAATGAGAGCGAGCCGCCGCCTTTCGAACCGGGCTGGGGCCTGAATGACAATGCTCGCGCCTACGAAACGGTGGTCGCAACCGCCAACCGTACTCGCGATGGCAAGCTCAACCCTCGTTGCGGATGCCCAGGCTGGGGCCCAGACGTCCCCGCTCACGCGGAGCAAGACTCCCGCTACACGATGTACTTCTGCGATCTTTTTTTTGACCTGCCCGACTTCGCAGCGTTCTCGTCGAAAGTCGGTTCCCTGATGCATGAGTACACCCACTACAACTCGTTCTACCCAGGAACCGCTGACTACCTTTACGGATACGAAAAAGTCCAGGACCTCGCGCGAGAGAACAGGACGAATGCCGTGATGAATGCTGACAATTTCGAGTACTTCTTCACGGATACCACGCCATACGACGAGTAATCGCGGCAAGCACCTGTCGGGAGCCAGCGGGCATGCGCTGGCAAGCTGGTTCCCACGGTGCCATGCCGGCGATCTCAGTTCGCCCCGGCTACTGAAATGCGTGAGCGCCTGCTCTCTTCTCGAATCGACACCTCGTTCCTGCAAAAAGAGGGAGGTCCCTGGCGGGGTCAGCCATCGTCGTCTTGCAGGGGGCGTACGCTCGTGGCGTACCACTGCCCGTCAGGGCCCTCATGGAGATCGAACTCGACGCGTTGCCCGGGTCTGAGCCGCAAGGCACCAGCGGGCATGCGGCGCGGGCCCTCGGCGTCATCGAGCGGTTCTTCCGCCATCAAGGCACTTAACCACGCAGGCACGCCATCGCCGCTCGTCGGATGCATGAGCCGATCCTCCATCGTGGATTCAACGCCGTGGCATCACTCGGGAGTAACGTCCTCGGCCTGCGGGCCCTTTTGCCCCTGAGAGACCGTGAACGACACCTTCTGGCCTTCCTGCAAGGACTTGAAACCGGACCCCGTGATACTGCGGAAGTGGACGAACACATCCGGCCCTTCATCGCGATGGATAAAGCCAAAGCCCTTCGCGTCGTTAAACCACTTCACCGTTCCGCTCACCCTGTCGCTCATGACACACCCTCTTTGCCGGCCAGGACCGACACGCTACGCCGCGCGGCGGGACGGTGGAATGGCGCGACGCGACCATCGCTACGCGGATAGGGCAGCGGTAACGTAACTACATGAATTGCTGCGATTCTACGGCACCACCTATAACGCTTAAAACATGCATTCGCTGTAGCGGATGAACCGATTTAAGGGCATCGCGCGCAAGCGCGCTCCTACAGGAGCAGGTTGCCGATGAGCGGAGCGGGTTAGAGGCTTGCGATGCGGCTGCGGTTGCGGCCGTCGTTCTTGGCTTCGTACAACGCCTCGTCCGCGCGGCCCAGCAGCGAGTTCAGCGACTCCGGGGCGCGCCACATCGCGACGCCCGCGCTCACCGTGATCCGCATGCGGTAATCCCCATGCACGATCACCTGCGATGCCAGCGCGTGCCGCACGCGCTCGGTGATATCCAGCGCATGCTCCGCCAGCGCGCCCGGCAGGCACAGGATGAACTCCTCGCCACCGAAGCGGCCGGCCAGGTCGTCGGCGCGGCACATCGACGAGATCACCCGCATGGTCTCGCGGATCACCGTATCGCCCGCCAGGTGGCCGAACGTATCGTTCACCGTCTTGAAGTCATCGATATCCAGCAACACCATGCTGAACGGGATGCCGTCCTTCGCGGCGCCCTGGCGCACGCGCTCGGCCTGCTCGAGGAAACGGCGGCGGTTCAACGAACCGGTGAGCTCGTCGGTGCCGGCCAGGTGGTCGAGGCGCTCGTTCGCGGCTTTCAGATCGCGCGTTCGGGCTTCCACCTGCGCCTGCAACAGCTCGGCGCGGCGGCGCAGGTACAGCGTGCGCAGGTAGACCAGGCCAAAGAACATCGCCACCGCCAGCGCCACGCCCAGCAGCAGCGTCCACGGGCTCTCGTACCAGCGCGGCACCACGTCGACGCGGATCGATGTCTCGATGGTGCGCGCGTCGAGCCCGCGCATGGTGGCGCGCAGGCGTAGCGTATAGGTGCCGCTGGCGAGGTTGGTGTAGATGGCGCTGGGCGGGATGCCGCGCGCCACTTCGTTCCACGCGGTATCCGCGTCATCCATGCGGTAGGCGTAGTGCGTCTCCTGCGGCGCGCGGTAATCGAGCAGCGCGAAGTCGACGCGCAGGTTGCGGCCATCGCCATCGAGGACGAAACGGCCGCCCTCGCCCGGCAGCTCGGCCAGCGGCACGGAGCGGTCGTTCATGGCGATGTGCGTCACGGCCAGGCGCGGCGTGGCCATCTGCGGTGCCACCCAGTACGGCCGCACCACGGTGAGGCCACCGAGGCCGCCGAACATCAGCTCGCCGCCCGGCGCTTCGGCGGCCGACCGGTGGATATAGCTGGGGATGCGCAGGCCATCGCGGATGCCGAGGTCGAAGACGCGGTGGCTGGCGGCGTCGACCATGGCCACGCCGTTGGCCATCGACGCCCACACGCGGTCGTCGTTGTCGACCAGCAAGGCGTTGATCTTGGTGTTGACCAGGCCCTCGCGGGCACCGATGAGGCCGAAGTGGAACGGGCCGCGCTCCTGGAAATCGTCGAGGTACGCGATGCCGCCGAACGTGCCCAGCCACAGGCGGTGGTGCGAATCGAAGGCCATGGACCCGGTGTAATCCTGTGGCAGGCTCTTCGGATCGGCCGGGTCGTGGCTGATGTTGGTGAAGCCGGGCACGCCGTCGTACTGGATGCTGATGCCGCTGATGGTGGCGAACCACCACGAATGGGCCATGCGCACGATGTGCCGCACCTGGTCGCCCACGATGCTGTGCGGGTCCTTCGGGTCGTGGCGCATCTGGCGCAGCGCGCCGGTGGCCGAGTCGTAGCGGAACAGGCCATCGTACGTGCCGATGAGCAGGTCGTTGCCGTCACGCTGCATCGAGAGGATGAGCCGGCCGTCCAGGCTCGGGATCATCGAACTCTTCAATGCGAACGAATCCGGGTCGATGCGCGACACGCCCTGCGCACCGGCCCAGATGGAACCATCGGGCGCCACCACGAAGGCCTGCACGTCGCGCTCGGCCTGCTCGCCGCCGAGCTGCAGGTGGCGCATGCCGCCGTTGGCCAGGTCCAGGACATCGATGCGGCCCATGCCCAGGCCCAGCCACACGCGGCCACGCGGGTCGACGAACACTGAGTGCACGTTGGCGTTCGAGAGCGTGTGCGCCTGCAGCGGCGAGGGCATCACCGAGAACACCTTGCGGCCGTTCGGGTCGTAGTGCGCGGCGCCCAGCTCGGTGGCCACCCAGATGTTGCCGGTGCGGTCCTGCAGGATGTCGCGGGTGATGTCGCCAGGCAGCGACGACGGCATGGCGGCGTCGTGCGCCAGCGCGCGCAGCTGGCCGTTGTTGAAATCGTAGGTGATGACGCCGGCGCCATCGGTCGCGGCCCACAGCACGTGCTGGGGCGTCTCGCGGAACGCGCGGATGGTGCGGCGGCGCGCCAGGCCCGTCTTGCCTGAGAAGTTGGGCACCGCGTGGGCATGCCAGTCGGGCGTGATGAAGACGGCGCCCGACTGGCCGGTGCCGATCCACATGCGGTCCTTGCTGTCCTGGTACAGCGCCCAGGCCTGGTCGTGCAGGATCGGGTCGATCTCCGGATCGTTCGACACCAGCCGCTCGAAATGGCCGCCCGGCTTGCGCACGAAGATGCCGTTGTCGAGGCCCAGCCACAGGTTGCCCGCGCGGTCCTCGGCCACGACGAACGTGCGCGGCACCATCGACGGGTCGTCGCCTGGCAGGCTGGAGACCCGCGTGATGGCGCCGGTGGAGAGTTGCAGCTTATCGAGGCCGCCCTCGGTGGCGATCCAGAACACATCCGGGTCGCGCGAGCGCGCGATGCTGAAGATCTTGCCGTTCGAGGTGCCGCCCTTGCCCACCGGGTACAGGTGGAAGCGCACGGTCTTCGGGTCGAAGCGCAGCAAGCCGCCGGCGTTGGTGCCTACCAGCAGGCCGCCGTCGTCGAGCGGCATCAGCGCGCGCACGTAGGCATCGGGCAGCACGGCGCCGCCGTACGAATCCGGCTCCTGGCCGAACACCTGCATGCGGTAGCCGTCGTAACGCGCCAGGCCGCCGAACGTGCCGATCCAGATCAGCCCGGCCTTGTCTTGCACTATGGCCGTGGTGGTGGAATGCGGCAGGCCGTCGGCCACGCCCACGGTATCGAACCACGCGGTTTCATACGCGGCCCAGGGGTCGATGCCCACTTTGGGCGCCACGTGGGGCACCTGGGCGGCGGCGCCACCGGCGCCGAGCAGGCAGAGGGCAAGGACGAGGGACGCGGCACGTAGCCACCCGTGGCGGCGTGGCCGGTGCGTACGCTCAGCCTGCATAAGCCATCGATGGGTCGAGGTAGCGGCTGAAGGCCTCGGCCGTCATGGGGCGTGCGAAGAAGTACCCCTGGCCGATGTCGCAGCCGAGATCGCGCAGCCAGTCGGCCTGCGCCGCCGTCTCGACGCCCTCGGCGATGGTGCGCATGTTGAGCTTCCGTGCCAGGCCCACGATGGCTTCGGTGATCTCGCGGTCGGCCAGGTTCGAGTCGCTGCCGCGGACGAAGCTCTGGTCGATCTTGATGGTGCCCACCGGTAGCTCACGCAGGTGGCTGAGGTTCCAGTAGCCAGCGCCGAAATCGTCGATGAGCAGGTCGAACCCGTGCGACCGCAGCTTTACCAGCTGGCGCAGGGTTTCTTCCGGCTCGCGCATGGCCGTGGACTCGGTGAGCTCGAAGCGGATGCGGGTGGGGTCGACCCCGTACGAGCGCACCACGCGGTGCAGGGTCTCGACGAACGCCGGCCGGCTCAGCTCGTGCATCGACAGGTTGATGGCCACGTAATCGACGAAATGCCCGCTCGCGTCCCACGCCTTCAGCTGGGCGAGCACCGCGCGGAGCACGTATTCACCCAGGGCATGGATGAGGCCGGAGCGCTCGGCCACGGCCACGAACACCGAGGGCGGCACCTGGCCGCGCTCGGGGTGGTACCAGCGCGCCAGCGCTTCCACGCCGGCCAGCGTGTTGTCGCGCAGGTGGCGCTTGGGCTGGTAGGCCACGTCGAGCTCGCCGCGCTGCAGGGCTTCGCGCAGCTCCACCGTCAAGGCCAGGCGCTCGCGGGCCTGCTCGAGCATGCCTTCTTCGTAGAAGCGGAAATCGGCCTTGCCGGTTTCCTTCACCGCGTACATGGCGGCGTCGGCGTTGCGGATGAGCACCTCGGCCTCGCGGCCATCCTGCGGCGCGATGCTGACGCCGATGGAGGGGCTGACCGCGACCAGCTGGCCCGCGACGCTGACCGGCTGGGAGACCAGGTCGAGCACCTTGCGGCACACGCGCACCAGGTTCTCCATGCCACCGTACGCGTTGACGACCACGACGAACTCGTCGCCACCGAAGCGCGACACCACGTCGCGCTCGCGGACGCTGCTGCGCAGGCTGGTGGCGACGGCACGCAGGAACGAATCGCCCGCCTCGTGGCCCAGGCTGTCGTTGATGGACTTGAACCCGTCGAGGTCGATGAACATGACCGCGAGCTGGGTATCGCGCGGCTCCTTCAGGGCTTCTTCCAGTTCGTGCATGAGGAACGCACGGTTGGGCAGGCCCGTGAGGGTGTCGTGGTAGGCATGGAACGCCAGCGCGCGGCGCGCTTCCTCGCGGGGATCTTTCAGGCGCGCGCTGAGCTTGCGGCGCTGGGCCATCAGCAACGAGATGATGACCGAGGCCACCGCGAACACGACGACGAGCGAAACCAGCCAGCCGAAGCCGGCGCCGCTGGTGCTGAAGCGCGAGCAGCCGACTTCGCCCGGCCCGATGAAGGGCCAGCGGGCGCACTTCGAGACGGCATGGTGGATGCCTGTATCGACGCTAATTGTCAGCACGCCTTGCTCCGGCCCGGCTCTGCCGGGCGCTGGGACCATTCCAAGATGTTCGTGTGCCCTGCCTCGCCGGGGGAAGGCGGAGGCAAGTTACGGCTAATCCCCCCGGTATCGGCCGCAGGCCCACGCAACTTTAGCGCCCTTTGGCCGCCGGTGGCTCGCCCAGGTACTGGTCGAACCACGCAAGGGCCCGCGCCAGCACGTCGCGACGGCTGGCATCGCGGGCGAAACCGTGGCCCTCGCCCGGGTACACGACCAGGGAGGTGGGCACGCCCTGGGCCCGCAGCGCGTGCCAGAACTCGAACGATTGCGGTGCCGGGGTCTCGGCATCGCGCTCGCCCACCACCACGAGCGTGGGCGTCTTCACGTTTTTGATGAAATTGATGGCCGAGCTCTTCGCGTAGACGTTCGGGTCGTCGTACACCGAGGCGCCGAAGAACGGCTTCATCCATTGGTCGATGAGGTTCTGGCCGTAGTAGCTCTGCCAGTTGGAAATGCCCGCGCCGGCCACGGCGGCCTTGAAGCGCGTGGTCTGGGTGACGGCGAACATGGTCATGAAGCCGCCGTAGCTCCAGCCGGTGAGGCCGAGGCGCTTGTCGTCCACCGGGTGGGTCTTCTCGATGGCGTCGACGCCGGCCAGCGCATCGCGCAGGTCGCCGTAGCCGAAATCCTTGCGATTGGCCTGCACGAAGGCCTCGCCCTGGCCGTAGCTGCCACGCGGATTCGGCATGAAAACGAAGTAACCCAGCGCCGACAAAGGCGCGGCGCCGTAGCCGGCCGCCGGCCGGCGCGGCAGCACCGCGGCGGCGGGGCCGCCGTGGATGGAGACGATGAGGCCGTATTTCTTCTTCGCGTCGTAGTTGGCCGGGTACAGCAGCCAGCCCTGCACGTCGTGGCCTTCGTTCTTCCAGGTGATGGATTCGGCCTTGCCCCACGAGGGCTTGAGCGCCGCATTGAACGACGTGACGGCGACGGGGGCCGCCCTGGCGCCCAGGTCGGCCACGTAGGCCTCGTAGCCCTTGTCGAAGCTGCTGGCGATGAAGGCGGCCTTGCTAAAGTCCTGGCCCAGCGAGAGTGACATGGAGAGGCGGCCATCGCCCAGCGCCATGGGCAGGTCGAACAGCGTGGTGGGCGTGGCGCTGCCCTCGGCAGGCAGCGCGTAGCTGGCGACGCGGCTGGCGCCGGCCACCTGCTCGGAGACCACGAGGCGATCGTTGGCGGCCCAGGCCAGCCACACCGGCGTGGTGGGCGTGCCCGGGGTGACGTCGACCGGCGCGCCACCGCGGGACGGCACCACCCAGATATCGCCGCCGGTGGAGCCCTGGTCGCTCATCAGGCCGCCGATGAAGGCGATGCGCGAGCCATCGGGCGAGAAGCGCGGCACGGCCACCTGCAGGTCTTTCAATGCGCCCTTCAGCGCGTTGGTGTCGACGATGACATCGCCCTTCGCGCCCGCGGTGGCATCCTGCACGTAGAGCTTGGCGATCCACCAGTTGTTGTCGCCCGGCGGCTGCGCGGCGACGTAGGCCAGCCGCTTGCCGTCGGCGGAAAGCGCGTATTCGTACACATGCAGGCCGGCGGGCGTGAGCGTGCGCACGGCGCCGCCGGTGGCATCCACCGTGGCCACCTGCTGCACCTCGATGCCCTCGACGCCAATCTCGCCCAACTGCGGCTTGGCGGCAGCGGTGGCGCTGGCGCGGCGCGTTGCGTTGGGCACGTACAGGAAGGCGAGCTGCTTGCCGTCGGGGGCCCACTCCAGGCCGCTGACGTACCCGGTGAGGTGGGTGATGCGCTTCGCCGGCGCCTTGGTGGTGGTGTCGACGATGCTGATGTCGTCCTGCTTGCCCTCTTCCACGCCCGGCGCCTTGCCGGCGCAATCGGAGAGGAACGCCAGCCGCTTCGAATCCGGTGCCCATGCCACGCTGGTCTCGCCGCAGCCCTTCGTCGCGGTGACGCGGCGCGCGTTGCGGCCATCGGCGTCCGCCACCTCCACCACCGGCTTGCCGTTGGTCTTCACGGCCCAGGCGAGGTGCCGGCCATCGGGCGAGAGCGCCACCGATTCGATGGTGCGCACCTTGCCAAGGTTCTCGAGGATGGCGGCGATGCGCGGATCTTCGGCTTTCGGGGCGGCGTTTTCGGCCTGGGCGGTGGTGGCGCAGGCTAGCGCGACGGCGGCGGCGATCCAGGTGGTGCGCATCGATTTGGCTCACGGTGTGCAGGAAGCGTGAAACCTAGCACACCCCGCGCGCCACCGGGATCAGGCGAGCAGGTTCTTGTACTCGGGGTTCCGCTCGAACCAGCGCACCGCGTAGGAACACGCGGGCCGGATCTTCCAGCCCTGGGCCTCGGCCACCTGCACCGCGAAGCGCGTGAGCAGGTTGGCGATGCCGCGGCCGGCCACCGGCTCGGGCACGCCGGTGTGGGTGATGATCATGGTCTTGCCATCGAGCCGGTAGTCGAGCTCGCACTCCTGGCCGTCGACCACCGCCATGAACAAGGTGTTGCCCCGGTCATGGGTGATTTCCAGCGGTTTCGCGTTCGCACTCATCGATCGATACCTCCAAGCCAGCGGCGGCGCTGCTTTCGCATTCTGTCGATGGACAGGGCGTTAGCGTCGTCGATGGCCAAGCATGCGCGCCTTCACGGCCACAATCCATCACCCACCGGAGAACCACCATGCAGAAATGGGGCAAAGCCGCCTGGACCGGCACCATCAAGGAAGGCCAGGGCCTGATCTCGACGCAGACGGGCGTGCTGAAAGACGCACCCTACGGCTTCAAGTCGCGGTTCGAGGACGGCCCCGGCAGCAACCCGGAGGAACTGCTGGGCGCGGCGCACGCGGCCTGCTTCACCATGGCGCTGTCGCTGATGCTGGGCAACAACGGCCTCACGGCCGAGCGCATCGAGACCCGGGCCGACGTCACCCTGGCGAAGGACGGCGAAGGGTTCTCCATCACCAAGGTGCACCTCACCACGACGGCGAAGATCCCCGGTACCGACCAGGCCACCTTCGAAGGCATCGCGAAGCAGGCGAAGGAAGGCTGCCCGGTATCGAAGGTGCTCAACGCCGAGATCACCATGGACGCCACGCTGGAGGCGTAAACTGCCACGCGCCGCCGGCCCCACCGGCGGCGCGCCCCAGGCAGCCAAGGACCCTACCCCGCGTGCTAATCGTCCACGAACACGGCCAACACGAGACCCCTACCGTCTGGGCGCCGGGGATGGGCCGCCCGAAGTCGCCGATCTGGATCGACCTGCTCGAGCCCACGGAACAGGAACGCGAGTGCGCCGCCGGGATCACTGGCCTGCGCGTGCCCGAGCGCTCCGACATCGTGAACCTCGCGCTCTCCAGCCGCATCCGCACCGACGACGATGCGATGTACCTGTCGATACCCTATTTCGCCGATACCAACAACGGCCATGCCGCGCAGCCGGTGGGCATCGTCGTGACCAACCACGTGCTGATGACGCTGCGCTTCGCCGAGTCGCCCGCGTTCGACCTGGCCAACGAGAGCTGCGAGCACCAGCGCTGGGAATCCAGCGCCGACGTGCTGGCCACCCTCATCGAGGCGATCGTGAACCTCGGCGCGCAGCGCATGGAGGATGTGTCGGCCGAGCTGAAGAAGCTCTCCGACCGGGTCTTCACGCCCGAGCGCCTGGGCACCCCCGTGCTGCGCGCCATCATGCTCGACGTGGGCCGGCTCGAAGGCATGCAGGCGCGCAACCGCTCGTCGATGCTGGGCGTGCAGCGCATCGTCTCGTTCGTGCGCGCCAAGAAGCTCGACTGGATTTCCGACTCGGTGGAGATCCGCCTGCGCGTGGTGGAGCACGACCTGCGCACGCTCGATGAATTCGACGACCAGCTCACCAACAAGCTGCAGTTCCTGCTCGACGCCACGCTCGGCTTCATCAGCACCGACCAGAACCACGTCATGAAGGTGCTGACGGTGACCTCGGTGGCCACCATCCCCCCGGTGATCCTGGCCGGCATCTGGGGCATGAACTTCAAGAACATGCCCGAGCTCGACTGGCCGTGGGGTTACCCCATGGCGCTCGCTGCCATCGTCATCAGCATGATCCTGCCGGTGTGGTTCTTTAAGTGGCGCGGCTGGTGGTCGGGGGATTAGGCCATGCTGCGCCGCCTGCTCGCGCCGGCCTCCGCACCCATCAAGCGATGGGTGCTCACGGCGTTCCCGAAACCCGCCACGGGGGCCATCGAGTACGAGCACCCCGCGGGTGACCCGGGCCTGTTCGGGCCCGATACCGTCACGTGGCGCGTCCACAACGATTTCTGCGGCATGCTCGCCGGCGGCCTTTGCGCCCTCTACCTGCAGACGCTGCACCCGCGCGCCCTGGCCGGCGTCTGGGACCACTCCAACTTCCGCGAGGACCTTGTCGGCCGGCTGCGCCGCACCACCAACTTCGTAGGCGCCACCACCTATGCGCCCACGGCGGCGGCGCGCGGGCTCATCGAGCGGGTGAAGCAGATCCATGCCCATGTGCGTGGCGTCGACGAAAGCGGGCAGCCATACGCCGCGGACGACCCCGAGCTGCTGACCTGGGTGCACGTGAGCGAGATGGCCAGCTTCCTGGCCGGCTTCCGCGCCTATGGCCCCATCGGCGTGCCCGACGCGGCCGCCGATGCCTATTTCAACGAGACCCGCCGGGTGGCCGAGGCACTGGGCGCCCGCGACGTGCCTGGCTCGGTCGCCGCGCTGGACGCCTATGTGGCCGGCGTGGTGCCCACCCTCGCCTACACCGACCGTACCCGCGTGGTGCTCGAGGTGCTGGCCGACCTTGACCTGCCCGTGCCGCTGGCCGGGCTCTCGCGCGACGTGTTCCTGCACGCGGGCGCGTACCTGCTGCCGCCGTGGGCGGCCTCGCTGCTGCGGCGCACGCCCGCCGACCAGGTGAAAGCGCGCGTGGCCGCCGCGACGCTGCGTGGCATGGCGCCGCTGTTCCGCGCGGCCCTAACCGATGGCGTGGCCATCCGCTCGTGCCGGCGCGTGGGCGTCGATCGCCAGCTGCTCACGGCATGGCCCGCCCGCTTCGCCAGCCCTAGCGCGAAACGCGCCGGGTAAGTAACCCCTCCGTGTGGGATGGGCTTCACATTTCTCACACCTGCGCGAGAATTTGCCCTAAAGTTCGTGGCTATCCGGTCGTTAACCAGTCAAGGGAGCCCTCCACGGGGCTGCCGAGGGCACGCGATCACTAGGCCCAACAGGGGGCCTTCTCGGGGGAGGATGGGTTCGGTGCGACGTCATGACTTGAAGGTGCACCCGTGAGGGCGCCGTGGGTTTCGCTGGCCGGCGGCATGCCGGAGTCGAGGCTGCTGGCGTCCGTGGCGGAGTTCACCCACCACCGCGACATCGATGCGCTCGACCACAGCCTCGTCCTCTCCATGGCCGAACTGGTGGCCGTGAAGAGCGTCACCCTGTGCAAGCGCGGCGACAGCCTCGCCCACCCCGTCGAATCACTCACCGTCTGCACGCGCAACGACGAAGGCCGTTGCGTGGTAGAAGCCGTGGAGCCGATGCGCGACGGCGACCCCATCGACACCATCGTCTGCGCGATGGAAACGCTGGAAGTCATCTCCGATGTCACCGACGACGGCCGTTGCCGCCTGGTGGTGCCGGTGATCCGCGACCATGCGGCCATCGGCGCGCTGATGCTCGAGGCCGACGACACGCTCGATAGCGTGCGCACCCTGGTCGAGGGGTTCGCGCGCATCTATTCGAATTACATCGCCCTGCTGAACGAGAGCGAGCGCGACAAGCTCACCGGCCTGTATAACCGCCGCAGCTTCGAACAGCGCCTGCAGCGCCTGCTGAAGCTGCAGCGCCAGCGCGCCCGCGCCGCCAAGCGCCAGGACGAGGAGCGCCGCCATCTGGCCCAGGACGACGTGGCGCAGATTTACCTGGCCATCCTCGACATCGACCACTTCAAGCGCATCAACGACACCTGGGGGCATGTGTACGGCGACGAGGTGATCCTGATGCTCGCGCAGCAGATGCGCGCCTGCTTCCGCCAGAACGACGTGTTGTTCCGCTTCGGCGGCGAAGAGTTCGTCATGCTCATCGCCTCGGAAGACGAAGGCGCGGCGGCCGGTGCGCTGGAACGTTTCCGCCAGCACATCGCCGACTGGGTGTTCCCGCAGGTGGGCCACGTCACGGTCAGCATCGGCTACGCCCGCATCAGCGAGAACGACTACCCCGAGATCGTCCTCGACCGCGCTGACAAGGCGCTGTACTACGCCAAGCAGAACGGCCGCAACAGCGTGCAGGGCTTCGAATCGCTTACCGCCCGCGGCGAACTGGGTGCGCCGGTGGCGTTGGGTAGCATCGATTTGTTCTGAGCGACACGAGCATCGCGCGCAAGCGCGCTCCTACACGTAGGAGCGCGCTTGCGCGCGACCGCTTTTGTTTATTTCACGACGCCACAGGCGATCCGGTCCCCGCCACCGCCCAGCGGCTTCGGCTGGTCGGCGTAATTATCGCCACCCGCGTGGATCATCAACGCATGCCCCTTCAGCGTGGCCAGGCTCTTCAGCCGCGGCGCGGTGACGGCGGTGGTGTCGGTACCGTCGGCGGCCACCGTGATCTTGGGCAGGTCGCCTTCGTGGCCCGCGGCGGAATCAGGGCCCTCGTGCTTGCCGGTATGCGCCGGGTCGAAGTGGCCACCGGCGGCCAGGGCCGCGCCCTTCTTGCCATCCTTCTCGCCCGGGGCGCAGCTGGGCTTCTCGTGCAGGTGGAAGCCGTGCTCGCCCGGCGGCAGGCCCTTGAGGTTCGGGGTGAAGACGAGGCCGCCCGCGCTTTCGCTGACGACGACGCTACCCACCGAGGTGCCCGTGCCATCCGTCGACACCATGGTCATCGGCACGGTGACGCTCGTGTCGGCCGCCTGCGCCGCGCCACACACCAGCAACCCGGCCGCTACGATTGCGATCTTTCTCATCTTCCGCTCCCAGCATTGATCAGAGGTAACCCGGGATACTGCACCGGGCGTGCACGCGGCGTCCACATGTGGGAGCGCGCTTGCGCGCGATGGTTCTTGCGGCAAGCGGGTGGTAGGAGCCCACACCGGTGGGCGACAGCTTTTCGCGGGGAGCTGTCGCCCACGGGTGTGGGCTCCTACGGGAAGAGCGGGCACCCGGTCAGGCAAACAGCTGCGCGATATCGGCGTCGGTGAGCAACCGCCATGTCCCCGGTTCCAGCCCGCCCAGCGTCAGGCCACCCAGGGCCACGCGCTCCAGCGTCTCGACGTGGTTGCCCACCGCGGCGAACATGCGCCGCACCTGGTGGTAGCGGCCCTCGGTGATCGAAAGGCGCACGTGGCGCGGCCCGAGGACCTCCAGCGTGGCCGGCTCGAGGGGCTCGGTCTCGCCGTCGAGCATCAGCGTGCCCGCGGCGAACAGCGCGCCTTCCCCACCCTTCAGGTCGTCCGCAAGCGTCGCCTCGTACACCTTCGCCAAGGCGCTCTTCGGCGAGATGATCCTGTGCAGCAGCTGCCCATCGTCGGTGAACAGCAGCAGGCCCGAGGTATCGCGGTCGAGGCGGCCGACGGTGGACAGCACCGGGTTGCGGACGCCGAAGCGCGGCGGCAGCAGATCGTAGACCAGACGGCCCACGTCCTTGCGCGAGCAGGTGTAGCCGGTGGGCTTGTGCAGCATCACCACCAGGCCCTGCGGCGGGTCGAGCGGCTCGCCGTCGAAGCGGACATCGGCGTGGTCGACCTTGTCGTCGGCGTAGAGCACGTCCCCGTTCGCGTCGGTGACGGCACCCTCGCGGAACAGCTGGGCCACTTGCTTGCGGCTGCCGTAGCCAAGGTTGGCGAGGAGGCGTACGAGTTTCATGGGCGGGGATCCTTCGCTTCGATCACCTTGAAGCCATCGCGCTCGACCACGGTGCGCACCTGCCCGAAGCAGGCGGCAAGCGTGGCCTCGTACGCGAGGTGGCGGTTGGCGACCATCCAGAAGCGGCCGCGCGGCACGAGGGCGCGGGCGGCGGTGGTGATGAAGGCGCGACCGAGCGTGGGGTCGTCGGCGCGGCCCTGGTGGAAAGGCGGGTTGGACACGATGGCGTCGTAACGCCCGTCGACGCCGAGCGTGACGTCATGCCACTCGACGCGCGTGGCGATGTCGCGCCCCGTGCGTGCGACCGCCGCGGCGAGGTTCAGGCGCGCGGGTTCGATCGCGCGGCCTTCGGCCTCGAACAGGTCGACGCCGGTGATCCCGGGGTTGCGTGCGAGCGCTTCGCAGGCCAGGTAACCGAAGCCGGCGCCGAGATCGGCAACGTGGCCATGGAGGTCATCGGGCAACACGCCAATGAGCAGCTTCGATGCCGTATCGATGCGGTCCCATGCGAACAGGCCACGGCGGCTGGTGTAGCGCCCCTCGTCGATCGGCAACGGCGCGTCGAAAGCGAGCCACGCCCGCCACAACGCGGCGTCGGGTGCCACGCCGGGGCGGGTCCAGAAGACGCGGCACTTATGCTTCGACAACTGCGCCACCCCGCCGGCCAGGGCGACGAGGTCGGCTTCGGCGGTCTTCGCGCCTTCGGCGTTGGGAACGCTGGCGACGACAACGCCGGTGGGCGAGACCAGGGCCATCGCCCGAGCGAACAGGGCGCGGGTTTCCTCGCGCTGGCGGGTGGGGAGGACGAGGACGAACTCGAAGGTTTCCGGGTGGCCCATCGCGCGCAAGCGCGCTCCCACCGCCCCTCCATCCTCCGCATCGCCAAGGTCGTCGATCGTCGCGTAATGGTGGCGGGCCAGCGCGTTGGTGGCCGGGGCGAACGATTGCTGCAGCAGCCAGCCGGGGCGGATGTGTTCGCGCAGCGCGATGCCTTCGCGCGCGCGCAGCACCAGCACGCCACCCTGCGCCGGAAACGTCAGCTCACCGGCGTCGAAGGGAACGAACAAGGCATCGAGGGCAGCGTCGGAGGCGGTACCGGCGGACACGGTGCAGGGCATCCCTGGGCGGTTGCGAGACCCACCATTCTAGCCCCACCCTGTAGGAGCGCGCTCGCGCGCGACATCTTTTCGCGAGAGGGCAGCAGGCCCTGTTACGTGGTCGCGAAACGATGTCGCCCACGGAGTGGGCTCCTACGCCAGCGGTTAGCTGCTGCAGGAGAGCATCGAGCAGCCGACGCGGTCGCGGGCCCAGTCGGGGCGGCGCCCGGCCAGGTGGTCGCGGCCCGGTTGCTCGTCGTAAGGGCGGCGCAGCGTTTCGAGGAGTTCGACAACGCCGCTGTTATCCCCCAGGGTAGCCTTGTCGATGGCCTGCTGCGCCAGGTAGTTGCGCAACACGTAGCGCGGATTGCTGGCGTGCATGAGCGCGAGGCGCTCGCCTTCCGTTGCTTCGTCGTCGCGCACCCGGGCGGCGTAGCGGACCAGCCATGCATCGAGCGCGTCGGCGACGCCCAACCGTTCTTGCTCGCTATAGAACGAAGCGCCCAACACGCCGGCGTGGGGTGCGCGCACGTCCAGCAAGGCAAGGTCGCGGTAGAAGAGCGTCATGTCCATGCCGCCCGCGGTGAGCACGCCGCGCAGGTCGGCCACGAGCTCGTCATCACCGCCACGCCCATGCAGCAGGCCAAGCTTCGCTAGCGAGTACGCAGCGTCGGTGGCCTCGAACACCTGCACGTAGGCGTCCAGGCCCGCCTGCAGGGCATCGTTGCCGTCGAACAAGGGCGACAGGGCCTGGGCCAGCGCCTGCAGGTTCCAGTAGCCGATGCGCGGCTGGTGGCCGAAGCGGTAGCGCCGGTGCATGCGGTCGGTGGTGTTGGGTGTCCAGTCGGGGTCGAAGTTATCGACCCAGCCGTACGGGCCGTAATCGATCGTGAGGCCCAGGATCGACAGGTTGTCGGTGTTCATCACGCCATGGACGAAGCCCACGCGCATCCATTCGGCCATGAGGCGCGCGGTGCGCTCCGCCACCTCGCGGAAGAAGGCCGCGTGGCGCTCGCCCGCCGGCAACGCCTGCACCGCGGGGACGTGCGTGCGGATGGTGAAGTCGACGAGCTGCCGCAGCAGCGCGGTGTCCCCGCGCGACGCGGGCAGCTGGTAATTGCCAAAGCGCAGGAAGCTCGGCGCCACGCGGCAGACGATGGCACCCGGCTCGGCGGCCGGGTGGCCGTCGTACAGGATGTCGCGCACCACCTCGTCACCCGTGGCCACCACGGACAGCGCGCGCGTCGTCGGCACGCCCAGGTGGTGCATGGCCTCGCTGCACAGGAACTCGCGGATCGACGAACGCAGCACCGCGCGACCGTCGGCACCGCGCGAATACGGGGTGCGCCCGGCACCCTTCAGCTGCAGTTCCTGGCGGCCGTGCCGCGCCGTCAGCACCTCGCCCAGGCCAATGGCCCGGCCATCGCCCAGTTGCCCCGCCCACTGCCCGAACTGGTGGCCGCCGTAGGCCATGGCGTAGCCCGTCATGCCGGGGATGGTGCCGTTGCCGGCGAAGACCTCGGCGAAATCGGGGCGCGCCGGGTCGATGCCCAGCATGGCGGCCACGTCACCGGCCACGGCCACCACGCGCGGGGCCTGCACGGGTGTCGGTTCAGCCCACGAAAACGCGGCGCCGAGCACCTGGCGAGGGGCCAGGTGGGTATCGGGGTCGGCGGGCAATTCGCGGGTGAAGGCGTTGTCGAAGTGGAGGTCTGTCATCGGTACGGGGGCCTGGGCGTTCACACCCGATATCCGGCCGTGCGTGCCTGATACCAACCCCTTTTCTTTGCGCGGGCAAAAACGGGCACACTAGCGCCCCCTGCCCCCGTCGATGGCCCCGATGCGCCTGCCTGCCGCTACCGCCCTGCTCGCCGCGCTCGCCGTCGCCCCGGTGCAGGCCGCCGTGCCGCCGCGCAGCGACAAGAGCCTGGTGGAACTCATCGACGGCACCATGGGCACGCTGCCCAACGCGGTGGACCAGCTCTCGGCCCGGGTGCCCGGCGGCCTGCATGCGACCCTCGACGCCCCGTCGCAGATCGTCCGCAGCACCTCGTTCATCACCCGCGACGGGTACCGTGTGTCGGCGCTCGAAGTGCGCGGCTTCAACGAGGGTGGCGATGTGCCCATGGCCCGCTTTACCTCGATCCAGCTCGAGCAACGGCCTTGCTTCACCCGCCAGGCCATGGCCGAGCACTTCCATGTGGCCAGCACCGAGACCAACCTGCCGGGCGCCCCGTCCATGCTGCCGAACCGCTACACCACGATGCAGATGCCGTGGGGCCGGTTGTCGGTGGGCACCTCGCAAGAAAGCGGTGGCTGCATCATCGCCATCGTCGGCGACGCGACCGGCGGCCTGGCCGGCGTGCAGATGCCCCTGCCCCTGCCCCAGCCCACCTCGGTGCCCGGCATGCCCGACCTGCGACGCACGTGGCCGATGCCCGCCGGCGCCTACCCCGCCGAATGAGCCGGTAGCGGCGCCAGCATGCCGCTCACGCGCTCGATGCGGTCCTCGGGCACCGCCGCCGAGAAAAGGTAGCCCTGTAGCTCATCGCAGCCGGCATCGCGCAGGAACTGCCGCTGTGCTTCGGTCTCCACGCCCTCGGCCACCACGCACAGGCCCAGGGCCGAGCCGAGGTTCGAGACGGCACGGACGATCGCTGCCGAATCCTCCGCCAGGGGCGCCATCTGCACGAACGAGCGGTCGATCTTCACCTTGTCCACGTCCAGGTCCTTCAGCAACGTGAGGCTCGAATAGCCGGTGCCGAAGTCATCCAGCGAGATGCGTACGCCCGCCTGGCGCAGGCGTTTCAGCAAGCGCGTGGCGGCGCCATCCGCGTGGACGATGGCCGTTTCGGTGATCTCCAGCTCAAGCCGCCGCGGCGGCAAATGCGTCTCCGCCAGGATCGAAAGCACCCGGTCGGCGAAACGGTCGTCGCGCAGCTGCACGGCGCTGACGTTCACCGCGATGAACAGGTCATCGACCCCTTTCATCCGCGCACACGCGGTGCGCAACACCCACTCGCCGAGCGGGCCGATGAGGCCGGTTTCTTCGGCCACCGCCACGAACTGGACGGGCGGCACCACGCCCAGCGTCGGGTGGCGCCAGCGCGCCAGTGCCTCGAGGCCGATCACCTTCCCATCGGTGGCGCGCACCATGGGCTGGTAGTGGCAGCTCAGGCCCTCGCCGGTGCGCAGTGCCTGCGCCAGGGCGTTTTCGATCTCGCGCCGATGCGCGAGCGACGCATCCAGCGCGTTGGTGTAGACCACGTACCGGTTGCGCGACTTCTTCGCCTCGTAAAGGGCGCTGTCGGCCTTGCGCGCCGTCTCGCCCGATGACGTGGCGTCGGTGGTGATCGGTACGACGCCGATCGACGTGCCGATGAAAGCCTGCGCCGCCAGGACATCGAAGGGCGCGGACGCCAGCGCAAGCATGGCATCGGCCACGCCGTCGAGGTCGAGGTCGCCGCTATCCTCGACGAGCACGGCGAACTCATCGCCGCCGATGCGCGCTACGACATCGTTGGGCCCCACGGTAAGGCGCAGGCGCTTGCCGAACTGCACCAGCAGCTCGTCGCCCACCAGGTGCCCGTAGGTATCGTTGACCTTCTTGAACCCGTCCAGGTCGAGGTAGTACAGCGCCGCCTTGCCTTTGTTTTCGGCCGCGCGGCCCACGGCCGCGTCGATGCGGGAAAACAGGGCCGTGCGGTTCGACAGGCCAGTCAGCGCGTCGTGGCAGGCCAGCCAGCGCACGTGGGCCTCGGATTCGCGCAGCTCGGTGATGTCGGTGACCGAGGCCAGTACGTGCGGCTTGCCGTCGAGCTCGATGCAGGTCTTGCGCGTCAGCAGCGTCCGCGACTTGCCCAGCAGGTCGTAGACGGCCTCTTCGGACTCCACCACTTCGTGGCCGCGCAACACGGCGTCATCGCCGCGGGCGAAGCGCTCGGCCTGGTCGGGTGGGAACAGCTCGGCATCGGTGCGGCCGAGGACGGCATCGGGCTCGATGCCGAAGTAGTCGCAGGCGATGCGATTGACGAACACCCAGCGATGCGACGCATCCCGCACGAACATGGCCGTGGGCATCAATTCCAGCACTTTCGACCAGCCGGCAAGATCCTGGATCACGCGCGCCCCCGCTGTCCTGTGTCACGCCCAACATGCGACCCGCGTCGTGACGCGGGTGTGTGCAGTTACGTTTATGTGCGCGTCGGCGGTCGCGGTATGCACTAACTCGGCAAGAGGCGGTGCCAGCGGTCAACTGGCGGGGCCATCGCGCCAGCGGACGATGGTGTAGAGCGGTTGCCCTGGTACGCGCTCGCTCGCCGCAAGCGCGAAGACGACCGTCGCCTCCACGGTAGCGCGCCCGCCATGCCCATCATCCGCGGCGGCGCTAAACGTGAAGGCGTTGCCTGGCAACGGATCACCCAGGCTGATGCCACCAGGCAGGTCATGCAGGACCGTGCCCGGCGGTGCGCTGTCACGGGCCATGACGATCGCGCGCGCCTGCGCGAGATCGACACCGCGCAGGGTCGCCAACGCGAGCAGCGGGGCAAAGCGTGGCTCGGGTGCGGTCTGGCCAGACCAGACCGTGACGGCAGGCGCGATGCGCACGAACAGCTCCGCATCCATGCCCGGCAGCGCCTGCAGCTCCTCGATGGCGGCGAACGAAACGTAGCGGCCGGCCGTGGCCGCCGGCCTCGCGATCGCGCGCGGCGCGCCATCATCGCCGACCGGGCCCGGCACGGGGCCGCGCCA
Organism: Luteibacter yeojuensis; assembly: GCF_000964085.1. Taxonomy (GTDB): domain Bacteria; phylum Pseudomonadota; class Gammaproteobacteria; order Xanthomonadales; family Rhodanobacteraceae; genus Luteibacter; species Luteibacter yeojuensis_A. Next base: position 43,549 of record NZ_JZRB01000021.1, read on the forward strand.
TCGCTCCACCTGATCCTTCAGCGCCGCAGCGCGAGGCGCACCGCAACCGGCCGCCAGGAACAGGGCCTCCAGCGTTCGCGAATCCGCCCTGTTGATATCCACCTTGCCTGTCTCGTCGACGATGCCCACCGCCACATGCATGTCCTCGAAATCCAGGGCCAGCGCGCGCCCATCACCAGGCAAGCGGGCCGGTGGTGTCGCTTCGGTGGGTGCGAGCACGGCCTGGCGCCGCCGCGCATCGGTAGCCGCGATCGCCTGCATGATGCCCGCCTCGGCCGCATAGCGTGCGCGTTGCTGGGCCAGCGTGAAGCGCGTCTGCAACGCTTCCACGCGGGCGATGCTGGCGAAGCCACCCACGACGATCGCCAGCAGCGTGCATGCCCAGAGCACCACCAGCAGGGCCACGCCGCGCTGTGGCCGGTTCATTCGCCGGTACCCGGCAGCCGGCCGGTGGCCGCGCGCACATTCACCGCCCCCGGGTCCTGCCATGGCGAGACGACCAGCGGCGGCCATGCCGGTGCGCCCTCCTCCGGCACCACGGTGATCTCGATGCTGCCCGGCAGCTCCATCGGCATCGCCCACTGTTCCTGCCACGCGGACGTGCCATGCGCGGCGTAACGAACGCGCAGCGAGCGCACCCTCGCCAGCAACAGATCCCGCGCACCGGCCGCCACGTTCGACCGGCTACCTGGCAACGGTGCGAAGTGGGCTTCCAGCGCGTGGCCCTGCGCCTCGTCCACCAGCAGCACTTCGATCACTTGCGGCCCCAGCTTGCCCAGGTAGCCCGGCAGCGTGGATACGAAGCGAAGGTGCGTGGCGTCGCCTTCGAAAACCGTGGGAATGCCCTCGCCCGCCCACTTCCACGGCAGTGCTGTCGCCGATGCCAGTTGCCGGCGGAGGAACTCACGCGCGCCGCGCACCTCGTCCATGCGCGCGATGGCAGCCGACCCATGGCTCGTGCTGAGCGTCGTGGAGCGGACGCCGGAATAAACGCCCAGCAGCAGGATGGCCAACAGGGCCAACGCCGCCAGGACCTCGAGCAGGCTGAAGCCTCGCGGCGCGTTCATCGCGCGGCGACCGTGGGCGCCGCGGCGGGCGCCGGCTCATCCTGCAGGCGCAGGGTGGCGAAGTGCGCCCTGCGTTCCGAGCCACCATCGCGCCATAGGATGTCCAGGTCGATTCGGTAAAGGTGCAGGTCCGGCGTCCTCGCCGGAAACGCGTCGTTACGACGCGTGGTGAGTTGCCACCGGTAGCGGCTGTCGTACCAACCCCGCTGCACGCCCTCGCGCAACGCATCGCGTTTGCCCACGCTGGCCAACGTCTCGTCGGCGAACATCGCGACGCGGTTCAATTCGCGCGCGTGGCTGGTCAGGTTCGTCGCCGCACCCGCGACATGCATCACCGCCCCGAAGGCCAAGGCAAGGAGGAGGATCGCCGCAATCGTCTCAAGCAGGCTGAAACCTGCTTGGCGGCGCTTACATGTGGATACGCATGGGGCCATGGCGCGAGGCTTGCACCGGTGTGTTGCAGGCAAGAGTCGGAAAGCGCGGAAAGGGGCGGCCGAAGCCGCCCCCATGTCCGTCCTGGACAACGCGCGTGGATCAGTTGATGCAGGCGTTGATGCGAGCCTGGATACCGGTGGTGGCGTTCGTGCTGTCGAGCACGGCGCTGCCCGTGGCATCCTTCAGCCACGCGTAGCCGGTATTGACGCGGCCGATGCGGGTCACCGACGAGCGGTTGGGCGCGTTCGTGTAGACCGAGCCCAGCAGCGTACGGATGGCCGCGGCCTTCGTGCCATTGGACGACTGGTTACCAAGCAGGTTGGTGATGGCAAGGATCGGGTAGGTCGTGCTACCCGACGCCGAACCAAGGTTCGAGTAGGTCTTCGGGTCAACGATGGCCACGCACTGCGTGGACGTCGAGAGGGCACCAAGCACCGGACGACCGGCCGAATCAACGCCGGTGATGGCCTGGCCGAAGGTCAGCGTCACCGGGATAGCGGTGGGGCCAAAACCCGTCTGCGGGTTGACCGTGTTGCCAGCGGTGTTCTTCACCGAGGCAAAACGCGTCGGGGCGTTGATCGGGTAAGCCGCTTCGGCGTAGCCGATGGAACCGTCGGTGGCCTTCACCGCGTCCGTGACGCCCTGGTTACCGGTCTTGGCAGCCGAGCCGGCGCTGTACAGGCCCACATAGGAAGCCGCGCCCACCGTACCGAAAGCCTGGTCGGTCTTGAAGGCATTCTGCGCCGTCAGCGACTTGCCCGTCGCGACCTGCGAACGGCAGACGTCGGTGAGATGGTTCAGCAGCGAGAACGACGTGCCGCTGCCATCCTGGCGATAAAACACGGTGATGTTACCCGTGGTGCCCGACGGGACGGTGCCGGCGAGCGCCGGATCGTTCCAGGTCTTGATCTGGCCCGAGAAGATACCGCAGATCTGCCCTTCGCTCAGCGCCAGGCTCGTGACACCCGTCTTGTTGAACGCAATGGCGATGGCACCAGCGACAGCCGGGAACTGTTCCGGCAGCGCGCCGCCATGGCCTGTCTTATAGGCATCAAACTCGCTCGTCGACAGCGGGGCATCGGAACCCGCGAAATCGGCCTGGGTGATCGCAGCCGCGCCGGTCTTCTGGAACCCGGTCGGGTTGACACCGCTCAGGCACGCAGCGTTCGGCGTTTCCACCGACGGGTTGTTGTTGGCAAGGATGCGCTTGCCGGCGCCGCTGCCGGTCGGGCAGTAGGTGATCGTGTTGGTGGTGGCGGCGGTGTAAACCGCGAACAGCGAGCCGCTACCCGACGCGGCGACCAGCGGGTTACCCGCCGTTGCCGCACCGGCGCTCTGGTTGAGGTAGCCGTAGGTCGGCAGCGTGGCGCCGCCACCGACGAGGCTGGTCGCCGCGTTGGCATACGAGGCGAGGCTGAACAGAACAGCACCCGCGATGAACTTCATGCGGGTGTTTCCCATCGAAAGCGTGCAACGCATGGTGTATCCCCTTGCAGTGAAGCCCCCCGATTGGAGGCCTTGCAAGCATCACCCCACTGCGTTTCCCCTTCGTGCCATTGCGGTGTCGACAAATATGTTCGTCGCGTGACCGCGGCTCGCGTAAACCGTGCACGCGTCACGATCATGCTCGAACGGACATGTGCGCTGTCATCAAACCGCTCAAGAAAGGCTACATCCGGCGAAGCGCACGGCGTTCCGCATCCGTCAGCTTCGCGTTGGCTTCGGAACCCCCCAGCACCTGCACGGGTGACGCATTGTCATAGGCGGAGCCGGGGGCAACGCTCGACGTGTTGTCGCCGTCGCGGAGCACGCGCACCGATATCTCCGACGGCGCCTTGTCGCGCGCATCGCTCTGCTGCTTGCGCACCACGTCTTCGGCGGCCTGAGACGCCGCGGTGGCGGCGGCGCTTGCTGCGTTCAGTGCGCCGATGTTCACCGCCGCGGTCACGGGGATGCCGATGGCGTCGCCCTTCACCTGGATGTTGTCGGCGTTGGCGACGCGCGCCGCCGCGATCACCAGGTTGCCGGAGACGCGAATACCCGCATCACCGGCATCCACGGTACCGCGCGGCGCGACGAGGTAGGCATTGCCCGGGGGTGCGCCTTCCACGGTTTGCAACGTCGCGATGCCGGCGCCGCTGACCTGGCCACGCGCATCGACGCGACACCACGCATCGATGTCGCACAGGAACGTGGGCGGCGGTATCTCACTGCTGGTCTTCGCGCCCTGCCCAGCGTTGATGTCACCGTTGGAACTCCAGACCGTGACATCGCCGCCGCGCTCGGTGAGCACGCGGCTTTGCGCAAGCAGCAGGCTGCGGTCGGTGAACACGTTGATATCGCCATTCTCCAACGTGAGCAGGCCCATGGAGTTCGGCCCGGCAAGCACGTTGCCCTGCGCATCGACATAGCGCGCCGGCGCCGCGGTGCTACCGATCAATGCCTGGCCGCCCGGGCCAAGCAAGGTCACGTTGCCGCCTTGCTGCGTCTGGATCGTCGAACTACGGATATCCAGGTCACCGGTATTTACCGTATCGGCGGTACCGTTGAGGCCGCCCTGCCCCGCGCCATTGGCGGTGTAGCCAAGTGACGCGGGGAACATGCTGCCCAGCGCGGCGTATCCGCGGGCGTATTGCCCGGCATAAGGACTCGACGCATCGTTGTAGTCGGCACCGACCTGCGCGAGCAGCTTGAACAGCTCCGTCTGCGCGAACAGCCGTTGCACGATCTCCGGTTCGCTCGCGAACAACGCACGCGCTTCCGCGGGCGAGAGCGGCGCGACAGTGTCGTCGGTGGCGTGCCCCGTCGCGGTCGCCTGCCCCGCGATGCGCTTCTGCATGAAGGCGACCAGGTCCGGCACCAGCGATGGCAGGCCGTCCACGCCATCCATGTAGCGCGCGACAAAGCTGGCGGTATCCACGCCAGGCCCGACGCCGAAGTTGACCAGCACATCGGCGCTTTCATGCGGCAGGTAGGGGTTATAAAGATTACCGATGGCCTGGATGCCTGTCGGGTACGACTGGCCATTGCCGCCCAGCGGTGCCACGTCGGCCTGGCTCGTGAAGGGGCCGATATCACGCCCCGCGTCCACGACCAACGTGCCCGGGCCGCCCAGCAAGAGCGATGGGGCGATGGTGGTCTGCCACGGATACCGCTGGACTACCGCCAGGGCGTAAGGCGCGTCGTAGATGTCGCGGCCCGCCGAGATGTGGGTGATGTCGTCACGGCGGGCGTGCTGGCCCACCAGCGACAGGTTGACGATGTCGCGCCCCGCGCGGATATCCGCCTGCTTCGGCAGGAACAGCGTCACCTCGTTGGTGAAGAACGCGCCTACCCCGTTTTCGCCGTTGACGATGTCGCCACCCAGGGCATACAGGCGGATCGGCGTGGTGTCATCGGCATGCAGGGCGTCCGGCTCGTGGAACGCGGCATTTTCCTGCTGCCGGGTATCGGTGCCCACCCACGGGATCGGTCCCTGTGGCATGGGTGCCAGCAGCGACGGCATCTGGTCCGGCGCACTATCGATCAAGCCAAAATACGGCGTAGGCCCATCCTGTCCCCACGAATCGGCGCTGCTGGCATTGAAGGCGAGGCGGTCAGCCGCCAGGAGCGTGAGGTTACCCGTGGGCGAGGGGAAGAGAAGCCCGGCGTTGCGCACCTCGACACTTCCGCCCAGGGCCGACAGGCCCAGGGTCGCCGGGAGCACCGGCCCCGCGATGCCTGCCGCCGCGAACGGCACGTTGCCGGAAAACAGATAGCCGGCGGCGAACAGGCTCGCGAAGATGACATCGCCTGACGCCGAGGTGGCCTGGAACGACGATGTGGTGGAGTACGGCTGGCTGTCGGTTACTGCCAGGCGGTTCACGCCCAAGCGGAAGTACGATGGATCGTACACACCACCGATATCGATCCCCTGCCGGGCACTGACGCTGACGCGACCATCTTGCATCGCGAACAACGGGGCCACCGCCATCGTCAGATCGCCTGTGCCTGTGTCGTAGCCGGCGTCGACGTGGGACATCGCAGGCGACGCCGCCAGCGCGCCGTCGGCACGAATATCACCCGTGCCCCTGGCTACCAGGTAGGTGCCGCTCAGGATGTCGCCCCCCGCATGCACCGAGAGGTCGCCTCCTCCCACCGTGGTCACCGAAGCCAGGCTGGCATCCTTGTACGAGGTGGTCGGCAATGACACCGACAGTTCGCTGATGTTACCGCCCGCGTCCACGCTGACGTCACCGCCGGCGCTCATCACGCCCTGGCGGAAGTTCGCGAAAGCGATGGATGAGCGGGAACCGTCAGCCGCGTTGCCGACCTGCAGCCATTGCCACCAATATTGCGATACCGCATCGCCCGGGCGATCCTTCGTCTGCGAGCCGTCGGCGTCCACCAGGGTCTGGATGCCCTCGATATCGCCACCCGCGCGCAGGCGGATATCGCCGGCGTGGTCGGGGTTCACCAGATCGTTCACCAGCATGTCCAGCTGGTACCGTGTTGGTTCGTCGCTGGCTGCCTCAGCGGGCCGCAGCACGCGAACGTTCGTGCCCGCGTCCGTCCCGGGGGCGGGCTCGCCGGCGGTGTACAGCGTGGCAGGCGCAGCGGTATCCAGCCAGCGGATATCGCCCGCCGATGCCACGTCGATGCTGCCCGTGCCCGTGCGTACCGTCGTCGGCATCAACAGCGTCTTGCCGGTCAACGGGCCGTTCGGCGTCACGACGGCAGGGTCGGTCACCGTATCCTTCACCGCGAAATGCCCATCCAGCGTCACCTGGGCCTGCGAGGCCAGCGACGTGCCAAGGGGATCGACGCCGCCGGCATCGGCGCCGGCGACCAGCCGGTACGACGTGCTGGGGCCGCCAAGCAGGGTGGCCGATGCCAGCGAGGTCGCATTGCCGTAGGTCGGCATGTTCGATGGGGTGTTGTTGGGCCCGGGCTTGCCATAGGCGATGGCCGGCGGCGCGGAGGTGTCCGCATCGTTGCGCGGCGCGAATGGCGCATAGAAAAGCGCCGTGCCACCCGACGGGCTGGCCGTGGAGAACAGCACGTTGAGGAAATAGTTCAGGTGGCCATTGATGTAGGTATCGTAGTTGGCCGACCAGGCCGCGTAATCGGTATCCACCGGCAGCAGCAGCGGCGATGGCGTGTCGGTGGGGTGCGCGCCGAAGCCGAAGTTGCCCAGCAGCCAGTTGCTGTAGTCGTTGCTGTAATCGGTGTAGTTGGCGTACCCCGCCGGCTGGGGCGCCGCGGGGATATCCGCCGATAACGGGTGGATGGCCAGGAACCCAGGGCCGCTGTTCTGCTGCACGAAGTAGAACGCCCAGAGGCCCGTCTGGTCGTCGCCCACTTCGTTGATGTACTTCTGGTAGTTCGTGTAGTACTGGTCCGTTTGTTTCAGCGCCGGCGCGACCAGGGGCTGGTAGTACGGGTCCTTGCTGATATCGGCCACGCCGCCACCCGGGGTGTCGCCGTTGGCGGCATCGCCGTCGGAGAGCTTGATGGTGCCGTTCCACGCACTGTTGGCGTCCAGGTAAACCTGCGCCTTCTGGTAGCCCGCCAGCGCGGCCGCGTAGGCAGGGTTGGTCGGCGTCGTCGGCCTGGGCGAAAGCTTCGGCGCATAGGGCGCGTAGAACAGCGCCGTACCGCCCGAGGGGCTCACCGTGGAGAACAACACGTTGAGGAAGTAGTTGAGGTGCCCGCTGAGGTAGGTGGTGTAGTTCGTCGTCCAGGCGGCGTAATTCGCATCCACCGGTGCGAGCAACGGTGACGGCGTATCAGTCGGGTGGTTACCAAAGCCGAAGTTACCCAGCAGCCAGTTGGTGTACTCGTTGTTGTAGTCGTCGTAGCTGCCGAAATCGGCGGGCTGTGGTGCCGGTGGGATATCGGCGGATAGCGGGTGCGGCGCCAGGAACCCCGGGCCGCTGTTCTGCTGCACGAAATAAAACGCCCACAGGCCCGTCTGGTCAGTACCGACCTCGTTGATATAGCCCTGGTAGTTGACGTAGTAGTTGTCTTCCTGCGCCTTGGCCGGCGCCGTCACCGGCTGGTAGAACGGATCCTTGCTGATATCGGCCGTTCCGCCACCCGGTGTATCGCCATTGGCGGCATCACCTTCGGAAAGCTTGATGGTGCCGTTCCAAGCGGCGTTGGCGTCGAGGTACGCCTGCACGGCCTGGTAACTGGCCAGCGCCGCATCGTATTGCGGATCATCCGGTGCGCCGCCGCCGTCGTCGTCCTTCGGCGGATCATTGAGCTGGGCGCCATTGTTTTGCTGGTAGAAGCCGTCGGTGATACTCGCCTTCAGGTCGAGGTTGCCGCTGGCCCGCACGGTGAGGATCGGCGCCTCGCCGTTGAAGCGGTAGGCAAGCCGAGGCTTGCCATCGGCATCGGTGGTGCCGGCACCGAGGTTCCAGTTGGTGACCACCTCGATGTCGCCGCGGTTGGTGCCATCGGCGGGGTTGCGCAACTCGATGCCCGGCCGTACGTGCACATTGGCGATACCCGCGAAGCGGTCGCCGAAGGTGAAGCCCGGCTGCCCGACGAAGCCCATGAGCGTACCCGGGCCGTTGGCGGCGTCACCGCCCGCGTAGCCGAAGAACCCGGCATGGTCGGTATTGATGGCATCCGGCGTGAAGTAGTAGCGGGTAAGGTAGTCCGCCTGTTGCGCAAGGTCGGCGGGCGCCGGCAAGGCCGCGCCCTTCTCGTCCGTCCACGTGCCCGGCACCATCGTGGTGCCATCGGCGGCGAACCAGCCGGCGGGATCGATCACGCCATCGAAATGCCTTGCCGCGTCCGTCGGTGCATCGGTCGTGCTCCACACCGCGTAAGGCTCGACCGTCACGTCACGCGCGCCGCGGATGGATTCCGGGTTATCGATGGTAACGGGGACGTCGCCGTCGGCCAGCAGCGGCGCACGCAGGCTTACCTTGCCGCCCGCGAACTCGGTATCCGCGCCGCCGGCGACATTGATCACCGCAGCCGGCCCGACATGGATATAGCCCGCATCACCGCGCGCCACCTGCTCGTAGCCATAGACCGGATCGAGCGCGCCCGTCGTGGTGCCCGTCGTGCCCAGAACCACGTCACCACCGCGCTGCTCGGGCGTGGTGACGTGCGCATCGAGCGTGCCGGCGATATCGACACCCTGGCGGCCCCATACCTCGATGTGGCTGCCCGCGGGTGAGGAAGCATCGACGGTGCCAGCGATGCGCGCCGTGCCGCCATTGGCGTACAGGTAGACCTTGCCGGCCTTCAACACGTGGCCCGCCGACAGGGCAAGATCGCCCTGCCCGCTCGTGATATCGACGAGGCCCGTGGCGCCGCTGGCCGCGGCAAGGCTGGCAACCGCATCGAGATCGAGCGCGCCGCCGGTGCCCAGCGTGAGGTAGCCACCGCGGTAGCCCTGCGCGGCACGGCCATCGTAGGTGCCGCCCAGGCGCAGGTTCCCGCCCGCGACGGCGCTGAAGGCACCCGCGTCGCCCGCATCGGCGGCGCCGGCGTAGCGGATGGATGCGCCTTCGTCGATGGCGATATCGCCGGTGGCCACGATGCCGATGCGGCCGCCCGGTGCATAGGCCGCCGTATCGAAGAACTGCTTCGCGACGCCGGCCGCATCGAGCGTCGCGCCGCTTGCGACGTGCACGCCACCCTGGGTCGCAGCGAACGAAAGGGCACCCGCCGGTGCCTTCAGATCCATGCCCACGTCGATGTCAGCCGCGCGCAGGGCGAGTGAGCCACCCAGGCCATCGCGCGTAAGCGCGGCACCCGCGCCGCCTTGCAGGCGCATGGCGCCCGTGGTGGCCAGCGTGGTCGCCGCGCCGCCGTCGGCGACGAACACCGGCGCGACCAGGTTCACGGCCGCGTTGCCAAAATCGATGCCGCCCTGGGCTGTGCCGACGAAGCCGGTGGTGGCCGATGCATCGAAGGCGTCGAAGCCGCGTAGCGTGGCCGTGCCCTGGCCAAAATCGATCTCGGACGCGTCGATGCGCAACGTGCCGGCGCCCCCGAGGGCCTCGCCCGCGGCGGCGCCGAGCTCGTTGCCGAAGGCCACGGTGCCTGCGTGGATGCCGATATCGCTGCCATCGCCACGCAGCGCGCCCGCGCTGAGGGTGAGCCGGTTATCGATGTCGATAGCCTGCGTACCGAGGAAATCGATGCTGCCGCGGCTGCGCAACGACACCGTATCGGCCCCGCGCCACTGCGCGAGTGTCGTGGGGCCGATCGCCAGGCCATCGTCCGGGCCTGCCGCACCCGCGCCGACGAAGGCGATGCGGCTCGCGGTGGCGTCGATCGCGTTGCCGGACAGGACAGCGCTCTCATCCGCACGCACACGCCCTGTCGCATCGAGCGTCAGTGCCGCGCCACCGGCCACCGTCGCGCCCGCGCCGATGGTGAGCGCGCCACCGGTCGGTGCGGCGGGTAGGCCCAGGCGCGTAACGCTGGCCGCGCCGTTCTGCGAAACGCGCAACAGCGCGCCGCTGCCATCCAGCGCCGCTACCGCGTTGCCGCTTGCGTCGGTGCCGGCATCGCGGCCAAACACGAGGGGCTGGCTCGCCACCGGGTTGCCATCGCCACGCGCGGCGACAACGCTGCCATCCTCCAGCGTGATGCCGTCGCCACCGGCACCCGTGACCAGGATGATTTCCTGGCCGGCGAGCGGGTGGCTGGCGTCGTTCGAGACGAGGATGCCCTGTGCCGAGACATCGACGTGGGCGCCGTCGGCAGCGTCGTGCCGCGCACCACCGATGAGCAGGCTGCCCGCCCCGAGGGTGGAAAGGCCGTCCGCGGCGATCCCGAGGTAGCCATCGCGTGCGGTGTCGCTGGCGCCCAGGATCTGGATGGCCTGCCCCGCGATATCCACCTGCGACGTACGCCCGCCTGTAGCCGGCGTGGCGTCCAGCGTCGCGCCCAGCACAAGTGCCTGGCTGGCGCTGATCTGCAGGCGCCCGGCATCCACCGGTAGCGGTGGCGTCACCTGCCCCTTCTTGGCGGCGGCTGCGCTGAAGAACGTGCCCGAATCCGTCAGCCGGTACTGCGAGTATTGCTGCCATACCGGAGCCGACTGCACCACGAAGGTGGTGGTGCGCGCGTCGCGCGCACCCGTCAGCGCATCGCCGTAGTAACCGCCCACGGCATAGCTGCCATCGGCGAATGCCGCGACCCGGCCGGGCAAGGCATCGCGCGAGGTGGTGTCCTGGTAGATGCGCATCGCGCCCGGCAACGTCGCATACCGCGCCGGCAGCAAGGTGTAGTAGCCCGCGGCGAGGCCGGGGACGCCATCGAGGTACACCTGGCGGCCGGCGCCCGGCATCGCGGTGCCGCTGGCCTGCATGGAGATGTCGTTGGCCGCGAGCTTGCCCTGCGGGCCCGGCAGGATGGCGTACGCCGTGGCACCGTTGGGGGCCGTCGCCAGCAGGTCCCGCGTACCGCCAACGCCTGGCACGAACTCCGACGCCTGCAACCCGCCGCCGCCATGCAGGTCGATCGTCGCGCCCGCATCCAGCGCCACCGCGCTGCCTTGCACTGCCACCTGCTTGCCGGGCGGCGCGCTGACAACTGGCGCGGTCTGGTTGGATACGACGGCATAACGCCAGTCCACGCCGTCCACGGTGTTGCCGTAGGGCACGGTCACGCCGTCGAGCGACACCGACGTAACGCTGCCCGTGGCCAGATGCACGCTCCGGGTCGATGCCAGGGCGGGCAAGCCTGTCGCCAGGCCAAAGGCAGCGGCGTCGGCCGAGGGGTCGGCCGTGCCGAGCACCAGCGAGCCCGACGGGACGCGCAGCGTGCCCTGTTGCACGATGTGGTCGGCGCTGACCAGCAGGCTGCCACCCGCCGACAGCGGCGGCGGCAAGGCCGTCCCAGCCGGCAGGAACGTGACGTGGGTTTCCCAGCCGTTGCCATCGGCGTCGGTGAACCCCGATGCATTGGCGTCGATGGCAAAGCGGTAGGCGCTTGCGGGGTACACCTGCCCCGCGGCGAAGGTAAGATCGCCCGTGGAGAAGAGCATGCCCGCGGGTGCCTGCGCGCCATCGGGCGGCAGGTAAGGCGGGAAGGTGAAGCGCAGGTCGTCGTCGGCCTGGAACCTGGCCTGCTTCCAGCCTTGCAGGTTGACCATGCCGCCCAGGTCGATATTGGCGGCCGCCACATCCAGGATACCAGCGCCGGCCAGCGCCACCGGGGACGGCGAGACACCGGTCAGTTGGACATAGGGTGCGCGGATGCTCACATGCCCTGCGCCCTGCACATAGTTGGCGGGCGCGGTCATCCCCGTCGCACCGGCTGGCAGCGCAAGCACGCTGGCTGCATTGATCGCCACCTGGCGGCTGGCCTCGATGGCCACGTCCCCACTGAACGCGACGGGCAGGATCGCGTCGTATGTGCCCAGTGGACCGGCTTCGGGGCCAAGCAGTAGCGAGCTGATGCCCGAGCCATCAAGCACATCGGCAGCAAAGGCCAGCGTGCCATCGGCATCGCCGGGCATATCGACCGACGAGGCGAACGATGGCTTCGCCCCCGCGGACTGGTTGACCAGGATGCCTCGGGGCCGGACCACGGCTGAGGGATCGTCGCGGTTGAGCGCGAGCACCTGCAGCGAGCCACCCTCCGCCTCCACCGCGCCGCCGTGCGCCTGCAGCGCGGCCCCCAGGTAGAGGCCTGCCGATGCGCCGAGCCTGATGCTACCCGCGTCGCTCCAGACGCTCGTTGGCACCACGCTGCCTGTATCGCCATTGAGGCGCTGCGACGCGACAGGCAGGTCGAACGTCGCGGACGCGCCCGCGACGTCGATGCGCGAGCCGTCGTCAGCCACGATGAAGGTTTCATCCGGGCCGGCCATCGAGACGGTGCCACCCGCAAGCACTTCACCCGTTCGCGGCACCACGCGGCCGCTGGCGCTGTTGGCAGCCGCGGCGTGCGTGTCGACGAGCGCGGTGCCGCTGACATCGAGGCTGCCAGCCGCGCCAAGGCGCAGCCACGAGGCAAGGCCGGTATCGGCGAACGGTTCATTCGTCGAGAGCGCGATGGTGCCACCATGCGTGGCCAGGCTGCCATCCACGATGACGTTGTGGTACGACGAAAGGTCGATGATACCTGCCGCGTCCACGTCCACCGTGGCACCGGCACCGATCAAAACGGTGCCCGACACGCCCGGCACCACGCGCGGGCCCGAACTGGCGCTTTCGCTGATGGCCCAGTTGATGTAGTCACCCGCCTTCAGCGTGAGGCCAGGCAGCGCGGCCGCCGCCGTGCCACGCGTGGCCCAGCGCTGCCAGTCGTCGAGGTAGCCTGCGCCGGCGACGCCCGGAGCCACGTAGAGGTCGCTGTCCGATGGCAGCGTGCGGAGCGCATCGATATCGCCCAACAGGTTTGCCTGCTTCACCACGACATGCTCACCCGCGGCGACGGACACATCGGTCACGCCGTCGAGGTTGTAACGGCTGAAGCCTTGCCCGGTGAAGAACGACGCGGGTAACCAGAGCCCGTTCGCCAGTGGCAGCGCTGACGGGTCGCCACCCACCTGGATATCGATGGCGCGCAGGGTCAACGCGCCACCCCCGGCAAAGCCGAAGCCACTCACGGTGCCATCCAGGGCGATCCGCGCATGGTCGAACGCCGGCGGTACCGGGCGCCATGCAAACTCGTTCTGGCCATACAGGTAAAGCTGCAGCGACACATCGCCGCCTCGCCCCGCCGGTACGCCATGGTCAAGGAGCACATTGCCATGGGTATCGACATACCCGCCGCCGCTGACATCGATGGTGCTGCCCGCGTCGAGGCGGATGGAGCCTGTGTCGTCGTCGACCGCCGAGACATGATTGTCGGTCTGCGTGCCGATCGACACGGTACCGCCATCGATCCAGCGCGAGCCACGCAGCTGCGTCGCATCCGCACCGGTATCGTTGACCCACTGCCCGCGCGCGCTGACCACGGCGCCATCGTGCAGCCACACACCCGGCTGGGCGAGGGTGTTGAAGCCACTGGTGTTGGCCGCCTGCAGCGATACCGTGCCCGCGGGGGCTGCGATACCGCCAAAGACATCGATGCCACCGGCCGTGATCGATACGCCGCCACCAGGCCCCACCGCGAGCGTCGTACCCGCGGTTTCCTCGAATGCCGCGCCCGGGACCGAGATATTGACGACATCGAAGCCCGCGTTCCGCAGCTTGTCGGCGCTGACCACCATCCATGGCGCATCCGCGCCGGCGGCCACGTCGAGGTCGCTCCACGACGTGTCGCGGTCGAAGCCAGGTAAAAGGGATTCAAGGGTCTGCGCGCTCTGCTGCAGGCGAACGCCGGCGCCGAAGCCCGGCGGCGTGCTGGTGGTGAGGTGGTCAAGGATGAAGATGCCCCCACCCGGCTGCGTGCCGTCGCTGGTCTGCTGCGTGCCCGGCGTGGCCGCGGCGGTCACTTCCCCATCCATCGCCATCGACTGCGCGTGCACGGTGAGGGTGCCGGCGTGTGCACCCTTTACGAAGCCTTCCTGGTATCGCCGCGCCCCGCCCAGGAGCGGTGAGTTATAGGTCTGGCTGACACCCCAACGGGCGTGATCGGCGGTAAATTGGCCCGCGAAGCCTACGTAGGCCACGTCAGGGTCGGCCGATGCGATGTTGTAGATGCGCCCGTCGGCGCCCAGCAGGTTCGGCGTATTGATCCAGCCCGACTGATACGCCAGATAGCCGCCATCCAGCCCGATGTGCGAGCCGGTGCGCGTGACTACCTCGTAGCCATCGAGTGTCACCGAGCCGCCGCCTGTCAGCATCTGGCTGATATCGCGGGGCATGTTCTCGACATAACCCTTCGCGTTGAGGATGGGGCTGCCAATCCAGTCCAGGCCGTCGGCACGCGTGCCTGATACCGTGCTGTCGATCAGCACGTTTTTCTGGCGATAAAGGAAGCCGTTGCGCAACAGCGGCGCATCGGCCAGCTCGTTCTGGCCGATGCGCGGGATGCTCACCAGCAGGGCCGACATGGGCAGCTCGACATTGGCAAGGCCAGAAACGTCGATCGTGGCGCCCGCGTCGACGTATATCCTGCCCAGGCCAAACGACGGGGACGCCGCCTGGATGGCAGCTACGGTGACCTTGCCGCCCGGGACCTCGACAAGGGCCCCGTTATCGAGCGTCACGTTGAGGCCCGACAAGGCGACCTTGCCCGGCACGAACACCTTGTCGGCGTCCGCCGTCGATGACGTGGTGGCGCCGTCCTTCTCAGGCAGTACCGCCGTCACCGAGCCCTTGCCCAGTTCCAGCGGCCCCGGGAAGCCCGCGCCATCGGCTTGCAGCGCGATGCTGCCCGGGCGCGAGATGCTGGTGGAAGCGACGACCACGCCATCCTGGTTGACGCGCGGGCCAGCGACAGTGATGGTGCCGCGGCGGGCCTGGATGAGGCCGGTGTTGTCGATGCCCTGGTCGGCGGGCACCTGCTCGCCGTAACTGTAGCCGACGAGGTTGAGCTGCCCATCGTTCGAAGCCGTATTGAACACCGGCGCGGAACCCAGGAACACCTGGCCGTCGTCGGCGACGATCGCACCGTGGTTGGCGATTCGCGGTGCGGCCAGGAGGATGAAGCCGTCGCTGCCGCCGGTTAGCGAAGCGCCCTTCTCCACCACGATGTCGCCGCTGCCCTGCGCGGACGTGTTGGCGAGCAACACGGGTTGGCTGATGCGCGCGCTGTCGGACAAGCCCGATGTCAGGAACGTGTTGTTACTCGTCTTCAGGTCGTCGGAAAACAGATTCATCGAACTGGCCAGCAGCGAACGCGTGTTCACTTGCGCGCCCTGCCCGAACACCACGCCGTTGCGGTTGAGCACGTAAACCGTGCCCTCGGCCTTCATGGCGCCGAGGATCTGGCTTGGCTTCGCCGTGGGGTCGTTGACGCGGTTCAGCGCGATCCAGTCGTTGCCGCCGCCGCTGAGGTTGCCTCCCGCCTGGTTGAAGTACAGCGTGGTGTCGCGGCCCACGTTAAAGCTATCCCAGGTGAGGATCGCCTTCTTCGCGGTCTGCTTCACTTCCACTGTGTGCTTGCCGGCCGCCACCGTATCGGTGGGCTTGAGCGCGTTCTGCCATTGCGTGGGGTCGGCGGCAATGCCGGCGGACGGCTTCAGCGCGCCCTCGCCCAGGCCGTTGGGCACCGTGGAGACAAGCTGCACGGCAGCCGCCTGCGCCTCCTTCTGCTGCTGCATCTGCGCGGCCAGCGCGGCGGCGGCGTTGTTGAGGTTGGTGATCGACTGCTGCACGCGTTGTTGCTGCAACGCCGTGCCGGGCGTGTAGCTCACGACGTTGTTGCCGCCACCGGGTGCTTGCGCCGGCGCCGTGGCCGCCTGCTGCTGCTTTGCCGCGAACCAGGCCTGGCTGAACGCCGGTGGCGTCGCCGCGTGCGCCGCCCCGCCGCCGAACAAGGCGACGGCGATCAGCTGGCACATGGCGCGGCGGCGTAGCGTGGGCCGCGGCGCCACGGCGGCGTTGCGGCGCGGGGTGGCAGGCAGGCGGCGAATGATCATGGCAAACCTCGTGTGAAGTCGCTGGTCATGGAGGCGACTTCGTCATGGATCTCGGGCAGGTGGGCGAGCTCGACGAGCTCGACCACGCTGAGTTCGCGCAATACGGCACGGATGGCCGGGCGGCGACCGTCCAGCAACCATCCGTTGAGCACGGCGGCGATGGCACGCATCACCGTCAATGCGTGGTCGTCCGCCGCCGGCTTGCGGTGCCGCAGGGCATCGTCCACGGCGTAGCGGACGCGGTAGCCCAGGAAAGCCGACGATTCATGCAGCAGCTGCTCCAGCGCGGCGCGGGGCACGCGTTCGAGCAAGGCGTCGGCCACCTTGGCCTGGCGTGCCGTATACAGCTGGCGCAGCATCTCCGCCAGGGCATGCAAACTGCTCATGCGTGCCTCTCGAAAGGAACGTCCCTGTCCGGGGCGGTGTCCTGTGTCATCCATGGCGACCCACCGCGGGCCTGTCAGGTCCCAGCTCATGGACTGGCCGAAGCCTGGCCAGCGCGTGGATCGAAGCGCTGCTCGTACAACCTGTCGCCGAACGATTGCGCGGCGTTCTCCAGCTTCGCGCGCGATTTCGCGGCGAAAGGCTGGCGCGAGGCGAGCACGTCGCCCACGCCCAGGTTCTCGTAGGCCGCGATCACTTCCTGGCCCACGCGGTACATCTGCACGTTGCGCGCGGTGCAGGCATCGACTTGCCCGTTGGCGGCGTCGAGCGCCTTGGCCAGGCGCGCGCGTTCGGTTTCGGCGGTGCGCAGCGCGACGGCGGAGGCGTCCGCATCGGCCTTGCCCTTTTGCGCGGCGGCTTCCGCGGCCTCGCGCCGCTGCGTTTCGGCCGCGAGCGCGCGGCTCGCTTCCGGCGACACCGCGCTGCCCTTCTTCGCCTGGGCGCGCGCGGCTTCGGCATCGGCCTTCGCGGCATCACGCTCTTTCTCGAGCTGGGCCTTCTCCGCCGCCCACGCGGCCTGCTGGGCCTGCAGGTCGGCAAGCTGCGTGCGCGTGTCGCGCAACTGGTCGCGGATGCGGCTTTCCAGGCTGGGTTGCTGCTGTGCGAACACCACGGGCGTGGTGGCAAGCAGGGCGAGCGCGACGAGCGAGCGTTTCATATCGCCTCCTTAGAACCGTGCGTTCATTTCAAGCTGGAAGACGTCGATGGACAGCGGCGGCCCGAACACTTCCTTCGCGTTGAAGTAGCGCAGGCTGAGCCACGAATACCTCGATATGCCGTAGCTGCCGCCGAGGATGAAGCCCTTTGCGTTGGTGCCACCGAGGTGGAAATCCGGGTCGTTCAGGCCGTCGAGCGTCGCATCGGGCTGCAGGTACTTGTAGGCGAGGCTCACGTTCCAGTCGCCGGCCGCGTGAGGATCCGGATTACCCAGCGTGGCGCGGAACATCCAGCCCACCGGGCCGCTCTTGTACGTCGCTTCGCTGAAATCGCCCGCGCCGAAATTGTTCACCAGGCGGTTCACGCCCACGTCGCTGCGGAAGGCATCCTTGCGGTGGTAGGCCAGGTTGCGGATGTAGTCGCCTTCCAGGCGCAGCGGCGTATCCGCCACGTTCATGTCCAGGCGCGTGGTGGCGTTGGCCACGTGGTAGTCGTACACCAGGCCCACGAACTGCGGCTGCGCGTAGCTGCTGGGCGAGGCCGGGTCGGGGATGATGTCGCGCAGCAGGAACAGCGAGTTGCCCTTCTGCATGAACGTCGGGCGCGTGGCGTCCGTGCTGCAGTAGGTCACGCCCAGGTAGACGGGGCACGGGTCGGATAGCTGGCCCTGCATGTGGTCGAAGCGGTAGTACGCCAGCGCGAACTTCCACTCCGCGTCGTCGGCGAACTTCCACGACACACCCAGCTGCGCGCCAGTCATCCACTTATCGCGGCTGGCGCTCTTGGTCCCCGCCTGCGAGGGGAAATCATCGGGCTGGTACTCGATCGGGAACATGCCCACCGTGGCGAAGGTGTTCACGTCGTCGCTGGCCGGCACGTCGAGGCGGCCGGCGATGCCGTCGAAGTTCAGGTCGTCGGCGTAGACGAGGTTGGTGCTGAGGAAGGGGTTGGGCATGCGGCCGCCCGTCACCTTCACCCACTCGGCCGGGCGCCACGCGATCCATGCCTCGTCCAGCCACAGGTTCTTCTTCGACAGGCCGCCGCCCAGGTTCTGGGTGGTGCTCACCGGGTTGTTGTCGTTGCCGCTGCCCAGGCGGATGCCGGCCGTGACGCCATCGCCGAGGTTGATGTTGACGCCCAGGCGCGCGCGGATACGCAGCGAATTGGTGCGGTTCTCACGTGTGTTGAGCTGTGGCGGGGGCGTGGCCCCGTTCAGGTCATAGGGCCCCGTGCGGTTCAGCGTGGCGAAATCGACCAGCTGCGTCGCGTTGCCCTTGTCGTAGTAGTGGAACTCGTCACGGACGCGCATGTCGCCCACCCACTCGATGCGATCGAGCCACTCGGGCAGCTTGCCGGGCTCGGCCCAGCGCTCCTGCTTCGCCTGCGCCACCACTTCCTGGCGCAGCTCGTCCTTGATCTGGTTGCGTACCACCTCGGGCACGTACGTGACGCGTACCTGGCCTGGCGCCGCAGGCACGGCGTTGGCCGTGCCGGCCGTCTTCTGCGCAGCGGCGGCATCGGCGTTTGCCTGCGCGATGAGCCCGTCGGCGTCGGCCTGGGTCAGCACGCCGCGCTTCACCAGCAGGCGCACGAGGTTGATGGTGGCGTTCTCCGACGGCGCGGACTGCGCATGCGCGCTCCCGGCGCAGATCGCCAGGCCGATGGCGGCGGCCAGCAGGGCGCGCGCGGGGCGGTGGCGGGCCTTTCCGATGGTCATGCGGGGTCTCCGGGAAACAAGGGCGAGTAAGGCATGTGCGGTGTTCATGCGGGGCGCTTCCCGCGGATGGACACGCGAAGGGGGAAATGCGTGGACGACGGCGGCGCGACGTCGATGCGCGGCATGGCGCGCAGCGCCTCCACCAGTGCGTCGTCGGTCTGCTTGTTGCCGCTGGATTGCGCGAGCTCGGCACGCACCAGGCGGCCGTCGGGATCCAGCCATACGTTGGCCTGCACCTCGAACGCGAGGCGGTTGACCTTGTCGTCGCGCTGGATGGCCTGCTGGATGGCGTAGCCCAGGTACTGGTCGTAGCTGCCGGTGCCCGTGCCGTTGCCACCGCCGGAACCGACCATGCCGCCACCGGCCCCCGCGCCGATGTTGAAGCTGTCGCTGCCGGCCTGGGCGTCGGTGTTCATCGTCACCTGCTTCGCCACGTCAGGGCTGGGCTTGGGCGCGTCCACGGGCTTCTGTGGCTGGTCCTGTGGCTTTTCTTCCACCGGCTTCACTTCTTCCACCTTCTTGGGCTCGGGCGGCTTTTCCTTCGGCGGCGGCGGGGGCGGCGGCAGCGGCGTGATCGTCGCCACGCGCGGCGCCTCGCGGCGCACGCCCACGGTGCTGGACGCGAAATGCCACACCAGGGCCACCACGGCGAGGAGCACGGCCGCACCCACGAGCGGGCCAAGCCAGCGGCGGTGTGGTCGGCGGCGGGGTTCGTACGTAGCCACGCGTCAGCCCTTCGGTGCCTTGCCGGTGACGAGGCCCACCTGCGGCAGGTCCACGCGGCGCAGCAGGTCAAGGATGTCCATCACCTTCTGGTACTGCACCGTGGAATCCCCCTTCACCACCACGGGGAAATCGGGGTTCAGCGCCTTCAGCGAGCGCAGGCGCTGCTCGAGTTCGGGCAGCGTCACCGGGTAGGCGTCGAGGAACACCTGGCCCGTCTCCGAGACGGTGATGGCCTTGGTCTGCGGCTTGGCCATGCTCACCGCGGCCGAGGCCTTGGGCAGGTTCACCTTGATGCCCTGCACCGAGGCGGTGGTCATGATGATGAAGATGACGAGCAGCACGTACGCCAGGTCGAGCATCGGCGTGATGTTGATGTCGTCGTACGGCTTGTCGTCGTCCTGCGCGCGCATGGCGGCGGCCTCAGGCGGCGACAGCGGCGGGGGCCGCGACGCGTTGCTGCTCCGCCAGGCGCGTCACGAACTCATCGACGAACACCTGCATGTTCGCGGTGACATTCTTGTTGCGGATGAGCAGGTAGTTGTAGCCGAACAGCGCGGGGATGGCGACGAACAGGCCCGCCACCGTCGCCAGCAGCGCGGCGGCGATACCCGGCGCGATGGCGTTGACGTTTACGTCGCCCGCCGCGGCGATGGCGGCGAAGGTGATCATGACGCCGACCACGGTGCCGAGCAGGCCAAGGAAGGGGCCGCCGGAGATCGCGATGGTGAGCATCACCATCGATTTGGCCAGGCGCTGGTTCTCGCGCACCATCGTGGAATCCATCGTGGCGCGGATGGCTTCGATCGATTCCGGCGCGATGTGGTCGTGGCCGTCCTCGTCGCGGCGGCTCCACACCTCCGCGGCACCCACCTTGTACAGGCGGTACAGCGAGGAATGCTCCAGCCGCGCGGCGGCGGGGTCGCGCGAGAGCGCGAGGATGTTGCGGCCCTGGTGGCGGAACGCATCGAGGAAATCCTCGTTGGCGCCGCTCACGCGGTTCACGTAAGCGGCGCGCTGCCACATCACCACCCACGAGATGGCGGCCATGATGAGCAGGATGCCGATGACCACCCACGCATCCATCGTCACCGATTTGACGATGATGCCGAAGTAACCGAAGCCGACGCCGGCCTGCTTCTCGTCGGTGCCGTAAGCCACCAGCTTCGATTCCGCGCCCTGCGCCTGTGCATCGACGGCGATGAGCGCCGCGGGGCGGGCGATGCGCGAGAGGCGCACTTCATCCATGAGGCCCGCGAAACCCGCCGCGGCGGTCGCGGCATCAGTGTCGTCGCCGAGTGACGCTTCGGTGTTCATCGCCGGCAGGGCCGCTGCCAGCGTGGCGTAGGGCTTGCCATCGACATAGAGCTGCACGTTGCCATCGGCGGCGGTCACCGCCAGGTGCGCCCAGGTGGCGGCCTTCAGCGGCTCGCCGGGCGTGCTGGCCGGAGCGGCATCGCCCTCGCCCACCTGCACGAACGGCTTGCCATCCTGCAGGCCAATGGTGAGCGCCTGCGTGCCCTGGTGGCGCGCATACAGCGCCACCCGCCCCGGCTGCACGGCATCGGGCTTCACCCAGGCGCTGAAAGTGAACGTACCGGCCTGCGCCACCGCCGTGGAAACGCTGCCCGGCAGCTTCAGGCCATGCGTGCCATCGAACTTCGCGGCCTTGCCGATCACGCCATCCACCGTCCCGACGCTGCCGGCGGCGTTGTTGGCGTACGCCGTGGCGTCGCGCGGCGCGGAACCCGAGGCGTCTTCGAAGTGGTACACGGCGGCGTAATCCGCATCGAACGTCGCGCCACCCTTGTCGGCACCCTGCGCCTTGGGGTTGCCGTAGTACATCCACACCTGCTGCTGCGCATCGGCACCCAGCTGCGGCACGTCGACCCACACCAGCGCCACGCCCAGCACAGGGTCGAAGCTTTCCACCTGGTAGTTCAGTGGCGTCTTGTCGTCAGCGGCGACGAAGCGGATATCGTTACCCTGTTCGTTCACGCCGTCGAAGGTGAAGTTGCCCGAGTGCAGGCGGATCAACATCGGCACACGGCCCACCGCGGTGGTGATGTTGCCGCCCTTGGCCGTCGTATCGATGGTGATGGCCTTGCGGTAGGAGAAATCCTGGTTCCACCACGACGCGTCGGCGGCTTGGGCCACTGGCGCGAGGCCGAGAAGCATGGAGGCGAGGATCAGCAATCGTTTCACGGTGGTACCCCTTTCAGAGCTCGGCCTTGAGTGAGAAGTGGATGCGTGTGTCGTGGGCCTTCGTGGCCTGCCCGTTGTTGAACGGGTAGGCGATCTCGAAGGCACCGGTGGCGATGTTGAAGATCTGGAAGCGCGTACCCACGCCGACGCTGGAGAGGTCGTAGCTCTTCACCGTGCGGCTGCCGGCATCGGGGTTCTGCTGGTCGATGAGTTGTGGCAGCGCGTTCATCAGGCGCAGGTGCGCCCCGTCGGCAAACACGAGGAAACGCCAGTCGTCCACCCAGCCGCCGATGTGCGAGCCGATGGAAGGCGTGCGGAACTCCAGCGAGCCGATGGCACCGTGGTCGGCGGTCTCTTCCGCTTCGAGGTAACCGCGCACGGTGCTCTCGCCGCCCGCGGCGAACTGCTCGCTCGAGACCAGCGACGAGGTGGATACCTGCAGGGCCAGGCGGCCGACGAGGCTCCACCCGCCGTCGAACGTGCGCGTGTGGCCGCCCTCGGCCTTCACGTAGAAAAAGTTCTGCCGCGCCTTGTAGCGCTGGTTGTCGAACTCGGCGGCACTGCTGCCGCCGGCGCGGAAACCCATCACGCCGCCAAGCGACACCGTGCTGAGCGACTTCTCCGCCGCGCGCTGGCCCTGGTACGTGACGCTGACGGGGATATAGGTGATCGGCGCCTTCGAGGTTTCCTCGCCCAGTACCAGGTTCTGGTCGAAGTGCTTGCGCGTGACGCCCATGGAGACCGACTGCGAGTACTCGCCATGCGCCGGCAGGTTGCGCACGAAGGTGAAGCCGAATGCGTTGCCCTTGCCCAGCACCGTGGTGCCGCCCACGGCGTTGGCGTTGCTGTTCGATTTGTAGCCCGACGCCAGCATGCTCCAGTCGCCACCCATCGGTACGAGATACGAGCCGGCCCACACTTCCGAACTGTGCCGGTCCTGCGGCGCGACGATGTAGGTGATTGACGCGGCGTGGCCGGCCTGGAACAGGTTGTCGTCGCGCACGCTGGCCACGGTGCGCAGCTCGGGCGTGTTCACGCTGTGGTCGTTGTTGACTTCCAGGCTCGCCGTGAGCGGCTTGTTGTCGTTCACCTTCAGCGTCACGTCCATGGTGTTGGGCAACTTGCCGGGCGTGAGCACCGGTACCACCTGGGCGCCCGCACTCCGGTTCACGTCGGTGAGCTGCTTCTGCGCGTTGGTGAAGTTCGGCACGCCGCCCTCGGCCAGGGCCGGCACGCCCTCGCGGATATCCTTCGGCGAGCGGTAGGTGGCGCCTTCCACGCGCACCCGGCCGATGGTGTTCTCGGTCACCTGCAGGCGGATCACGCCGTCCTTCACCTGCTGCGGCGGGATATCGACCACCACCGACTGAAACCCATGCGCCTGGTAGGCCTTCTGCAGCGCGTCGCGGGCGCCGGCCACGTCATCCATCGACTTGCCGGGGCCAAGGAAGGGGTACACCGCGGTTTCAATGTCGAGCGCCTGCAGCGTCGTGTTGCCATCGACGACGTACTCGTTCACGTCGAAGGCCTTGGGCGCGTCCTGCGCGGCGGCGTGCGCGGAAAGCCCCAGCGCGATGGCGGCAGCCAGACGCTTCATGCGTTCACCCGGTTCGCTCGTGTAGCCACGCGTACTGTCCCCTGTGCTCCGTTTGTCCCTTAGACGCGTGGCGCGTCGGCGCACTGAACCGGTGTCACGAAAAATTCATGCGCTAGCTCAAAAGCACCCAGCCCCCCGGCAGTTGCGTGGCGTGGGCGCCATAGGCGTCCTGGATCAGCGTGGCCACCTCGCCCATCTGGTCGAGGGTGAAACGGGCGTGCACGCGGCGCGCGGCGAGCGCGCTGTCGGTGATGACGATGCGGCCCGGGCGGTAGCGGTTGATGTCCGCGACGACGTCGCCGAGGGGCTCGTTGTCGTAGATGAGTACGCGGTGACGCCAGGCCAGCGCGGAATCGACGTTGACGGCGGTCGCGTCGCCCATGCCGGTGGCGTCGAACGCCACCTGCTGCGCCGGTTTCACCACGGTGTTGGTGCCGGCGCGGTTGATCACGGCCTGGCCGTCGAGGCAGGTCACGGTGGCCGCGTCGTCCGCGCAGCGCACGGCGAACGCGGCGCCGGGGCCGGAGAACAGGCGGCCGTCGGCCACTTCCACCACGAAGGCATCGGCATGGCCGGCATCGATGCGCACCACGGCCTCGCCACTGCGCAGGTGCATGCCCGTCGGCGCGCCGACCTGCCCACGCAGCGCGATGTCGGTGTCGGTGTTCATCTCCACGGTGACGCCAGGTGCGACGGCGACCGAGCGCTGTTCGCCCACGCGGGTGCGCAGCATGCGCCCGCCCGGCGTGGCAGCCGGGGTGAACAGGCCCGCGCGGCCCAGCAGCACCACGGCCACGGAAGCCGCCAATGCGCCGCCCACGAATGCCCGCCGTGTCATCCGCACGCCGTGGCGGCCGTGGGGGCGTTCGCGGGTGGCACGGGCGTGTTCGCGCAACGCGGCCGCCGAGCCCAGGGCATCCCACAGGGCGCGGACGCGCGCGAAAGCCTCGGCGTTTTCCTCACTTTCGGTGCACCAGCGCCGGAACGCCTCGCCATCCTCGCGGGTGGCGTGGCCCGAGGTGAGGTGCAACAACCAGGCACGGGCCTGGTCGTCGGTATTCTGGATGTCGATAGTCTCCATACCGCTCAAGACGTTTCCCGCGCCCCCGGACCGAACCGCTGGAATGCGCGACGGCCCGTTTTCGTGGCACAGGTCTCAAGTGCCTTCTTCAGTTCCTTGCCCACCATTCGCACCGAGATGCCGTGGCGGGAGGCGATATCGGCCTGCGGCAGCTCCTCGACGCGGGCGGCCAGCAGGATCTCGCGCTGGCGACGGGGCAAGGCGTCGAGCGCGGCGCTGAGCGCCACGATGTCCTGCTGCGACGCCAGCACGGTGGAGGGGTCGACCACCGTATCCACCGAGTGAAGCAGGTCGTCCACTTCTTCACCCGTGAGCAGGCGGCCTTGCGCGCGGTGGTGGTCCGCGGCCATGTTCAGCGCCATGCGGAACAGGTAGCCCGTGGGGTGCGCCGCATGGCCCGTGGGCATGGCCAGCTTCTCCACGCGCAGGTAGGTTTCCTGCATCACGTCGTCGGCGAGGTCGTCCGAGCGAAGCCGGCGGCGCAGGCGTCGACGGAAGTCCTCGTAGTTATCGAGGAACAACCCCATGAGGGTGGTATCGCCGCTCACGCGGGGGCCCTGCCGCCGCAGGCCGGCCGCGACGAGGGCGCCAGCAACACCGTGAACGGGCTGCCCGCCGCGAGGCGGGAAGCCACCTGGGCGCGACGCACCGCGGCCACCACGTGGCTGTCGCGCTCGTCGTCGCCCGACGGCGCCAGCGCCACGGCGTCCGCGATATGCCCGGTGCCATCGACCCACACCTGCATGGCAAGGCGGAACGTACCGGGCCGCGTGTCGGCCCGCACGCACAGCACCTTCTCGATCGCACGCTGCAGTTCCACCGCGTCGTTCTCCGCAACGGCCTGGGTCGACGGCGAGGTCCCGCCACCTTCCGGGGCGGTCGCCGGGATGGCGTTGACGGTGAAGGCGTTCATCGAACTGAAATGCGCGGTGAGGCCGCTGCGCACCAGGAGGATGCGCAGCGCATCGCGCGGGTCGGCATCGCCATGCAAGCCGGGCGAACCCCTGCCCGCCACGACGGCATCGTCGAACAGCACCGCGATGCCCGTGGTTTCGCTGTACGCGCGGAGCGCACTAGCGAGCGGCTGCGCGTCGATGTCGAAACGCGTCGATCCATGCGAAATCCCTTGCGTGGCGGCCCCTGCCCATGACGCGAACGGCGCCGTGCCAAGGCACAGCGCACAGGCCAGCTGCGCGAGGACGCGGCATGTCACGGTCACTCCTCGCGGTTGCCCATGCGTCACGGTTAACAGCCGCCAAGGTAGGGGTGGCGAATGACACATCTGCGCCGGTTCGGTGACAGCACCGGTGACAAGGCCATGACAGGCGTGACGTGCTTCCCAATGCGTTGGCACACGTGGTATCCAACGCGCCGATGCCTCCGGAGAAGGCTTATGCGTATTCGGCAATTTTGTCCTATGGCTGTCGGCTTGGCGGCCCTGGCCGCGCACGCGCAAGCCGTGGTTGACCTGCCGGGGGTGCGGGCCCACGCATCGCCCTCGTGCGTGCAGCCGGCGGGCGCCGCCAGCGCGGCGCTTTCGTACGGCTGCCTGAACGAGAAGCTGAAGGTGGCAAAGCCGCTGCCCTCGCCCCTTGACGACAACGACGTGCGCCACGAGCCCAGCAACCGGCTGGGGCTGTACAACGCGGCGGCCCTGGGGCACCGCATGGGGACGAACCTCGGCCGCGGCGTAGAACCCGCGAGGCCACCGGGGGCGACGTACCCCTCGCTACCGCAACACTAGCGGGTTACTTAAGCGGTACCGTCACGATGGGCTCGTTCTTGTCGATCCGCGCCGTTCCCGGCGCGGTCACCGGCCGGAACGGCCGCAGCGACTCGAACTTCTGCTGGTACTCGTCCGTCACGTCCTTGGCTTCCTGCGTATTGCTGATGACCTTGGGCGTGATCAGCACGATCAGCTCGGTGCGGTTGCGACCACGGTTGGTGGAGCCGAACAGGCGGCCGAAGATGGGGATGCGGTTGAGCCCGGGGATACCGGTGTCGGTGGTGTTGTCCTGCTGCTTGATGAGGCCGCCGAGCAGCACCGTCTGCCCGCTCTGCACGGCCACCTGCGTGGCCACCTCGCGCTGCTGGATCGGGAAGTTCTGCGTCGTCGTATCCTTCTGGCCCGGCGCGCTCACCACCTGGTTGATGTTCATGTACACCAGGCCGCCCGGGTTGACGCGCGGGCGCACGTTGAGGATGACGCCTGTGTCCTTGTATTCCACCTGGCCGATCTGGTTGTCGGTGTTGGAATTGGTGTTGATGTAGGTCTGCTGGATGGGGATCTGGTCGCCCACCGAGATGTGGGCCTTCTGGTTGTTCAGCACGACCAGCGACGGGGCGGAGAGCGTCTTCGTATTACCGTTGGTCTCCATGGCGCGCAGGGCCACCGAGAGGTTGTTGTTCACGAACGAATAGAAGAACGTATCGCTGCCCTGGTGGAAGCTGTTGCCGCCATCGCCAAGGGCCCACTTCTGGTTGTTGCCCGGCTGGCCAATGGAGCCATCGGTGCCACCCACCAGGCCCTCGAGGTACCACTGCACGCCGAACTGGAATTCGCCAGTGAGGTTCACTTCGAGGATGCGGGTTTCGATCTGCACCTGCAGCGGCACCACGTCGAGGCGCTTGATGGCCTGCTCGATCTCGGCCCATTGCGACGGGCGGGCGCGCACCATCAGCTGGTTGTTGTTGTCGACCGAGGTGATGCGCACGCCATCGTCGGTGGTGATGCCACCGCGGTGCTGGCGCTGGCCGGACGAATCGTCGCCGAGGCCGTCGCCGCTGGTGCCATTCGAGTAGCCGCTACCGAACGAGCTGCCCGAGCTGCCAGTCATGCCATTCGAGCCGAAGCCCGTGCTGCCGGTGCCGTTGTTGCTCGTGTTGAGGAGGCTGCTGCCCGACGACGAGCTGTTGCCGAACGCACCGGTGGTGCTGCCGAGGCCGGAGCCACCGCGGTTGCCGAGGTCGCTGTCGCCACCACCCAGCGTGCCGGAGGAAAGGCCCGGGCCCACGCGGCCGCCGCGGTCGCCACCGCCACCGTTGGAGCCACCACCGTAGATGTCGGAAAGGTAATCGGCCAGGTCGGCGGCCTGCACGTTGCGCACGTCGTAGACGAACAGCTGCGGCTCGTTGCCGCCGCCACGGTCGATGCGGTCGATCCACCCCCTCACCTCTTCCAGGTACTGCGCCTGGGGGCTGATGACCACGAGCGAGTTGGTGCGCTCGATGGGGATGAAGCGGAGCATGCCCGCCATGGGCGTGTTGCCCTTGTCACCGAAGATGGCGTCGAGCTTGGGTGTCAGGTCCTTCACTTCCGCGCGCTGCAGGCTGAACACGCCCACCGACATGCCGCGCAACCAGTCGACGTCGAACGTCTTCACCGTGCGCGAGTAATTGTCGAGCTCGCTGGCCGTGCCGGCCATGACGATGACGTTGCGGGTGGGGTCGGCCAACAGGGTGGCATCCGGGCGCGCGAACGGCTTGATCAGCTTCTGCATCTCGGTGGCCGAGATGTAGTGCAGCGGAAACAGGCGCGCCTGCAGGCCACCGGCCGGCGCGGTGGCGCCGATGCTCGGGATGACGTTGCCCGGCACGGCATCCTTCGAGGGCATGACCACGTAGCGGCCATTGGTGCGGACCAGGGCGTTGCCTGTCCACGAGAGCAGGGTCTCGAGGATCGGCAGGGCCTGTTCGGCGGTGACCGGCTGCGACGTGGAGAAGGAGACATTGCCCTGCACGCCGGGCACGATCGAGTAATTCTCGTGAAGCAGGTCGCCCAAGATGGCTTTCACCACCGACTCGACCGGCTGGTTCTCGAAATTGAAGGTGACGGTGCCCTGGCCCTGGGCCACCGGCTTGGGCTTGGCCAGGCCCACGGGCTGGACGAACTGGCCGGTGCCCGAGGTGATCTGGGCCGGGGCGACCGCAGCATCTTGCGGCCCCACGGCGGCAACCGGCGGCGCGACCGGGGCGGCCTTCTCGGTGCCGGCCAGGGCCTCGCGCTGCATCGCGCCATCGTCCTTGGGTTGCGGGAGCGTCGAGCATCCGGCAAGCGCTACCGCCAGCGCCGTAACGCTGATCACGGGCTTTTTGAACATGGAACAACGTACTCCCTCGTTGGACATGGGCCGACCGACTCCCCTCAGGCGGCCAGCCATTAGAGCCCAACTCTATAGGGAGGTTCCCTTCAAACGCTAGCGTGTTTCCTTAACAACGCTAATCGCCCGCCCATTCGACGTGGAAACTGCCCTCCCCATCCACGCGCTCGAACGTGTGGGCGCCGAAGAAATCACGCTGGGCCTGGATGAGATTCGCGGGCAGCACGTCGGCGCGGTAGCTATCGTAATAAGCGATGGCCGCCGAGAACCCCAGCACCGGCACGCCCACCCGCACGGCCTCGGCCACCACCTCGCGCAGGGCGCCCTGGTACTTCTGCACGATGTCGCGGAAATACGGGTCGAGCAGCAGGTTCTTCAGCTTCGGATCGTGCTGGTAGGCATCCGTGATCTTCTGCAGGAAACGGGCCCGGATGATGCAGCCGGCGCGGAAGATCTTTGCGATCTCGCCGTAGTGCAGGTCCCAGTGGTTTTCCTCCGAGGCGGCCCGCAACTGGGCGAAGCCCTGGGCGTAGGAGATGAGCTTGCTCATGTAGAGCGCTTTGCTCACGGCATCGATGAAGGCCTTGCGGTCGCCGCTGAATGTCTTCGCCTCCGGCCCCTTCAGCTGCTTGCTGGCCTCGACGCGTTCGTCCTTCATCGAGGAAAGCACGCGGGCGAAGACCGATTCGGTGATGAGGGTGAGCGGCACGCCCAGGTCGAGGGCGCTCTGGCTGGTCCATTTGCCCGTGCCCTTTTGCGCGGCACGGTCGAGGATCATGTCGACCAGCATCTTCCCGCTCTTATCATCCTTGCGGCGGAAGATCCGTGCCGTGATCTCGATCAGGAAACTGTCGAGCTCGCCCTTGTTCCATTCAGCGTACGTATCGGCGAGCTCCTCATTGCTCAGGCCCGCCACGTGCTTGAGCACCGCGTAGCTTTCGGCAATGAGCTGCATGTCGCCGTATTCGATGCCGTTGTGCACCATCTTGACGTAATGGCCCGCGCCATCGGGGCCGATATAGGTGACGCAGGGTTCGCCATCGGGCGCCTTGGCCGCGATCTCGGTGAGGATGGGCGCCACGAGGTCGTAGGCGTCCTTGGGGCCGCCCGGCATGATCGAGGGCCCCTTCAGGGCACCCTCCTCGCCGCCGGAGACGCCGGTGCCAATGAAATGCAGGCCATCCTTCGCCAGTTCCTCGCCACGGCGCACCGTATCCTTGTAGAACGTATTACCGCCGTCGATGACGATATCGCCCTTGTCGAGCAAGGGGCGCAGTTCCTCGATCACCGCATCGGTGCCCTTGCCCGCCTGCACCATCAGCAGGATACGGCGCGGCTTCTCCAGCGAATCGACGAACTCCTGCAGCGAATAGGTGGGCACGAGCTTCTTGCCTTTGCTCTCGTCCATCACCTCGTCGGTGCGCGACTTGGTGCGGTTGTAGATCGATACCGCGTGGCCGCGGCTTTCGATGTTCCAGGCCAGGTTGCGGCCCATCACGGCCATGCCGATCACGCCAATCTTCTGCTTGCCCACGGTGGTCTCCGGTAAAGCCAACGGAAAGAATCAGGATAGGGAGCGTGGTGCCGCCGGCGCTTGGCGAAATACGCGCGCGATTCGCCGCAATGCAGCATCACTTGCTGCAAGGATGCATGCGCGGACAGCGACGGAACGTGATGGCCGTCGGCTATCATGGCGGGCGAACCGGCGGCGGGCCCGCCCATGAAGGAAACACGCAAGCATGAACCAGGTGACGTCGCACAAGCGCGACAAGCGCGTGGCCACCGCCCAGGAGGCGCTGGCCGGTCTCGTGGCCGATAACCAGATCATCGCGGTGGGTGGCTTTGGCCTGTGCGGCATCCCCGAGCTGCTCATCGAAGCGCTGCGCGATTCAGGCGTGAAGGGCCTCACCGCCGTCTCCAACAACGCGGGCATCGACGGCGTGGGCCTCGGCCTGCTGCTGGCCACGCGGCAGATCCGCAAGATGGTCTCGTCGTACGTGGGCGAGAACAAGGAATTCGAGCGCCAGTACCTGGCCGGCGAGCTGGAGGTGGAGTTCACCCCGCAGGGCACGCTGGCCGAGAAGCTGCGCGCCGGTGGCGCGGGCATCCCCGCCTTCTTCACCCGCACCGGCTACGGCACGCAGGTGGCCGAGGGCAAGGAAACCCGCGACTTCGATGGCCAGATGTACGTCATGGAGCGCTCCATCGTCGCCGACGTGGCGCTGGTGAAGGCGTGGAAGGCCGACCCTTCCGGCAACCTCGTGTTCCGCAAGACCGCCCGCAACTTCAACCCCATGGTGGCCACCGCCGGCAAAGTCTGCGTCGCCGAGGTGGAGATCATGGTGGAGGTAGGCGAACTGGACCCCGACCAGGTCCACACGCCGGGCATCTATGTCGACCGCATCGTGCACAACCCCGCGCCCAGCAAGCGCATCGAACAGCGCACCGTGCGCGCCTGAGGAGAACAACCATGGCCTGGACCCGTGAACAGATGGCGCAGCGCGCCGCCAGGGAACTTTCCGACGGCGATTACGTGAACCTCGGCATCGGCCTGCCCACGCTGGTGGCCAACCACCTGCCCGACGGTGTCGACGTGTGGCTGCAATCCGAGAACGGCCTGCTCGGCATCGGCCCCTTCCCCACCGAGGACGAAGTGGACGCCGACCTCATCAACGCCGGCAAGCAGACCGTCACCGCCCGCCCGGGCGCGGCCTACTTTTCCAGCGCCGATTCGTTCGCGATGATCCGCGGCGGCCACATCGATATCTCGATCCTTGGCGCCATGCAGGTCACCTGCGAAGGCGACATCGCCAACTGGATGGTGCCCGGCAAGATGGTGAAGGGCATGGGCGGCGCGATGGACCTGGTGGCCGGCGTGAAGCGCGTCGTGGTCGTCATGGAGCACACCGCGAAAGATGGCGGGCACAAGATCCTCACCGAATGCACCCTGCCCCTCACGGGCAAGGGCGTCGTCGACCGCATCATCACCGACCTGGCCGTGTTCGATGTCACGCCGGGCGGGCTGGAGCTGGTCGAGCTGGCGCCGGGGGTGGATGTGGAGGCGCTGCGGGCGGCGACCGGGTGTGAGTTCACCTCGAAGGCGTGATCGCGAAAGGCGTCGCCCACAGGGTGGGCTCCTACAACAGCTCGACGCCGTTGTAGGAGCCCACCCCTGTGGGCGATGCTCTTAGCGAAACCCCACAAAGAAAAAGGCCCCGGTCTCACGACCAGGGCCTTAAAAAAGAAAGTCGCTCCGTAGAGGGCGCCTCAGCGTGGGCCTCGGGGGGGAGGTAGGCCAAAACGCCGGGTTTAGCGCCGTACGGAGCGAGGGGCACTACCGACCCAGGGGGAGGGGTTGGTGGTAGGCCGAGACGAATCATAGATTTCCTAGGAAATGTTCGCCAATATATCTTTCAGCGACCACTTATACGAAAACCAACTATGTTCGACTTACGCCAATTGCGTTACTTCGTGGAAGTGGCCGAGACGCTGAGCTTCACCCAGGCCGCCCAGCGGCTGCACATTTCCCAGCCGCCGCTTTCCCAGCAAATACAGGCGCTTGAGGCCGATCTCGGCGTTCGCCTGCTCGACCGCAACCGCCGCCGCGTGGCCTTGACCGAACCCGGCCGCATCTTCCTCGCCGAGGCCAAGGCCATCCTCGCCCGCGCCGAGAGCGCCCGCACCGTGGTTACCGAAGCGGCCGCGGGCTTCACGGGGCAGCTCGGGCTGGCCTATGCCACCTCGGTGTCGTTCCATCCGGCGCTGCCGGAAACCCTGCTCCGCTTCTCGCACGCCGCGCCCGGCGTCAGCCTGCACCTCATGGAGATGCCCACGGGCGCCCAGTACGACGCCATCCTCAGCGGCCAGATCGACGTGGGCCTGCTCCGTTCGCCGCCCGAGGGCGTGGCCAACGCCCGCCAGCTGACCATGGAAGTGATCGACGAGGAGCCGCTCATCCTCGCCCTGCCCACCGGCCATCGCCTGGCGAAGCAGGAGAAGGTCGCCATGGCCGACCTGGCCAACGAGCGCTTCGTGGCCCCGCCGCGCACGGCGGCGGCCACCCTCATCGACCGCCTGAACCTCCTCGCCGCCAAGGCCAAGTTCCGGCCCAACATCCGCCAGGAAGCCCAGCAGATCCCTTCGCTGCTGCCCCTGGTGGCTGCGGGCCTGGGCGTGGCGCTGGTGCCGGCTTCGCTGCAGGCCGTGCACCTGGACAAGGTGGCCTTCGCCCGCATCGACGACCCCGAGGCCTTCTGGTTGCTCGCGGTGGCCTGGCGCGTGGACAATACCTCGCCCGTGCTCGAGAGCTTCCTGCGCACCGTGCGCGAGGCCCGCGCCAAGCTCGGCCTGGGCTGAAACGCGAATTGATTCCGGTGCTTGCGTTAGGCGGGCGGGATGGTTACAATCCCGTTTTTCCCGTATCTCATTTGTATCAGGAGCCTCCCGTGAAGGTGCTTTCTTCTTTGAAGTCCGCGAAGTCGCGTCACCGTGACTGCAAAGTCGTCCGCCGCCGCGGCAAGGTGTTCGTGATCTGCAAGTCGAACCCGCGTTTCAAGGCCCGTCAGCGCTAATTTAGCCGCGACTGGGTTTTGCTCAAAAGGCCGCGCAAGCGGCCTTTTTTGTTGCCTGCCCCTCACTGGGAACAACCTGGCTCCCACAATAAAAAAATCAGGTCGCCGCTACCGGGTAGGGTGAATCGGGGATATCGCCGCTATCGCCCATGAACACGCAGTTGCGGCCTGATCGCTTGGCGCGGTACAGGGCCCCGTCGGCCACGACGAGCAGCCGGTGCAACTCGAAACCGCATTGCAGCGTGGAGGCCACGCCGAAGCTGGCCGTGACGACCAGTTCGGGGCGCGAGGGCGTGGCCGAGGTGGCCGAGATCGACAGCCGCAGCTGCTCCGCACGCGCTCTCGCCTGCGCCGGGCTGCAATCAGGCAGCAGCACGGCGAATTCCTCGCCCCCCAGGCGGCCGAACACGTCGCATGCGTGCAGCGCGCGGCGGCACACGTCCACGGCGCGCTTCAACACCTCGTCGCCCACCGCATGGCCCCAGGTGTCGTTGACGTTCTTGAAGTGGTCGAGGTCGAAAAGAATGACGCAGGCGCCGCGATCCGAGCGCGCGCCGTACGCGAGCACGCGCTCGGATTGCTCGACGAAGTGCTCGCGGTTGCAGATGCCGGTGAGCCCATCACGGCGCGCCATGCGCATGAAGCGCAATTGCGAGCGGCGCAGGCGCAGTACGATGGCGACGATGCCGACCAGGCTGAGGCCCAGCACGAAGATCCATAGCCGCCCGGTTTCCACTTCTTTCCGGTCAAGCGCATTGGAGAGCCGCAGGATCTCGTTCTGCTTGTTGAGCGTATCCACCTCCGACTTGCGTGCCAGCACCTGCTGGTCGACAAGCTGGAACGCGAGGCTGCGTGCGCTGATGTCATCCAGGTAGGCCTTGTCGGCCGCCATGTATTTTTCGTGGTAATCGAGAGCGGCCTGCGCATCGCCCAGCCGTTGCTCCACCTCGAACAACACCTTGTAACCCATGCGGCGCGGATCGGTGAATTCGTCGCGGACCGAGCCGGCCACGGCGGAAAGCGCGAAGCGCCGGGCGTTGGCAAGGTCGTCCTGCGCCAGGTAGGCGCTGGCCAGCGTGGCGTCGAACTCGGCCAGCAAGGTGGCGTAGTTGATGTTGCGCAGGTTGTCGCGATGCGGCGCGAGCACGTCGATGGCCTGCCGCGGCTGCTTGTGCGCGAGGTAGAACGCGCCGATGTCAGCCCGGATCGTCTCGCCGAACACGGTATCGCCCGTGGCCTCGCAGGTGGCCAGCGCCTTCAGGTAAATGGGATCGATGGTGGTGAGGCGGTTGGCCTCGCGGCGGGCGCGCAGCAGGTGCTGCATGCCCTTGCATTCGGTCTCGCCCTCGGGCGCGTTGGTGACCATTTCCTTCGCGTAGGCTTCGGCCGCGTCGAACTGGCCGGCACTGCTCAGCAACTGCGACGCCTCGCCCAGCGCGGCGAAACGCGCGCGCGGGTCGCGCACCGACGGCAGCAGCTCCTGCATCTGGTTAAGGCGGCGGAAGGCGTCCTCGTAACGGTGCGCCACGCCAAGCAGGTTGATGAGGGTGGCCAGCGCGCGGACGCGCAGGACGTTGTCGGGCGAGGCATCGGCCACGCTCTCGAGCAGGCCGCGCCCCTTCTCGTAATCCCCCACCCACGTGGCCCGCCAGCCTTCGAGGAAGCCCAGGTGCGAGGCGGCCAGGTCGTCCATCGAGCCACGCTGCTGCTCCAGCTCCTGCAGCATCCGCGTGAACGTGTCGAAATCGGAGTGCTTGATCTGGTCGGCTTTATCCAGGGCGGCGCTGATGCGTGCCGGCGTCGTCGCCGACGCGGCATGCACGATGCCCACCACGCCGGCGAGCGGCATGGCGAGCAGGAACAGTGCGTGGCGGGCCCAGCGTTGCATCGTTGTCAGGGATCCATCCTTTTCGCGGGTGGCCGCGGCGTCTTCCGGTCCGGCATGCCATTGCCGCCACCGTCGTCGTCGCCCTCACCCTCGTCATCCCCCTCGTCGGGGTCCTTCTTCTCGCGCTCGGGGCCGTCGGGCATCTGGGACGCGATGAACCGGGCGCCCCCGAGCAGGCAACGCAGCGCGTCGCCGTCGTCGCCCAACAGGGCCTGGCGCAGCGCAGCGTCCTCAATGCCCATCGCCGCCAGCAGGGCCTCGCGCGCAGCCGGTGACCCGTGCCGCAACGCGGAGTCCTGCCCGACGCGGGCCAGGAAGTCCGTCACGTTCCCCATAGCCTCCCCTCCGAGGCCAAGTCGTGGGCGGGATCATAACCCCAGCGGCCCGGGCGCAGTAGTAGGCCACGCGGCCGGGCCCAAAGGGACGAGACCCGTGTCACAGGGGGTGGGGCTACGCCGTCTATGAGGTGTACCCCACCAATGAGGCTTTTCCCAATGAGCACCCGTCTCGACTACACCCAGCAGTCCCCGGAGATCACCCGCAAGCTCGTCGAGCTGTCGATGACCCAGCGCAAGGCCAGCACCATCGAGGCCGGCCTTAAGCGCCTCGTGGACCTGCGCGCCTCGCAGATGAATGGCTGCGGCTTCTGCGTCGACATGCATGTGAAGGAGGCCCTGGCGGGCGGCGAGAAGCAGCTGCGCCTGCACCACGTGGCCATCTGGCGCGAATCCGACCAGTTCTCGCCCCGCGAGCGCGCGGCCTTCGCCTACGCCGAGGCCTTGACGGCCATGAAGCCGGAGGGCGTGAGCGACGCCCTGTACGCGACGGTCAGCGAGCAGTTCAGCGAGAAGGAGCTCTCCGACCTCACGTTCGTGGTGACCACCATCAACGCCTGGAACCGACTCAACGTGGCCTTCCATACCCTGCCCGGCTCGATGGATAAAGCCTACGGCCTCGACAAGGTCGCGGTGGGTTGAGCGCCATGAAGACCCTCCTCGCCTCCGCCACCCTCGCCCTCCTCGCCGCCACCGGCCCCGCCCTCGCCCATGGCGATACCTTGGCCGCCACCCCGGCGCCCAAGGTCACCCCCGTCACGCAAAAGGACCTGCCCGACTACCCCGGCAAGGAAATCACCGTCATCACCGTCGATTACCCACCCGGCCTGGTCGAGCACGCGCACCGCCACGACGCGCACGCCATCGTCTACGTCCTCGAAGGCGAGATCATCGAGGGCGTGAAAGGCCAGCCCGAGCACCACCTGAAAGCCGGCGATTCGTTCTACGAGGGCCCCACCGACATCCACACGGTGGGCCGGAACGCCAGCACCACCAAGCCGGCGAGGTTCCTTGTGTTTATCCTGAAGGACAAGAAGAACCCGATCGTGATGCCGGCCCCATGACCACCGCCACCGCCACCTTCACCGCGCTGCGCCCCCGCCTGCACGGCATCGCCTACCGGATGCTCGGCTCGGTGCCCGAGGCCGAGGACGTGGTGCAGGACGTGTGGTTGCGGTGGCATGGCACCGACGCGGCGGGCGTCGACAACCCCGAGGCATGGCTGGTGGCCGCCACCACCCGCCGCGCCATCGACCAGCTACGCGCCGCCCGCACACGGCGCGAGCACTACATCGGCATCTGGCTCCCCGAACCCGTGCTCACCGACGACAGCGCCACCCCCGAAGACCTGCAGGAACTGGCCAGCGACGTCTCCGTGGCCTTCCTCGCGGTGCTCGAGCGCCTGGCGCCCGAGGCGCGGGCGGCCTTCCTCCTGCGCGAGGTGTTCGACGAGGATTACCCCGAGATCGCCCGCGTGCTCGGCAAAAGCGAAGCCGCCTGCCGGCAGCTCGTGCACCGCGCCAGGGACCACCTGCGCGACAAGCGGCCGCGTTTCGCCGTCGACCGCGAGGAACACGCGGCGCTGGTGACCCGCTTCGCCAGCGCGGTGGCCAGCGGCGACTTCAGCGCCATGCGCGGCATCCTGGCGCCCGATGCGGTGTTGATGGGCGATGGCGGTGGCAAGGTACCCAGCTTTGGCCGGCCGGTGGAAGGTGGCGAGCGGATAGCGCAGCTGCTCTACGCGCCGTCGCTGCGGCCGGCGCGGCAGATGCGGGTGGAGGTGGCGAGCGTGAATGGCGAACTGGCGTTGCTGCAGTCGTTCGCGGGGCAGCTGGTGTCAGTCCTGACCTTTACGATCGCGGATGGGCGGATCGCGACGATCCATGCGCAGAGGAACCCCGATAAGTTGGTGCGATTCGTGGCGCACGAGGGTGGGTTTCGATAAGCCTCGTGTAGGAGCCAGCTCGCTGGCGACAGCTTCCGCCCAGACGCATCAGGCCCTGTGGCTCTTTCGCGAAAGCTGTCGCCAGCGAGCTGGCTCCTACATGAAAAAGCCCGGCGCTTAGGCCGGGCCTTCCCCCCCCCCAAAACAGCTGGGGCTAGCTATAGCGGACGCCGGTGATTTCGTAGTTCTTGATGCCGTTCGGCGCCTTGAATTCGAACTCGTCGCCCTCGCTCTTGCCGATGAGTGCACGCGCGATCGGCGAGCTCACCGCGATCAGGTTCTTCTTGATGTCGGCCTCGAGGTCACCCACGATCTGGTAGGTCACCTCCGTATCGGCATCGAGGTCGATCAGGTCGACGATGGCGCCGAACACGATGCGCTTGCCCACCGCCAGGCGCTCGGTATCGATGATCTCCGAGTTCGACAACGCGGCTTCCAGCTCGTTGATGCGGCCTTCGTTGAAGCCATGCATCTCGCGCGCGGCGTGGTACTCCGCGTTTTCCTTCAGGTCGCCATGGGCGCGCGCTTCGGCCACGGCCGCCACGATCTCCGGCCGCTTGACGCGCTTCAGGTATTCCAGCTCGTCACGCAGGCGGTCGGCGCCCTGCTGGGTCAACGGGGGACGCGTGCTGCTCATGCTTTCAGCTCCTTGTGCAGTTCCTGCAGGCTGTGGACTTCGGGCTCCGCGTGGAAATCCAGCGAGTGCACGAGGGCACGCGCGCCTGCGACGGTCGTGGAATAGGTAACGCGCTGCTGCAGCGCTTCGCGGCGGATCGAGAACGAATCTGAGATGGCCTGCTTGCCTTCCGTCGTGTTGACGATGTAGACCACCTCGCCGTTCTTGATCAGGTCGACGATGTGCGGGCGGCCTTCGAGCACCTTGTTGATGCGC
Organism: Luteibacter yeojuensis; assembly: GCF_000964085.1. GTDB lineage: Bacteria > Pseudomonadota > Gammaproteobacteria > Xanthomonadales > Rhodanobacteraceae > Luteibacter > Luteibacter yeojuensis_A. The sequence continues at coordinate 81,700 of NZ_JZRB01000021.1, forward strand.
TCGCAGGCCACGCCGTTGTCGGCCAGGAACTTCGCCGTACCCGCCGTGGCGACCACGGTGTAGCCGCGCTGGGCCACTTCCTGCGCGATGGGCAGCAGGCGATCCTTGTCGGAATCACGCACCGACATGAACACCTTGCCCTTCGGCGGCGCCTTGATGCCTGCGGCCTCGTGGCCACGCGCAAAAGCGGCGCCGAATGTGCGGCCCACGCCCATCACTTCGCCCGTGGACTTCATCTCGGGCCCGAGGATGGGATCCACGTTCTGGAACTTCAGGAACGGGAAGATCGCTTCCTTCACCGCGTAGTACGACGGGATGATTTCCTTCGTCGCGCCCTGCTTCACCAGCGAGCTGCCGGCCATGGCGCGCGCGGCGATCTTGGCCAGCGACATGCCCGTGGCCTTGCACACGAACGGCACGGTGCGCGAGGCACGCGGGTTCACTTCCAGGATGAACACATCATCACCCTGGATCGCGAACTGGGTGTTCATCAGGCCGACGACCTTCAGCTCCTGCGCCATCAGCTTCACCTGGCGGCGCATTTCATCCTGCACCTCCTGGCTCAGCGAGTAAGGCGGCAGCGAGCACGAGGAATCGCCCGAGTGGACACCGGCTTCCTCGATGTGCTCCATGATGCCGCCGATGAGCACGTTGCCGTCGGCGTCAGCCACGATATCCACGTCCACCTCGACGGCGTGGTCAAGGAAGCGATCCAGCAGCACCGGCGATTCGTTCGACACCTGCACCGCCTCGCGCATGTAGCGCGTGAGGTCGGCGTCGGCGTAGACGATTTCCATGGCGCGGCCACCGAGCACGTAGCTCGGGCGCACCACCAGCGGGTAGCCAATCTCGCGGGCCAGGGCCAGCGCTTCATCGGCGTTGCGCGCCGTGCGGTTCGGCGGCTGTTTCAGGTTGAGCTTCTGGATCATCTTCTGGAAGCGCTCGCGGTCTTCCGCGAGATCGATCGAATCGGCGCTGGTGCCAATCACCGGCACGCCCGCGGCTTCCAGCGCACGCGCAAGCTTCAGCGGGGTCTGGCCGCCGTACTGCACGATGACGCCCTTCGGCTTCTCGAGGTCGACGATCTCCAGCACGTCTTCCAGCGTCAGCGGCTCGAAGTACAGGCGGTCGGAGGTGTCGTAATCCGTCGAAACGGTTTCCGGGTTGCAGTTGACCATGATGGTTTCGAAACCATCCTCGCGCAGGGCGAGCGCCGCGTGCACGCAGCAGTAGTCGAACTCGATACCCTGGCCAATGCGGTTCGGGCCGCCACCCAGGACGATGATCTTGTCCTTGTTGGTGGGGTTGGCCTCGCACTCTTCCTCGTACGTGCTGTACATGTACGCGGTGGTGGTGGCGAACTCGGCGGCGCAGCTGTCGACGCGCTTATACACAGGGCGCACGCCCAGCGTGCGGCGCACGTGGCGCACGGCGGCCTCGTCGGTGCCCACGAGCTCGGCCAGGCGTGCGTCGGCGAAGCCCATGCGCTTGAGTTCGCGCATGCGCGGCTCGTCCAGCGCGGTGAGGCCCTGGCGCTGCACTTCGCCCTCGGTCATCACGATGTCTTCGAACGCGGCGAGGAACCACGGGTCGATGCGGGTCAGGTCGTGCACTTCTTCCAGCGAGAGGCCGGCACGGAAGGCGTCTGCCACGTGGAAGACACGATCGGGACGCGGCTCGCGCAGTTCGCGCTTCAGCGTCTGGAAGCCTTCCTCGCTGCCGATGTCGAGGCCGGTGGGGTTGAGGCCGGTCTTGCCGATCTCCAGGCCACGCAGGGCCTTCTGCATCGATTCGTGGAAGGTGCGGCCCATGGCCATCACCTCGCCCACTGACTTCATCTGGGTGGTGAGGCGCGCGTCGGCGGCCGGGAACTTCTCGAACGCGAAACGCGGGATCTTGGTGACGACGTAATCGATGCTCGGCTCGAACGAGGCCGGGGTGAGGCCGCCGGTGATGTCGTTCTTCAGTTCATCGAGCGTGTAGCCGACGGCGAGCTTGGCGGCCACCTTGGCGATGGGGAAGCCCGTGGCCTTCGAAGCCAGCGCGGACGAACGCGACACGCGCGGGTTCATTTCGATGACCACCACGCGGCCGTCTTCGGCGTTGATACCGAACTGCACGTTGGAGCCGCCGGTGTCGACGCCGATCTTGCGCAGCACCGCGATGGACGCGTTGCGCAGGCGCTGGTATTCCTTGTCGGTGAGCGTCTGGGCCGGCGCCACCGTGATGGAGTCGCCCGTGTGCACGCCCATCGGGTCGAAGTTCTCGATCGAGCACACGATGATGCAGTTATCCGCCTTGTCGCGGACCACTTCCATCTCGAACTCCTTCCAGCCCAGCACCGACTCTTCCACCAGCACTTCGTGCGTGGGCGAGAGCTCGAGGCCGCGGCCGACGATCTCGACGAATTCTTCCTTGTTGTAGGCGATGCCGCCGCCCGAGCCGCCGAGCGTGAAGCTGGGGCGGATGATGGTCGGGAAGCCGACGGTCTGCTGGATCTCGAGCGCCTGCTCCATGGAGCGGGCCACGGCGGCCTTGGGGCACTCCAGGCCGATATCGGCCATGGCCTTGCGGAACAGGTCGCGGTCCTCGGCCATGCGGATGGCATCGCGCGAGGCGCCGATGAGTTCGACGCCATAGCGCTCGAGCACGCCGTTGTCGGCGAGGTCGAGGGCGCAGTTGAGGCCGGTCTGGCCGCCCATCGTCGGCAGCACCGCGTCGGGGCGCTCCTTGGCGATGATGCGCTCGACGGTCTGCCAGTTGATCGGCTCGATGTACACGGCATCGGCCGTGTCCGGGTCGGTCATGATCGTGGCCGGGTTCGAATTGACCAGCACCACGCGGTAGCCCTCTTCCTTCAGGGCCTTGCAGGCCTGGGCGCCGGAGTAGTCGAACTCACAGGCCTGGCCGATGACGATCGGGCCGGCGCCGATGATGAGGATGGTCTTTAGGTCGGTGCGCTTTGGCATGGTTTCTCTCGCGAATCGAAGGCGGATGGAAGGTGTGGGCGCGCGGCGTGTTACGCCTGCTTCGCCTTGTGCGCTTCCATCGCGGCAATGAACGTATCGAACAGGTAGCCGACGTCTTCCGGGCCGGGGCTCGCTTCCGGGTGGCCCTGGAAGCAGAACGCCGGCTGGTCGGTGAGGGCGAAGCCCTGCAGCGAGCCGTCGAACAGCGAGGTGTGGGTGACGCGGACGTTGGCCGGCAGCGTCTTCGGATCGACCGCGAAACCGTGGTTCTGCGAGCTGATGAGCACGCGGCCGGTGTCGTGGTCCTTCACCGGGTGGTTGGCGCCGTGGTGGCCGAACTTCATCTTGAGCGTCTTCGCGCCGATGGCCAGCGCCATGATCTGGTGGCCCAGGCAGATGCCGAACACCGGGATCTTCGTGGCGAGGATCTGCTTCGTCGCCTCAATGGCGTAATCGCAGGCGGCCGGGTCGCCGGGGCCGTTGGCGAGGAAGATGCCGTCGGCGCCCATGGCGAGCACCTCGGCGGCGGGGGTTTCGGCCGGCACCACGGTGATGTCGACCCCGCGGCCCGCGAGCAGGCGCAGGATGTTCTGCTTCACGCCGAAATCGTAGGCCACCACGCGGAACTTCTTCGGTGCGTTGACGAAGGCCTGCCGGTCGAGGTCGTAGACGCCCTCGCCCCACTGGTAGGTGGCCTTGGTGCTGACCACCTTGGCCAGGTCCATGCCGTTGAGGCCCGGGAAACCCTTGGCCCTGGCCACGGGGGCGTCGGCGTCGATGGCGTCGCCGGCCACGATGCAGCCGTTGAGCGCGCCCTTTTCGCGCAGGATGCGCGTGAGGCGGCGGGTATCGATGCCGGCGATGGCGACCACGTTGTGGCGCTCGAGGTACTGCGGCAGGGGCTCCTGGCTGCGCCAGTTGCTGGCCAGGCGGGGCACGTCGCGGACGATGAGGCCGGCGGCATGCACGCGGGGCGCCTCGACGTCGACGTCGTTGGTGCCGGTGTTGCCGATGTGCGGGTACGTGAGGGTGACGATCTGCTGGTTGTATGACGGGTCGGTCAGGATCTCCTGGTAACCGGTCATGGCGGTGTTGAACACCACTTCACCAACGGTCTCGCCGCGGGCACCGACCGCGTGGCCGTGAAAAACGCTGCCGTCTTCGAGAGCAAGCAGAGCAGGAGTACGCATGGGATGGCCGCCTTCGGGTGCAGCAAAGCCCGCAAGCCAGCTTTCTAGCGGCTCGTGGGCCTTGGGGATGGGAACGTTTGGGCGGGTAAGAATGATAGGCGCAGAGGGGCCTTTTGTCCACGCCCGGCGGATGAACGAAACGGTAGAATTACGTGCCAGTTGGCGTTTCTGGCACGATACAATCGCACTTAGTGGTAACTGACCGAGAACCGCCCGCCATGCTGCTCGACCCTGCCCGCCTGGATCGTCCCGATACCGACATCCGGCACGAGCCGTTCTCGTTCATGATCGCCCACGGCCAGCTGCCCGACGAGGCCCGGCCCGACCTCGACCGCGATTTCCCCCAGTACTCCAGCGCAGGGTTCTTCCCCTACGACGCTGCCGATTGCGGCCCCTCGGTGAACGACCTGGTCCGCCAGATGACCTCGCGGGCCTTCTCGGCCGCCATCGGCCGCCACCTGGGCATCGAGGGCCTGGAGAGCTACCCCACCCTGGTCACCCTGTGCCGGCACCTCAACCGCCGCCACGGCACCATCCACACCGACAGCAAGTCGAAGGTGGCCACGGCCCTCATCTACCTGAACCCGATGTGGCCCGATACCAGCGACGGCTGCCTGCGCTTCCTGGCCTCCATCGACAACATCGACGACACGGTGGCGCCCGAGCTGAAGCCGCTCTATGGCGAGTTCGCCGTGTTCCGCCGCGCCGAGAACTCCTTCCACGGCCACCTGCCCTACGAGGGCGAGCGCCGCGTCATCCAGGTAGCCTGGCTCACCTCGGAAGAAGAAAAGGCCCGCAAGACCAAGCGCGGCAAGTTCAGCCGCGCATTCAAGAAGATCTTCGGCAAGCTCGACCGCAAGGTCGGCGCCGACCGCGACCGCAACGCCTCGCACCGCGACTAGTCGCTAGCGGCGGTCGCTTTGTGTAGGAGCCCACGCCGTGGGCGACAGCTTTTCGCGAAGAGCTGTCGCCCACAGGGGTGGGCTCCTACCACAGCCTGCCGGTCAGGCCCCGCGGAAATACCAAGCGACAAAGAGTGCAAACACACCATAGAGCCCGCCGATCGGCATCAGCCAGCGGGCTTCCACCGCCCCACGGCGGAACATGGCCCATAGAGCCACCACGGCCACGGCGGTGATCACGCCGGCCACGATCAGCGGCGTATCGAACAGCCACGGCGTGGCGAACAGCGCCAGCGAGCTCGGGATCGTGGCCTGGATCATCATGGCGCCGGAAATGTTGGCCAGCGCCAGCCGCTCCTTGCCCTGGCGCACCCAGATCAGGGCGTTGACCGTTTCCGGCAACTCCGTGGCCACCGGGCTCAGCACAAGTGCCACGAGGTGCGGCGAGAGGTGGAAGAACTCGCCAAACGCCTCCAGCTGCCAAACGAAGACGCGCGACGCGATGGCGATGACGACCAGCGCCAGGCCGGTCTGCAGCAGCACCCACTTCATGGCCGGGTCGGCATCGCGGGGGCGGAACGACAGGGGCTCCAGCTCGTCCTCGTCCTCAGGCGCCGAGCTGTCGTCGCGCATCTCGCGCCACACATACATGCCATAGGCCAGCAGGAACAACACGCCCAGCCAGGGCTTCCACGCGAACGCGATGAGGCCGAGGCCCACCTTCACCACGAAGATGGCGAGGAACCACGACTGGTCGCGGGCGAGGCGCTGGTGGTCGACGCGGATGCGGGTATCCCCGCGCTTCAGGCGCTTACGGCCGAGATATAAGGCAAAACCTACGACGGCGTAAGCGATGGTGGCCAGCACCAGGGGGCCACCGAGGGCGGCACCGACGCCAATATCCCTGGCTTCCGGCGTCTTGCCGAACATGACGGCAACGAAGGTGACGGCGCTTTCCGGGAGGGCCGTGCCGAAGGCGGCGAGCACCGTGCCCGTGGCAGTGGCACCGAGGTTGAGCTTGCGCCCGAACCATTCGACGCCGTTGACGAAGTATTCGCAGGTGAAATAGATGGCCCCGGCCGAGACCAGGAACAGGAAGGTTGTCAGCAGCATGGAAACACTTTGGCCGGGCGAGCGCGCGAAAAACCGATGGCACAACGACACCGCTCGCCCGGCCCCGGGTGAGCATGTCGATGGCCAAAGGTCTCGCCGGGCCGGCAGCGTGCTCTCCACACGCTACTGCCGTTCGCGCCATGGGGCCGTGGCCGCCAAGTCTGTTGACGCGAACTCCTCAGGGGGAACGAGGATGGCTACTCCCCAATGACATCGCCGCAGATAGTAACACGGTTCCCGTAGGAGCCCACCCTGTGGGCGAAATCTTCTCGCGGAGAGCCGCGGGGTTCGTGGTCTTTCGCGAAACGATGTCGCCCACGGGGTGGGCTCCTACGCGAGTGGGTCAAGCGGCGATAACGTCTTCAATGGTCCACGTGCCGGGCGCGCGGCCGGCGATCCATGCGGCGGACTGCAGCGCGCCGCGGGCGAAGATGCTGCGATCGGTGGCGCGGTGGCCGAGCTCGACGCGCTCGCCCTGCCCCATCACCAGCGCCTGGTGCTCGCCCACGATATCGCCGCCGCGGACGACGGCGAAACCGATGGTGCCGGCCTGGCGGGCGCCGGGGCGGCCCTCGCGGGCATAGACGGCCAGGTCGTCGAGCTTCGCGCCGCGCCCGGCGGCCGCAGCGTGGCCCAGCGCCAGCGCGGTGCCCGAGGGCGCGTCTTCCTTGCGGCCGTGGTGGGCTTCCACGATGTCGATATCCCAGTCCGGCAGCGCGGCGGCGGCTTCGCGCAGCAGGCGCGTGAGCACGGCCACGCCCAGGCTGAAGTTGGCGGCACGCAGCACGGCGATGCGCTCGGCGGCGTGGGCCAGGCGCTGCTCCATCGCGGCGTCGAGGCCCGTGGTACCCGTGACGAGCGCGGCGCCCGTGGCTTCGCAGACATCGAGCGCCGCGCCCAGCCCCTCGGGGCCGCTGAAGTCGATGACGACATCGATGCCGGTGGTGGCGTCCCATGTGCTGAACCGCAACGCCGAGACGTCACCATACGCAGCCTTGCCAAGCCGCGCGGATTGCGGCGACACCACCGCGCGCACGAGTTCGAAACGCGCGTCATCCCGCACGAGGTTCAGCAAGGCAAGGCCCATGCGGCCGGATGCGCCACTGATGGCGAGGCGGATGGGACGGGTCATGGGGTGTGCCTCGGAAGATCAGGAAACACGCATCCTAATGTAGGAGCCCACCCTGTGGGCGACAGGTTTTCGCGGGAGGGCAACAGGGGCTGTTGTGTTGTCGCGAAAAGATGTCGCCCACGGAGTGGGCTCCTACAGGGGGCATGGCGTTACGAGGTGACCTTGGACCAGAAGTCTTTCACGCCGTCGATGAAGCTGTGGCTGCGGGGCGTGTGCTTGGCGGCTTCTTCACCCACGAAGGTGGCTTCTAGCTGGGTGAGCAGCTCGCGCTGTTCCTTGGTGAGGCGGACCGGGGTCTCCACCACCACGGTGCAGATGAGATCGCCCGTGCGGCCACCACGCACCGACTTGACGCCGCGGCCGCGCAGGCGGAACTGCTGGCCGGTTTGCGTTTCGGGCGGGACGTTGACCGGCACCTCGCCTTCGAGCGTGCTGACCATCAGCTCGGTGCCAAGCGCGGCCTGCGCGAAGCGGATGGGCATCTCGCAGTACAGGTCGACGCCATCGCGCTGGAAGATGGCGTGCTCGCGCACGCGCACCTCGACGTACAGGTCGCCCGCCGGCGAGCCCGCCGGGCCAGCCTCGCCCTGCCCCGTGAGGCGGATGCGGTCGCCGTTGTCCACGCCGGCCGGGATGCGGACCGAGAGCGTGCGTTCTTCTTCCAGGCGGCCTTCGCCGCGGCATTTCTTGCAGGGCTTGTCGATCTTCTGGCCCGAGCCATGGCACGTGGGGCAGGCCTGCTGGATGGAGAAGATGCCGTTCTGCATGCGCACGCGGCCGTGGCCGGCGCAGGTGGTGCACGTGGAGACCTTGCCGTCTTCCGAGCCCGTGCCATTGCAGTGCTGGCAGTTGACCTGCGTGGGCACCTCGATCTTCTTCTCGATGCCGAACACGGCCTCTTCGAGGTCGAGCTCCATGATGTAGCGCAGGTCGGCGCCACGGCGGGCGCGCTGGCGACCGCCACCGCCGCCGCCAAAAATGTCGCCAAAAATATCGCCGAAGATGTCGCCGACGTCGCCGAAGCCGGCGCCACCGCCACGACCGAAGCCACCGCCCTCGAACGCGGCATGGCCGTACTGATCGTACGCCGCGCGTTTCTGGCCGTCGGAGAGGATGTCGTACGCCTCCTTGGCTTCCTTGAATTTCTCGATCGCCGCCGGGTCGTCCGGGTTGCGGTCGGGGTGGTACTTCATCGCGACGCGACGAAATGTCTGCTTCAGGTCACCGTCGGTGACCGTGCGTTCCACGCCAAGGATCTCGTAGTAGTCGCGCTTGCTCATGGTGCGTGTTGCATTCCCTTTGACGGACAAACGCGCCGGGGCTTGCACCCCGGCGCGATCCTGGTCACAGATGAAGCTGAGGCGTCACGCCTTACTTCTTATCGTCTTTGACTTCGGTGAACTCGGCATCGACCACGTCATCCGGCTGGGCCGAACCGCCGCCCGGGGCCGACTGCTGGGCCGTATCGGAAGCGCCACCCGACTGGGCCGCCGCGTACAGCGACTGGGCCACCTGCTCGAGGTTGGCGATCTTCGACTCGATGGCCGACTTGTCGTCGCTGTCCTTGGCCTTTTCCAGGTCCGAGACGGCGCCGTCGATGCTGGCGAGCTGCTCGGCCGGGATCTTGCCGCCGTGCTCCTTCAGCTGCGAGCGCGTCTGGTGGACGAGCTGGTCGGCCTTGTTGCGCACCTGGACGAGGTCGTGGAACTTCTTGTCCTCTTCGCGGTTGGCTTCGGCATCGGCCACCATGCGCTGGATCTCTTCGTCGGAGAGGCCCGAGCCCGCCTTGATTTCGATCTTCTGCTCCTTGCCGGTGTCCTTGTCCTTGGCCGACACGTGCAGGATGCCGTTGGCGTCGATATCGAAGGTGACTTCGATCTGCGGCGTGCCGCGCGGTGCCGAACGGATGCCCGAGAGATCGAACTTGCCCAGCGACTTGTTGGCGTTGGCGCGCTCGCGCTCGCCCTGCAGGACGTGCACGGTCACGGCCGTCTGGTTGTCGTCGGCGGTGGAGAACACCTGCGACGCCTTGGTCGGCACCGTGGTGTTCTTCTCGATAAGCTTGGTCATGACGCCACCCATCGTTTCGATACCCAGCGACAGCGGGGTGACGTCGAGCAGCAGCACGTCCTTGACCGAGCCGCCCAGCACGCCACCCTGGATGGCGGCGCCGACGGCGACGGCTTCATCGGGGTTGACGTCCTTGCGGGCTTCCTTACCGAAGAAATCCTTGACCGCTTCCTGCACCTTGGGCATGCGGGTCTGGCCACCGACGAGGATCACCTCGTTGATATCCGACACGCGCAGGCCGGCGTCGTTGAGCGCGGTGCGGCACGGTTCGATCGTGCCCTTCACCAGGTCTTCGACCAGCGACTCGAGCTTGGCGCGGGTGAGCTTGATGTTGAGGTGCTTCGGGCCGGAGGCGTCGGCGGTGACGTACGGCAGGTTCACGTCGGTCTGGTGGGCCGACGAGAGTTCGATCTTGGCGCGCTCGGCGGCGTCCTTCAGGCGCTGCAGGGCGAGCTGGTCCTGGCGCAGGTCGATGCCCTGCTCCTTCTTGAACTCTTCGACGAGGTAATCGATGACGCGGTTATCGAAGTCTTCGCCGCCGAGGAAGGTGTTGCCGTTGGTGGCCAGCACCTCGAACTGCTTCTCGCCGTCGACGTTGGCGATCTCGATGATCGAGACGTCGAACGTGCCGCCGCCAAGATCGTACACGGCGATCTTGCGATCGGCCGACGATGCCTTGTCGAGGCCATAGGCCAGGGCGGCCGCGGTGGGCTCGTTGATGATGCGCTTGACGTCGAGGCCGGCGATCTTGCCGGCATCCTTGGTGGCCTGGCGCTGGCTGTCGTTGAAGTACGCCGGCACGGTGATGACCGCTTCGGTGACCGTCTCGCCGAGGAAGTCTTCGGCGGTCTTCTTCATCTTCATCAGCACCTTCGAGCTGATCTCCTGCGGCGCCATCTTCTTGCCGTCGGAGGTCTGCACCCAGGCATCGCCGTTATCGTGCGCGATGATGGCGTACGGGACGAGCTTGATGTCCTTCTGCACTTCGGCGTCGGTGAACTTGCGGCCGATGAGGCGCTTCACCGCGTAGAAGGTGTTCTTGGCATTGGTGACGGCCTGGCGCTTGGCCGGCGCACCGACGAGCACTTCGTTGTCCTTGGTGAACGCGACAATGGACGGCGTGGTGCGGTCGCCCTCGGCGTTCTCGATGACACGCGCCGTCGTGCCCTCCATGACGGCAACGCAGCTATTGGTGGTACCGAGGTCGATGCCGATGATCTTGGCCATAAAACATGCTCCGAATTTCAATGCGGCCCCCGCGGCCGCGACTGTTTGTAAAGTGGGGCCTTGGCCCCTTGGTTCAATGCGTTGTGTGGCTGGGGTTCAGTCTTTGACGACCGCGACCAGCGCCGGGCGCAGCAGGCGGTCGTTGAGGACGAAACCCTTCTGCACCACGGCCACCACGGTGCCCGGCGCGTGCTCGGTCGAATCGACCGCGCTGATAGCCTGGTGGTGTTCCGGGTTGAACGGCTGGTGCAGCGGATCGACCAGCACCAGGCCGTTCGACGAGGTCACCTTCTCGAGCTGCTTCAGCGTCAGCTCGAGGCCCTCGCGCAGGGCCTTGGCGTCAGCGGTTTCGTTGGCGAGGCCCAGGGCCACGCTGTCGTACACCGGGAGCAGGTCGCCCAGCAGCTTCTCGTTGGCGAAGCGGCGGGCCTGGTCGAGGTCGCGCTGCAGGCGGCGGCGCTGGTTTTCGATCTCCGCCCGCTCGCGCAGCACGGTCTCGCGTGCCTGGGCCAGCTCGGCATCGAGGGCGGCCACTTTGGCGGCCAGGGCGTCGAGTTCAGCGTGGGCGCCCTCGGCGCCGCTGTCCTTCGCCGGATCCGTCGCGTGGGGATCGTTGTTCTGCATGGTTACTCCAAATGTCATCCAACGGCCCCCGGTGGGGGCCGCACATTCGCGGGAAATACTAAACCCGCCTCCCTCGGCGGTTTATGAGGTCGCCGCGGCGCGATTCAAGGCGTCGCTGAGCAATCCAGCCGTGGCTTGTACCACGGGAATGACCCGCTCATATGCCATACGCGTCGGTCCAATAACTCCGATCGCGCCCAGCATGCGCCCTGGGGTGCCGTAGGTGGCGGTGACGATGCTGCAGCCGTCGAGGGCCGAGAAGCCCGATTCCTCGCCGATGAACAGCCGCACGCCCGGGGCCTTCACGCAGTTTTCCATCAGCTGCAGCAGCTCGCGCTTCTGCTGGAAGGCGTCGAAAAGGTCGCGCAGGCGGTCGATGTCGGCCAGCTCGGAATAGCCCATCAGGTTGGTCTGGCCCGAGACCAGCACGTCGTCGGCGTCGTGGTCGCCGAACGAGGCCGTGGCCAGCTCCACCGCGCTGGCCAGCAGGCGGTTCAGCTCGCCCCCGGCCTCGCGCAGCTCCGCGGCCAGGTGGGCGCGGATATCGGCCAGGCGGAACCCGGCGAAATGGGTGTTGAGGTAGTTGGCGGCCTGCTCCAGCTCGCTGCCGTCGATGGGGCGCGATAGCTGTACTACCCGGTTCTGTACCTGGTTATCGGAGAACACCAGGATCACCAGCACGCGGGCATCGGGCAGGCTGACGAAATCGATGTGGCGCAGGGGGAAATCGCCCTGGCGCGGCACGGTGACCACGCCCGCGAAGTGGGTCATGGCCGAAAGCAGGTTCGAGACATTGCCCAGCAAATCGCGCGTGGTGGTCTGGTGCGGCGGCAGGCTGCCCTGCAGGCGCGCCATGTCGTCACGCGGCAAGGGCTTGAGTTCAAGCAGGCTATCCACGAAAAGGCGCAAGCCACGCGGCGTGGGGATGCGCCCGGCCGAGGTATGCGGCGAGGCCACCAGGCCGGCTTCTTCGAGGTCGGCCATGATGTTGCGGATGGTGGCCGGGCTCACTTCCAGGCCGGAGGACTTCGCCAGGGTGCGTGAGCCGACGGGCTCGCCATCGGAGAGATATTGGGAAATGAGGGTACGCAGCAGCCGGCGCGCGCGAGCATCGATGTCTTTGCTAAAGAACGGGTTCATGCGCGTGTGGGCTGGCGGTCGGGTGGCTGGCCCTATCAATAAGGTCTGCGCGCGCCGCTTGCAAGTCTCGCTTCCTGCGACGCGGCACCGGCTACAATCGGCGCGATTCCATCCGCTGCCCGGTGCCCATGCTCACGTCGCTCTACGTCCGCCAGTTCGCCGTCGTCGAAGAAGCCGAAGTGGCCTTCGGCCCCGGGCTCACCGTGGTCAGCGGCGAAACCGGCGCGGGCAAGTCCCTGCTGGTCGACGCGCTCATGCTGCTGGCCGGCGCGCGCGCCGATAGCGGCATGGTGCGCGCCGGCAGCGACCGCGCCGAGCTCGCCGCCGAGTTCAGCCTGGCCGGCCTGCCCGATGCCCTCGGCTGGCTCAGGCAGGAGGAACTGGACGATGGCGATACCTGCCACCTGCGCCGCGTCATCCGCGCCGAGGGCAGTTCCAAGGGCTGGATCAACGGCCGCCCCGCCAGCCTGGCGCAGATGTCGGCGCTGGCCGCGCTCATCGTCGAAATCCATGGCCAGCACGAGCACCAGGCGCTGCTCTCGCGCCAGCACCAGATGGCGCTGCTCGATGCGTTCGCCGGCAACGACGAGGCACAGGCGCGCGTCCGCGACCTCGCCCGGGCATGGAAGGAGGCCGTGGCGAAAATCCGCACGCTCAGCGGCGGCGACGACCGCGAACACCAGATCGAACTGCTCACCCATGAACTGGAAGAACTCGACCGCTGGGCCCTCGCTCCCGCCGCGCTCGAGGATCTCGAAGCCCAGCACCGCCGCCTTGCCAACGCCGGCCGCCTCGCCGAGGGCGCCAACGGCGTCGTCGAGCTGCTCGACGGCGAAAGCGAATTCGCCATCGGCCGCGCCCTGCTGCGCGCCCATGCCGAGCTCTCCCGCCTGGCCGAGCTCGACGCCACCCTGGCCCCCACACTGGAGCTGCTCGACAGCGCCCAGATCCAGGTGGGCGAAGCCGTCGACGGCCTGGGCCGCTACGCGCAGGATGTGGAACTCGACCCGGAACGCCTGGCCGAGGTGGATACCCACCTCACCCACCTGCACGACCTCTCCCGCCGCTATCGCCTCCCCATCGAGGAACTGACGGGCAAGGCGGAAGAACTGCGCGAGCGCCTGGGCGAACTCGAAGGCGCCGGCGACGCGCTGGAGCGCCTGGGCAAGGAGCGCGACCGCCTGCGCAAGGACTACGACACGGCCGCGGCCGCGCTATCGAAGGCCCGCGCCGATGCCGCCGCCCGCCTCGGCGCCTCGGTGGCCGCCCTCATGGGCGAGCTCGGCATGGCCGGTGGCCGCCTTGAGGTGGCGCTGGAACCGGCCGAAGGCGACGACCCCGACCCACAGGGCCGCGAGCGCTGCGAGCTGCTGGTCAGCGCCAACCCCGGCCAGCCGCCCCGCGCGCTGCGCAAGGTGGCCTCGGGCGGCGAGCTCGCCCGCATCAGCCTGGCCATCGAAGTGGCCACGCTGGGCAACGACAACATCGGCTGCATGATCTTCGACGAAGTGGATACCGGCATCGGCGGCGCCGTGGCCGAGGTGGTCGGCCAGAAGCTGCGCGCCCTGGGTGAGCGCGTGCAGGTGCTGTGCGTCACCCACCTGCCCCAGGTGGCGGCACAAGGCCACAACCACCTGCAGGTGGCGAAGGAAAGCGACGGCGAATCCACCCGCACGCGCATCCGCGCGCTGGACGCCCATGGCCGCCGCGAGGAAGTGTCGCGGATGCTGGGCGGCGTGGAGATCACGAAGGAAACCCGGGCACACGCCAGGAAGATGCTGGACAAGGCGCAGGGCTGAGAGCATCGCCCACAGGGGTGGGCTCCTACACGAGCGCGGTTAGGCGCCGGCATGCTCCGTGGCTGTCGTAGGAGCCCACACCTGTGGGCGAAAGCCTTTAGCGACTAACTCCGGATCAACCCCCGCTCCTGCGCCATCCGGTACAGATCAAGCTCCGACCCCGCATTGAGCTTGTTCATCACCGCGGCGCGGTGGATGTAGATCGTCTTCTGCCCGATGCCCAGCTCCGCCGCCACCTGCTTCGGTGCCCGCCCCGCGGCGAGCAACAGGAACACCTCGCGCTCGCGGGCGGTCAGGCGGCTGAATGGGTCGAGATCCTGCGTGGAGCGGCTGGAGCGGCGCTCGCGCAGGTCGGAACTGAGGTACTGGTCGCCCGCCAGCACGGCGCGCACCGCCGCCACCAGCTCTTCCGGCGCCACCCCCTTGGTCACGTAGCCGCGCGCGCCACGGCGCATGGCCTCGGAAACGTAGGGTTCGCCGTCGTGCATGCTCAGCACCACGATCTTCATGGCCGGTTCGATGCTGCCGAGGTGCTCGATGAGCGGCAGGCCACTACCATCGGGGAGGGAGAGATCCACCGCCACCAGGTCGGGCCGGTGCTGGGTGACCGCATCGACGGCCTCGTCGGCGTTACGCGCTTCCGCGACGACATCCAGGTCGGGCTCCAGCTGGATCAGCCGCTTGAAACCTTCACGGACAATGGCGTGGTCATCTACAAGGACGATTCTTGGCATAGGGCGAATGTAGCAGTACCAGCGCGTATGTGCGTACCCGTGGCCCACGCGCGGCAGGACGCCGCGCGCGCCGTGTAACATCAGCGCTTATATGCGAGTCCGCGCCCTCATCCGCTTCGCCGGCCCCCTTATCGCCATCGCCTACGCCATCGCGTGGGTGATGCTGTGGCCGACCGAGCAGCCCTACTGGGTGCTCCCCTTCGGCCTGCGCTTCGGCGCCTTGCTGCTCACCCGCACCCGTGACTGGTTCTGGATCCTCGGCGCCGAAATCGCCGCCAGCGCCCTGTGCGAGTGGCGTAGCGGCCTGCCCATCGGCGGGGCTGGCTTCGTGCTGGGCGATACCCCCGAGCCCCTGATGGTGGCCGCCAGCCTGTGGCTGCTGCGCCGCGCCCACCTGCACGCCAGCCTGAACACGCCCGAGGACGTGGCCCGCCTGCTGCTGTCGGCCATGGTCACCGCCACCGTGGCCACGGCCGGCAACGCGGCCATGATGGCCTCGCTGCACCCGGCGGCCCCGGTGGAGATGCTGGGCACCACCTTCGGCAGCGACCTGCTCGGCAATTACCTCGGCGTACTGCTGGTCGTCCCTGTGATGGTGCTGGCCTTCCGCGAGCGCCCCACCCAGACCGCCCTGGCCGAGCTCCTGCTCGACGGCCTGCTGGTGATGCTGCCCTCGCTGGCCATCCTCATCACCCTGGCCGAGTACTCACCCCAGCCGCAGTTCGCCCGCGTGCTTTCGCTGGCGCCGGTGCTGTTCTTCGCGTTCCGGCACGGCTGGCGCGGCGCCGGCCTGGCCATGCTCATCACCAGCGTAGGCCTGAATGTCACCGAGGACATGATCGGCCGCGGCGCGCCCACCGCCGCCGCCCACCTGTTCCTGGCCGTGGCCGGCACCGGCACCCTCATGCTGGGCGCCGCCACCGACGCCCTCCGCCGCTCCAGCGAGCGCGTGGCCCAGCAGAACACCCACCTGGCCGCCGCCAACCAGCGCCTCGACCAGCTGGCCCGCCAGCTGCGCGACGCCGCCCGCGGCAACCTGCAGGCCGAGGAGAGCCTGCGCCGGCACATGGCCTCGGAGCTCCACGACGAGCTGGGCCAGAACCTCACGGCCATCCAGACCCACCTGAAACTGGCCCAGAACCGGCTCGGCAATGCCGGCCTGGACGATATCGGCAGCGCCATCAACGGCATCGCCGGCCACATGCGCCGGGCCCTGCACAAGATGCTGGATAGCCTGCGCCCCTCGGTGCTCGACGAGTTCGGCCTCATCCGCGCCCTGGACGAAGGCCCCATCCGCGACATGCTGACGGCCGCCGGCATCCACTACGTCACCGACCTGCGCGGCGAGCCGCGGCTGCTGGACGACGACACGCTCACCGCCATCTACCGCGTGGTGCAGGAAAGCGCCACCAACGTGGTCCGCCATTCCGGCGCCCGGGAAATGCGCCTGCGCCTGCGCATCGGCCTGCGCGACGCCGGCCCCGTGGCCGTCCTCGATATCCGTGACGATGGCCACGGCCTGCCCGCCACGCCCCGCCCCGCCCGCACCGACGGCGGCGGCCGCGGCCTGCAGGGCATGAGCGACCGCATCACCGCCCTGGGCGGGGTTTTCCGCATCGTCCCGGAGCCCATCGGGCTGCACCTGCGCGTGCTGCTACGCAGCACAAGTATCGGAACGAACATAGGAAATTTTCCAATAGCCGGTTCGTGAACGCTTCGTTACGATCCTTCCATCGATGTGGGGGAGCCGCCGTCGAGAGACGGCGAGCCCGAGTTGATCGTGGGGACGATCAACTCGAAGAGGCGACAGGATGTCAGCCTCGCCGGCGCCAGGTGGTGTACGGGATTTGCGAGCAACTCGCGGTCCACGAGCCACCAGGTATTCCGGATCAGCCGTCGGTGGACAGGAGTCCGCCGGCGGCGTTTTTATTTGGGGCGAAGGGAAACCGGCCCCGAAGGCACGACAAAAAAAGGCCCCTTGCGGGGCCTTTTTTCTTTTCCCGCCAGTGGATTAGCGGGCTTTCTTCTTCGGGCGCACATAAAGGACCAGGCTGTGGTCCTCGATGACGTAGCCATGCCGCTCGGCGATCTCGTGCTGGAGGCGCTCGATCTCCTCGCTGATGAACTCGATGACCTTGCCGCTGTCAACGTCGATCATGTGGTCATGATGCTTGCCGCGGTCGAGCTCGTAGACGGCCTGGCCGCCCTCGAAGTTGTGCTTCATCACGATGCCGGCCGCCTCGAACTGGGTCAGCACGCGATACACCGTGGCAAGCCCGATGTCCTCCTGGTGCGCGAGCAGGCGCTTGTAGATGTCTTCGGCCGTGAGGTGGCGTTCATCCGCCTCCTCGAAGACCTGCAGGATCCGCATGCGCGGATGGGTGACTTTTAGGCCCGCTTTGCGGAGCTCTTGGGTTTCCTGGTCCACTTCAGACCTCTTCTCGCGGTGCCGTCAGGCGCTTAGTGTATCATCGCTGGCTTCACGATCTGGACGCTTCAACGCATGCAAAAGCAGCTCATCCGCACGCTCGGTCTGGCCCTCCTGGCTACCGCTGTCGCAGGCTGTGGCCTGGTCTATACCCCCGACGTGCAGCAGGGCAACCTGCTCGACAAGAAGAATGTCGACCAGCTGCAGCCCGGCATGACGAAGCGCCAGGTGCTGGTCCTCCTGGGCACCCCCTCGGTCATCTCGCCGTTCAACAACGACCGCTGGGACTACGTCTCCACGTACTCGCACCGTGGCAAGCCCATGACCACGCGCACCCTCACCCTCAGCTTCAACAACGATACGCTGGTGAAGACCGAGGGCGATTTCTTCGCCCAGGACGCCCAGAAGCTGCTTGAGGACTCGAAGAAGTACAAGAACAACCCCATCGACGACGCCAAGGGCGACAAGAACACCAGCGCCGACGACAAGAAGGACGACAGCGTCATCTTCGGCGGTGGCGCCAACAACGGCGGCGACAACAAGAAGTAAGGCACCTGGCTTTTGTAGGAGCGCGCTTGCGCGCGATAAGGGCGGCAAAGACTACCGCGCCGCCCTCCTCCTCCGAGCCTCCATGGGATCCAGCGTAAGGGCCCGGTAGATCTCAACCCGGTCCCCCGCCTCGAGCACCCGCCCAGCCTCCACCTTCTTCCCAAACACCCCCAGCCGCTCCCGGTTGGGCTCCACCCCACCCGGCAACCCCGGCAAGGCCAGCTGCACGGCCTCCCAAGCCGTGGTGCCCACCGGCACCGCCAGCGCCACCACCGCCTGCCCCTCCGGGCCGGCGTAAGCCACTTCCACGGCAAGCTCAGCCATACTGGCGGCGCGCCTCGTCGCAGAAATCGTCCACCATCTTGTTCGCGAGCTGCTGGAAACCCATCTTCAGTACCGTGCCGCCCAGGCCCGCGTAGTCGAAATCCAGCGCCAGGGCAATCTTGCAGCCCACGTCACCCAGGGCCTGGAAGGTGAAGACGCCATCGAGCGAGCGGAACGGCCCCTCCACGAACTTCATGGTGAGGCTATGCGGGCGGTCGGTGGTGTTGCGAGTGGTGAAGTTCTGCTTCATGCCGGCGAATTTCAGGTCAAGCCGGGCCACCAGCACGTCGTCGCCCTTCTCGATGATGGTGGCCGCATCACACCACCCGAAGCGCTTTGGGTATGCTTCAACGTCATTGACCAGGTCGAACATCTGCGCGGGCGTGAACGGCACGATCGCACTGCGGCGGATTTCAATCACTGGATAGACCTCGTCTCAAACCGATACAAGCGATTTTAGCGGACATGGCAAAAGCGAAGGCAAAGGACACCGAAAAGGAAGGGCGCGGCACCATCGCGCTCAACAAGCGCGCGCGCCACGAATACCACATCGACCAGCGGTTCGAGTGCGGCATGGCCCTGCAAGGCTGGGAGCTCAAGTCGCTCCGCGCCGGCCGCATCAACTTCGGCGAGGGCTGCTACGCCATCATCGAGCACGGCGAGGTGTTCCTCGTCGGCGCCCAGATCCCGCCGCTCATCAGCGCCAGCACCCACGTGGTGGCCAACGACCGCCGCACCCGCAAGCTGCTGCTCCACCGCGAGGAGATCGACCGGCTCGTCGGCGCCGTGGAGCGCAAGGGCTACACCCTCGTCCCCACCGCCATGTACTGGAAGAACAACAAGGTGAAGTGCGAGATCGGCCTGGCCAAGGGCAAGCAGGACCACGACAAGCGCGCCGCCGACAAGGAACGCGAGTGGGCCGTGGACAAGCAGCGGGTGATGCGCAGCCACAACCGCCTGGGGTGAGGGCCATTGTTCCGGCCCCACCCACCCACATATACTGTGTAACGCCGTAGAAACACGGACTACAGCTTTCCCCGGGGGTGTTTTGGTTTCGACGGGGGTAGTGCGATCTACTGGTGCATGCCGAGGGGGTAGCTTTCCTCGTTAAACCAGCTGCAAAAAACATAGTTGCCAATGACAACTACTACGGTGACAACTCGGTGGCTCTCGCCGCCTAAGCTGTCCGGCCCCTAAAAAAGGCCAAACCCCCGAACCGGTCTTGTGCTCATGCTCGCCGGTGTAGGGTCACTATCATGAGACCGCCGAAAGCTCCTCCACCTGTGGGGCTGACGCCAGATCAACCAGGTATGTCCACCGGTGCGCTTAGCACGCCGTGCTGTCGGTGGACGAGACTTAACGGTGGGCTAAGCATGTAGAACTGGGGATTAAACGCCTTCGGACGCGGGTTCGACTCCCGCCACCTCCACCAATCAAGCAGCGGGTCAACGAGGAATCGTTGGCCCGTTTTGCTTTTTGGGTGCCAGGAGAGCTCGGCCGCAGGCGTCCTTGTCTCAATAAGTTGGGATCATCGGCAAGCGCGGAGGGCATCGAGGAGCTCCCACGCGGTGAACGGCAAAACACTCTGAGCAACGGACATAACCCGTGACCGTTTCGCCCCTGAAGCGGATCGCCACGGAGGTGAACCGAAAGTACCAGTCTTGATTCTCTTTTGCCCAGTCGCTGACGATCTGAAAATGCGCCCGCGCGTCATCCGCCAGCACATCGAGAAAGTCCACCACCAAGACGTCCTCTTGCACCGACCACGTCAACTCAGGATTCTTAAACCAAACCTTAAGGTCCCCTCGGATCTGGTCAATTGCGTCGCGCGCAGGCACCCGGACAAGCACGGGTGCGCCGCCCGTCAGCGGTTTGCCGAGGGCGCGCCCCTGCCAGCCCACTTGGTGACGATGCGTTGTGTGTCATCGCGACCACCTCTGCATTCGCCGCCCAAGTGCCGCGTGCAAACTCATGCATGCATCACGACCCAAATTCTAGGAACGACGCGCCTGTACTTTGAGACCCACGAATAGCGCCGCGAACAATGCCGCGACCGATAGCCCGAAGGCCACGACGCTCAACCAGTCTCCGCTCGCGAGCGCCCCAGGTGAATTTGGCTCTAAGCCTCCGAAAACACGAAACGCGAGAAGCACACTCATTAGTCCGAAGAAAAGAAGGCACACTTTCCAAAAATAGGATCGACCGCGGATCACAAAACCCAAAGCGGACACCCCCCAATGGCAACAACTGTAGAAATTCTTCCGGCCAACAATAGATTGACAGCCTCGACTGTCATGGCCAAGGCAAAGACAACATACGCAAACGTAGTATTTTTAATCACAACCGCACTTTCCGTTCGTGAACTTTAATGAACCACCTTTTAAGAGGCCAATCGAGTCCAGTACTGCTTGGTAACCGGCGCCGATTTCTTGCCACGATGCAGGAGAATCCTTTGGTTGGGTTCCGAAAGCATACTTAGCCATTGAATCTAAAGGCGTACTGACGAGTATGGAGGCCTGTGCAATTCCGGGCGATCGGCTGGCCCAATCTAAGGCGAACATATAGTGCTCAGCGTCCCGCGTATCTTCAAGCGACTGGCTCCAAGTTCCCGTCTTTTGATACTCGGCATTCATTTGCGTATAGACACGGTTCGCCGTCAGGGCCGCGTCCTCGAGCGTATCGGCTTGCATGATGTATGACGCGGCTTTCTGGATGTAGCCTGGGTATCCCGAAAAATCGGTGGTCTCTTTTCCATGAATGCAAATCGTCATTAAGCCAAGTGGATCGAATCGAGATATTGGGTTTTGCCCCGCGTAAACGTAGGTATTCGCCCCCCCGCCAGCCCAGAAGGATCGCTTTCTATGTACCGTCCAAGGTCAGCTTTATAGTCACGAAAGACGTTACTCCATGTCCCGGACTCGTCGTCGAAGTATTGGCCGGGAAACCCGAGATTCAGCTTGATCCCCTCCGTAACAATTTTCCGGTCAAAGGCGAAATTGGTTGCCGACCAGACAATGCTCTTGCTCGAATTAGTCACCGACTCGGGGCGGCCGAGTCGGCATAGTGATAGGTCCAGGTGCGCGTAGCTCCGGACGCATCGGTAATGGTGATGTGATCGATCCAATCCGTCTCCGGGCGCCATGTGAAAACCACCTTGCGGAGATCGCTGGCGTCAATGCTCATCAGACGCCGACCTTGGTAGTGATACTGGATGAAGTTGCCGAAACGATCCTCGACCTTCGTGGCAACGGCATCTGCAGACGCGATGCGCGCCGTGATGTGCCTACCCGACGGTGGGTTGGGCAGCGTCGCGCTCGGAGACGAGTAATAGGTGAGCTGGTTCAGGTGGTAGCGCAGCCCCGTCGGAGAGACTGCGATGAAGGCGTCGCCGGGTTCGCCTGATGCCGTGGCGCTTTCGCACCCGATCATCCAGTGTGCGGGCGTCATTGCCACAAACGGCACTGCCGCTCCGTTGGCATCCGCCATGGTGGGCACAGGCGTGTTCGCCCCAATCGAGAGCACCGACTGTCCGCCACCCTCTTCTGTCACCAACGAATAGCCGTGCCACCAGTCGAGGCTGTCGAACAGAGGCCCGTTCGCCCCTGGCAGCAGCGGCGCATGTGTCATATTGGCGCAGCGCAAGTCGGGGTTCTGCCCATTCGCCTGCCATTGGCCACCAAAGCTGGCATACGCCCCCGACACCTCGGCACCCACCAGGCTGCTCAACCGCGGCACGTCGAGCTGCCAGTCGGCGAACGCACCGTCCTCGGGAAAATCCAAACTGGTGCGCCATCCTGGGCTGAAGGTGCGCGCAACCACGATGTCGGGGCCTGAGCCCTTCAGAGTGACATCAACTTGGCGAAACGACAGTTCGCCCGTATAGAGATCAACGGACTCACCGAAGGCGTTCTGCCCAAGCGGAATGATGTCGTCCGACATCTTGATGCGGCGATGAAACTGTTCTTCCGGCGTGGCTTCGTCGGAATTGGCATGGACCAAGCCAATAAAGGTCACACATACGATCATCACCACCGCAGCGATGCCGCGGCGCGTTGCGTAAGCGAGATGGCTCACAGCCTATTCCTTCAGCCGAAAGCGCGATGCGTTGCGCCGCTTCTTGAATCAACAACGGGAAATCAGGATTCCCTATTGCACCCTGGATGGCAAAATTCGCTGCGAGACGCGAACCACGACGCGCGCTCTTTCGATCAAAATCTGCGAGATCCCGCATGCGGGTGCGGACTAGACCCCTTCGGCCCTAGCACACAAAATCTCAGAAGCTTGTGACCACCCCGAAACACACTTGGCTCAACTCAAATCAGCAGATTAGATCCGACACACTCCGCCCGAGCGCCGAGACCTCAGGCTTATCCAAGACGAGCAGATGCTTTTCGTCATCGAGCCGAACGAAACGTTCTTCGTTCAAACCAGTGATGCTCCGCAAAACTTGTTTTTGCTGAGCGTTCAAGACATTCATCGGATAGATGCCCCGGATCTTGTCGCGATTGTAGGCGCGAATATCTCGGTCCTTACGCGAGCGCTCGAAAAAAAATCGTCCGAGTTCCTTTGCTTTCATCTTTTCGTAATGCGTATCGACTTCACCAAAAGTGATGCCAAGCGCGTAGTACAGCGACTTCGCTCCGAGGTCGGCGTCAAAGGCGATGGTGTATCCAATGCCATTCACCTCATGCAAATCACAAATGATGCGATCCATCACGCCTGGCCGTGCCTCTTGGTTAAGCACAGCAATAATCAGTACCCCTGAATCTCGCGCATCGTCGTAGCTGTAAAAAAGGCCACCGAGCCCGTGGGAAGGCAGGTAGTTGTCGGTTGTTTCGAGCCCCCGGATGACCGAAAGATCTTCCATCTTGAAGAAATCCCGAACGACAGTCTTTCACTTCCCGTGCATCCCCACTGCGACGGAAAGTTGCACGATCCCCAACCGAGTCAGGATCACTTTAATCATCGCAAGGATGTCGCGCGTGTCAGCTTCCTTTGGCCAGTCGTAGGTGACCAAGTATCGAGCTTTCACCACGCCTTTCTCATGCGATGTTGTCATGGGATTTCAAAGATGTTTTCGACAGTCACCGGCTCAACTTGCGTCGGTACTTCCGGCACCGGCTCGCCGGGACGCCCTGGAGAAAACCTCGGCTGCGTCGTAACACTCGGCGCCGATGGCGCGCCTTGTTCAGGAAGCGGATCAGCTTCAACGACCCGATCGACGCCAGGCCGTCCCAACTGCTCCCTTGCCGAGGTAAGTTTATCTTGCATCTGCTGCGCAGTCTGCCCCTGCGACACGACTTCTGTCATATCGATGCTGTCATCCTTGTTCACGACGGTGACGTCGGGACGGATATTGGGCGCGTTTTTGTCGCCCGTGACGGTCCGTAGGCTTTGATGTTGAAGAGGATTTGACCCTGGCCATCCTCGTCGGTGATGTAGTCATCCACCGCCTGCGCGGTCATGTCCGCGGTGGTAAACACATACGTGTCATACCCCTTCCCGCCGACCAGCGTGTCGCTGCCCGCCCCACCATCGAGCAAGTCGTCGCCGTCTCCACCCTTGAGCTTGTCGAAACCCGCGCCGCCGTGGAGGGTGTCGTTCCCCGCTCCACCGCTCAGGAAGTCTGCCTTGTCGCCGCCATAGATGATGTCGTTGCCATCGCCGCCCACGGCGTCATTTTTGACATCCGCCTTGCCCGCCCATTTGTCATCACCCGACGTGCCAAAGAAAAGCTGGTCGCCGACGTGCGGAAGATAGACGGAGTTACCATTCTTGAGCGCCCTTTGAATCACCTGGGCAGCATCAGCCTCGTCCTCGCCACCGAAAATTTCGAGGAAGTCATTGACGCCATTCTTGATTACATCCCCTGTTGCCATCAATGCGACGCCGGCCGCGATGAGCGCGAGCGTCGTCACGACTGGCCCACCAGCGAGTGAAACCACGAGGATCGCCGTCGCCTCGGCCAGGATGTTGCCGAGAAAGAATGATGCAGCCAGGCCCGCAATGGCGGTCGCATCACCCTTCAGCCAGTCCTCGACGCCTTCCCAGCCTTGTGCTGCCTTGTCAAGGAAGTCGGGGACTTTGAAGGACGTCGACCACGCTGGACCAGCTCCTTCGCCAAAGTATGTGGACAAGACCGATTTCTCGGAGAATATCGACAATGAAGACGCCGTATTCTTGATGAGTTCAGTCAACGCATCCTTGCTCTCGACGGCAGACTTTGCGAGCAACTTCTTTTCATCGAAGCCTTTGGCCCATGTGTCACACAAGGCCGCCCATTCACTATCACCCGTTCCACGGAATCGGTCAGCGAACAAATGCGACAGCTCAGCACATTGCTCGTAGAGCGAAGCCTGGGATGCAGCGAATTGAGCATCGGTGAGGCTCCCCGCCTTCGCCTTCGCCTGCAAATCTGCGAACGACCGAGTGAAGTACTCGGTCAATGCAGTGGACAACTCCGTTATCTGGAACCCGATACGGCTCTCGCCAAAATATGGGAAGCTCACCATCAACTCCTTTGATTAAGATGAAAAATCAGCTCTTCTTGAGAGCTTTCCAGGCAGCTACTGCAGCCAGAGCAGCGAGAACGCATGTCGCCGCAGAGAGCACGCCAAGTGCACCCCAGAAAAGCAAGGGATGCTCGTCGCGGTGGAACGTCACGCTGCCGCTTCTGCTGCCGTATTCCACAACACCCCGTTCGATCACGTGAATGACCCCTCCGACGGCGCCACCGACATAGGCACCCAGCGCCGTGGCGGCAAGAGCCCACGCAAGCCGTGCCGCACCGTTTCTCGCCCCGTCTGTGAGCGCCTTGTTGAACAAGGCAATCAAGATGCTGGCGCTTGCCGAAGCGGCGATGACATAACCTATTGCGATCATTCAACGACCTCCCCACCGCTGGAAAAGAAGCCCTTCCCGGCCGCAACATCCTGTGCTGGAAGCCGGTCAGCTTTCGCCCTTACCCATTCTTTTGCAAACGATTGCTGTAAGCAGTAGAGGGCCATGGCAGTGCTTGTGCACGCTGCTCCGGTGATCAAAAATCCCCGCATTTGCATACCCGACCCTGTCGTTTCAGTATTGGCGACCGTACATCTTCAGCGCTCCTGCATCGCCTCATGCGTGGCCTGTTTGAGTGGCGACAGGAGATAGTCAATGACCCTGCGCTTGTCGGTCTTGATCTCCACCGACAGGGACATGCCTGGCGACAGGTGGACTGGTACGCCATCGACCACAAGGGTGTTCGTCGGCAGGATGACGCGGGCGAGGTAGACCAATCCGAGCTTTTCGTCCTGGATGGCATCGTGTGACACACTCCCGACGCGTCCTTCGAGGTGGCCGTAACGCGTGTAGGGAAAGGTGTCGACCTTGACGGCGGCCGCCTGCCCTGCCCGAATGAATCCGATGTCCCGGTTGAGGACCGTGACTTCGACCTCGAGCGATTCGTTGTCAGGCACGACCGAGAGCAGCGGCTGTGCGGGCGTGACCACGCCGCCAATCGTGTGGACGGCGAGCTGCTGGACCGTGCCGTCGACAGGCGAGCGCAGGGCCATTTGCGCATTGTGCTGTGTCGTCTTTTCAACCTCGGGCCCATACTGGGCGACTTGTTCCTGCGCCTGGCGCAGTTCGTCGAGTGTTTGCCGGCGGAGTTCCGTGGTTGACAGCGCCAGTTCCTCACGGGCGCCCACAATGGCCGAGCGCAGCTCCTGGGCACGGCTTCGCTGGGCTGCCAAGTCTCGCTCCGCGTTGATGCGCTCCTGCTTTCGCACAAGGTATTCCTGGCGAGGGACATACTTCTTGTCGAGCAGCGCCTCGTAGTCAGCCACCCGGGTTTGCGATATGGCGAGAACCTGCTCGAGCGGCGCTATCGCAGACTCGACCGTGCGAAGCTCGGCCGTCTTTTGCTGGACCATCGCCTCGAGGCCCTGCTTTCGCGCAAGGAAAGCCGCCCACTGGCTGGAGGCAAGGTCCCGCATGGCGTCGAAGCGGGTGGCGGGATACGTCCCGTCGTTGGTCAGGACCGCGAGCATGCCGCCGTCGATTGCCTTGGCCATCGCGCCGCTGCGCAGTGCGTTGAGGCGGGCGCTGAGCAGGGCATCGCGTGCCTTGTCGACCTCCGCGCTCGTGGCCGTTTTGTCGAGTTCAACGAGAATCTCGCCTTTCCGGACATGCTGACCATCGCCGACCATGATGCGACGGACCACCGCTGTCTCCGGCGGCTGGACCACCCGCGTGCGTCCGGTGGTGACGGTCTTGCCAGCGCCGACGGCGACAACGTCGAGCTTCCCAAGACACGCCCAGGCCACTGCTACGGCGAACAACGCCATGATGATGCGCATGCTCCACCGGGGCACCGGGGAGACAGGCGCATCCATCAGTTCGAGGTGTGCCGGCAGGAACGCAAGCTCGTCAGCGGTCCTCGATGCAGGCACCATGGCGTGACGTTCGGCCCACGCTGCCTTTGAGATGTCCCGGTACCGGGCGAGCACCGCACCGATGGCATCGATTCTCATGCCCATGGTCAGCCCTGCTGGAGTCGGTGGAGCTGACGGAAATGGCCGTCTTCCAGCGCGAGGAGTTCGGCGGGCGCACCGGACTCGACGATGCGCCCCTTGTCGACAACGATAATCCTGTTCGCCTGGCGCACAGTGGATAGACGGTGGGCGATGATGATGACGGTTCGATCGCGGCAGATGGCGCGCATGTTGTCCATGACCGCTCTTTCCGACTCGTAGTCGAGCGCGCTGGTTGCTTCGTCAAAGATGAGGATCCGGGGGTCGAGGACGTGTGCCTTCATGGTTTTGTCCTCAGTGTTGCTGCGCTGCCGGCAATGTGGAGAAATTGACGTCGACGGCGCAACCACGCGAATGTAGACCTTGATCGGCCGGTCATATGGCGTTCGGATCCTTATGGACGAGCACGCTGATCGCAAGACCGCATCAATCAGCGTCGTAGAACACGTCCACCCCGTCACCGTTCGCGAGCTTTCGGAGGGCATCCTCGTCATCGACCTCAAACGTCGAATAGGTGACTTCCATACCACTGGAAGGATCACCAAACCCGGTTTCCGGCGTTTGAAGAACGGTGATGATTCGTCGAACGCCAGCGAAAAGATATTTCGCTGGTTTGTCGTCCACGGTGAGCGTTCCATCCTCGTTGAGGTCCTCTCGCTTTCGGCCGATCTCCTCAGCCTTGAGCAGGGCTTCGTCCCCATTTTCAGCATTTATTAGATGGACATTCTCGTGCACAAGAATCGACTCTTGATCCTCGCACTGGTAGTAGAAGATCAGATGCGCACACATCCACATGGCTAGCTCCTGTCATTTCATGCATGGCCATCGCGCCTTCTCCGGCGCCGTCGCTGTTCCGCCATCCGCTTTAGATCTGGCGTAAAAAATGAATGGAAGACCAGGCCTGATCCAACGAGCAACGGAAAAACGCCCAGGAACTGGAGTCCCCGGGCGTAGCCAATCAAGACCATCGTCAGGCCGTAGCTGATGACGCCGAGCACAATGATGACGGGGAACATGACCAAGATGAGCCTTACCCACAATCGCATCATTGGAGAGGCTATTTTCCGCATATACATGGATTCCCTGCCCGAATTGCTGATTCAAGCCAAGCTTTAACGCCGGGGCCCCTCAACTCGGCGGCCACGGCCAGCGATTCGGTCGCCTGGCGAAATGCAAAAGCGACCGGACAACATGAACACGTCGCAGAACGGGTATCGAGACAAATGAGCGCCACTATGCCGCCCCAACTGATTCATCACTCCGCTTCATAGAAGACATCAACACCTTCCCCGTCCGCTAGTCTCCGAAGAGCTTCCTCATCGTCAACCTCGAACTGCGAATAAGTCACTTCCATGCCACTTGTCAGATCCGCGTCGCCTTTTCCTGGCGCCGGGACAACGGTAATGATTTTTCGCACGCCCGCGAAAAGATATTGCGCCGGCTTGTCGTCGATGGTGAGCGTTCCGTCCTCATTTAGAATTTCCCCCTCGCGCCCAAGTTCCAACGCCTTCCTGTTCGCATCCTCAGCGCTATCCGCTTCGATCAGATGGACATTTTCATGGACAAGGATCGAGTCCTGCTCGGCGCATTTGTAATAAAAAATGAGATGCGCGCACATCCACATAACGCCCCCTACTCTCGATAAAGCACGTCGACGAAGTCGCCATGCGCTAGCTGCATGACCTCCG
This sequence comes from Luteibacter yeojuensis, assembly GCF_000964085.1. Lineage (GTDB taxonomy): Bacteria > Pseudomonadota > Gammaproteobacteria > Xanthomonadales > Rhodanobacteraceae > Luteibacter > Luteibacter yeojuensis_A. The sequence goes on from NZ_JZRB01000021.1 coordinate 110,102, forward strand.
ACAGGTTATCGACCTCGAACTGTGAATAGGTCACCTCGACGCCGCTGACGATCTTTTCCACCGCCGTGTCCGGCGTCGTCTCCACCGAAATGACCTTGCGGACCCCAGCGAACCGGTATTGCGCCGGCTGCTCATTGAGGAAGAGCGTGCCGTTCTCGTTCAGATCCTCTCCCTCCTTCCCGATACGAACGGCCTGCTCGTTGGCCGCGTCATCATCCACCGCATCGATCAGGTGGACATTTTCATGCACGAGAACGGAATCCTGCGACTCGACCACGAAATAGAAAATGAGGTGTGCCGAATACCACATGCGTTTGCTCCATCGGGCATCCGGGGCATCTTTACACAGTCCCGGCCACCAGGTCGTTGACCACACCGCTTGCAGCGCGCACGCTAGCACCGCTTCTCAGGGTCAGGGGATCACTGGAGGAAGGCATACATGTTCAAGAAGCCAGCCGCTTGTCTGGCGTTACTGCTGGGCATCACATCGATGGCCGCGCACGCCGCCGATACGTTCAAAGTCGACCTTTCCGTATCGCGCCAAGGGGTCATCGTGGACCAACCCAGCATCCAGGTCGCAGCGGGCCGCGACGCGGACCTGACCATCACCCCGCCGGGTGCCCCGGGCGACAAGGCCATCCGGCTGATGGTGTCCGTATCCGCCGCCGAGGCAGGCACCGTCGGCCTCCACATGCTGGTGTTCGACCGGGTAAACGGGGAGTGGACCCTGCGGGCCGAGCCCAGCGTAAAGGCCAAGCTTGGCAGCAACGTGCAGCTGACCATCGGAACGAAGGGGCTGGCGCGCGCCGCTTCGCCCATCGACCTGAAAGTGACGGTGGCGGCCGGGTAACCGGCACGGTTCGCCGGTGGGACAATTTGCCCCGGCCCGGGGCGGGCGGCTTTAGGTAGCATGGCTTACCTCGGCGAAGCCACCAAAACCATGCTGGACTGGATCCCCATCGTCTTCATCACCTTCAAGGTGCTCGTGTTCGGCACGGGCATGTTCTTCGCCATCCGGTGGCACTACGAACAGGGCAAGAAGGGGCGCCAGGCGGAGCGGCGCGCGGTGCTGCGCAAGGTCGGCACGGTAGCCGTCATCTTCGTCATCGCCCTGGTGGGCCTTCTGTTCGCGACGTTCACCGTGAGCCAGAAGCTGGGCCTGACCTGACCACAAACCGGCCGCGCGCCAGGATGAAAAAGCCCTTCCTCCCCCAGAAAATCTGCGCCAGCTGCGGCCGCCCTTTCTCCTGGCGCCGCAAATGGGCACGCGACTGGGAGCAGGTTCGCTATTGCTCCGAGCGCTGCCGGCGCACGAAGGGCAAGCAGGGGGACAAAGCGCCCCCGGATACGCCACTCACCCCGCGATAGGCGAGCCCACGGCAGCAGCGGCGAGGCCGTGTGGAACCAGGCCGCCAAGCGCCTGCTTTGGCAGGGTCGCCGCGGTCGCCTTCGCTACATCGAGTGCGCAGCTCATCGCTTCCGAATAGGCCGCGAAGCGGCGCGCGATGAGGCGGCGGTGCACGACGGTGCCATCCGGCTCGGTGATGACATACGAGGCCGAGTAGCCCCTGCCGGGTACGAGCTGGACGTCGACGTCGATGGTGTAGAAGGAGTCCATGGCAGCTTTCACGATGAGACAGACTCATCGTGCACCACGGGGTGTGAGGCGGGAGTGCACATTTTCGGTGGAGGCTCGCGGGCCGTTCCGCCCGCGAGCCAGGCACCATCAGCTTCCGTTCACCAGGAAGTGATCGAGCGCGGTATCGCTGAACACCTTTTGGAGTAGCTCAGACAAGGCCGTATTCATCCACGCGGCGTTCGTATCCGCCGTGGGAACGACCACGACGCGCTGCTTGTCACTCACGCGATAGAGCTGCTCGTAGTTGCTTGAGCCGCTGTGGCCCACGGTCTTCAACGCACCGGCAATCTCAACGCCACCCGTCCAGAAGCCCGTGGAGGTCGAATACGTCAGGTCGCGTAGCTCGAACGCGAGCTGGCGATCCGCCGATGCGCCGCCGGTAACCACCTTGTAGCCCCGGTCTTCGAGGCCCTTGCGGATTTTCTCCTGGATCAACTGCGCCATATCCTGGCTCGTCGTGATCTCCGCGGCCGCGCCATAGGCGGTGCCCCGGTGCCCCAACGACGTGTTCGGACGTTCGTCGACCACCTTGAGTGCCACGGTCACCCCCGCCCCAACCGAGGATTTTGGCACCACGACATTCGGATTGAGCGTCACGACCTGCTTGTTGAACGCACATCCGCTCAGGAAAAGAACCATCAACCCCAACACTAGCTTTTGCATCACTGCTCCCCCTTCTCCATGAAGTGTGCGCAAGCTATCAGAAAATTCGTAGATATTCACCTTCCCTACACAATGCGTTTTGGGGCGCCGAGTCGCCATGAGACCGCCCACCTCCCGTAGACGCCCCATCCATCACCCTTCACGTTTCCACGCACCCGCGACCCGCCATGACCGACAAGAAGCCCACCCTGCCGCCCAGCGCCATCGAGCAACTGGCCGCCGAATCCATGCTCGCGCAGGCACGCGCCATGGCGGTGGCCTTCAGCGGCACGGGGCGTATGTGGCAGCACCCGTACGCCATCCCGCGCCCGCGCTCGGCCTCGGCCATCGCGCCGGTGTGGTTCACGGCCTACCCCGCCTCGATCATCACCGGCGAGGGCGAGTCGGTGCTGAAGACCCTTTCCGATCCGTCGCTGTGGTCCGCCCTGTCGTCCATCGGCATCCGCGGCGTGCACACGGGTCCGATGAAGCGCGCCGGCGGGTGGACGCCAGAGGGCTACACACCCACGGTGGACGGCCATTTCGACCGCATCGGCTTCGAGATCGACCCGGATTTCGGCAGCACCGACGAATACGTGGCCCTCAGCCGCATGGCCGCCGCCCACAACGTGGTGGTCATCGATGACGTGGTGCCTGCGCATACCGGCAAGGGTGCGGACTTCCGCCTCGCGGAAATGGGCCATGGCGATTACCCGGGCCTTTACCACATGGTGGAGATCCCCGAGGAAGACTGGCCGCACCTGCCCGAGGTGGCCGACGGTGACGACGCCGCCAACCTCTCCCCCGCGCAGGTGGATTACCTGCACGATCGCGGTTATATCGTCGGCCAGCTGCAGCGCGTGATCTTCTTCGAGCCGGGCGTGAAGGAAACCGACTGGAGCGCCACGCCCGTGGTGGTCGGCACCGATGGCAAGGCGCGCCGCTGGGTGTACCTGCATTACTTCAAGGATGGCCAGCCCAGCCTTAACTGGCTCGACCCGTCGTTCGCGGCGCAGCAGCTCGTGGTGGGCGATGCGCTGCATTCGATCGACCGGCTGGGCGCGCGCGGCCTGCGCCTCGATGCCAACGGCTTCCTTGGCGTGGAGCGGCGCACGGGCGGCCCGGCGTGGTCGGAGGGCCACCCGCTGTCGCTCACCGGCAACGCCCTGCTCGCGGGCATGATCCGCAAGGCCGGCGGTTTCTCGTTCCAGGAGCTCAACCTCACGCTCGACGACATCGCCGCGATGTCGCGCGCTGGCGCCGACCTCTCGTACGACTTCATCACCCGGCCCGCCTACCAGCATGCGCTGCTGACGGGCGATGCCGAATACCTGCGCATGATGCTGCGCATGGCCCACGAGTACGGCATCGACCCGGGTTCGCTCATCCACGCGCTGCAGAACCACGATGAGCTGACAACGGAGCTGGTGCATTTCTGGACGCTGCACGCCAACGACATGTATACGTTCGGCAACCAGTCGTGGCAGGGGCGCACGTTGCGCACGCACCTGCGCGAGACGATCCACGAGCGCCTCGCGGGCACGCACGCGCCGTACAACCATCGGTTTGTCACCAACGGCATCGCATGCACCACGGTAAGCGTGATCACGGCGGCGCTGGATATCACTGACCTTGACGCCATCACCGACGAGCAACTCGCCCTCATCCGCAAGATCCACCTGCTGCTGGTGATGTACAACGCCTTCCAGCCGGGTGTGTTCGCGCTATCGGGCTGGGACCTGGTCGGCGCGCTGCCGCTCCCGCTCGAGGCGGTGGCCGAGCGTGCCGCGGAAGGTGACGTGCGCTGGATCGAGCGCGGTGGCTACGACCTTGCCGGGCGCCACCCGGAGGCGGACGCCTCGGCCGGCGGCCTGCCCCGCGCGCGGTCGCTCTACGGTGCGTTGCCGGCGCAGCTCAAGGACCCCGACTCGTTCGCGAGCCAGTTGAAGCACCTGCTCTCGGTACGCGAGGCCTACCAGATCGGTGCCAGCCACCAGATCGCCATCCCCGACGTGGCCCACCCGGGCTTGCTGGTGATGGTGCATGAGCTGCCCGATGGCCGCGGCACGCAGGTCACGGCGCTGAATTTCAGCGGCACCGCGCTGGAGGAACAGCTCACCCTGCAGGGCGTGCAGCCCGGCCCCGTCGTCGACATGGTCGCCGAGACGATCACCGGCGACCTGGCGGAGGATGGCCTGCTCACGCTGGCCCTCGGCCCCTACGAGGGCGTATCGCTTCGCGTGGTGGGTGCCCTGCCGTCGATGGCATAGTCACGCTTTCGCCGTTGGGTGGGAGCAAGCATGTCGTTGCATCGAAGGTTCCGCACGGCCGTCGCCGCCGCCGTCGTCGCCGCCACGCTTGGCTGCAGTTTGGGCGTGGCTGCGGGTAGCGACACCCGGCACGTCGCTGCCGAACCCGCCGTTCCCTCTAACGGCCTGGCCCAGCTGCCACCCATGGGCTGGAACAGCTGGAACCATTTCGCCGGCCGCATCACCGCCGCCGACGTGCGCGGCATGGCGGATGCGATGGTCGCCACGGGCATGCGCGACGCGGGCTACACGTACGTCAACATCGATGATACGTGGGAGGGCGAACGCGATGCCGCGGGCCACATCCGCCCCAACGCGAAGTTCGGTGACATGGCCGCCCTCGCCGCCTATGTCCACGCACGCGGGCTGAAGCTCGGCCTCTACTCGTCGCCCGGTGCGAAAACCTGCGCGAAGTTCGAAGGCAGCTTCGGCCACGAAGACGACGACGCCCGTACATACGCGGCGTGGGGCGTCGACTTCCTCAAGTACGACTATTGCGGGGCCACGCTGCTCTACCCGGTGACCCGCGAGAACCAGGAAGCGCTGTTCCGCCGGATGGGCCACGCCCTGCGCAACGCCGGCCGGCCCATGGTCTACAGCCTCTCGCAATCGGGCGAATTCGATATCTGGCGATGGGGGCCCGGAACCGGCGCCAACCTGTGGCGCACCACGCCGGATATCAGCGATACCTGGGCGTCGATGTCGCAGCGCGGCTTCCGCCAGCTTGAGCTGGCCGCCTGGTCGGGCCCGGGGCATTGGAACGACCCCGACATGCTGGAGATTGGCAATGGCGGCATGGACACCGACGAATACCGTACGCAGATGAGTTTGTGGTCGATGCTCCCCGCGCCCCTGCTCGCGGGCAACGACCTGCGCACGATGGATGCGGCCACGCGCAGCATCCTGCTCAATCGCGAGGTCATCGCCGTCGACCAGGACCCTGCGGGCAGGCCCGCGCGCCGGCTGCAGAAACAAGGTGATGTCGAGGTGCTTGCCCGCGACATGGCCGACGGCTCGGTGGTGGTCGGCTTCTTCAACCGCGGTGACGCAAGCGCCAGTGTGTCATTCGCGTGGCACCGCCTGGGTAGCGGGTTCGCAGGCACCGCGACCGTGCGCGACCTTTGGGCGCATCAATCCTCGCCAGCGGGCGACGCCTTCCATGGCGACGTGCCCCGGCACGGCGTTGTCCTGCTGCGCCTCAGCCGGTAGCGCTCACGGGCCGGGTGCCGGCTCGATCCAGTGCGCCAGTTCCATCGGCGACGCCTTGTCGGCCGAGCCAGCCTGCGGCACGTGCACGTTCAGGCGCACGTAGTAGGGCCGGCGGTGCGGGCCCTTGTACAGGCCCTTGTCGTCGGTGGGCGCATCGGACGGGTCGTAGCCGGCGAACGTGAGGTAATAGTGCTCGTGGCCGTCGCTGACGATGGCCGGCACGCCCGGAGCGTAGACCTGTTTTCCGACGTAGTTGGGCCACCGCGGCTTCTGCGACTGCAGCAGGTACACCACCTCGGGGTGGTTTGGCTGGCCCCAGATATTGGCCACGTCCGGCATGGCCACGCGGCGGTAGTAGTGGCCCGACGAAGGCAGGAAGGTGTCGGAATACGCGATGCCCGCCTTGTAGTCCGGCCGGTTGAACGTGCCCACCGAGTACGTCATCACGTACTTCCCGTTGATCTTCGTGACGTTGCCCGTCTCGATCAGCCGCACGTTGCGCGGATCATCCAGGCCATAGGCCCGCTCGGAGTTGTGACCCCCGTTGGCCATCTCGGGCCCGAGCAACGGCACGGGCATGCGCCGCGTCATCGCCGTCGGCGATGCCATCAGCTGCGCCACCACCGCGTCCTGCCCCTCGCCCACCTTCTTGTTGTAGATGAGGTAGAGCGAGCCGTCGTCGTCCTGGAAATACTTGCCGTTGTAGTTGTTGGGCGCAAAGGTGGCGAGGTCGCCGACCAGCAGCGTATCCGCTTCCCAGTCCGTGGGCACGCCGGCATCGGTGCCGAGAGGGTGCGCGTGCATGATGACGTTCCAACCCGTGCCGGTGCCGCCGATCTTTTTGACGTGCGCCGTCACCGCCATCTCCCAGGAGCCGGTGTTGTCCTGGAAGATATTCAGCCCTTCGAAGTTGTTGATCTGCACGCCGGCCGCGGCCGCCTTGGCCGTGAACGGGCCCGGGTCGATCGTCACCTTGGTTGGCGTGAAGCAATTCGGCTGGATCGCGCCATCGCAGTTGAGCAGCTGCTGCGTGGTGCCGGAAAACGTCGGCAGCCCGGCCTTCGCATTGCGCGGGGCGGTACGGATCGGGTACGGGTCCTGGAAGTACCCCGTGTGCGCCGCCACGTCGACGGTCGTCATGGGCTGGATCGTGATGCGCTGTTTCTGGATGTCGATATCGCCATCCTGCGCGCTGGCGCCCGCGGTGGCGCTGGAGAGAACGAATAACGAGAGACCCGCTGCAAGTGCGTTGCGACGCATGGCTTGCTCCGTCTTGAAAGGCGTCAAGGCTAGCAGCCGTGGGTGAATTTTTTGTCCCATCGCACGCGCCCGTTCGTGAGAACTTGCGCGTGCAAGGAACAGCCGCAGGGCTACAGCGCCAGGCCCTGCATGCCAGACGCGCCTGCGAACACGGGTGTGTTGCCCACCTGCAGCAGACGCCCATCCGGCAGCACGAGGAACGTATCGACGTTGCCGCCGAGCGAGTTGCCGACATACAGGAACGCGCCATCGGCCGAGGCCTTGAGGTCGGTCGGGGCCGCGCCGGCCTCGAGCGAACCCGCGACACCCTTGCCGACAAGGCTGAGCTCACCGCCCTGCCCGATGCGGTACGCGCTGATGTTCCCCTTGCCCGCGTTGGCGGTGAAGGCGAAGCGGCCCGCGACCGTCAGCCAGCATGCGGCGGCCTGCCCGTTCGCGACATCGGCGGTGATCGCACGCAAGCCGCCATCGCCACCCACGGCATAGGACGACGCGGCCGAGCCCGCAGCCTGCGAGGTGATGAGGTGCCCACGGTTATCGAAGTCGAAGCCGAACGGCTGCGGATCGTTCGACGGCGTGATGGACGGGTCGGCGGCGAGCGAGCCATCGCGGCCCACGCCGAACACTTCGAACCAGCCCTTGCCGGCGGCGTTCTTCACCGAGACGGCGAGCCAATGGCCATCGGGCGAGAACTGCAGCTGCGCCGGCGTCTGGCCCACGTTAGGCTGGTTGCCCACCAACGGCGCATCCGTGCCAAGCAGCCGCGTTTCCCTCGGCAAGGCCACGAGCTGGCCGCCCGGCGTGAGCTGGAATGCCGTGACGGTCGAGGTGCCGGCACTGTTGAGCACGTACACGCGGTTGCCGCGCTGCGCGATGCTCACAGGGAACGTACCGCCCGATGCCTGCACGTCGACAAGTTCGAGGTGGCGCCCCTGGATGGCGAACACCGATACCTGGTTGCTGCCGGCGTTGGTGGCGAACAGCCAGCGGCCATCGTCACTCTTCACCAGCGCGTTCTGCGAACCGAGCGGATCCGGCGGCGGCGCGGTGGTACCCACGCCGACACCCTTGCCACCGGTGGCGACGACATCACGCTTCACCAGGCTGCCGAAGAAGCTGCGTTGGAGCACGGCAACGCTGTTTTGCGCGATATCGTTGGACATGACGTAAACGTACGGGGAATCAAAGCGTGGAAGCTGGAACGATGCCGTTGGGTTGGCGTGTGCGGCGCCCGCAAGGCAAAGCGCGGCCACCGCGGCGGAAAGCGTGTGTGCACGATTCATGGCGATCTCCATTGAAGAGCCAGGGGGCTCCCAAGGGATTCGCACGGGCGGGCACATCGGTTACACCGCAGAGAAAACGTAAGAATCCGCGGCCCGCGGGCAATCCTCGCCAAGTCGCGCGCGGCGTATTCAAGGATAGTCACGGGACACCGACACCCGAGGCCACCCATGAGCACCCACGACACGTTTTCCTCTTCGTACGTCACGACCAAGGACGGCGTCGCCATCTATTACAAGGACTGGGGCCCGAAGGATGCCCAGCCCATCATGTTCCACCACGGCTGGCCGCTCAGCTCGGATGACTGGGACGCGCAGATGCTGTTCTTCGTGCAGCACGGGTACCGCGTCGTCGCCCACGACCGCCGCGGCCATGGCCGCTCGCAGCAGGTCGGCGAAAACCACGACATGGACCACTATGCCGCCGATGCCTTTGCCGTCGTCGAGCATCTCGATCTCAAAAACGCCGTGCATATCGGCCATTCCACCGGTGGCGGCGAAGTGGCCCGCTACGTGGCCAAGTTCGGCGAACCGGCCGGCCGCGTGGCCAAGGCCGTGCTGGTCAGCGCCATCCCGCCGCTGATGCTGAAGACCGAAGGCAACCCGGGTGGCCTGCCGCGCGAGGTCTTCGACGGCTTCCGCGACGCGCTGGCCGCCAACCGCTCGCAGTTCTATCTCGACGTGGCCTCGGGCCCTTTTTACGGCTTCAACCGCCCGGGTGCGAAGGTGGCCCAGGGCACCATCTGGAACTGGTGGCGCCAGGGCATGGCGGGTAGCGCCAAGGCCCATTACGACGGCATCAAGACGTTCTCGGAAACCGACCAGACCGACGACCTGAAGACGATCACCGTGCCCACGCTGATCCTGCACGGCGACGACGACCAGGTGGTGCCGTACAAGGATGCCGCCGAGCTTTCAGCCAAACTGGTGAAGGGGGCGACGCTGAAGATCTACAAGGGCTACCCGCACGGGATGCTGACGACCGAGGCCGAAACGCTCAACGCCGACCTCCTGGCATTCATCAAGGGCTGAGCCCCTTCACACGCTTTCTTGCGGCCTTCGGGCCGCCTTTCCTGCCGCACAAACGGCGCGCCGCAAGGCGCCCCGGCTGTGCGGCATTTTCTTGCGGCACATCGTAATTTCTTGTTCGTAAGTTATTGTTGGATATAGGAAAAAGTCGTATAGACGATGTTACACACAGACTTTTAACGTCGGCGCGCACTGACGGGCTGGGAGCACCGCCAGGCGGTGGCCTAAAAGGCTTTGCACCACACTTTGAACTTTTTTTCTTGCACGGCCGCGAGGCCATCGGGGAGTCGAATACATGGTACGGAACACAGCACAGGCGCAGTTGCTGCGCCGGTCGACGCTTGCGCTCGCGCTCGCGGCTGGGTTGGGCATGGCGGGCGGCGCATATGCGCAGGCCACGACCGGCGCGATCGCCGGCTCGGTGCAGCCTGGCAGCGTCACGACGGTGCAGGTCATGGGCAGCAACGGCCTGACGCGCGAAGTGCCGGTCGATGCGCAGGGCCACTACAACATCAGCAACCTCCCGCTCGGTACCTACACGGTCAGCGCGAAGAACAACGGTGCCGTCGTTGATTCGCGCAAGAACGTGAGCATCAAGGTCGGCGGCAGCACCGATGTCTCGTTCGTCGCGGCCGCCGCGTCGGCTGCCAACGCGCAGTCGCTCGAGTCCGTGACGGTCTCGGCCAGCGCCCTGCCGCCGATCGATACCTCGCAGGTCGATTCCCGCACCGTCGTCACGTCCGAAACGCTTGCGCGCCTGCCGCTCGGCCGCAACGCGGAAGCCATCGCGCTCCTCGCGCCGGGCGCTGTCCAGGGCAACAGCAGCCTGGGTGGCGGCCGTTTCCGTACCGTGTCGTTCGGTGGTTCGGGCGCGTCTGAGAACGCCTACTACGTCAACGGCTACAACACCACCGACCCGTACAAGGCCCTCGGCGGCGTTGGCCTGCCCTACGGCGCCATCGACCAGCAGGAAGTCTATACGGGCGGTTACTCCGCCAAGTACGGCCGTTCCGACGGCGGCGTGATTTCGCAGGTCGGCAAGCGCGGCACCAACGACTGGCACTTCGGCGCGCAGATCCTCTGGGAGCCCAAGTTCGCCGCCTCCAACCCGGGTAGCGTGTACTACGGCAACAAGACGCTGCCGGCCGGCTACGGCTACCAGCAGGCGGACAAGGTCGGTTCGATCTACCGCTCGGGTGACGACAACACCAAGTGGACGCAGACCTACAGCGCCTACGTGGGCGGCCCGCTGATCAAGGACAAGCTGTTCTTCTTCGTCGCGGCCGAAGCCGAGAAGTCGGAAGGCAACAGCACCGCGAACGTCGAATCGAACCCGGTGGCGACCAACCACTACACGTACAACCTGCCGAAGGTGTACGCGAAGCTGGACTGGAACATCAACGACTCGAACATCCTCGAACTGACGGGTATCCACTCGACGGACGAACAGCGCGGCTACTACACCGGCTACGACTACGACAGCCGCTCGGGCACGGGCCGCACCGGCGCCGACGCCGATACGTCGAAGATCACGTCCAAGTACGCCATCGCCAAGTACACCTCGTACATCACCGATGACATCACGCTCTCGGCCACGTACGCGAAGGGCTGGACCACCGACTACCTGCAGAATCCCACGCCGAACATCGACCAGCAGCCGTACATCTATAACCCCGGCCTGCAGGACCCGGCGATCACGGGCGGTACGCCCATCACCAACCTCAACTCGTCGCTGACCACGCAGAACCCGAATGCCGGCAGCCGCACGCATGGCTTGCGCCTCGACCTCGAGTGGCAGCTTGGCGACCACCACCTCGCCGGTGGTATCGACAACATGCACTACAAGGGCATCAACGAAGGTACCGTCAGCAGTGGCCCGGGTTACTACTGGCGCTACTTCCACTCGGCCAACCCCGGCACCGCGATCAGCCCGGGCCAGGGCATCGGTGCGCCGGGCGGCAACGGTTACTACGTGCGCCGCGTGGTCTTCAGCGATATCACCAACATGTCGCTCGACCAGCGCGCCCAGTACCTCGAAGACCGCTGGCAGGTCAACGACAAGGTCATGGTCAGCATCGGCGTGCGCAACGACGGCTTCAAGAACTTCAACGGCCAGAACAAGCCCTACGTGAACAACCAGGCGCAGTGGGCTCCGCGCCTCGGTGCCTCGTGGGACGTGTTCGGTGATTCCAGCCTGAAGGTCTACGGCAACCTCGGTCGCTACTACCTCGCCCTGCCCAACAACGTGGCCGTGCGTGGCGCCTCGCCGTCCACCTACACCTACGAGTACTTCACCTACACCGGCATCGACCCGAATGGGCGCCCGACGGGCCTGAAGCAGCTCGGCGGCCTGGTGTCGCCCGACGGCGAGTTCGGCCAGTCGATCGACGCCCAGGGCGTTGCCGCCCGCGACCTGAAGAGCCAGTACCAGGACGAAGCCATCCTCGGCTTCGACAAGACGCTGGGCTCCGACTGGGTCACCGGCGCGAAGGTCACGGTGCGCAAGCTGCGTACGGCCATCGACGACGTGTGCGACACCGGCAAGATCGCCGACAAGATGACCCGCGAAGGCCTCGACCCGGATTCGGTCGTGATCCCTGGCTGCATCATCTTCAACCCGGGCGACACCAATACGTTCAGCCTCGCCAACACCGACGGCTCGGGCCGCACGGAAGTGAAGATGAACCAGCAGGACTGGGGCTTCACGCAGAAGGCCAAGCGCTCGTACTACGCGCTCGACCTCTACCTGGAGCACCCGTTCGACGGCAAGTGGCAGGGTCGCGTCGACTACACCTTCTCGCGCTCGTACGGCAACACCGAAGGCCAGACCAAGTCCGATATCGGCCAGACCGATATCTCGAAGACGCAGGACTGGGATTCGGCCGAGCTGATGCAGTACGCCAACGGCCTGCTGGCGAACGACCGCACGCACTCGATCAAGGCCTACGGCGCCTACCAGTTCACGGATGAGTGGATGGTGTCGGGTAACCTCCGCCTCGCCTCCGGCGCGCCGGAATCGTGCCTTGGCTTCGAGGACGGCGCCGCCGACCCGGATCCGATCGGTTACGGCTCGTCGTACCACAACTGCAACGGCATGCCGTCGCACCCGGGCGACAAGCGCAACCCGTGGTACCGCCAGCTCGACCTCGCCGTGACCTACCGTCCTGCCTACTTCGAGGGCAAGCTCGCGTTCGGCGCCAGCGTCTTCAACGTCACCAACGAGCGCAAGCCGCTCAACAGCTATGCGACGTACGAAGCCTCGCCCCAGACGGTGCTCAACAACTACGGCATTGGCCAGTACTTCCAGACGCCTCGCTACGCCCGCCTGACGGCGACGTACGACTTCTGATAGCGCACAGCCCGCCGGCGCCCCTCGGGGCGCCGGTATCCGGACATAACAATTCGCCCCGGCCCACGGGGCAACGCAAGTCTCCCCTCGCCACCGCACCTGCGGTGGCGTTTTTTTTGGCGCTACGATAGGCGGACCCCACCCCGGGGCCAGCGATGGGCGCCATCCGCCATGATGAAGAACCTGATCCCGAAGATCTTCTACGACACCCTGCAGCAGGGCCTCGACTTCTTCGTTGGCGGGCTGGGTTTCGAAGTGAGATACCAAGACGCCGACCTGGCCGTGATCGAGCGCGACGGCGCCAAGGCCTACATCGTGGCCAGCCCGGAATACGCTGCGAAGGACCGGCCCGAGCTCAGTATCGACACCGACGACATCGACGCCCTTTACCGCGAGATGTCAACGCGCGTGCCACACCTGCTCCATCCCAACGGCAAGCGGGTGGAACACAAGCCCTGGGGCTCGCGGGAGTTTGCGATGTTGGATGCGACGACGGTATGCGTCGTTTTCCGCGAGTGGCCGGCGGGCTGAAGAATCGGATCATTCGCGTGTGCGGATGAACCTGGACAGGAGCATCGCGCGCAAGCGCGCTCCCACAGAAGCGTTAGAACAAAAAAAGGCCCGGCTGTGGGCCGGGCCCTCTCGTGGGTTGCGGGGGGGCTTATGCCTTCGCTGCCGCCAGCCGCTTCTTCTGGTAGGGGAAGAACCGGTGCTCGCGTAGCTCGTGTTCGATTTCTTCCAGGCTCTTGCCCATCGTCTCGGGCACGAGGAAGTAGATGAACAGTAGCGACACCACCGAGATGGCCGCGTACAGCCAGAACGTGTGCGTGGCACCCAGCCAGGTCACCAGCGACAGCGTGGTCAGGGTCACGATGAGGTCGAATATCCAGTGGCTGAACGAGCCCAGGCTCGCGCCCTTGCCGCGGACGAACAGCGGGTACACCTCGGCGTTGATCAGCCAGATACACACGCCGAAGCCACCGCAGTTGAGCATCATGTAGGCGGCGAGGCTGGCCACGGCCAGCCAGCGGCTGAAATCGGTCTGCGGGCCGGCGCCCTGGAACAGGTAGCCCATGACCAGCAGGGCCACGATGCTGCCGGGGATCATCCACAGCAGGTAGGTGCGGCGGCCGATCTTGTCGACGAGGAAGCTGCCGATCACCGTCATGACCACGACGAGGATGGTGCTGAGACCCGTTCCGAGCACGGCCGCCTGGTCGGAGAAGCCGGCCTTGGTGAGGATCGTTGGCGCGTAGTAGATCAGCGCGTTGTTGCCCGTGATCTGCGAGAACATCGAGATGCCCGCGCCGACGATGATGGCGGGGCGCACCCATGGCTTGGCCAGGTCTTTCCAGCTGCCCGAGGGCACGTCTTCCGAGACCGTCTCGATCTCGGTGATCTCCGCGCGGGCCGCGGCCTCGTTGCCACGGATGCGCTCGAGGATCTTCAGCGCCTCGGCCTGGCGCTTCTCGGCCACCAGCCAGCGCGGGCTCTCGGGCAGGAACGCCATGCCGGCCAGCAGCACCAGCGCGGGGATGAGGCCCAGGCCGAACATCCAGCGCCAGTGTTCGCCGAACGCGAAGCCGGTGAAGTACGCCACCGTGATGCCGAACACGATCATGAACTGGAACAGCACCACCATTTTGCCGCGGTGCTTAGGCGGGGCCACCTCGGCGATGTAGACCGGGATGATCTGCGTCGAGCTGCCCGCGGATAGCCCGAGGATGAAGCGCGCGGCGATCAGCCAGCCCACCGATGGCGCGAGCGCCGAGGCGATGGAGCCCAGCGCGAACACGATGCCCACGAAGATGACCATGCGGCGCCGGCCAAGCCGGTCCGAGAACGGGCCCGTGCCGAGGCAACCGAACAAGGCCCCGAAGATGATGGCGCCAGTGACCAGCTGCTTCGTGGTGTCGTCCAGGGCGAACTGGCGGCCCAGGCCGAGCAGCGCGACACCGATGACGCCGGTGTCGTAGCCGAACAGCAGGCCACCCAGGCCCGCGATGGTGGCGATGCCAACAACGATGCCGGTGCGTGGCGTGGCCAGTGCGGCAGCGCCGCTGGACGGTGAAGTAACGGCGCTCATGCAGCCTCCATGGGAAGGGGTCGTGCTCGGAAATCCGCCCGGTGCGCCGTGGCGGCGATGCGCCGGGCGTTGGGTTCGTCGGTGGTTTCTATCCAGTGCAGCGCATCCTCGCGCGAGCGGCCGAAGCGCATGTGGCGCGCCAGCAGTTGCGCGAGGCGTTGTTCGTCATCGACATCGACGAACCAGACCTCATCGAGGAGCGGGCGCACGTCGCGCCAGGCGCCCTCCTCCATCAGAAGGTAGTTACCCTCGGTGATCACCAGCCGCGTTTCGGCCGGTACGCCGATCTCGCCGGCGATGGGCTCTTCGATCTCGCGATGGAAGGCCGGCGCGTACACCGTCTCGCCCTCCACGGGCGATCGCAGGCGGCGCAACAACGCGACATAGCCGCTGGCATCGAAGGTATCGGGGGCGCCCTTGCGCCCGGCGCGGCCGAGCCGCTTGAGTTCGGCGTTCGCGAGGTGGAAGCCATCCATCGGCACGTTGACCGCGCCAGGCACCGCCGCGAGCAGCTGCGACGACAGGGTGGATTTGCCCGAGCCGGGCAAGCCGGCGATGCCGAGGATACGCCGGCCGCCCCCTGCCATGAGGGCCTCGAGCCGTGCGCGCGTGGAAACGTCGATCATCCTGTGAAAGCTAGCACGTTGCCGCAGGCAATGTTGCCACAATGTTGTTGTCCGACCATGCGGGCCCCGTTGGTGAAGGCAGTCTGGTTGATGGCACGTAAACTCATGTTCTGTGGTGTATCGGCACTGGCGATGGCGTCGGCGCCCCTCGCCCAAGCCCAGGAAAGCAAGCCCGGTGGTTTCAGCCTGGGCCTGGGCGTGGCCTGGAGCCCAAGCCCCTACCGGAGCTACGACAATAAGGCATGGCCCCTGCCCATGGCGAGCTACGAGGGGAAACGGTTCTTCCTGCGTGGCCCGAGCTTCGGCGCACGCCTGTTCCAGGGCGGCAACAACGGACTCTCCGTGGTCCTCTCTCCCATCGGCAACCGCTTCCGCGCCGAGGATACGCACGACCCACGGCTGCGCCGGCTCGAGGACCGCGACCTGTCGGCCCAATTGGGCCTGCAGTGGCTCACGCATGGCGACTGGGGCCGGCTCACCGTGGCAGCCCAGCGCGAAGTCACGGGCCATGGCGGGGGCCATGTCTTCGATGCGAACTACGCCTACCCCATGCCGTTCGGCCGCAGCGTGGTACTCATCCCGATGGTGGGCGCCGCCTACACCAACCGCAAACTCAACGATTACTACTACGGCATCAGCCGCAAGGAAGCGCTGCGTAGCGGCCTGCCCGCCTATCGCAGCGATTGGGCGACGGCACCGTACGCGGGAGCCACGGCCATGATCCGCCTTGGCGAACGCTGGTCGGTTCTGGCGTCGTTCCGCTACAGCCGCCTGCCCGATGCGGTAAGCGACAGCCCGATGGTGGACGCGGATTCGACGCTGGCCTACTCCGCGGCGCTGATGTACCGGTTCTGATGGCCGGTTTATTACCCGGCACGTAATTGCCGGTGGTTTTGCGCGAACCCACACTGCACCGCACACCCCCAAGGCGGAGCAGCCCCATGACATCCCCCCACCCGTTCAGCGAGTACGTCTTCAGCGCACAGGAAGGATTCGACGAGGCCGCCACGCGTGCCGCGTTCGCCCACGCGATACCGCTGAAGACGCTCGTCATCTACTGTCTCGATCCCCGCGTCACCGAGATACCGCATGCCGTCGCGCGGTTCATGGGCGGCCAGACCTACCCTGGCGAAGTGATCACCAATGAGCACGGCCAGCGCGTCGGTTCAACGACGGAGGTCGCGACCGTCGCGGTGGCGGCAGGCCGGGCCATCGACGCGCTGCGTTCGGTCACCGTGCTGGAACACCTGTTCGGTGTCGAGACCGTTGTCGTGGTGCATCACTCGAACTGCGGTGCGACCTCGTACAGCGCCCATGGCATCGTCGACGCCTTCCGCAAGGAGAATGGCGCCGATATCTCGGCCGCTTACGACCACGGAAGCGTTTGCATCGACGACTTCGAGGCATCCCTGGCATATGACGTGGCGCTGCTGCGCCGCAGCCCAGGTGTGCCGATGCACGCCGATATCCTCGGCCTCTTCTACAACACCGATACCGGCGAGCTCACCGAAGTTGTCCGCGATGCGGGCACGCCGCGGTGATACGCTCCGGGGCTCGACGGGAGGACAGCGCGATGCCCCACCACGTGAGCACGGCGGGCAGTGAACTCGGTGCGTTGCTGAAAGCCTGGCGGGGCCTGCGTGGCCTCAGCCAGATCGATCTTTCGCTCGAGACCGGTGTCTCCCAGCGCCACCTGAGCTTCATCGAAAGCGGTCGCAGCCAGCCGACCCGCCAGACGCTCATGGCCGTGGCAGACGGCCTCGACATGCCTTTCCGCGAGCGCAACCAGTTGCTGCTCGCGGCGGGGTTCGCGCCGCGCTATGCGGAGGAAACCTGGGACGACGCCTCGCTGGCCATCGTCCGCCAGGCGCTCGAACGCATGCTGCGGCAACACGACCCATTCCCGGCGCTGGTCATGGACCGCTACTGGAACGTCGTCATGGCCAACGATGCCGTGCGGCGCTTGCTGGGTACATTCATTGACCTTGAACGCTGGCCTAAGCCTCGCAACCTGCTGCACCTGATGTTCGCCCCGCAGGGTCTCAGGCCCCACGTCGCCGACTGGGAGCGATTCTCCGCCGCCCTGCTCCAGCGCGTGCGCCGCGAGGCCGTGGGTGGTGTGCCGGACAAGGCGACGAAGGCGTTGGTGGCCGAGTTGCTCGCTTACCCCGGCGTGGAAGACCCGGGCCTCCACGTGGATGGCCGTGACCTGCCAGTGATCCCCCTCGTGCTCGTGCACGGCGGCCAACGCCTCAGCTATTTTTCGCTGGTAACGACCGTGGGCACGCCCCAGTCGCCGGGGCCCCAGGAATGGCGCCTCGAGTGCATGGCGCCCGTGGACGAAAGCACGGAAGCCTGGCACAACCCAGCGGTTTGAAATCGGGTAAGGTGGGCGCATGCCAAACCGCACCGCCATCGTGGTCGAGCCCGACCATAACCTCGCTCACGCGCTGGAGGATATCCTGCGCTCGTGGCATTTCGACGTCGCCCTGTTCACCACGCACCGGGCGGCCATGCACCATGCGGAAACCACGCCACACACCGAGTTGCTGGCCGCCTGCATCCCCGCGTCGGACGACGACCGCGATGGGGCCTACCTCGAAGCCGCGCGCGAACGGCAAGGTGGCACGCTGGCCACGGTGCTGATGCTCTCCGATCCATACGCGGCCGACGGCACCGAGCCCGCGGGCGCCGTCCCCATCATCAAGCCGTTCACCCGCGACGAGTTCCGGGCCGCGATGGCGCAGGCGGGTGTCACGGTCGATCGTTAGCGCGCGCCCCGTGCGCGGACGGCATCCACCACCAGCGAGAGGCAGCGCGATACCTCTTCGGGTTCTTCCAGCACCATCAGGTGCCCCGTGCGCGGGATGACGAAACTGCCCTGCGCAAGGTCGCGAGCCCACGCGGGCGAACGCATGGCATCGGGCGTCTTCTCGCCGGAGACCAGGTACGTGGGCACCGCCGCCATCGTGGCGCGCACCTCGGCCTCGTAGCTGGCCCGGCTTGTTTCCGCCAGCACCGCGCGTGCCGCAGTGTGGATGGTCTTCGCCGACTGGTGCGCCAGCCACCCTGTCATGCGCACAAGCGCCGGGCCCGTAAGGCGGTGGCCGTCGGAGGTCATCAGGGCGGCCGGATTGTCCCTGGCGGTTTCCAGCCACCCCTCGACATCGGCGGGACTCATCGGCGCCAGCCGGGACGACAGGAACGCGTCGCTCGGGGCAAGGTTACCCTCGGCGCTGACGATGGCGGCGACGCGCGCGGGGAACTGCCGCGCATAGCGCATGACGATGGCCACGCCGGCGGAATGACCGACCAGCATCACCCGCTCGCCCGGGAGTTCCCGGTCGAGGTAACGGGCCAGGTGCCGCACCTGTTCGGGCACGGTGAGGTTTTCTTCCGGGATGCCGCGGTACAGCCCATAGCCCAGCAGGTCCGGACTGAAGACGGACGCCGGGTCGAGATGCGCGCGCAGTTCCCCGAGATGCAGGTTCCCCACAAACCCGTGCACCAACACAACTGGAATACGCATGCGCTCCTCCCTCCCACCCGTATCGGCGCGGGGAAGGTGATCTTGAGGGGTCAGGCAGCTGTCCTGGCGTGGAGGTGGTCCCAACCGACCATCGCAAGACCTACCGTCCTGGGAACGAGCTTTTCGCCGCTTCGATAATACGCAAGCATCCGGCGGCTCAATCCAAGGGCATCAGCCGCCTGATCAAGGGTGAGGTCGTGGTGTTCCATCCACACGATAACGTGCTCGTGCGTGTAATGACCCAGTTGTTCGAGGGCTCGGGCACGAAGGTTGTCACTCGCCAGGTCGATCTCGTCGGTGAAGACGACACTCCTCCCCGATGCGCCGAGCGCCACGCCGCTAAACACGGTCCAGTCGCGAAGGGGCGATAGCGCCTTATAGCGCCGGATGACCGGTGCAAGATCGACCCGCGCGCTGAAACCATCGTCGAACTCGAGGGCCAGCGCGTTGGGTTGGACAGCCCGCACGGCACGAAGGGTGAACTGAGGCGGCGGCAAACGGCTCATGTGTTGAGCTCCCGCCATTTGAATTTCAGGAACGCCGCATGCCGATGAGCCCAGGCCAAGGGCTCGCCAAGCTCCTGTGCGGCGACCTCGCCAAGCATCGGGGCCAGGCCTCCGATACGGACCATTGCTTCCCGACCATCCTTCATCCGGATGTGGAAATGCGGTGGCGGATGATCAGCGGCATACATGTAGATCACGCAGTCGTCGAAGCGGGCAAGAGCAGGCACTTTGGATCCTACGATCTGGCGGCTTTGAGTGCAACCATTGCACTCCTCAACCTTGTCACCTGATCGTAGGGACGGCCTTGCTAGGCGTCTGTCAGCCTCGGCCCAAATGCTCGTAGGGGCGCGGCTCGGGCGCCGCGCCCCGTCGCGTTACGTCACGGAGTCCGCCGGCCCGGCAAAGACATTGAGCGACCGCGGCGGGCAGATGAACGTCTGCCCGGCCTCGAGGGCCAGCGCCTCATCCAGCTCGGGGGCCGTCGACAGCGCCAGCTGCCACGCGTGGCCGTCATCGCGGGCGGGCAGCACGAACTCGACGCCCTCGGCCCAGGCATTGGCGATGACCAGCACCGTCGTGTCCGTGCCCTGGCCCGAGACGGCGGATTTCTGCGCGCGGCCATCCACCAGGAGGGCAATGGATCGCGCCCCGGCATCCTGCCACTGTGCCTCGCTCATGGGCGTGCCGCCCGGCGCGAACCAGATGAAATCGGCGATGCCCGAGGCTTTCTGGTAACGCCCGTCGAGGAAGCGCGAGCGCGTGAGCAACGGGAACCGTTCACGCAGGGCGATGGCCTTGCGCACGAAGTCCGCGAGGCGGCCCTCGGTCGGGTCGCGCTCCCAGTTGATCCAGGCGATCTCGCTGTCCTGGCCATAGGTGTTGTTGTTTCCGCCCTGTGTCTGCGCGCGCTCGTCGCCCGCCAGCAGCATCGGGGTGCCCTTGGCGAGGAACAGGGTGGCCAGCAGGTTGCGCATCTGCCGCTCGCGCAGCGCGTTGATGGCCGCGTCATCCGTTTCGCCTTCGGCACCACCGTTCCACGAGTGGTTGTTATCCGAGCCATCACGGTTGTCCTCGCCGTTGGCCTCGTTGTGCTTTTCGTTGTAGCTGACCAGGTCGCCCAGCGTGAACCCGTCGTGCGCCGTGATGAAGTTGACGCTGGCCCAGGGGCGCCGCCCCCGCTTGTTGAAGAAATCCGCGGAGCCGGTGAGGCGCGTGGCGAAATCGTTGAGCTTGCCCTCGTCGCCCTTCCAGAACGCGCGCATGTCATCGCGGAAGCGGTCGTTCCATTCGGCCCAGCCCGGCGGGAAATGCCCGACCTGGTAGCCGCCGGGGCCGCAATCCCACGGCTCGGCGATCAGTTTCACGGTGGCCAGCAGGGGATCCTGCACCACCGCATCGAGGATGCCGCCGCGCTGGTCGAATCCGCTGGGTTCGCGCCCGAGGATGGTGGCCAGGTCGAAACGGAAGCCGTCGACATGCATCGCCTCCACCCAGTAGCGCAGCGAATCGGTCACGAGCTGGATCACCCGGGGGTGGCTCACGTTGAGCGTATTACCCGTGCCCGTATCGTTGATGTAGTAGCGGGGGTCGTCGGCGAGCCGGTAGTACGACGCGTTATCGATGCCACGGAACGACAGGGTCGGCCCCAGCTCGCTGCCTTCGGCCGTGTGGTTGTACACCACGTCGAGGATCACCTCCAGGCCACGGGCATGCAACGCCCGCACCGTGTCGCGGAACTCGTCGCGGTGGCCGCTGGCCAGGTAGCGGCGCTTGATGGCGAAGAAGGCCAGCGTGTTGTAACCCCAGTAGTTGCGCCGCCCGTCGTCGAGCAGGTGCTTGTCGTCGGCGTAGGCGTGGATGGGCAGGAATTCGACGGCGGTGACGCCCAGCGAACGGATGTAGTCGGTCACCGGCTCGGCGGTGAAGCCGGTGAACGTCCCGCGCGCATCCTCGGGCACGCCCGGGTGGCGCATGGTGTAACCGCGCACATGGGTTTCCATCACGATGGTGGCGTCCCAGGGGGTCAGCAGGCGCTCGTCGCCCCGCCAGTCGTACGTCTCCTCGACCACGACGGCCTTGGGCACGTAGGGCGCGCTGTCGCGCTCGTCGAAACTGAGGTCGGCATCGGGGTGGCCAATGGTGTAACCGAACAGTTCATCGCGCCAGACGAGGTCGCCGGCAAGCTCGCGCGCATAGGGGTCGATGAGCAGCTTGTTGGGGTTGAAGCGATGGCCTTGCGCCGGCTCGTAGGGCCCGTGCACACGGTACCCGTACAGTTGGCCAGGTTTTACGTCCGGGAAATAGCCATGCCACACCTCGTCGGTGAACTCGGGCAGGTCCACGCGCGTCTCGTTGCCCGCTTCATCGAACAGGCACAGCTCCACGCGTGTCGCATGCGCGGAGAACAAGGCGAAGTTGGTGCCCTGGCCATCGAACTGGGCGCCACGCGGAAACGGGCGCCCCTCCTGGACAAGCGGGGGGTCGGTCGGGGTCTGGCTCATCGGTAGGCTTCCTCTGGGAGCGCGGATGGTGCTGTGCATCAGGTGGAAGCGCCGTCGACGCCGCCTCGCGGGTGCCCTCACCGGGAGCCACCCCATTCCACCCACAATTGCATAAAACCCCAAATTGCCCCACCCTTGGGCGACCTTCCTGGTGGGGTGTTGGGGATGACCGCTTTCCACGTGCGCCGCCCGGCGCTTGCGTTGCTCGCCTTGGGCACGGGTATCGCCGCGCTGGCGCCGGCCATCGCCGCCGACGCGCCCCCCGTCCCGCACAAGGTCGCCTTCGACCGTTACTCGATGACGCTGGATGGCAAACCCCTCTACGTGTGGTCAGGCTCGTTCCACTACTGGCGGCTGCCCAGCCCCGACCTGTGGCGCGACGTGCTGCAGAAGATGAAGGCCGCGGGCTTCAACGCGGTGGAAGTCTATTTCCACTGGGGTTACCACTCGCCAAAGCGCGGCGTCTACGACTTCACGGGCATCCGCGACGTGGACAGGCTGCTGGACATGGCACGCGACGCAGGCATCTACGTCATCGCGCGGCCCGGCCCCTACATCAATGCCGAGACCGACGCCGGCGGCTTCCCCAACTGGCTGGTGGCGACCGCGGGCAAGCCACGCTCGCCCTCGCCGGACTACACCGCGGCTTACCGGGAATGGATGACGCAGATCAACCGCATCATCGCCCGGCACCAGGTCACCGATGGCCGTGGCACGGTGCTTCTCTACCAGGTGGAGAACGAGTTCTACGACGATTCCCCGGACGGGCAGCGCTACCTGCAGGACCTGGAAGACGAGGCCCGCGCGGACGGCATCACCGTGCCACTGTTCGGCAACCACAACGAGAACTTCTTCGAGGGCCTTGGTGCGCTCGACCTGCCCGGCTTCGACTCCTACCCCCTCGATTTCGACTGCACGCGGCCGGCGCGCTGGAACGCGGTGTACGACTTCAGCCACGAGCGCGAGAAGCTCACCCGGTGGCCCCTCTTCTTCCCCGAATACCAGGGCGGCGCGTTCGATGTGTGGGGCGGCCCGGGCTACGAGGCCTGCCGCAAGCTCACGGGCCCCGAGTTCGAGCGCGTGTTCTACGAGGCCACCATGGCCTCGGGTTCCACGATGCAAAATTTCTACATGACCTATGGCGGCATCAACTGGGGGTGGCTGTCGTCGCCGGGCGTGTATACCTCGTACGACTACGGCGCCGCGCTCACGGCTAGCCGCCAACTGACGTCGAAGTACGACCAGCAAAAGCTTCTGGGCTACCTGACGCAAACCGTGGCGCCGCTTGCCCGCACCGATGCACGGGCGGCCACGGCCGCCGAAAACCCGCGCGTGCGCGTCACGCGCCGCGTGAACCCCAACGATGGCACGCAGTTCTATTTCCTGCGCCACGCGGACGCGTCGGATACCACGAGCGACGCGACCCACCTCACGCTCGCCCAGGC
Organism: Luteibacter yeojuensis; assembly: GCF_000964085.1. GTDB lineage: Bacteria > Pseudomonadota > Gammaproteobacteria > Xanthomonadales > Rhodanobacteraceae > Luteibacter > Luteibacter yeojuensis_A. The sequence goes on from NZ_JZRB01000021.1 coordinate 133,512, forward strand.
AGCGGGCAAGCCGCTGGTGGTGCCGCAGCAGCCGGGCACGGCTATCCGCCTGGATGGCCGTGACGCGAAAGTGCTGCTCGCCGACTATGCCTTGGGCGCGCAGCGCCTGGCCTACTCCACGTCCGAACTCCTGACCCACGTGCGGCAAGACGACCGTGACGTGGCGGTGTTCTACGGCCGCCAGGGCGAAGACGGCGAAACGGTGCTGCGTTTCGATGCAGAGCCGGCGGTCAAGGTGGTCGCGGGCCAGGTGGCAAGCCACTGGGATGCCGGCACGCACACGCTGCGGCTGAACTACCGACACGACGGCCTGGCGCGGGTCGCCATCACGCCGAAGGCCGGCGGCGCCCTGTTCGTGCTGCTCGCCGACAACGACGCGGCGGTGCGCTTCTGGCGCCTCGACACCGCCGCGGGCCCCCTGCTCCTGCGTGGGCCGCATCTTGCGCGCACGGCCGCGCTTTCGGGTGGCGCTGTGGCCCTGGCCGGTGACACCGATGCGGCCACCGACCTTGAAGTTTTCGCGCCGCGCGGCACGCAGGCCGTGACGTGGAACGGCTTGCCTGTCGCGACGACGGCGACGCCCTCCGGTAGCCTTGAAGGCCACCTCGACGGCCCGGCCCCGGTCACGCTGCCAGCGCTCGACACATGGCGCGTGCACGATGCCGCCCCAGAGATCGCCCCGGGCTTCGACGACCGCGCCTGGCAGGCCACCGACCGCACCAGCACGCCCAACCCCTACTGGAACAAGGCCCTCCCCATCCTGGATAGTGATGACTACGGCTTCCACCACGGCAACGTGTGGTACCGCGGCCATTTCACCGCCACGGGCAAGGAAACAGGCATCCGCCTCTCGGCCAGCCTCGGCGTGCACCTGGGCAACCATGGCATTTTCACCGCATGGCTTAACGGCCATTTCCTGGGCAACAACCCCAGTGGCTCGCAGCAGTTCCCCATCGACCCGGCGTGGCTGAAAAAGGGCGCCGATAACGTCATCGCGGTGCTGGTCGATAACCACGGCCACCTGCAGGAAGAGAAGAACGGCGCGTTCCGTGAGCCGCGCGGCCTGCTCTCGGCGGTGTTCGCGGGGGCGACGACGGCCATCCACTGGCGCATCCAGGGCAATCGCGGCGGCGAAGACCTGCCCGATGCCGCGCGCGGCCCGTTCAATGCTGGCGGCCTGTATGGCGAGCGCATGGGCTGGCAGATGCCCGCCTTCGCCGACGCGGCGTGGGCCACGGCGACCCTCCCGCGCCATACCGCGCAGCCTGGCGTCGAGTGGTACCGAACCGATTTCACGCTCGACCTGCCGAAGGACCAGGACGTGCCCATCGCCCTGCGCATCCACGACGATGCGCCGCACCGCTACCGCGCCGTCATCTTCATCAATGGCTGGCAGCTTGGCCGCTATATCAGCGACGTGGGCCCGCAGACCGATTTCGAACTACCACCCGGCCTGCTCAACCCGAACGGGAAGAACACCATCGCCATCGCGGCGTGGAGCACGGCGCAGGATGGCGGCCTCGGCCAGGTGTCGCTGGTGATGCAGGGCAACTACAGGACGTCGTTGCGCGTCGCGCCGGTGACCGCACCCGTGAAGTAGCTCCCGTCACTCCCGCACGATATGCCACGCCCCGTCCGCGTCCTCCTGGCGCACGACCACGTCGTGGCCCATCTGCTCCAGCACGCGCGCTTTTTCGCAGGCGGCATGCAGGGCCACCAGGCCGTCGGTGTACGACTCCCCTTCGTGGCCATCGGTGGATACGTGCCACGTACGCGAGTTGGTGGAGGGGTACATCACGAAAATGCGGATCTGGGCCATCGAGGGTCCTGCTGGGTACGGCGGGGCCGGACAGGGCCCGGGCATGACGGCATCCTCGGCAGTGCGTGATGGACGACGCGTGAGGGCCGGCTGAGCGACGTTGGCGGGGCCGTTCACATTCACGGCGATCGGCCTACAATCAACGCGTCCCCACTCGCCGGAGGCCGCCATGTCGCCCTCTTTCCGCTTCGTGCTCGCACTGGCCGCCGCTGTCGGCCTGGCATCCCCCGCCCTGGCCAGCAAGGACGCCCCGCCCGACCAGCTCGCGAAAATCATGGAGGGCCGGGTCGCCGGCACGCCACAGAACTGCATCAGCCTGCCCCAGGTCTATGGCATGCAGATCATCGAGAAGAAAACCATCGCCTACCGCATCGGCAGCACCTGGTACGTCAACCAGCTGCGCTCGGGCGCCGAGTCGCTCAATGCCGACGATGTCCTGGTGACCCGCACGTTCGGCTCGCAGCTGTGCTCGCTCGACACAGTGAAGCTCGTCGACCGCTTCGCTGGCGGCCTGCGCGGCTTCGTGGTGCTGGGGCCGTTCACGCCTTACAAGCTGGCCGACAAGAAGAACTGACCCGCGGCCTACGCGCCGAACCGCTGTCGAAGGCGCGCCACGGTTTCCGCATTGCGTGCGGCCACCTCGCGAAACGGGTGGCTCACGTCGCCGGCCATCGTCACCCGGGCCCAGAACGCTTCGGCCCACGCCGCGGCCCGCTGCCATAAAGCCATGTCCGCCGGCAACGGCGTGGCAGGCTGGAGGTCGCGCGACACGATGGCGCCGTTCGACGCAGGCCGATAGAGCATCGGCAGCATGTCGTAGCTGGGGGCGAGCGCGAGCGGCAACGCATCGTCGAGGAAGAACCCGATGTTGCCGAAATGCATGTCGGTGTTTCCGATCATCCGGCCAAACCACCATCGTTGGCGCACGTCGGCGGCATCGGCCGCCGTCAGCCACCGTGCCGCGCACATGCGATCCGCCGCGCTCGCCCAGTCGTCGCGCACGCCATCGTGCGCGTCGCTCCAGGCCGCAAGCGTGACGAAGCCGCGCCGGCCGTACGTGCCCACGCGGTCGAAACGCGTGGATTCCAGGCACAGGCGTTCGCCCGACCAAAGCAGTTCGGTGTGGGGACTGGCCACGCCGTGTTCGGCCAGGACCTGGCCCGCGACGTGCTCGCACGCAAGCAGGTCGGCCCAGCGCCGGCCCGCGTCGCTGGTGACGGGCTCGCTGAACTTGACGATCACGTGGCGTATATCGCCGTGGCCGTCGTCGATGCGGGCGGTGAACTTGGGCTGTTCACCGGCGGCGGACGAACCGACCGCCTCGCCGGCAAGCGCGCGGGCGGCGAGGCGCGTGTATTCCACGGAACGCGACGATGCGGGAAGTGCATCGGCGCTTCCGGCCAGGGCCTGTTCGAGCGCCGATGTGCCGATGACGAAATTGCCCGGGCCGTCCTCGCCATGCAGGAGCAACGCCGCCAGCACGGCGTCATCGCTCCAGCGGAGGATGTCGGCCGGCAGGCCGAGCTCCCTCGCCCATGCCTGCGCGAACTGCCGCCCGAGGAAACCCTGGGGGCGCTGATCGTCGAGGAACCATGGGATGCCGGGAAACAGGCCATCGACGAACTCGTCGCGCAGCCAATCGGGGGGCGAGACAGCCTGCACCAGGCTGCCGCCACCATGCAGTGCCGTGAGGTCGCCGAACGCCTGGGGATGGCCCTGCGCATCGATGCGAAACAGGGGCCATGTGGTGCCAAGGCCTCGGACATCGCGCACCGCGGCATAGCGGGTGCGCCTCGCCCGGCCTATCCGGGTAATGGCGGTGCCGGCCTCGGCAAGCGCCCGGGATACCGTGGGCTGGCTGGAGCCGGTGGCGGCCGCGAGCTGCGCGGCTGACGACAGCCCGCGCGAGCGCAGGACATCAACCAGAACCGAACCCAGGGAGGAGCTTGCTGTCATGAATGCATAGATAATTGAATAGATAATTAAAGTCAATATGCATTAAATACAGCAATATAAGAAAAAAACAGGCGAGATATTGAATAGATTTCTATAAGATCTAGCGCCTTGCCTCGGTGGCCCGGCGGATCGCATCCGCCCGCCACCGCATCAACGGCGTCACGCTTACCCCGTGGATCAACACGCTAAAGGCCACGACGGTCACGACCACGCCCTGCAAGGCGGTCGCCTGGGGCCCGCCCAGCCCGTGGCCCATGCCGAACGCCAGGTAGTTCAGGCTACCGAGGCCGCGGATGCCGAACCATCCGATCAGTACGCGCCGCTGCCACGGTACCTTGCTGCCGATGGTCGCGATCCAAACGGCCACGGGGCGGATGACCAACAGCAGCACGGCCGCCACGCCAGCCGCCGCCCAGCCGAACGCCGGCACCGCGGCAATGCCAACCGCCAGCACCAGTGCCGCGGCGATAAGGCGCTCCATGGTCTCGCCGAACGACAGGGCATCGGAGACGACCCAACCCACGGTATGCGCCGAGTGCTCCACGCTCGCCCTCGCCCGCTCATTCGGGTTGATCCGCATCTCGGCCGGCGCGACCTGCAGTGCATCGAGCCCGGGGTCCTCCTTTGTCAGCTCGCTGACGCCAAGCTCTACCCGGCGCAACCCCACGCCCGCCGCGAACGCGGCGAGGAACCCCGATGCGTGCACCGCTTCCGCCACTGCGTAGACAAGCACCATGATGCCCAGCGCAAGGAAATCGCTTGGCGCGACGTCGCGTGTCGCGTGGCGCAGGTGGGTACCGACGTAGCCGAGGCCCCAACCGCCCGCCAGGCCGATGAGGAGGCCACCGGCGAGGCCCCACACGACGTCGATGCCAAGCCATGCCGGCCACTCACTGGCGAGCGTCGCGTCCGGCGCAAGCAGGGATAGCGCCAGGAACAACAACGGCAACGCCGTCGCGTCATTCAAGCCCGCCTCGCCGGAAATCGCTACGCGCAACGCGTCGTCGTCACGGGCGTCGTCGACGGAGACCAACGAAGCGAGGACCGGGTCGGTGGGGCTCACCATCGCAGCCAGCGCGAGCGCCCAGGGGAGCGACCACCCAAGCCCCCACATCGCTAAGGCGATGACAGCTGCCGCGGTGATCGCCATCGCCGGCACGGCAAGCCTTATGGCCATACGCCAGCCACCATCCCGCAGGCGCAGCCGCAACTTCAGGCCCGTGATGAACAGCGACACCACCAGCGCCGCCTCCGATGCCACGCGCAGCCAGTGCACGCGATCCACTGAGAGCGGCAGCGACACCAGCCCGAGCACGCCAGGCCCGACCACCACGCCGGCAAGCAGGTAAATGGCAAACGTGGTCACGGGCCCGCGCTGGATCCACCCCGAAAGAAACGAGGTGGAGAGGAGAAGGACGGCGACGAAGACCAACCAGGCAAGCGCGGGCATGCAGTCATCGTGGCCATGTGTCGATCAACGCCCCGCGAAACCACGCGGCCGCGCTGACGCCCACGCGACCCGCCGTTCACGGCTGCGGGAAAACAGTGGGGGTGCGATTCAACGCGGAGGGCACGCCATGAACCACGATCGCCACGACATCCACCACCCCGACCACAAGACGCCGGCCAAGCCGGAATCCCCGGCCGACAAAAAGAGCCGCAAGGCGCATGAGAGTGACAACCAGGACCAGGCGCTGGACGAGACCTTCCCGGCCAGCGACCCTGTGTCGCCCTTCGTGCCCGCGAAGGCGCCAGACTAGCCATGCGGCGATCCCGGGCCGTATTCACCGCATAAAAAGCGGGGAATATTTGACCACGAGGAGTCGGTTCCCTCGTCCCTAGCACGTCTTGGTGTTAATCCGCTGGACCCATCCGGTCGTTCTCGGCCGATACCTGCTGGAAATCCAGGTCACGCTCCAGGTAGTGGAGCAGCTCGTCGTGGATGCGCCCCGCGCGGTGCAGGCGCAGGAGCTCCGTGCGGCCGGCCGCCAGGGCGGCAAGCACCACGTCGTAGTGCGATTCGCGGTCGCTGGTGATGGTGATGTTCTCGTCGATGACGCGCTGCGCAATGGTGACCCGGTAGCTGTACTGCTCGAGCAGGCGCGGGTGGATGACCGTGCCATCAGCGCCATAGGCATGCGCCTTGACGGCCTCGAGCTGGGCCGCGTCGATGGCAAGGTATGCCTCCATTTCGTTGAGGTGGTTGCCCTCGTTATGCACGTTGCGATCAAGGCCGAGCCAGCGGATGACCGGGCCGATGGTGCCGCCCTGCACCACCACCGTGACCAGGATCGTCGCGAACGCCGCCGCCAGGGTGAGGTCGCGGCCGGGCATCTCCTCGGGTAGCGACAGCGCGATGGCCAGCGTCACCACGCCACGCATGCCCGCCCAACCGAGCAGGAAGCTGGATTTCGGCGATGGCGGTGCGGGCTTCCTGCCCACGGCGCGCAGCACGGGCACGCGCAGGTAGTCGGTGGCGTAGACCCACGCGAAGCGGGAAACGATGACGGCCAGCACGACACCGAGGATGGGCACGCCAAGCTGCTCGAAGGTATTGCCGATGCCACCGAGCCGCTCGACCACGCCGCGCAGCGAGAAGCCGATGAGGATGAACACCAGGGCCTCGAGCAGGAAGATCATCACGGCCCAGAACGAGCTGCCACGCACGCGCACGTTGGCGGAGAACACCTCGTGCTGGAACCAGCCGAAGATGATACCGGTGGTGACCACGGCCATGACGCCGGAGACATGGCAGGCCTCGCCGCCGATATACGCCGCCCAGGGCGACAGGCACGACGCAGTGATGGCGAGGAACACATCGTCGATGCGGCGGAGCACCAGCACCACCAGCGCGCCGATGATCGCACCCACGGCGATGCCGCCGAGCGCCAGCCCCGCGAAGCTCATCAGTGCGCCGCTGGCGCTGAAGGCGCCCGTCAGCGCGGCGGCCACGGCGAAGCGGAACAACACCAGGCCCGTCGCATCGTTGAGCAGGCTTTCGCCCTCGAGCAGCACCATGAGGCGACGCGGCAGCCGCACCTTGCCGAGCACGGCCTTGGCAGCCACCGCATCGGGTGGCGACACCACCGCACCCAGGGCAAAGCACGCCGCCCATGGCAGCGACGGCACGAGCCAGTGCACCGTGGCGCCCACCGCCAGCGTGGTGAAGACCACCGCGCCGACGGCAAGCCACAGGATGCCGCCGAGGTAGCGGCGGAAGTCCGACCACACCGTGTAATAGGCGCCGTCCATGAGCAGTGGCGGCAGGAACACGATAAGCACCAGCTCCGGGTCGAAGCTGACCGCCGGCACGCCCGGCAGGAACGCGATACCCGCGCCCCCGGCCAACAGCGCCGCGGCGGTGGGCAGGTGCAGTTTCCGCGCGATAAGCTCCAGCGCCACGATGGCCACGAGCAGGATCAGGACGAACTCGAAGGTCGTGGTCGAGGACATGAGGGGTTTCGGTAGGGCGATGCCGGGGAGCATACCGTCTTACAATCCCCCCATGATTGAACTAAACCTCGATACGCTGGCCCGCGAAGAGCAGGAACTGCAGTTCGAGCGCTTCACGCTCGACACGGCCTGGGCGCTCGGCGATGCGTTGCGCGCCGCCGCCCTGCAACGGGGTGCCGCCGTCGCCATCGACATCAGCCTCCGCGACCGGCCGCTGTTCCATGTTGCCCTGCCCGGCACCGATGTCTCCCACGCCAGCTGGGTCCGCCGCAAGCGCAACACCGTGCTGGCGCTCGGCACCAGCACGCTCGCGGTAGGGCTGAAGCTGGCCAGGGCCGGCCAGACGCTCGAGGAACGCTACGGCCTGGCCCCCGCCGACCACGCCAGCGATGGCGGCGGCTACCCGCTCCGCCTGCGCGGCCTGGGCGTCATCGGGGCCATCACGGTCTCCGGCATGCCCTCGGCCGACGACCACCGGCTGGTGACCTCTACCCTGCCGGCATTCCTGCCGGGCTAACGGCCGCCTACACGACTTACGGACACATGCCGGGGGTACCCTTGGGCCATGAGCCATCAAGACGACCTGCAAGGCATGCTTGGCCGCCTCGACGCGGAGGTGGCCTCCGGCCTGCGCGACAACCCCGACCCGGATGCGTTCTGGCCCACGTTCGCCGCGCTGTCGAACGCGGTGCTCGAGGCCGCTGGGCCCGACGACTTCGACTGGGTGAGCGGCGAGATCGCCGCCATGCTGGCCCGCCACGGTATCCCCGTACCCGAAGCCTGACCCTGCCGGAAGTCACGATTTACCTGCCATGGTGCGTAGGCCAGACTCGGGCGATCGTCCCGAGTAAAAGGCCTTGCCCATGCGACACACGCGCCCTGCCCTCCACTTCGCCAGGACGGCGCTGACCGTCGCCCTCGGGGCCACCGGCCTCGCGATGCTCGCGGCGCCCGTCGCCGCGCAGGCCGTGCTCACGCCCGAGCAAAAGAAGCTAATCGCCCAGCGCAACGACGTCGAAAAGCAGCTCGAGGACGTGGCGACCATCGACCGCAAGGTGATGGTGAAAATGCGCGATGGCAAGCGCATGGCGGCCGACGTGTACCGGCCGAAGGGCGCCACCGGCAAGGTGCCCACGATCTTCGTCCGCACGCCCTACAACTTCAATTTCTGGGACGTGAAGAATGGCGCGCCGCGCGACATGAGCCGCCAGCTCGAAGCGGTGAAGCGCGGCTATGCGTACATCGACATGAACGAGCGCGGCCACTATTTCTCCGAGGGCAACTACGACATCCTCGGCGCCCCGCTCACCGACGGTGTCGACGCGGTGAAGTGGATCACCGCGCAACCGTGGTCGAACGGCAAGGTGGGCACCACGGGCTGCTCGTCGACGGCGGAATGGCAGATGGCCGTGGTGGCGCAGGATACCCCGGGGCTTGCCACGTTCAACGTGCAGGGTTTCGGCGCGGGTGTCGGCCGCGTCGGCCCGTATTACGAGCAGGGCAACTGGTACCGCGGCGGCGCCATCCAGATGCTCTTCATCGACTGGCTGTACAAGGAGCAGAACCAGGTTCGCCCCATGTTCCCGGCGAACACGTCACAGGCCGACCTCATCCGCGCCTCGAAGCTCTTCGACCTCGATTCGCAGCCGCCCGAAGCGGACTGGGACAAGGTGTTCTGGACCCTGCCGGTGAAGGACATCATGAAGGCCGCGGGCGGCCCCGACGGCATCTTCGCCGAGGCGATGCCCGTGCCCACGGGCGGCAACATGGTGGCGCGTACGCCCAACAGCCCGGCCTGGTACAAGGGTGGCCTGTGGCACGACGACATGAAGATCAAGAAGCCGGGCCTGTGGTTCATGAGCTGGTTCGACGTCTCGGTGTCGCCGAACCTCGCCGCCTATAACCACGTCCGCGCCACCGCCCCCAAGGACGTGGCCGACCAGCAGTACGCGATCATCGCGCCGGTGCTGCACTGTGCGTACACGCGGGCCACCGAGCACACGATGATCGGCGACCTCGACGTGGGCGACGCACGCTTCGATTACAACAGCCTCGTCTACGGCTGGTTCGATAAATGGCTTAAGGGCGTCGACAGCCCGGTCGTCGATAAGCAGCCCAAGGTGATGTACTACGTCATGGGCGAGAACAAATGGCATAACAGCACGATGTGGCCGCCGGCAGGCTCGCAGTCGCGCGATCTCTACTTCACCAGCGGCGGCAAGGCCAACACGCTGTATGGCGATGGCAAGCTGGTCGCCCAGGCGGGTGGTACCGACCAGCCCGACCGCTTCATCTACGACCCGATGAACCCTGTGACGACCTTTGGTGGTGGCGGCTGCTGCCAGGGCACGGCGGTGAAATTCGGCTCGTTCGACCAGAACACGCAGCTGGCCCGCAACGACATCCTTGTGTACGACTCGGAGCCGTTCAAGGAAGGCACGGAAGTCTCCGGCCCCATCACGGTCACCCTGTACGTATCGTCCGATGCGAAGGACACCGACTTCACCTTCAAGGTGATGGACGTGTACCCCGACGGCCGCGCGTTCAACCTCACCGAAAACATCCAGCGCATGCGCTACCGCCAGGGCTACGACAAGCCGCCGGTGTGGATGAAGGATGGCGAGGTCTACAAGGTGACGTTCCAGCCCATCGACACCAGCAACTTCTTCTTTCCGGGGCACAAGCTGCGGGTGGCGGTGTCGAGCAGCAACTTCCCGCGCTTCGACCGCAACCTCAACACCGGTGGCAACAACTACGACGAGAGCAAGGGCGTGGTGGCGCACAATGCCGTGCACCACGATGCCGAGCACCCGTCGAAGATCACCTTCACGGTGGTGCCGCGCCAGTAACCCTGCACGTTGCCTTGGGACGCCACGCACGCGCTGCGTGGCGTCACCGCGACGAAGCGGTCTGGGCCCGGGCCGATGAAGCCGGCCAGGTGCGTGAAGCAGTAGAGGATCGCGAGTAAGAGGCTCATGGCGTGTCCTTCGTCACATGGCCCGGAAGATGGCCATGAACGGCTGGCTTACGGTGAGGGTCTCGGGCCGGCCACGCAGGCGCAGACAGCCCTTGCCGCCATCGTCGCGCTCCACGGAGGCGACCTGGCGCAGGTTCACGATGGTGGAACGATGGATCTGCCGGAACGTGCGCGGATCCAGTTGCGCCAGCAGCTCGCGGATGGGCCGGCTCAGCAGCGCGTCGCCATCGGCCGTCGCCACCAGCGTGTACTTGTTGTCGGCACGGAAATAAATGACATCCTCGACCAGGATCAGGCGCGTGGCGCGGCCCGTGCTTGCGGTGATCCACGTGAGCGGCTCGACCGGCGTGGCCTCGAACTGGTCGCGCATGTCCTTGGCCAGGCGCCCTGCCCGGCCAGCATGCTTCTCCACGTCAGCCAGGCGGCTGCGCAGGCGGGCCACGGTCTGCGCGAGGCGATCGGCCGCGACGGGCTTCAGCAGGTAATCCACCGCACCGCGCTCGAAGGCGTCCACGGCGTACTGGTCATAGGCGGTGATGAAGACCACCAGCGTGCGCGGGCTCGCATCCGCCGCCGCGGCCGCCACTTCCATGCCGGTGAGGCCAGGCATGCGGATGTCGAGGAACGCGATGTCGGGCGTGTGCTCCGCGATGGCGTCGAGCGCCTCGCCACCGTCCTCGGCCACCGCCACCACCTCGAGCTCGGGCCACGCTTTCGCCAGCTCGCGCTGCAGGGCCGCCGACAGCAGCTTTTCGTCTTCGGCAAGGATGCACTTAGGCATGGGCCGGCTCCGCCACGGGCAGCGTGATCGTCGCCGCCACGCCATCGGGGAAGTTATTGCCGATGGTGAAGCTCGCCGTGTTGCCATAGGTGAGGCGCAGGCGCTCGCGCAGGTTCTTCAGGCCAATGCCGCTGCCGGCGCCGTCGCTGCGCAGGCCCAGGCCGTCGTCGGCGACCGTGAGCGACAGCCCCGTCGTATCGCAGGCGGCTCGGATCCACACGCCACCGCCACCAGGCTTGGGTTCGAGGCCGTGCTTGATGGCGTTTTCCACGAGGGTCTGCAGCATCATCGACGGCATGGCGTAGCCCTTGCACACCTCGGGGACGTCCACGTGCACGACCAGGCGGCTACCCATGCGCAGCTGCATGATCTCCAGCCACGCGGTGGAGCGTTCCAGCTCCTGGCCCACGGTGGAGAGCGAACCGTCGGTCTTCGGCAGCGAGCGACGCAGGTAATCGATGAGGTGGCCAAGCATCTTGTCGGCACGCGCCGGGTCGGTGCGCACCAGTTCCTGCGCGCTGGCCAGCGTGTTGTAAAGGAAATGCGGCTCCACCTGGGCCTGCAGCAGCGTCAGTTGCGCAGCGGTGAGTTCCTTTTCCATGGCGGTCTGCCGGGCATCGGCACGTTCACGGGTGCGGCGTTCGTTGATTCGCTGGGTGAGCGCGCGCACCAGCGTTTCCGCCAGTTCGAGCGAGACACCGCCGTCGGGGTTGAACCAGTCCATCCACGCGCCGCTATCGGGTTCGCAGACAAAGAGGACGGTGCAGGTGCCCTCGCCCGGCAGCACCGAGGCGTTGATGCGCGTGTTGCGCTGGAACGGATCCTTCGGCCGGCGCTTGCGCAAGGGCGTGCCCGGGGGCTGCGGCTCGGCAAACGCGTGCCGCACCATGCCCCGCACCTGCAGGCCACCGCGCGCCGCCGCCACGTCCTGGATATCCGGTAGTGCCCGGACCACCTGCTCGACGAGGTCGAGCGTCTCGTCGGTGCCGTAGGGTACCTCCACGCGGCGGCGCTGGCGGTTGGCGAGCGTCTCGGGGTCGATGCGGCCGGCGAACGTGCGGACGCGGTACAGATGCGAGATGCCCCGGCCCAGCGCCAGCACCAGGCCAACGAACCAGATGAAGATGAAGATGCCGGGGAAATCGCGGCTGACGTCCAGCGCGTTCCAGGCGACGAGGGCGACGCACAGCGCGGCGACCCAGGCGGCCACGAGGCGGAACAGGAAACGGATGCTGGCCATGCGCTGCACTCCCTTAAAGATGGCGGCGAGGATACGACGCACATCCGGGCATGGGTCGGTTTTCCCGACGAAACGCCGCCGTGGCCGATGAAACGGGTGGCGCGGCGCAGCATGACGTAGCCGCACGCATCCGCCATCCTCGGTAGGCCGGCTCTAGCGGTGGGGACCGCGAGCCACGACCAAGGGGTTAATGCATGGCTTTGCTGCTCATGGTTTTCGCTGTCGTCGTTCTTGCCATTTATCTCGGCATCCAGCTCCTGCCAAAGAACCATCCATCGAACTGGCTCCTGGGCATCGTCGGGGGCGCCTGCCTCGTCCTCGCCTGGTTCGCCATCTTCCGTCCCATGCTCATCGCCTCCGGCGGCGACCCGTCGCTGGCCCAGCTCGGCCTTACGGCCGCGGGCATCGTCTCGTGCACGCTGGGCATCGTGTGCCTGGGCGTGTGCGTATGGCGCGACCCCGCCCGCTTCTGGATGCTCAGCATCGTGTTCATCGGAGTCATCGGCGCCACGCAGGCCGCGGCCTGACGCAACCACCGCCGGCTTACGCGCCGGCGGTCTGCCTTACATGCCGGTAGTCGTGCGCGGCCAGCATGGCCTGGCCATGGCGCACCTCGAGCGTGCCCACCGCGCCGAACGGCAAGGTGCACTTGTCGGGCCCGTGGCCAATGCCGAGGCCACGCACCATCGGCAGCCCGCATGCGCGGCCGAAGCGTTCAAGGGCGTGGTCGATATCGTAGCCATTGTCGTATTCGCTTACCCGCTGGCCGCCGAGGCCGCCCAGCAGGATGGCGCGCTGGGTGGCCAGCACGCCGCCGTGCAGCAGTTCGTAGAGCATGCGCTCGATGCGGAAAGCCTGTTCACCGCTTTCCTCGAGATAGAGGATGCCACCCTCCACCCTGGGCATGTAAGGCGTACCCACGAGGCTGCAAAGCGCGGAGAGGTTACCGCCCCACAACGTACCCTCGAGCGTTAGCGCAGGCGCGTTCTCGTTGCATGCCCATGCCACGTCCATGGACGGCCCCTGCAGCGTCTGCCAGAAATGCCGCCACGTGGTTTCCCGCAGGTAGCCGGCGCCGAAATCCTGCACCAGCATCGGCCCGTGCAGGCTGCCCACGCCGCAGCGCGCCAGCAGCGCGCACTGGATCACGGTGAAATCGCCGTGGCCGACGAGGACGCATCGCCCGTCCTCGAAGCGGGCCTTCAGCCCGGCGTAGTCGAGGCGATCGAGCAACGCGATGGCGCCATAGCCACCGCAGGTGGCCATGGCGACATCCGGCAGCGGGTGGTCGGGGTTGGCCAGGTGGTTGATGTCCGCCGCGCGCTCGGCATCGCTGCCGGCGAAGCGCAGGTCGACCCGGTCGACCACGGCGCCGCCGTGCACCGTGTGCCCGGCGGCCTGCAGCCGTTCGATGGCGCGTTGGCAGGCGGCACGATCTTCCGCGTACCCAGATGGCGCAAGGAGCCGTATATCGAGACGTTTCGGCATGTGATGCAAGCTGTGACTTGCCTTACCAATACCGCTACGCCCCGGGAAAGGCAACCAGAAGTTGACTGGTTACCTTCCTAACCTTCACGCGGGCCGCACCGACTACAAATCGTCGATCTCTTCCACGGCCAGGTCGTCCGGCACGCTGCGCGTGAGCGTCTCACGGGGCTGCTCGCCAAACACACTGCGATATTTCTCAGCAAAGCGGGAGAGATCCCACATGCCGCAGCTGAGGGCCACCGACTTGACCGAGCGCCGCCCCGCTTCCGCGGTGACAAGGCTGCGGTGCGCGGTGCACAACCTCAACATGGCGAGGTAGCGGTTTGGCGGGATGCCAAGCAGGTCGTCGAACGCGTAACGCAGCCCGCGCTCGCTGGCCCCGGCGGCCTGGCAAAGTTCCTGCGAGTAGATGTCGCGGCGCAGGTTGGCGCGCATGAAGCGCTCCGCGCGCCGCATCACCTGGTAGTGCGCACGGCGGCCACGCGATGCCACCGGGCGGTCCTCGGACGACGACGACAACGCCACGCGGATGTGTTCGTCCAGCAGATCCTCCACCGGGCCGAACGCGTCGGCGGCGCCGTCGCGCACGCGGTCGCGGATCTGCCGCCATGCGCGCTTGAGCGGATCGGAATTGACCGCGAAGAGGCGAAGGCGCTGCGCGGCCATGTCGACGTCGGCATGGTCCGATGCCATGAAACGCGCGCGGAAACGTGCGTATGGCGCTACGACCAGGGTAAATCGCGTGCCGCGTTCGAACATGAAATCGGTGGGCGTGCCGCGCAACAGCGTGACGGCCATTTCCGATTCGATGCCCACGCCCTGGCACCAGCTTCGCTCCCCTGCTTCGTGCAGGTAGATGAGCATGCAGGATTCGTCCGGCACCGTGAGCGTGCCGCGCACATCGAAGTCGAGGTGCGCGGTGAAGTACGTGACGCCGTCGTGCGTCTGCGACGCGATAGCGGCACGAGGTCGTGCCGGGCTTAATGTCAGCAGGTCGACGTCACATACGCCCAGGGCGGCGCCAAGCGTGACGAGGTCGTAGTCCTCGAGTCCGTGCAGGTCGATGGGGCGGCTCATGCGAACCCCTCCATCGTGCTGCGACTGCCATCGACATCTGTATTCCACTGTCCCATACGCACCCCCGCGTTGATCCAGGCAGGCACGGCGCCTGCACGCGTTGAAACTCCCTGGGCGCTGAGACGCCCATGGGAGGGCGGCTCCCGCCGCTATAACTAACCGTGTAAGACAGGAAATGCCAGCAATTTGTGAAAGTGCCGATTTAGCTTAACTCGCGCTTGAAACATTTGATGAAACTGGCAAAAGCGCCGCCTGGGCAAGCCCAGAAACCACACCCAGCGATGGGTCGCCATGGACGACGGGTATCCCGGGGAAGCTGGCGGCCACCCGGTCACGCACCTGGGGCGAGCGCGAGGTGCCGCCCGTGAGGAAGATGCTGGCGGGTGCGTCGGCGATGTCGACCCGGGCTTCGTCCAGTAGCCGGGCCATCCGGTCGAGGAAGTCCTCCGAGGCAGCGTGGAAATCGCCGCCGCCCGCGCTGACGGCAAGGCCGGGCTCGATGAAGTCGAGCGATGCCGAGGCCTCGCCTGCCCCGGAAAGCTCGATCTTCACCCGTTCGGCCTGCTGGTTGAGGCGCGTGGTGGCGCCGGTGCCCTGCAGGGCGCGCAGGCGCGAGGCGAAGGGTTCGTCCACGCGGCGGTAGTCCTGCTTGCGGAACTCGCGCTGCTTGGGCAGGTTGTGGACGCTGGCCGCCTCGACGAAGTGGTGCACCGGCACGCCGGCGACATCCTTGCCAAACAGCGGCATGAAGGCATGCAGGCTCATGCCGACATCGAGGTCGGTGCCACCGCGCGGCAGGCCCCAGCTGCGATGCATGACCGGTGCCTGGCCGGCGCCCAGTTCGGCGTAGGCCACGTCGGTGGTGCCACCGCCGATGTCGACGATGAGGGCACGCTGCCGGCCGGCCAGCGAGAGGTGGTAGTGCATGGCCGCCGCGGCCGGCTCCTCGAGGAACGACACCCCGTCGAAGCCGGCGATGCCCGCCGCCTCGCGCAGGATACCCAGGGCCTGGTCGCCGCCCGCGGGGCCCATCGAACTGCGGAACTCCACGGGGCGGCCGATGACGGCCTCGCGCACCGGCGTACCGAACTGGCGGGTGGCGGTGAGCCGCACGTGCTCGAGGATATGGGCCGCGATGCTGACGATGGTCTTGCGCACGCGGGGATCGAGCTTGTAACCGAACATCGATTTGGGGGATTCGATGAGGTTACCCGTGCCTTCTTCCAGGTAGGCCTCGACCGCTTCCTCGCCGAACAGGGCATCCTGGAAACTGGCGACCGACGACGAGGCGGCCTCGCGTAGGCGCTCCTCCATCCACTGGCGGCGCACCACGCGGATGGCGTCGCGGCGCACCTCGCCCTCGCTGCGCGGGGTGCGGCCGGTGCGGCGCTCGTCGGCGCGGGTGGCGCGGATGATCGTCTCCACCTGGGCCTCGAGGGCCGGGGTGAGCACGAAGTCGTCGAAATCCGGCACCACCTCCGGGAAGAACACGGCGGTGCGGAACTGGCGCTCCTCGCCAAAGCGGACCAGCTCCAGCTGGCCGTCCACGACGGCGGCGGCGGCCGAGTAGCTGGTTCCGAAGTCGATGCCGATACGCATGGGGCGGGCCTTAACAAACCGGGAAAACCGTCCATTATGGCTTGCCCGCGTATCAGGCGACAGCGGGACCGGGTCGGCTACACTCGGGTTTCGAGCCACGAACGCCATAGGGAATCCCCGACCGATGCGCCGAATCGCCCTCGCCTGCCTGTCCGCCCTCGCCCTGGCGGCATGCTCATCGCACGACGAAGACAAGGCGGCGCCGGCCGCCGCCGCCACGGCACCTGCCAGGCCGGCGACCTCGCCACCGCCGCCCCTGCCGGCGGTGGCCAACGAGAAACACGACTTCAGCCCGGATATCACGGCGGGCGACTTCGCCGCGCACCTCCGGGTCATCTCCTCGGATGAATACGACGGCCGCAAGCCCGCCACCCTGGGCGAGCGCCTCACCACCAATTACATCATCGCGGCGTTCAAGGCCGCCGGCCTCGAGCCCGGCAACAAGGGCGAGTGGGTGCAGACGGTGCCGGCGGTGTCCACCGAGCTCACCGGCCAGGATGCCCTGAACCTCAACGTCGCCGAGGGCGGCGGCAACGAGGCCTTCGCGTTCGGCACCGACATGGTCGCGGGCACGCTCCAGGCCAAGGCCGACGTGGAGCTGAAGGATTCCGACATCGTGTTCGCCGGCTACGGCGTCGACGCCCCCGAGGCGCAGTGGAACGACTTCGACGGCGTGGACGTGAAGGGCAAGACCGTCATCGTCCTGGTCAACGACCCGGGCTGGGACGCTAACGACCCGAAGCTGTTCAAGGGCCGCGAGATGACCTACTACGGCCGCTGGACCTACAAGTTCGAAGAGGCCGCGCGCCAGGGGGCCGCGGCGGTGTTCATCGTCCACCAGGCCGAGCCCGCGGGCTATGGCTGGAACGTGGTGAAGAGCGGATGGACCATGCCGCGGCTCGACCTGCCCGAAAGCGAAGACCCGGCACCACGCGTGGCCGTGGCGGGCTGGCTCACCCGCGACGCCGCGCAGCGGCTGTTCGCCAGGGCGGGCAAGAACTTCGACGAGCTGGCGAAGCAGGCCGGCGTGCGCGGGTTCAAGGCCGTGCCGCTCGATGCCAAGGCCAACCTGCAGCTGCACAGCAACATCACCCATTCGCTCAGCAACAACGTCATCGGCATGGTGAAAGGCACCGACACGCCCGACGAGGCCGTGGTGTACACCGCGCACTGGGATCATCTCGGCCACGACGCCTCGCTGAAGGGGCATGCCATCTACAACGGCGCCGTGGACAACGGCACCGGCATCGCCGCCCTGCTCGAGATCGCGGCGAAGTTCGGGCACGACAAGCCCAAGCGCAGCGTGGTGTTCGCCGCCGTCACCATGGAGGAATCGGGCCTGCTCGGCTCGGCCTACTACGTGGCACACCCGCCCTTCCCGCTCAACAAGACCGTGGCCGACATCAACATGGATGCGCTCGACATCACCGGGCCCACGAAGGACATGATCGTCACCGGCCTGGGCCAGGGCACGCTCGAAGACACCCTTGCCGATGTATTGAAGGCGGATAACCGCGTCGTCGTCGGCGACGCCTCGCCCGAGAAGGGCTACTACTTCCGCTCCGACCACTTCAACTTCGCCAAGGCCGGCGTGCCGGCGCTTTCGGCGGGCGGCGGCATCGACATGGTCACCGGCGGCAAGGCCGCGGGCCAGGCCGCCGCCGACGACTACGGCAAGAACCGCTACCACCAGCCCACGGATGTCTTCGACATGCGCTGGGATTTCACCGGCGTGATGCAGAATGTCATGGCGTTCTACAAGGTGGGCGAGAAGCTGGCCGACAGCGACGAATGGCCCACCTGGAAGGATGGCAGCGAGTTCAAGGCCGTGCGCGAAAAATCGCTGGCGAAGAAAAAATAATCGCCTGATTGCGGCGAATAACGTTGTAGGAGCGCGCTTGCGCGCGATGGGTGCTTGCCGCAACCCCATCGCGCGTTTACCCCCTTTTCGGGGGCAAGCGCGCTCCCACATGGTCTTCTAGTAATTCACCTGCAGCTGCACGCGCAGCAGCTTGCCTTCCACCATGCGGTACGGTGCCGCGCTGACATCCGTGCGGCGCATGTTGGCAAACGCCACCGCCAGCTCGACGGCGCTGTTCGGTTGCCATTCCACGCCGGCTTCCAGCTCGTCCACGCTCATCTTCGGCGCGTTGGTGTCGAACTTGGCGGCGCCGCGGTAGGTTTGCCACTTGGCGAACGGCATGAATGAGCCGTACTCACCATCGAACTTGTACATCACCTGCGCATAGCCACCTCGAAGCGACTTGGTGCGGACGGTGCGGCGGGCGACATCGAGTTCCGGGCCCTTGCCCACCGTCCACTCGGCCTGGAAACCAAACGGCTGCGGGTAGTACACCACGTGCGCCGCGACGCGCTGGTCGGTGCTGCCCTCTTCCGGCGCATCCACCACCGGGGTGAACGTGGCGCCGCCGATGGTGGCCGAGCCCGTGGAGACCACGTAGCGGCCCTTGTACGCATCCGCGCCCACTTCAAGGTACTGGCCGTTCGCGAACTTGAACGGGTACGAGAAGTGCACCACGGTGTGCAACTGGTCATTACGGTCGGGCCGGTTGGCGCCCTGGCCGTTGTACACGCCGATGCCGAACATGCCGTAGTCGCCAGAGCCCTTCAGGCCCGACTTCTGCAGATAGCTGAAGCGCTCCTTGATCTCGGTGGGCGACCAGTACGCGAACACGCCAAGGTCGCGCTCGTCGCGCACCGCCGAGTTGAGCGCATCGGCGCGGTCCATCGTGAGGCGGTTCTGGCTGCTTTGCAGGTCTTCGAATCCGTAAGGGATCTTGGACTGGCCGGCGCGGATGCGCCAGGTCTTCTCCTTGTCCAGCCACAGGTCGGCGTAGGCGTCGCGCAGCTGCGCGAAGTTGGTGGTACTCGAACCCGTCGGCGTGCTGGCCAGGTCGGGCTGGATATAGATCGACATCTTGTCGGAGACATCGCCGCTGATGACCACGCGTGCGCGGCGGATGCCAAAGCCCTGGTCGCGGCCAATGAAACGATCGCCCGGCGACTTCAAATCCTTGGCACCGTCATCCAGGCCCTGGTTGTAACGCATCTGCACATAGCCGCGGATCGAGAGCTTGTCGTACCACGCCTTCGACGAAGCCAGCGGCTTGCCAGAGGCGCCCGCCGGGGTGGTGGCACCAGCCGCCGACGACGCCGTGGCCGTGCCAGCGGGGGCGCGCACCGAAGCACCCGCCGGTGCGGTGGCCACGCTGTTGGCGGCAGGCGCCGCCTCGTCGGCGGCCTGCACGAACTTGCCGAGGCGCTGCCGGCCCGGGCCCGGCTCCGCAAAAATCTGCCGGGTGGCCGTATCGACGTAGAGTTCGATCGCAGCCTGTGGCGCACCCTCGGCGGCCGCGGTGCCACACATCGTCCAGAAGGCGGCGGCCAGGGGAAACTTCTTCATGAGAGAGCTGCTCCGAAAGGTTTGAGAAAATACTCAAACGTCGGCGATACCGACGTCTTCTGTCGGCATCGTGTTCAAGGGCCGAACCCGGCGGCACGTTAGGACGTGCCCGTTTCACTTCCATGACAACGCCGCGCTCCCCTCCGAAATGCGAGCGGAAGTCGCTTGTTACGTAGAAGCAACACTTCCGTCATGCCCTCGTAACGGGGGATAATTTGCGAAGCTCGGCCCCCGCCAGGGGTTTTGGCACCGTACGTCGGTTCGTACGTTGGCGAGGGCCGGTTTCCATCCCCAGTACCCCCACCAGGCGGAAAACATCACCATGACCCACGCACGCACGCGCCGCATGCCGCGTCGCCTCGCTATGGCCTTGAGCATCACCACCGTCCTCGCGGCCGGCACGGCCTTCGCCCAAGACGATACGCAGGCCAGCCAGGCCCCCAGCAAGGCCAAGTCGGCCACCCTCGAGACCGTCACCGTCACGGCGGAGAAGCGCACCGAAGACCTGCAGAAGGTGCCCATCTCCATGACCGTCGTCACGGCGGAGAAGCTCGAATCGTTCGGCCAGGCCGGCGATGGCGTGCTGCAGCTGGCGTCGCGCGCCCCCAGCGTGTATGCCGAGACCTCGTACGGCCGCGAGTTCCCGCGCTTCTATATCCGCGGCCTCGGCAACAGCGACTTCGACCTCAACGCATCGCAGCCGGTATCGATGGTCTACGACGACATCGTGCAGGAGAACCCCATCCTGAAGGGCTTCCCGCTGTTCGACCTCGAGCAGGTGGAAGTGCTGCGCGGCCCGCAGGGCACGCTGTTCGGCCGTAACTCGCCGGCCGGCGTCATCAAGTTCGAATCGCGCAAGCCCACCCAGGAAACCGAGGGCTACGCCCGTGTTTCGTACGGCTCGTACGGCACCGCCAACGCCGAAGCCGCCATCGGCGGCAAGCTCGCCAGCAACTGGTCCGGCCGCGTCTCCGCGCTGGCGCAGCACCGCGACGGCTGGATCGACAACGACTACACCGGCAAGAAGGACGACCTGGGCGGCTACAACGACCGTGCCGTGCGCCTGCAGGCCCTGTACAAGGCCACCGATGCATTCGATGCGCTGGTGAACGTGCACGCCCGCTGGCTCGACGGCAGCGCCATGGTCAACCGCGCCAACTCGATCACCCTGGGCGGCGACCAGTTCGTGCCGGGCTTCGATCGTGATTCGGTATCGCAGGATGGCCGCAACAAGCAGCACCTGTTCACCTGGGGCAGCAATGTCCATCTCAACTGGCACTTCGGCGACCTGAACTTCGCGTCAATCACGGGCCTGGAGCGCGCCACCACGTACAGCCTCGGCGACGTCGACGGCGGCTACGACGCCTCCGAAACCCCGGCCAAGGCCACGTTCACCAACCGCACCACCCCGTTCTACTCCGAGACGGCCGACGCGCTGCCGAAGGACCGCCAGATCACGCAGGAATTCCGCCTGTCGAACGACTCGTCCGAGCGCCTGAAGTGGCAGGTTGGCACCTACTACTTCGACGAAGACATCGCGATCACCAACTTCTCGTACGACACGCTCAACAACCACGTGCTCAACGGCTGGGTGAACCAGAGCCAGCGCACGAAGGCGTACGCACTGTTCGGCTCCGCGGATTACAACTTCACCGATACATTCGACGTCCGCGCCGGCGCCCGTTGGTCGCACGACAAGCGTGACTTCAAGGCCGACCGCACCCTGGGCTTCACCGGCCCCGTCGGCCCGCTCACCTCCGACCCGACCGATGCCCGCTGGAGCGGCGACCTGACCGGCACCTGGCAGCTCAGCAACAACTCCAACGTCTACGCCCGCATCGCCAATGGCTTCCGCGCGCCCAGCGTGCAGGGCCGCATCAACTTCGCCAACAGCATCTCCACGGCGAAGCCGGAAACGATCACCTCGTACGAGTTCGGCTACAAGTCCACCTCGGACGACAACAAGATCCGTTTCAACGCGGACGTGTACAAGTACAACATGCACAACCAGCAGCTCACCGCGGTGGGCGGCGCCAGCAACGTCACGCAGCTGATCAACGCGAAGAAAACCGAAGGCTACGGCGCCGAGTTCGACCTCGAGGCCTACCTCACGCCCAACTTCTACATGACGGCCGGCGGCAGCTATAACCACACCGAGCTGAAGGACCGCGACCTGTCCATCGCCCCGTGCGGCGGCGGCTGCACCGTGCTCGATCCGCTCAATGCCTCGGGCAACGCGCTCATCAACGGCAACACGCTGCCCAACGCACCGAAGTGGATCGGCACCTGGACCGCCCGCTACGGCATCCCGTACGGCGAGAGCGGCGAGTTCTTCGTCTACACCGACTGGAACTACCGCAGCGAAGTGAACTTCTTCCTTTACGACTCGGAAGAATTCAAGAGCAAGCCGTTCCTCGAAGGTGGCGTGCGCATCGGCTACAACTGGGACTTCGGCAAGCGTGAAGTGGCGCTCTACGGCCGCAACATCACGAACAAGAAGGTCATCACCGGCGGCATCGACTTCAACAACCGCACCGCCTTCGTCAACGACCCGCGCATCATCGGCGTGGAGTTCCGCGCGGAGCTTTAAGCCGCCCGGTTCGTCGCGAAAGGAAAAAGGCCGCGAGCAATCGCGGCCTTTTTCTTTCGCCCTGTGGGAGCGCGCTTGCGCGCGATGCCGCATCCACCCGAAGCATCGCGCGCAAGCGCGCTCCCACAGAGAAGGGGGAGGCGGCACAACGTTCCGGCAATGTCGCCTTGCAACCCTTTCGCGGGGTGCTGCATCCGAATGGGTGCCCGGCCTGCTAGCGCACCAGCACAGCCCCTCGGCCCGGCATAGGCCATAAGTCATATGGAAATCCCGAAAATTTTCCTTGACTCGTTCTGATTCGGTGTTATAGTTCACTACAACACCGGTCACCCAGACCACTACTGAGGAGAGCACCATGAAAACCGCTACCAACAACCTGAACGTCGTTGCCCTGGCCGCTTCCTTCGCCATCGCCGTCGCCGCCCTGGGCGTCTTCCACAGCTCGTCGTTCTCCGTCGCACCGCTGGCTGAGATCAACGGCACCAAGGTCACCAACCTCGCCCCCGTCGTCTACGCCGATGCCGGCGCGGATGTCGCCTCCCTGTAACCGAAGCACGACGCACCACGTCATCGGAGTTGGAGAAGTCCCATGAAAGCGCCGAACCTCATCGCCCTGACCGCTTCGTTCCTTATCGCCGGCACCAGCGTGTTCGCCCTGCGCTCCTTCGATGACCGCGCCGCCGCGATGGTCGCCGCGCCGCACTTCGTCAACGGCATCCGTGTCGTCGACCTGCCCGCCCTCGAAGTGCGGCCCACCGACGCCGATGTGCGCGAGGCCGCCCTGCTGGGCGAAGCGACCCTGGATTCGGCAGCCGACGCGCTGCGGCGCAGCGCGGAAGACCGTGCGGCAGCCCTCATCAGCGCGCAGCTGGCCATGCCCTACTATTCGTTTGGCAACGCACTGCGCCATACGGCGAAGGATTGAACTACATGTCCATCACCTGGAACGACAGCGTCCCGATTTACCGCCAGCTCCGCGAACGCGTGGTGGCGATGATCCTGGACGGCGCCTTGAACGAAGGCGACCCGCTGCCGTCGGTACGCCAGGTCGCGGGGGATTTCCAGATCAACCCGCTGACGGTTTCAAAGGCGTACCAGGAGCTGGTCGACGAACAACTGGTTGAGAAACGGAGGGGTCTTGGCATGTTCGTTATCGATGGCGCCCGCGAGGCGCTGCTCAAAAGTGAGAGGGAGCGCTTCCTGCGCGAAGAATGGCCGGCCCTGTTCGCCCGCCTGCAGCGCATGGGCCTCGACCTGAAAACCCTGATGCGTGAAGCCCCTGGCTCCACGGAGGATCCGTCATGACAGCGGTCGTCACCGCCAACGGCCTGTCCAAGCGCTTCAAGAACACGGTGGCGCTCGATGGCGCCTCGTTCCAGATCGCCGCCGGCCGCATCGTGGGCCTTATCGGCCCGAACGGCGCCGGCAAGACCACCGCGCTGAAGGCCATCCTGGGCCTCACCACCTTCGATGGCCAGCTCAGCGTGCTGGGCCTGGACCCGCGCAAGGACCGCAACAAGCTGATGGAGCAGGTGTGCTTCATCGCCGACGTGGCGGTGCTGCCGCGCTGGCTGCGGGTCCGCGATGCCGTCGATTTCGTGGCCAACACGCACCCCCGCTTCGACCGCGCCAAGTGCGACGCCTTCCTGGCCCGCACCAAGCTGCAGCCGCAGCAGAAGGTGAAGCAGCTGTCGAAGGGCATGATCGTGCAGTTGCACCTCGCGCTGGTGATGTCGATCGACGCGAAGCTGCTGGTGCTCGACGAGCCCACCCTCGGCCTGGACATCCTCTACCGCAAGCAGTTCTACCAGAGCCTGCTCGAGGATTACTTCGACGAGGAGAAGACCATCCTGGTCACCACGCACCAGGTCGAGGAGATCGAACACATCCTCACCGACCTGATGTTCATCCGCGACGGCAAGATCGTGCTCGACACCGACATGGACAGCCTCGGCGAGCGTTTCAGCGAAGTGCTGGTGAACGCCGAGATGGCCGCCGCCGCCCGAGAGCTGAAGCCGCTGGACGAGCGCCAGGTGTTCGGCAAGAGCATCTTCCTGTTCGACAACGTCAGCCGCCCGCAGCTTGAACGCCTGGGCGAGGTGCGGCGCCCGTCGATCGGCGACCTGTTCGTCGCCACCATGAAGGGTACCTACGCATGAAAAGCTTCTACTGGCTGGTGAAGCGCGAGTTCTGGGAGCACAAGGGTGGCTTCTTCTGGGCACCCATCGTCACCGGCATCGTCGGGCTCGTGCTCAATGTGATGATGGTGATCACGGCCGAGGTCATGGGCCGCCGCTACGCGGGCACCAACACCCATTTCCACAGCAACTTCGACCGGGCGTTCGACAGCAAGGACCTGGTCGCCGCGGGCTCGGTGCTGGACATGACGCTGTACGGCGTCACCTTCCTGCTCCTGGGCGTCATGGCCATCGTGGTGTTCTTCTACTGCCTTGGCTCGCTGTACGACGACCGCCGCGACCGCAGCATCCTGTTCTGGAAGTCGCTGCCGCTGTCCGATACCGGCACGGTGCTGTCGAAGGCCGCCAGCGCGGTGGTGCTGGCCCCGGTCATCGCGGTGGTGGTGGGCGTCATCGTGGGCCTGGTGCTGGTGGGCTTCCTTGCCATCGTCGCCACGTTCCACGGCATACCGGCCTGGCGCCTGCTCATGGAAGCGCACCCGTTCCGCGTCGTCGGCACGCTCATCGCCCTGCTGCCGCTGTACGCCATCTGGGCGCTGCCCACGCTGGGCTGGCTGATGCTCTGCTCCGCATGGGCCCGCAGCAAGCCGTTCCTCTGGGCCATCGCCCTCCCGGTCGGCGCCGGCATCATCGTCTCGTGGTTCGGCCTGATGGGCATCTTCAACCGCAGCACGGGCTGGTTCTGGACGAACGTGGTGGGCCGCCTGCTGGGTAGCCTGGTGCCGGGTGGCTGGGTGGGGCAAAACAACGAGCTGGTGATCATGCCGGGCCATGACGACCCCGCCTCGGTACTGAATGCGCTCGACCTGTCGTACCACTACAGCGCGCTGGCCAATCCCTCGCTGTGGGTTGGCGCGGTGGCCGGCATCGCGATGATCGCCGGGGCCATCTGGTTCCGCCGCTGGCGCGACGATTCCTGATGACCTGGCATGCCGCCTGACACAACGGCCCCTTCGGGGGCCGTTTTTTTGTCTGATGGGGATAAGCCAACTGGCCAATTGTGGCCGCCCGCCCCGGGGTCTAAAAACGTCGGCTGGTACTTGGCCCCGGGGAGACGGCCATGGCGACCACGCAAGAAGACGATGCCCTGGCCACGCGCCGTGCCCGGGCCGGGATCCCAGCCGACGCGCCACGCCTTGGGCTGGCGTTCTCCGGCGGTGGCATCCGCAGTGCCACGTTTTGCCTCGGCGTGTTGCGCGCCCTGGCCCGGCACAAGCTGCTCAGGCGGTTTGATTACCTCTCGACCGTCTCGGGCGGTGGCTATGCCGGCTCCGCGTTTGGCCGCCTGTTCCACGCGGGCGATGGCGGTGACGCCGCCGCCGTGGAAGACGGCCTGGGCCGCGACGATACGTCGTTCCTGTGGTGGCTGCGCAACAACGGGCGCTTCCTCGCGCCCGCCGGTGCCGGCGACCTGTTCCAGACCTGGGCCACCCAATTGCGCGGTTTTATCGCGACACAAGTGGAAGTGGCCGTCCTCGCCATCGTCCTGGCCTGCCTGATCACGCTGCCGCACCTTGCCTACACCGCGCTGCCGGACGACAGCTGGTCGCCGCCGGTGGTGGTGAGCCTGTGGTGGTGGCTGCTACCGATCCCCGCGGTGATGGCGGCCATCGCCTGCTACGGCTACTGGTTCCTCGGCCGCGCCAACCTCGCCGGCCTGGTCACCGCGCTCGCCTCCGGCTTCGCCAGCGTGACACTGGCCATGCGCGCCTACGCCAGCCATGACGCGGTCGAGCAGGCCGTGTGGACGGGCTGCGCGCTGTTCTTCGGCCCCGGGCCGCTGGCGTGGATCGCCGCCCGCATCAGCTCCGCGCTGCGCACCGAAGAGGCCAACCGCGTGCGCTACGCGCGGGCGTTCGCGGCGTTCAACGGCCTGTTCGCGCTCGTCTTCCTCATCGGCGCCGTTGACATGCTGAGCTGGTACGTGCGCTCTCGCCTCGGCAACCTGCATGCGGGCGTCAGCCTGTTCACCGGGGCCGGCGTGGCGACCGTGGTGCTGGCCATCGTCCGCGCGGTGATGCCGATGACCCAGTCGAACGGAAAGGCCGGGGCACCCTTGTCGCTGGGCCTCATCGCGCAGGTGTTCGGCTTGCTCACGCTCGCGCTCATCGTGCTGTTCTGGACCACGATCTTCCAGTTCCTCGTGTTCCCGCCCGACCAGAGTGGCACCGGCGTGTTCCAGCATGCGTGGGTGCGATGGCTGGCGGCGGCGCTGGTGGTCGTCGTGTACCTGCTCATCAACGGCCGCGCCATGGGCCAGCTGAACCAGTCGTCGTTGCACATGTTTTACCGCTCGCGCCTGGCGCGTACGTATGTCGCGGTGGGCAACGCGCCGGTGCCGGGCAGCACGGCGCGGACACGTTTCCCCGAGGCCATGCTGGCGCCCGTCACGCGTGGCACCACCGAAGCCATCGTGAAGGTGACAGAGCTGCTCCCCGGCGATGACGTGGCCCTGCCCGACTACGCGCCGTACCGCTACGGCGGCCCCATCCACCTCGTGAATTGCTGCATCAACCAAACGGTCGATGACCGCACCGGCACCTACAATGCCGACCGCAAGGGCGTGAGCCTGTCGGTGAGCGCGCTGGGCGTGGAAACCGGCACGCATCACCCGAATGCCGCCGTGCTGCCCACGCTCGCGCGCACCACGCTGGCGGAATGGGTGGCCATCTCGGGCGCCGCCCTGGGTTCGGGCATGGGCTCGCTGACCCAATCGGGCACCGCGGCGCTGTTGTTCCTCAGCGGGCTGCGCCTCGGGTACTGGCAGCGCAACCTTTCCGACGAGCCGCCGCCGAGGCGCGGCATCGTCGCGAAATACCAGGCGCTGGTGCGCGAGATGCTCGCGCGGTTCCCCGGCCTGCGTGACGCCGACTGGTACCTCAGTGACGGCGGCCATTTCGATAACACGGGCGTGTACGCACTGCTGAAGCGCGAGCTCGACCTGATCGTGCTGGTGGATTGCGGTGCCGACCCCGACTACCGCTTCGCCGATGTCGAGAACCTCGTGCGCAAGGCGCGCATCGACTACGACGCCGGCATCGCCTTCGTGGATCCGCTGCAGCTCGCACCCGTGGCGGGCGATGACGCCGCGCGCTTTGGTACGCCCGATACGATGACCTCGGACCCCGGCCCCGCGCACCTGCTGCTCGCGCGCATCGCTTATGCCAGTGGTGCGAAGGGCACGTTGCTGATCGTGAAGCCGCGCTTGCCCGAAGGCCTGCCCCTCGACGTGGCCGGTTACGCCGATCGCGAACCCACCTTCCCCCAGCAGAGCACGACGCAGCAGTTCTTCAGCGAATCGCAGTGGGAGAGCTACTGCCAGCTTGGCGTGTGCCTGGGGAGCTCGATCACGGCAGGCATGCTCGACAAGCTAACGTCATGGGCATGGCAGGCGGGTGTCGTCGGCACGCAGGCCACGGCGCTCACGCCCGCGACGGTGCCGCCCAGCCGCTTCCGCCAGATGGCCACCACGGTGGGGACATCCATCGGCCTCGGCGCGATATTCACCGCGGCGCTGGCGGCGTGGCAGTCGATCGACGCCGCGCGCAAGCAGGATGCCGCGTTGCAGGCCGCCACCGTGCAGAAGACCCAGGATATCACCGCGAAGGCGGTGGCCCTCGGCGGCAGCCTGCAGCCGGGTACCGCGTTCGACGACGGGATGCGCGCGAAGATCGCCGACCTGCTGCGCGACCTCGCGACGGTGCAGATGCCCGACCGCCTGCGCGAGCGCGTGGCCGGCCTCGTCGAGCCCCTGTCCTCAGCGTGCGATGCCACGACCGATCCGCAGGCGCAGGCCTCGTGCGAGTACTACGCCAACGTGCTCGCGTGGCGCACCAGCGTACCGCCCACGGCGTGGGAATCGGCGATGCGGGACTACGACCGGTGGCGTGATCCGTCGCAGGCGCTCGACGAGAGCTACGCCTCGACGACAGGCAACGAGGCGCCCGCGCCGGCCCCACCGCCACCTGCGCCCGAGGCCTCGCCGCCTCCACCGCCGCCGCCACCCGAAGCGGCGCCAGCGACGCCCACATCCGGGTACGTGGCAGAAAGCGGTTCGCCGCGCGAGCGGTACGGTGCGCGGCCCGGGTCGATGCCGCCGCCTGAAAACGCGACGCAGGCGACAGCCACCGCACCGGCACCGACGTACGCGCCAACACCTGCGCCTGCTCCGATGCCTGCGCCAACGCTTTCGCCCGCCGAGCTCGAAGACCAGGTGCGCAATGCCTGCGGCCAGCCGGGCCAGCCGTTCACGCTCTACACGCAGGTGTACGACGAGGCGACACGCAGCATGGCGGCGTCAGTGCTTGCGCGCGTCCACGCGCTGGGGCTGGTGGTGCCCGGCATCGAGAACGTCAGCAACACGGCATCGCGCAACGGCACGCGCGCACCGTTCGAGTGGCGCGCGCCGACGGTGCTGTATGCGTCCAGCGGCGCCTCGTGCGCGAACGCGCTGGTGGCGTGGGCGAACGCCACGCTGCCCGAGCTCGCGCACGTGAAAGCACGCGCGGTGGCCCTGCCGCCGGGTACGGGCAAAGCGGAAACCCTGGAACTCTGGCTACCCCGCAAGCGAATGTAGGAGCGCGCTTGCGCGCGATGGATCTTGCCGCACCACCCATCGCGCGCAAGCGCGCTCCCACACCACAAGAGGAGGAAGGGGGCGATTAACCGCCGCCGCCACCGCCGCCGTGGATGCCGCCCTTGGTGAGTGCGGCGGGGTCGAGCAGCTTGGCCAGCTCCGCCTTCGAGAGGCCGGTGGTTTCCAGTGCCACGTCCATGATGGGGCGTTTTTCCTTGTAGGCCTGCTTGGCGGTCGCCGCGCCCTTCTCGTAGCCGATGACCGGGTTCAGCGCGGTGACGAGGATGGGGTTTTTGTCGAGTGCTTCGCGCACGTGCTCCTCGTTGACCTTGAAGCCCGCGATGGCCTTGTCGGCGAGCAGCGTGGTGACGTTGGCGAGGATCTCGATCGACTGCAGCAGGTTGTACGCGATGACCGGCAGCATGACGTTGAGCTGGAAATTACCCGACTGGCCCGCGATGGCGATGGTGGCGTCGTTGCCGATCACCTGCGCGGCCACCATGGCGGCGGCTTCGGGGATCACCGGGTTCACCTTGCCCGGCATGATCGACGAACCGGGCTGCAGCGCGGGCAGCTCGATTTCACCGAGGCCGGCGAGCGGCCCGGAATTCATCCAGCGCAGGTCGTTGGCGATCTTCATCACCGCCACGGCGAGCGCACGGAGCTGGCCACTGAGCTCCACCGGCGCATCCTGCGCGGCCATGCCCGAGAAATAGTTGTCGGACGATTCGAACTTCACCCCGGTGAGCTTGCCCAACTCCGTTGCCACCGCCGGGCCGAACTTCGGGTCGGCGTTGATGCCGGTGCCGACGGCGCTGCCCCCCTGCGGCAGGCGGCGCGTGCGCTTCAGCGTATCGCCGATACGCTCCTCGGCATCGCGCACCTGCGCCGACCAGCCGGAAAGTTCCTGGCCGAACGTGATGGGCATGGCGTCCATGAGGTGGGTGCGGCCGGTCTTTACCACCTTCTTCAGTTCCTTCGCGCGGCCGTCGATGGCCTTGCGCAGGTGCTTCAGCGCCGGCAGCAGCTTCTCGGTGGTGGCCAGCGTGGCGCTGACGAGGATCGCGGTGGGGATCACATCGTTGGAGCTCTGCCCCGCGTTGACGTGGTCGTTCGGGTGCACCTTGGCGCCCGCCGCCTCGGCGAGGTGGGCGATGACCTCGTTGGCATTCATATTCGAGCTGGTGCCCGAGCCCGTCTGGAACACGTCGATGGGGAAATGTTCGTCGACCTCGCCCGCGGCCACCTTGTCGGCGGCGGCGCGGATGGCCTTGGCCGTGGCCTTGTCGAGCTGGCCCAGCTTCACGTTGGCCTCGGCGGCGGCGGCCTTAACCAAGCCCAGGGCCCGGATGAACTCGCGCGGCATGGTGAGGCCGGAGACCGGGAAATTGTCTACGGCCCGCTGGGTCTGGGCGCCGTAAAGCGCTTTGGCGGGTACCTTCAATTCGCCCATGCTGTCGCGTTCGGTGCGGAAACGGCTCATTCGTCGGGGACTCCTGGGAGGATTCCACCAAGATAGCCCCTTCGGCGACCCTGTGGGAGCGCGCTTGCGCGCGATGGCCTCCCAGCCCGCCCCAGGCCCGCCACCCGGTTATAATCACCGGCTGCCCCACATCGCCCCCAGGACCCCGCCATGTCCCACGCCACGCTGACCGCCCTTTCGCCGCTGGACGGCCGCTACGCCGCCAAGTCGGGTTCCCTGCGCCCCATCTTCAGCGAGTTCGGCCTCATGCACCGGCGCGTGCACGTGGAGATCCACTGGCTGCTCGCCCTCGCCCGCCACCCGGGCATCGTCGAGCTGCCGGCGTTCCCGGCCGATGCCGTGGCCCGCCTCGAAGCCATCGCCAACGATTTCGCCGTGGACGATGGCGAGCGCATCAAGGCCATCGAGGCCACGACCAACCACGACGTCAAGGCGGTCGAGTACTTCATCAAGGAAAAGATCGGCAACGACCCCGCCCTGGCCCAGGCCAAGGAGTTCGTGCACTTCGCCTGCACCAGCGAAGACATCAACAACCTCGCTTACTCGCTGATGCTGCGCGACGCGCGCGAAGAGGTGCTGCTGCCGGCCATCGACCAGGTCATCGGCACGCTGCGCGGCATGGCGCATGAGTACGCCGGCCTCTCGCTGCTTTCGCGCACGCATGGCCAGACCGCCTCGCCCAGCACCATGGGCAAGGAGATCGCCAATGTCGTCGCGCGCCTCGAGCGCCAGCGCAAGCAGCTCGTCGCCATCGAGATCCCGGGCAAGATCAACGGCGCCGTCGGCAACTACAACGCCCACGTCATCTCGTACCCCGACGTGGAGTGGCCGCAGCTGGCGGCGGGCTTCGTCGAAGGCCTCGGCCTCACGTTCAACCCGTACACCACGCAGATCGAGCCGCACGACGGCATCGCCGAGTTCGCCGACGTGCTCCGCCGCATCAACATCATCCTCATCGACCTGGCACGCGATATCTGGGGCTACATCTCGCTGGGTTATTTCCGCCAGGCGCTGAAGGCCGGCGAAGTGGGTTCGTCCACCATGCCGCACAAGGTGAACCCCATCGACTTCGAGAACGCCGAAGGCAACTTCGGCCTCGCCAACGCCCTGCTCGGCCACTTCGCCGAGAAGCTGCCGATCAGCCGCTGGCAGCGCGACCTCACCGACTCCACCGTGCTGCGCGCCCTGGGCACCGCCTTCGGCCACTCGCTGGTGGCGCTGGAGTCGCTGATGAAGGGCCTGGGCAAGCTCAACGTCAACGCCGAGCGCATCGCCGCCGACCTCGACAACAGCTGGGAAGTGCTGGCCGAAGCCGTGCAGACGGTGATGCGCCGCTACGGCCTGCCGGAACCCTACGAGCAGCTGAAGGCCCTCACCCGCGGCCAGGGCATCACCAAGGATTCGATGCGCGCCTTCATCGACGGCCTCGACATGCCAGCCGACGCGAAGAAGGCGCTGGCGGAGCTGACCCCGGCTAGCTACATCGGCCTGGCAGATGCTCTGGCGAAGGCGATCTAGACGCCGTACCCCTGTAGGAGCGCGCTTGCGCGCGATGCTTTTGAAAACGCCCGGCACATGCCGGGCATTTTTCGAGTCATCCTCGCTTTTCAGGAGTTGGTCACTGCGTGACGCGTCGACAACGGGAATCCGGCAGGCCGGTGCAGCAGTCGAATCTCCGCGCAGGCCATTCGCTAACGACCCGCCATCGCGCGCTATTGAGAATCGTCCCGCAGCAAGGGCGTGATCATGTCGACCACTTGTTCCCTGCTTAGGAAACCGCTGCGCGTACCGGCCCACGTCCCCCGTTTGATAACGGCTTTCTCGAAGACGCAAAGCGTGGGGAGAGTCGTGATCTTGTACGTTGCCACCGTGTCGGGTGCGTTGTCCGTATCCAGCGTGCCTACCTTTACCTGATCAGCAAAGGCCTCGCAAAGCTCGACCATCACCGGCAACATCTGCCGCCCCGGTCCGCACCAGGCGGAAGTGAACAGGACGACGACTGGTATATCGGACTTGAGCACTTCGCAGGAAAAATTGGTGTCATCGAACGTGCTGAGCGTGGCCATTGCAGTGTCCTCCCTGACGTGGTCGACACCATGTCGACGTTCGTGTCTTCTCATGCCGGTCGTTACCGGATGGATAAGTGGTGGTGAAGGCCTGCAGCTGAGCCATCGCGCGCAAGCGCGCTCCCACATGAGCTGGTTCGTGCGGTCCCATGGTGGTGTCGAGCGCCCCCGCGCCGTTTACAATCCCGGCCATGGCCATCAAGACTCCCACCCAGAAGCCCCTCCCCATCGAAGTCCGCGGCTCGGCGTCGCAGCCGCTGGGCATGAGCAGCACGCAGTTCCTGCGCGATTATTGGCAGAAGCGCCCGTTGCTTATCCGCAATGCCTTCCCTGGTTTCGAGGCGCCGATCGAGCCGAACGACCTGGCCGGCCTCGCCTGCGAGCAGGGCGTGCTGGCGCGGCTCATCATCCATGACGAGAAGCGTGGCAAGTGGACGGTGAAGACCGGCCCGTTCGACGAAGCCGAATTCGGCAAGACCCCGAAGCGCGACTGGACCCTGCTGGTGCAGGACGTCGACAAGTGGGATACCGACGTGGCCGCCCTGCTCGATACCTTCCGCTTCCTGCCCACGTGGCGGGTCGACGACATCATGGTCTCGTACGCCGAGGACGGCGGTGGCGTGGGTGCCCACGTCGACCAGTACGATGTCTTCCTGCTGCAGGGCCTTGGCCAGCGGCACTGGGCCATCAGCAACGACCCGGATGCCCCGCTGGCTTTCCGCGATGACGTGGAACTGAAGCAACTGAAGACCTTCGAGCCCACCCACGAGTGGCTGCTCGAGCCGGGCGACATGCTCTACCTGCCGCCGGGCGTGCCGCACGATGGCGTGGCCCTGGGCGATTGCATGACCTTCTCCGTCGGCATGCGTGCCCCCTCGCAGGCGGAGCTCACGGGCGACCTGGCCGATTTCCTGGCCGATCGGATGCCCGAGGAGCTGCGCTACACCGATGCCGACCTGGCCCCGGCCAAGCGCCCGGGCGAGATCGATTCGGCGGCGCTGAACCGCCTGCGCCAGGCCCTGCCCTTCGCCGCCGCCCTCGACCGCGAGCTGCTGGCGGACTGGTTTGGCCGCTTCATCACCCGCTACCGCAACGCGCAGGAGGCCGCCCCGCCGCCGAAGGCCACCACGGCCGCGGCGCTGGACAAGGCCATCGAGGCCGGCGCCACCTTCGTCCGCCACCCCTTCGCCCGCCTGGCATGGGTGGCCGGCAAGAAGGACGCCACCTTGTATGTAAGCGGCAACGCCTACGAATGCCCCACCCGCCTGGCCGAGACCCTGGCCGGCGAGCGCGAGTTCGCGTTCGAGAAGGCCCCGGCCGCCGCCGACAAGGCCCTGCTGCTGGCCCTCGTCAACGATGGCCACCTCGGCATCCGCAAGGGCCGCCGCCGGTGACCGGCCCGGCGGACAAGGGCCTCGAGGCAGCCGACCGCGCTGGCCTGGAAGCCGCCCATGTCCGCCTGCTCGCCGAGGCCCGCTACCGGGCCTCGATCTACCTGCCGGTGATGGAGCCGGGCGTGCTCGACAGCGATGCCGCCCTCGCCGAGCTGCGTCGGCTGGCCACCAGCGGCCGGCATGCGCGGATTCGTATCCTTACCCACGACGCCAACCGGGCGCATCGCGAAGGGCACCGGCTGCTTGCGCTGGTGCAACGGTTGCCGACGGCGGTAGCCATCCGTGTTCCAACGGATGAGACACATCTCCACTACCCCTCGGCGTTCACCACCGCCGACGACGCGGGTGCGTATCTGTTCAGGCCCGTGTTTTCGCGGTTCGAGGCGGAAGGGTCACTCGACGCGCCCGGCCAGACCTCTCGTTTGCTGGCCTATTTCGACGAGGTCTGGGAGCGCTCCGAGGCGGCCTGGGAGATAAGACCACTGGGTATTTGATATCTCAGACATACGGCAAAAAGCTTGGCGCGGTGCAATGTCACAGGGCTATACTTAATGAATTCTTTCGCCCTTTCCGTGTGTTGGTGGTGACGTGAGCGCAAATCTGATCCGCGAGTTTTCCGAATCTTCCCAACTCGCCGGCGGGAACGCCGATTACGTAGAGCAAGTCTACGAAGCCTGGCTGGCCGATCCCGGCACCGTCCCGGCCGAATGGGATGCCTACTTCAAGACGTTCAAGGGCCGCGAGGCCGGTGATGTGCCGCATTCCAGCGCCATCGCCCGCATCGAAGCCGCGCAGAAGCAGCGCCGCGGCGCTG
>NZ_JZRB01000022.1 GCF_000964085.1 Luteibacter yeojuensis
ATCGCGCGCGAGCGCGCTCCCACTGACAAAGGTGTGCGCCACGGAAAGCAGAAGGCCCCGGTTTTGCCGGGGCCTTCGCTTTACTTCTTCTGGCGGAATGCGTTTTCGAGGAGGGCGCGGTCGAAGCCCTCGCCGGGGTCGCCGTATTGCGCGTAGCGGTAGAGCGCGGCGGCGTAGACCCCGTGCAGGGCGTTCTGGAAGAGGCTCAGCGCCACGAGGGCGATGATGCCGACGGCACCCACCGTGATCATCAGCGCCACGGAGTTCGTGGCGGCCGCGGCGACGAAGAGGCCGAAGCTCACGGCCATGACGCAGAACACCATCAGGCCACCCACGAAGCCGATGCCGGCGTTACCGATGATGTTCTCGCCCCAGGTGCGCTTCACCAGGCCGGCGCTGTCCTTCACGGCATCGACCGCGCCGACGTTCTGCGCGGCGAGCACGGGCACGACGAGGAAGGTGGCGACGGTCCAGCCCACGCCGAGCAGGCCGGCGACGATGCGGCCGACGAAGCCGGCGCGTTCCTGGATGGCGCGCAGGATCATGCCGACCGTGGCCGAGATGAGCGCGTAGCCGATGATCGAGGGCAGCTTGCTCCACGCGGCGCTGAGGCCGTCGTTGAGCGTGGGGTTGCCGCCTTCGAGGCGGATGAACGCGGCGGCGGCCAGCGCGGTGTTGAAGAAGATCACCACGCTGTACTGCGAGAAGTAGAACAGGAACGAGACGGCGAGGAACAGCGGCGACACATGGTGCCCGCCGTCTTCGAACCCGGTGCGGTGGCCGTGGTACAGCGAGAACACCGGCCACGCGAACGAGGCGATGACCACGAGCGAGGCCAGGCCCGCGAACAGCGGGAACAGCATCATTTCCTTGTCTTGGCGGAGGACGTTGGCGCTGGCTTTCATCAGCGCCCAACTGCGTGCGAACTTGCCCATGTCCTTTGGAACCCCTTGGGTTGGCGAATCGTGGCGACGTTTTAGCACCCCGCCCGGGGCGGGCGCCACCGCGGGAGGTCATGGGCAGCGGCCGGGAGGCTTTTCTGTGGGAGCGCGCTTGCGCGCGATGGGGGTTGCCGCAAGCCCATCGCGCGCAAGCGCGCTCCCACAAAGGTCGGTCGGGGGTTACAGATCGAGGGGCTCGACTGACAGGGGTTCTTTACCGGCTGGGAAGGCGGCCCACAGGGCGGCCATGGTTTCGCCGGTCACCGGGTGGCGCAAGCCCGGGGCGATGTCGGCCATGGGCTTCAGGACGAAGGCGTGGCGCAGCTCGCCGCGCGGCAGTTCCAGGTGCCCCGGGCCGGAGAGCACCAGGTCGTCGTACAGGACGATATCCACGTCGAGGGTGCGGCTGGCGTAGCGGTCGCCACCGCGGACGCGGCCGTGGCGGTCTTCCAGGGCATGCAGCCAGTCGTTCAGGGCCTCGGGGCCGAGGTCGCTGTCGAGGCCTACGGCCAGGTTGAGGAAGTCGGGGCCGTCGAAGCCGACGGCGCGGCTGCGGTAGACCGGCGATACCACGAGCGGCCCGAAGCGCGTCCGCAGCTCGGCCACGCCCGCCGCCAGCCACTTATCGGCGTCGATGTTCGAACCCAGGCTCAGGTAGGCGCGGCCCATCAGCGCTCCACGGCCGTCGCGTCACGCATGGCCACGATGGCCTCGCGCACGTCGCCACCCGACGGCTGCTGGAACGGCCGCAAGCCGAACTCGGGCAGGATGGCGATGAGGTGGTCAAAGATGTCGGCCTGGATGCGCTCGTAATCGAGCCATGCCACGGTGTTGGTGAAGCAGTAGACCTCCAGCGGGATACCCTGCGCGCCCGGGTCGCGCATGCGCACCATGCGGGTCATCTTGTCGTGGATATCGGGGTGGGCCGTGATGTAAGCCTCGGCGTACGCGCGGAACGCGCCGATGTTCGTCTGGCGCCGGCGGTTGGCCGGCAGCTTCGCGGGTTCGCCCAGCGCGTCGTTCCAGCGCTGGATATCCTCGCGCTTCTGCTTCAGGTAGGCGGCCAGCAGGTGGATCTTCGCGAAACGCTCCAGCTCGCCTTCCTCGAGGAAGCGCACGCAGGCGGCATCGACGTACAGCTCGCGCTTGATGCGGCGGCCACCACTGTCGGACATGCCACGCCAGTTCTGGAACGATTCGGCGATGAGCCGCCATGTGGGCACGGTGACGATGGTGCGGTCGAAGTTGCGCACCTTCACCGTGTGCAGGGTGATGTCGATGACATCGCCATCGACGCCGGCCGAAGCCATGGTGATCCAGTCGCCCACGCGCAGCATGTCGTTGGTGCTGAGCTGGATGCCGGCGACGAAGCCCAGGATGGTGTCCTTGAACACCAGCAGCAGCACGGCCGACATGGCACCGATGCCGGAGAGCAGCAGGGCCACGTTCTGGTGGGTGAGCCGCGTGACGACGACCACGATGGCGACGATCCACAACACCAGCTGGAATAGCTGCACCACGCCCTTGATGGAACGCTTGCCCGCCGGCGTGGCGCTGTAGAGCGATTCGAACGCGACCAGCGCGCGGCCCAGCGCGGCCATGACGCATACGATCATCCAGCACACGGCTACGTCACGGATGAAGCCGGCCCAGCTGTCCTCGTCCTTTACATCCAGGAACAGGGCGATGCCGTAGTAGACGACGATGGCCGGCAGCATGCGCGCCAGCCAGCGGAAGGCACCGAACTCGTACAGCGCATCGTCCCAGCGCCACGCGGTATGGCGCGTGGCGGCACGCACCACGCGGTGCAGGAACACGCGGCCCAGCAGGCCCACGAGATAGGCGACGACAAAGAGCCCGGCGATGGCGCCGAGGCGCTTCAGTTCGATGACGTGGAAGAAGTCGTCCATGGGTTACCGCTTGCGATGGCTCATGCCGGCCGCGTGCCGCGCTCGATGCGCACGCCCACGGCGCGGGCGCCACGCACGGCGCCGGGCTTCGACAGCTTCAGCCGCACCCATGCCACGCCGAACTCCTCGCGGACGATCTCGGCGCAGCGTTCGGCCAGCGTTTCGACGAGGCCGAAGCTAGAGCCTTCCACGTAGGCCTGCAGCCGCCTGGAGATCGACTTGTAGTTCAGGGTGTCGTTGATGTCGTCGGTGGCGGCCGGGCGGCGGTTGTCGAACGCCATCTCCAGGTCGAACGACAGGGTCTGCCGGATGCGGCGCTCCCAGTCGTAGATGCCGATGACCGCGTCGATGCGCAGGTCCTCGATGAAGACGATATCCATGGGGCCCGGGGTGCGAAGAAAGGCCCTACAGGGTAACGCGTGCGGCCGTGCCGGTGTAGGAGCTCACTTGTGAGCGACATCTTTTCGCGACAACGCCACAGGCCTTGTGACGATGTCGCTCGAGGGGTCGCTCACGGGGTGAGCTCCTACGAGGGCCGCGCTCAGGCCGCGGGCGGCAGCGTTTCCAGGCTCCAGCGCGGGAACACGTCGATGGTATCGCCCTGCTGCTGCCCGGCCGCGAGGCGGATGGCGCCGGCCAGGGCGATCATCGCGCCGTTGTCGGTGCAGAACTGCAGGCGCGGGAAATACACCCGGAAGCCGTCCTTCGCGCCAGCCTCGGCCAGTTGCTCGCGCAAGCGCTTGTTCGCGCCCACGCCGCCGGCGATGACCAGGCGCTTCGCGCCAGCGGCCTCCAGCGCGCGGCGGCACTTGATGGCGAGGGTGTCGACGATGGCCTCCTCGAACCCCCGGGCGATGTCGGCCCGGGTCTGCTCCGACTTATCGGAGGCCTGCCATGCCAGCAGCACCTGGGTCTTCAGACCCGAGAAGCTGAAATCCAGCCCCGGCCGGTCGACCATGGGGCGCGAGAAACGGAACTTGCCGGGGGTGCCCTGCTCGGCCAGCTTCGCCAGGGCCGGGCCGCCGGGGTACGGCAGGCCCATGAGCTTGGCGGTCTTGTCGAAGGCCTCGCCCGCGGCATCGTCCAGGGTATCGCCCAGGATCCGGTACTCGCCGATGGCCTTCACCTCCACGAGCATGGAGTGGCCGCCCGATACCAGCAGGGCCACGAACGGCGGCGCCGGCGGGTCATCCTCGAGCAGGGGCGCCAGCAGGTGGCCTTCCATGTGGTGGACGCCGATGGCCGGCACGCCCAGGGCCCAGGCCATGGCGCGGGCGGCCGAGGCACCCACCAGCAGGGCGCCGACGAGGCCCGGGCCGGCCGTGTAGGCCACGCCGCCGAGGTCGGCCGGGGTGAGGCCGGCGTCCTTCAGGGCCTGGCGCACAAGGGGCAGGAGCTTCCTGACATGGTCGCGGCTGGCCAGCTCGGGCACCACGCCGCCGTACTCGGCATGCAGGGCGATCTGGCTGAACAGGGCGTGGGAAAGCAGGCCACGGCCCGGTTTCTCCGGGTCCCAGCGGAGGAGCGCCACCCCGGTTTCATCACAGGAGGTTTCGACACCCAACACAGGCTTTGAATTTTTCGTTTCGATCACGTTATAATCCACGGCTCACCCGGGTAGACGGGTCAGTTTAAACAAGTGGAGTTTCCATGCCGAGCGTTAAAGTCCGCGAGAACGAGCCGTTTGAGCTTGCCCTCCGCCGCTTCAAGCGTACGTGCGAAAAGGCTGGCGTGCTGGCCGAAACGCGCAAGCGCGAATTTTACGAAAAGCCGACCCAGGAGCGTAAGCGCAAGCGCGCTGCTGCCGTGAAGCGCCACCTGCGCCGTCTGTCCCGCGACACGACGCGCCGGACCCGCATGTACTGATTGCCACCCGGCCTGTGTAGGGCCGGTGTTGGACCCGCGGCTGGCGCGTTCGCCCGCTGCCGCCGCAATCAGGCGGAAATCCCGAGCCGGCTCCGCCGAAAGGTGGGGCCGGCTTTTCGTCGTTCTGGAGGAAAAGCGATGAGCCTCAAGGCAAAGATCACTGACGACATGAAGGCCGCCATGAAGGGCGGCGAAAAGGACCGCCTGGGCGTCATCCGCCTGGTGCAGGCCCAGATCAAGCAGCGTGAGGTGGACGAGCGCATCGAGCTGGACGATACACAGGTCCTGGCCGTCCTCGAGAAGATGCAGAAGCAGCGCCGCGACTCCATCGACCAGTACGAAAAGGCCGGCCGTGACGACCTGGCCGCCGTCGAGCGCTACGAGATGGGTGTCATCGACGCCTACCTGCCCGCCAAGCTGGGCGACGCCGAGCTCGATGCCCTCATCGACGCCGCCGTGGCCGAAGCGGGTGCCACCTCGGCCCGCGACATGGGCAAGGTGGTGGCCCTGGTGAAGGAAAAGGCCGCCGGCCGCGCCGACATGGGCGCCGTGGCGGGCAAGGTCAAAGCCAAACTCACCTGACGCCCGCCCTTCTAGATGTGGGAGCGCGCTTGCGCGCGATGGGGTCTCCCGCAGACCCATCGCGCGCAAGCGCGCTCCCACAGTCGTTTTCCGCCCGGCTTACCGTTTTCACATAGGCCCCACGCAAGCGGCGCCATCCTTCCCGCCGCGGCAGGGGGAGCGTCCTCCGGCTCTTTCGGAGGGGAACCCCATGCTTAAGTACGCCATCATCTTCGGCATCATCGCGCTCATCACCGGCGCCCTCGGTTTCAGCAAGATCTCCGGCATCGCCGGCACCATCGCGAAGGTCTGCTTCGCCATCTTCCTGATCCTGTTCGTGATCGCCATCCTGGCCGTCGTCGGCATCTTCAAGATGGCGGTCTAACGGGCCGCCAAGCTCGTCGGGAAAGCGGTTGCGTGGCATCCTAGGCGACTGATGCGCGGCCGTATTCCCGACAACTTCATCGATGAGCTCCTGACTCGCGTCGACATCGTCGACGTGATCGAGCGGCGCGTGCCCCTGAAGAAGGCCGGGCGTGAGTGGACGGCCTGCTGCCCGTTCCACAACGAGCGCTCGCCCTCGTTCTATGTCAGCCCGGCCAAGCAGTTCTTCCACTGCTTCGGCTGCGGCGCCCATGGCAGCGCCATCAAGTTCCTGATGGACTACGATCGCCTGGA
The DNA here is from genome assembly GCF_000964085.1 of Luteibacter yeojuensis. Lineage (GTDB taxonomy): Bacteria > Pseudomonadota > Gammaproteobacteria > Xanthomonadales > Rhodanobacteraceae > Luteibacter > Luteibacter yeojuensis_A. The sequence continues at coordinate 5,957 of NZ_JZRB01000022.1, forward strand.
ATTCCCCGACGCCATCGAGGAACTTGCCCAGTCGGTCGGCATGAAGGTGCCCTACGAGGGCGGCCGCGACGACAAGCCGCGGGAGGATCGCAGCGACCTCTACACCCTGCTCGACGAGGCGGCCAGCTTTTACCAGCGCGAGCTCGGCAACAGCGCCGAGGCCCGCGCCTACGTCGATCGGCGCGGGCTGGATGAGGAAACCCTCAAGCGGTTCCGCATCGGCTGGGCCCCGGCGGGCTTCGATGGCGTGCTGAAGGCCCTCGGCACCACCGATAACCGGCGCAAGCTGCTGAACGACGCCGGCATGGTGGCCAGCAACGAGCGCGGCAACCGCTACGACCGTTTCCGCGAGCGGGTGATGTTCCCCATCCTGGACCGCCGCGGCCGCGTCATCGCCTTTGGCGGCCGCGTGCTCTCGGCCGACCAGGGCCCGAAGTACCTCAACTCGCCGGAAACCCCGCTGTTCCACAAGGGCCGCGAGCTTTTCGCGCTGTGGCAGGTGAAGCAGGCCAACCAGACCCTCACCCGCATCATGGTGGTCGAGGGCTACATGGACGTCATCGCCCTGCACCAGGCCGGCCTGCCCATCGCCGTGGCCACGCTGGGCACGGCGACCACGCCCGACCACGCCGAGGTGCTGTTCCGCGCCGCTCCTGACGTGTACTTCTGCTTCGACGGCGACCGCGCCGGCCGCCAGGCCGCCTGGCGCGCGGTGGAGTCGATCCTGCCGCGCATGCGCGATGGCCGCCAGGCGCACTTCCTGTTCCTGCCCGATGGCGAGGACCCGGATTCCCTGGTGCGCAAGGAGGGCAAGGACGGCTTTGAGAAGCGGATGAAGGAAAGCGTGCCGCTGTCGGAGTATTTCTTCGACGAACTGGCCCGCGACGTGGATACCAGCCGCATCGACGGGCGGGCCCGGCTCGCCGAGCGGGCGCGGCCGCTCATCGCCAGGCTGCCCGACGGCGCCTTCCGCGATCTCATGGCCGATGAGCTCAAGCGCCGCACCGGCGCGGGGGCCACCTTCGAGTCCGAGGCCACCCCGCAGCGCAGCGCGGCCCCCAAGCAGGGCAATGTGCAGCGCAGCCTTGTCCGCAGCGCCATCACCCTGCTCATCGCCCAGCCCGCGCTGGCGCTGGAGGTGGAGCCGCCCTACCCGTTCCTGCGGCTCGACCGCCCCGGCGTCGACCTGCTCGCCGAGCTCATCGACGTGGTGCGCAACCGGCCCGATATCCGCCCCGCCGTGCTGGTGGAGCACTTCCTCGAACGCCCCGAATACAACGCCCTGCAGAAGCTGATGCAGGCCGAGGTCATCGGCGAGGCCGACATGCAGCGGGTGGAATTCCTCGACGCCCTGGAAGGCATGAAGCGCCAGGCCACTACCCAGCGCCGCGAGTTCCTTATCGCGCGCAGCCGCGAAGGCGTGCTCGACGACACCGAGAAAGCTGAACTGCGCGTCCTGCTGGCTGCCCGCGTCGCCCCGGGCGAGGCTGCCGCGGAATGATGCGCCGCACCTGCGGTGTCATGCGATCCATGGGATCATCGGGTTCTCGAAGCCCGAAGGACCCGGTCGTGGCCGGACAAGCCAAAGCCTGATGGAACTGCTCAATAGCCTGGTCGACGTCTTTGGGCGGAACGGCTACATCGCCGTGTTCTTCGCCCTGATGCTCTGCGGGGCGGGCATCCCGCTGCCCGAGGACATCACGCTCGTCGCCGGCGGCATCATCACCGGCCTGGGCTACGGCGACGTCCACACCATGGTGGGCGTGGGCATGGCCGGCGTGCTGGTGGGCGATTCCACCATGTTCCTGCTGGGGCGCCACTTCGGCGGCCGCATCATGCGCTGGCGCTTCGTCGCGCGCCTGCTCACCCCCGAGCGCTACGCCAAGGTGCAGGAAAAGTTCGAGCGCTACGGCAACCGCCTCATGTTCGTGGCCCGATTCCTGCCCGGCATGCGCACCGCCGTCTTCATCACGGCCGGCGCCACCCACCGCGTGGGCTTCCTCCGGTTCCTCCTCCTCGACGGCATGGCCGCGGCCATCAGCGTCCCCATCTGGGTCTACCTGGGCTACCTGGGCGCGCACAACCACGAGTGGCTGGCCATGTGGATCCGCCGTGGCCAGGCCGGCATCTGGTTCGCCGTGGCCGCCGCCGTACTCGTCGTCGGCGTGATCTGGTGGCGCCGCAAGAAGGCGGAAAGCCGCTGCGGCCAATCCACCCCGCCGAAGAACCTGGGTTCGCGGCTGCATGGGAATGACGAACGCGGTTGAGTATTTTCGCGGCCTGGGTTGGCCTGCATGCGCCGCGCAAAAGACCTACACGGATTGATGAAAGGCCCTACAGCGTATGGAGCCCGTTAAGGGCGAAGATCCCGTCCACGGTGCAGCTGACATGCACACGGAGGACACAGTGGTCGCTCAACTCGCCATACCCAGTTCGAAGTTCGAGTGGTTCCCTCGTATTCACACGACCGATGAGGTCAGGGGCACCGTCACCTCGCTCACCAAGCGCGGCAGTAGCCATCATCTCCACCTGTGCGACTTCAACCTTCGCAACATCCGGGTCCTCGTCCGCAGCGACGATCTCGCCGCAAAGCTTGAATCGCGCGTCCAGACCGGCATGGTCGGCGTGCAGGTCATGGGTCGCTGGGAGCGAACCGAAGCGGGCTGGCTGCCTATCAGTGATGAATGCGAGGCCATCTCTTTCGTTGCGCTGAAAGAAGGCAGCATCGCCGATTCCCTTGACCTCCTCACGTCGATCGCTTGCGACGGCTGGAATGCCCTCGACGACCCGATCGCCGAGTGGAAGAAGCTGAGGGGCTGCGAATGAACCCGGTCCCGAAGAAGGTTCTTCTGGACGCGAATTTCCTCATTGATTGGAAAGACGCGTCGACGGACATTAACGTCCGCGCGCGAGCTCAGACGCTTATTGCAAGACTGATTGCCGCTGGCTCGTGCGTCGTGATCCCGACGCCTGCCCTTGCCGAGTTCCTTTGCAGGGCGAATTGCGAGGGGCTCGCCAGCGTGCTCGCGCTCACGACGGACGCCAGCACCATGATCGCGTCGTTCGACTTCAAGGCGGCATTCGAACTGCATCTACTTCACCGCGCCGGCGCTTACCTTGGCGACAAGAAGGACGGCGTCGACGAACCGTGGCAAAAGATCAAGTTCGACCGTCAGATCGTTGCTATCGCGCGTGCCAACCAATGTGATTTGATCGTCAGCGCTGATCGAAGCGTCAAAGCCGCTGCGCTACGCATCGGCATCGCCGCTGCATCGATGGAAGACCTCCATACCGCCACATTCCCCCGGCGCCGCGGCGTTTCGGTCTGCGAGCCGGGCGGCGCTTGGCGGGCTGCCTGATCACGTCAGCCCAGCGTCTACAAGCGAATTACCCCACGCTCCCCAACTCCCCCATCAACCACTCCCGGAAAATCGCCGTCTCCTCCTGGGCCCCCGCCTCACGCGACACCGCCAGGTAGTAGCTATGCCGCAACGGCACCTCGACCGGCACCGGAGCGGCCAGGCGCCCGGCCGCGAGGTCGTAGGCCACCAGCAGATCCTGCGCCAGGGCCACGCCCTGCCCCTCGATCGCCGCCTGCAGCATCATCGTGCCGTCGCCGAAGCCCATTTCGCGCGAGATGGCGCCGGGTTCCACGCCCACCTGCTCGAACCACTGGTCCCAGCTGGCGATGGCCACGGCGCGGCGACCGGGGCGTTCGTGGAGCAGCAGGTGCTGGAACAGGTCGGCGGGCGTGGCAATGGCCTCGGCCACCCGCGGCGCGCATACCGGCGTGTAGCCGGTCGTCACCAGCAGGTCCATGCCCTCGCCGATGCGGTCGTCGATGGCGAGGTCCCAGCCCGCGTCGCCCCCATCGGTCACCACTTCGACGGCGATATCCGGGTGGCGCGCGAAGAACCGGAACAGCCGCGGCACGAGCCACTTCGTACCGAACGTGGGCGGCACCGCCACCCGCAACGAGGCGTTCCGCTGCCCCATGACCTGGTCGGTGGCATGCTGCAGCGCACGAAACGCGTCCCGGATACGGGGAAAATAATTCTCGCCCGCCGCCGTCAGGCTGAGCTTGTTGTTGCTTCGCACAAAAAGCAGCGTGCCGAGGTAGGCCTCCAGCAATTTGACTTGGGCACTCACCGCGGCGGCTGTCAGCGACAGTTCCTCGCCCGCTTTGGTGAAGCTCAAATGCTGCGCCGCAAGCTCGAACACACGCACGGCGTTGAGGGGGAGCGAGCGCTTCATCGCGGAGTCATCAAGAAAAATTTGGGGTAAGCCCGAAGAAATTCTAGTTTGCCTGCCTTGCACGGCGCCGCCAAGAATCCGGGTGGCCTAGCGAACGGATCTTCGATGAACACCCTCACCATCGACACCGGCACCACCAATACCCGCGTCACCGCGTGGCGGGATGGCCAGCCTGTCGGCCAGGCCGCCACCCAGGTGGGTGTGCGGGATACGGCCATCACCGGTAGCACGCGCAAGCTGGAAGAAGGCCTGCGCGACACGATCACGGCGGCGCTGGCCGATGCGAAGCTGGAGCGTGCCGATATCGGCCGCGTCCTGGCGTCGGGCATGATCACGTCGAACGTGGGCCTGTGCGAAATCCCCCACGTGCCGGCTGCCGCCAGCGCCGACGACCTGGCGAACGCCATGCGCGAGGCACTGGTCGAAACCGTGTGGCACCAGCCCATCTGGTTCGTACCGGGCGTGCGCAACAAGGTCGACCACATCGGCCTGCACAACTGCGAAGCCATGGACATGATGCGCGGCGAGGAGACCGAATCGTTCGCCCTGGTCGAGCGCCTGGCGATCGACGAGCCCACCGTCATCGTGCTGCCCGGTTCGCACAGCAAGTTCGTGAGCATCGACGAGAAGCAGCGGATCGATGGCTGCGTCACCACCCTGGCCGGCGAGCTGCTCCACGTCATCTCGCACGACACCATCCTGGCCGGCTCGCTGAAGGAAGGCTTCGCCAGGCGCATCGACCCGGAAATGCTGCTGGCCGGCGCCGCGTCGGCAAAAAAGATCGGCCTGGGCCGTGCCTGCTTCAGCGTCCGCATCCTCGACCAGTTCGCGGTGTACGACGCCAATGCGCGCGCCAATTTCCTTTTGGGGGCGGTGCTCGGCTCCGACCTCCTCACCCTCAAGAATTCCAGCGCGATCCGGATGAGCCCGGGCACGCGCTTCGTCGTCAGCGGCAAGCCGATCCTGCGCGAGGCCATCGCCCGCCTGGTGGAAGGCGACGATTTCTTCTCCGGCACCATCACGGTGCTGGGCGATGACGAGCAACGCGACCTGGCCGGATACGGTGCGATCACCATCGCCCGCCGCCGCGGCTTGCTTGATTAACTGCTGCACACTCGAGGAGGGACCGCATGAAGAACAAGATCGCCGTGGGTTTCAAAGCCCTTGCGCTGGCCCTGGCCCTGACCGCCAGCCCCGCGTTCGCCGCCGATGACCCCGTCAAGATCGGCTTCGTCGTCAAGCAGCCCGAGGAACCCTGGTTCCAGGACGAATGGAAGTACGCCGAGCAGGCAGCGAAGGAGAAGGGCTTCACGCTGGTGAAGATCGCCGCGCCAGACGGTGGCCAGGTGCTCACTGCCATCGACAACCTCAAGGCGCAGCACGCGCAGGGCTTCGTCATCTGCACGCCTGACGTGAAGCTCGGCCCGTCCATCGTCGCCAAGGCGAAAATGAACCGCCTTAAGCTCATGACCGTGGATGACCGCCTCGTCGACGGCTCGGGCAAGCCCATCGAGGCCGTACCGCACATGGGCATCTCCGCCAGCAAGATCGGCGAGCAGGTGGGCCAGGCCATCGCGGACGAAATGAAGAAGCGTGGCTGGAAGCCGGAAGAAACCGGCGCCCTGCGCATCTCGTACGACCAGCTGCCGACCGCGAAGGACCGTACCGACGGTGCGATCACCGCGCTGACGGCCGCGGGCTTCCCGAAAGCCAACGTGGTGAACGCGCCGCAGGCGAAGACGGACACCGAGAACGCCTTCAACGCCGCCAACATCGCCATCACGCAGAACCCGAAGTACAAGCACTGGGTCGCGTTCGGCCTGAATGACGAAGCCGTGCTGGGCGCCGTGCGTGCCGCCGAAGGCCGTGGTTTCCGCGCCGACAACATGATTGGCGTCGGCATTGGCGGCAGCAAGTCGGCGCTGAACGAGTTCGCCAAGGCCGAGCCCACGGGCTTCTTCGGCAGCGTGCTGATCAGCCCGAAGCGCCATGGCTATGAAACCTCGGTCGACATGTACGAGTGGATCAAGAACGACAAGGCCCCGCCGCCGCTCACGCTTACCACCGGCCGCCTGGTCACCAAGGCCAACGCTGGCGAAGTGCGCAAGGAAATGGGGCTCTGATGACCATGGCCACGACCGCGCCACGCCTGGAATTCCGCCATATCGGGAAGACCTTCCCGGGCGTGCGCGCGCTCGGCGACGTGGGCTTCAGCGTGCGCGCCGGCAGCGTGCACGGCCTCCTCGGTGAAAACGGGGCCGGCAAGTCCACGATGATGAAGATCCTCGGCGGGGAGTACATCCCCGACGAGGGCGAGGTGGCGATCGACGGTGAGGTCATGCACTTCCGCAAGGCCGCCGACGCGATCGCCGCCGGTGTCGCCGTGATCCACCAGGAGCTTCAGTACGTGCCCGAGCTCTCCGTCATGGAGAACCTGCTGCTCGGGCGGCTGCCCACGCGCTTCGGCCTCGTCGACCGCCGCGCCGCGCTGAAATGGACCCGTGAGCGCCTCGATGCGCTGGGCGTGGACCTCGACCCGCGCGCCCGCCTCAAGTCGCTCTCGATCGGCCAGCGGCAGATGGTGGAGATCGTGAAGGCGATACTGCGCGACGCGAAGATCCTGGCCCTGGACGAGCCCACCAGCTCGCTGTCGCACCGCGAGACCGAGGTGCTGTTCCGCCTTGTGAACGACCTGCGCGCGCAGGGCAAGGCCATGATCTACATCTCGCACCGCCTCGATGAGATCTTCGAGCTGTGCGACGCGGCCACCATCTTCCGTGACGGCCGCAAGGTGGCCGATTTCGACACGCTGGAAGGCGTCACCCGCGATACGCTCGTGCAGCGCATGGTGGGCCGCGACATCGGCGACATCTTCGGCTACAAGCCGCGCGAACAGGGCGAGGTGCGCCTGGCCGTGAAGGGTGTCACCGGCCGTGCCGTGCAGCAGCCCGTGAGCTTCGAGGTGCGCGCGGGCGAAATCGTCGGCTTCTTTGGCCTGGTGGGCGCGGGCCGCTCCGAGATCATGCGCGTTGTGTACGGTGCCGACCGCCGCCTCGGTGGCGACGTGACCGTGGACGGGCGCGCGGTGAAGGCCTCGCACATCCGCGACGCCATCCGCAGCGGGCTGGTGTTCTGCCCCGAGGACCGCAAGGAAGACGGCATCATCGGCGTGCGCTCGGTCTCCGAGAACATCAATATCAGCGCACGGCGCAACCACCTCACGGCGGGGCTGTTCGTCAACGACCGCAACGAGGCGCGCACGGCCGACACCTACATCGAGCGCCTGCGCATCCGCACGCCCCACCGCAAGCAGGAGATCCGCCTGCTATCCGGCGGCAACCAGCAGAAGGCCGTGCTGTCGCGCTGGCTGGCCGAGAAAGACCTGCGCGTGCTCATCGTCGACGAACCCACCCGCGGCATCGACGTGGGCGCGAAGAACGAGATCTACAACGTGCTGTACGAGCTGGCGGCCCGCGGCGTCGCCGTGGTGATGATCTCGAGCGAGCTGCCCGAGGTGCTGGGCGTGGCCGACCGCGTCATCACCATGTGCCGAGGCCGCATCACCGCCCAGTTCAACCGTGGCGAAGCGAACGAGGAGAACGTCCTCGCCGCCGCGCTGCCCGAAGGCGCCAGCGCCACCCCCATGAGGAATGCTTGAAGCCATGACCGAGACCAATGCCGCCGCCATCGGGGCCACCCGCGAGACGCAGGCGGATCGCCGCCGCGCCCTGCTCTGGCATATCGTCGACGACTACAGCCTGATCCTGATCTTCATCGTGCTGTTCGCCGTGCTGAGTTTCACGGTGGAGTACTTCTTCAGCTGGGATAACGTGGTGGGCCTTGCGCTCTCCGTGTCGCAGATCGGCATGGTGGCCTGCACCATGATGTTCTGCCTCGCATCGCGCGACTTCGACCTTTCCGTCGGCTCCACGGTCGCATTCGCCGGCGTCATGTGCGCCATCGTCGCCAACGCCTCGGGCAGCGTGGTGCTGGGCATCGCCGCCAGCCTCGTCGCCGGTGCCGTCATCGGCGCCATCAACGGCGTGGTCATCGCGAAGCTGAAGATCAACGCACTGATCACCACGCTGGCCACCATGGAGATCGTCCGCGGCCTCGCCTTCATCACCTCGCATGGCCAGGCGGTGGGCGTGACCAGCGAAGCCTTCTTCACCCTGGGCGCGCTGGAGCTGTTCGGCCTGCCCGTTCCCGTCTGGGTCACCGTGGCCTGCTTCGTCGTCTTCGGCGTGCTGCTGAACAAGACGATCTATGGCCGCAACACGCTGGCCATCGGCGGCAACCCCGATGCCGCGCGCCTCGCGGGCGTGGCCGTCGACCGCACCCGCATCGCCATCTTCCTCATCCAGGGCGTCGTGGCGGCGCTGGCCGGCATCATCCTGGCCTCGCGCATGACCAGCGGCCAGCCCAACGCCGGCGAGGGCTTCGAGCTCAACGTCATCTCGGCCTGCGTGCTGGGCGGTGTCTCGCTCATGGGCGGCCGCGCCAGCATTAGCGGCGTGCTCGTCGGCGTCCTCATCATGGGCACCGTGCAGAACGCCATGAGCCTGATGAACATCGACGCCTTCTACCAGTACCTGGTGCGCGGCGCGATCCTGCTCATCGCCGTGCTGGTCGACCAGCTCAAGAACCGCAGGCAGTCGCGCTGATGACCGATACCTTCAAGCCCCTTTCCGCCGACCGCCAGGCGCACGCCGAGGGCGTGATCTGGGACGACCTGGCCAACGTGGTGCGCTGGACCGACATCGCCACGTCGCGGCTATTCGCGTACGACCCCGCCACGGGCCACGTGGCCGAGGCGAAGCTGCCGGCACGCGTCTGCTGCTTCGCGTTGACCCATGAGAAGGGCGTGCTGCTGCTCGCGCTCGAGAAGCAGGTGGCACGCTACGACACGCGCGATGGCACGCTACAGGTACTCGAGGATATCGAGCCGGATATCCTCGGCACGCGCGCCAATGACGGCCGTTGCGACCGTGGCGGCAACCTGGTGTTCGGCACGCTCAACGAGGCCGGCCCGGAGAAGGTAGCCTCGTTCTGGCGCTACACGCACGATGGCCGCCTGCACCGCCTGGCGCTGCCCAAGGCCGCCATCACCAACAGCATCTGCTTCAGCCCCGATGGCGGCACGATGTATTTCACCGATTCGCCCACGGCGCAGATCATGGCCTGTGACTACGACGCCGCCAGCGGCGAGGTCGACCGCATCCGCGTGTTCACCGAGCTGCGCAAGGGCATGGAACCGGATGGCTCCACCGTCGATGCCGAGGGGTTCCTGTGGAACGCCGAGTGGGGCGCGTCGCGCGTGGTGCGCTATACGCCCGATGGCCGCGTCGACACCACCATCGAACTGCCGGCACGGCAGCCCAGCTGCGTCACCTTCGCCGGCCCAGGCCTCGATCGCATGGTGGTCACCTCGGCCTTCAAGTACATCGACGAAGCCGTGCTGGAAGACGAACCCCTGAACGGCGCCATCTTCATCGGCACGCCGCCACGCGGCCGTGGCCTCCCCGAGGCCCGCTACGGGCGCGGGGTGGGCGCATGAGCGCGGTGCCACAGGGTGACCCGCGCACCACGCCGCTGCCGCGCCTAGCCGGCAAGGTGGCCGTCATCACCGGCGCCACGCAGGGCATCGGCGCGGCCACCGCAAAGCTGTTCGCGGCGCACGGCGCGGCCGTGGTGCTGAACGTGCTCGAGGACAACGCACAGGCGCGCCAGACGCTCAGCGAGCTGGACACCGACAAGGCCATGCTGTTCGAAGCCGATGTCACCGACCCGGCCGCCATCCAGCGCATGGTCGATGCCGCCACCGAACGCTTCGGCGCCCCCGATGTGCTGGTGAACAACGCGGGCATCAACGTATTCAACGAGCCGCTCGCGCTCACCGACGAGGAATGGACGCGTTGCTTCGAGGTGGACCTGAAGGGCGCCTGGAACTGCGCGAAGGCCGTGCTGCCCGGCATGCTTTCGCTGGGCCGCGGCAGCATCATCAACATCGCCTCGGTGCACGGCCACAAAATCATCCCGCACTGCTTCCCCTACCCTGTCGCCAAGCACGGCCTCATCGGCCTCACCAAGGCGCTGGGCATCGAATACGCCGCACGCAATATCCGGGTGAACTCGATCTCGCCGGGCCTGGTGCTCACCGCCATCGCCGAGGCGGGGTTCGCCGCCGCGGCCGACCCGGCGGCCGAGCGCCGCAAGCAGACCGAGATACTGCCCAACAAGCGCATCGGGGAGCCGGGCGAGATCGCCTACACCGCCCTCTTCCTCGCCTCCGACGAAGCCCGTTACATCAATGCGGCGGATATCCGCATCGATGGCGGCCGTTCCCAGCTCTACCACGAGTAAGCCCATGGCCTGGCCCACCGCGCTCCCCCTGATCGCCATCCTCCGCGGCATCACCCCGGACGACATCGTCGCGCACGTCGAGGCGCTGATCGAAGCCGGTTTCGATGCCATCGAGGTACCCCTCAACTCCCCCGACTGGCAACGCAGCATCCCCATGGCGGCCCAGGTCGCGGGCGACCGGGCCCTGGTCGGGGCCGGCACCGTGCTCACCCCGGCCGACGTCGACCGGGTGGCCGACCTGGGTGGCCACCTGCTGGTCACCCCCAATACCGACCCGGCCGTGATCCGCCAGGGCCGGGCCCGGGGCATGTACACCTCGATCGGCTTCACCACCCCCAGCGAGGCCTTCACGGCCCTGCAGGCCGGGGCCCAGTCCCTGAAGCTGTTCCCGGCCAGCATTTACGGGCCCTCGTACATCAAGGCCATCCGGGCCGTTTTGCCCCCCGACGTTCCGCTACTGGCGGTGGGCGGCGTCACGCCGGAAAATGTAGGACAATTCCTCGACGCGGGCTGTATCGGCGCCGGGCTCGGCAGCGACCTCTACAAGCCGGGCCAACCGGTGTCGCGTACACGCGAACGCGCCGAAGCCTTTGTCAAAGCCTACCGCTCGGTCTAAGCATGAAAGTAACCAAGATCACGACCTACCGCGTTCCGCCTCGATGGATGTTCCTGAAAATGGAGACCGACGAGGGCGTGGTCGGCTGGGGCGAACCCGTCGTCGAGGGCCGCGCGCGGACGGTGGAAGCCGCCGTGCACGAGCTCGCCGAGTTCGTGATCGGAAAAGACCCTTCGCGCATCAACGACCTGTGGCAAGCCATGTACCGCGGGGGCTTCTACCGCGGCGGCGCCGTGTTCATGAGCGCGCTGGCCGGCATCGACCAGGCCCTGTGGGATATCAAGGGCAAGGTGCTCAACGCGCCGGTGTACGAGTTGCTCGGCGGCCGTGTCCGCGACCGCATGAAGACCTACTGCTGGGTGGGCGGCGACCGCCCGGCCGACATCATCGCGCAGATGAAGGAACGCCTGGCCCACGGCTTTGACACCTTCAAGATGAACGGCTGCGAGGAGATGGCCATCATCGCCTCGAGCAAGCAGGTGGATGCCGCGGTGGCCAAGGTGGCCGAGATCCGCGAAGCCTTCGGCAACAGCATCGAGTTCGGCCTCGATTTCCACGGCCGCGTCTCCGCGCCGATGGCCAAGGTGCTGGTCAAGGAACTGGAACCCTACCGCCCACTGTTCATCGAGGAGCCGGTGCTGGCCGAGCAGGCCGAGCACTACCCGCGCATCGCCGCGGCCACCTCCATCCCGCTCGCCGCGGGCGAGCGCATGTACTCGCGCTTCGAGTTCAAGGGCGTGCTCGAGCGCGGCGGCATCTCGATCCTGCAGCCCGATCTCTCCCACGCCGGCGGCATCACCGAGTGCGTGAAGATCGCCGCCATGGCCGAAGCCTACGACGTGGCCCTGGCCCCGCACTGCCCGCTCGGCCCCATCGCCCTTGCCGCGTGCCTGCATGTCGACTTCGTCAGCTGGAACGCCACGCTGCAGGAACAAAGCATGGGCATCCACTACAACAAGGGCGGCGAAGTGCTCGACTACGTCCGCAACAAGGATGCCCTGAAGCTCGACGACGGCGGCTACGCCCAGCCGTTCACCGCGCCGGGCCTGGGCATCGACGTGGACGAAGCGCTGGTGATCGAGCGCAGCCGCGAGGTGCAGGACTGGCGCAATCCGCTGTGGCGGCATCCGGACGGTTCCGTCGCGGAGTGGTAGGGGCCCGCTCCTCGTAGGAGCGCGCTTGCGCGCGACATCTTTCGCGATACCGCAACAGGGCCTGCTGCATTTCGCGAGAAGATGTCGCCCACGAGTGGGCTCCTACAATAGCCTCGTGGCGCCCGGCGCCAAACCATCCAGCCGGTAATCCCCCACCGCCTCGCGGATCAACCGCAGCGTCGGCAACCCCACCGCCGCCGTCATGCGCCGCACCTGGCGGTTACGCCCTTCGCGCAGCGTGATGCGCAGCCACGCATCCGGCACGGTCTTGCGGAAACGCACCGGTGGGTCGCGTGGCCATAGCCACCCGGGCTCGTCGATAAGTTCGGCACCGGCGGGCAGCGTCGGGCCATCGTTCAGCACGACGCCGCGGCGCAGCTTCTCCAGCGATTCTTCCGACGGCGTGCCCTCGACCATCACCACGTAGGTCTTCGGCTGCTTGTGCTTCGGGTCGGCCAGGCGGTGCTGCAGCCTGCCGTCGTCGGTGAGCAGCAGCAGGCCTTCGCTGTCGTGGTCGAGGCGCCCGGCGGCGTACACGCCTTTTTGCTTGACGAAGTCGGCCAGCGTGCGCCGGCCGGCTTCGTCGGTGAACTGGCACAGCACCCCGAAGGGCTTGTTCAGGGCGACCAGCACCTTACTTCGCGGGCTTCACGAAGCGCAGGGTCATGCGGTCGGATTCGCCGATGGCCTGGTACTTCGCCTTGTCCTTGTCACCCAGCTCGAACGTGGGCGGCAGGGTCCAAACGCCCTTCGGGTGGTCGTGGTTGTCCTTCGGGTTGGCGTTCACCTCGCTTTGGCCGTCGAGCTTGAAGCCGGCATCGGTGGCGAGCTTGATGACGTAGTCGGTGGGCAGGTAACCGGTGTTCACCACTTGGTCGAGGGTCTTGCCCTTGTCGGCGCGGTGGTCTTCCACGCCCAGCACGCCGCCCGGCTTCAGCACCTTGAAGAACGCCTTGAACATGGTCTCGGCGCTGCCGTCGGCCGCCCAGTTGTGCACGTTGCGGAAGGTGAGCACCATGTCGGCCGAGGCGTCGGGCCCGAGGTTCGGTGCCTTGTTGTCGAACTCGATGAGCTTGGCCTTGCCGTACTGCTGCGGGCCGAACCTGAACTTGTTCTCCAGCGCCGTCTTGCTCTTCGAGCCCGGGGGCAGCGCGCCGATGTACTGGCCGTTGGCATTGAGGTACGGCGCAAGGATCTCGGTGAACCAGCCGCCCGAGGGCCATATCTCGATGACGGTCATGTCGGGGCGGATGCCGAAGAAGGTGAGCATTTCCTTCGGGTGGCGGTACGGGTCCCGCGCCGTGTTCTTCGGGTCGCGCCACTTGCCGGCGATGGCCGCATCGAGCTGGCTCGACGATGCCTGCGCGGCGCTGGCCGGCGGCGTGGCCTGCGCGGGCTGGTCGGCTTCCATCGCCATGGCGGCGGCCGGGAGGGTAAGGCCAAGGAGGCCTGCGAGGAGAAGCTGCTTCATGGCATGCACCAGCGTTGTGGGGACAGGGCCGGAAATCTAGCACGGCGCCCCTGCGACGACGTGTGCCTTGCGATACCCCTCACGCCGGGTCGATCATCATGGGGTTTCCCCACAGGGAATTCCCCCATGCAGCTCCCCCCTGCGCGCTTGCTTGCGGGCGCCATCCTCGCCGCGCTGGCCGGCACGGCCGCCGCCCAGCAAGCCGAGCCCCTTGCCCCGGTGGTGGTCACGGCCACCCGCACCGCCCAGTCACCGTACGACATCCCGGCCGCCATCGATTCGGTGCGCACGCCACCCGACGGCACCCTGGACGTGAACCTGTCCGAGCGCCTGCAGTCGATCCCCGGCGTCACCGCCCGCGACCGGCAGAACTACGCGCAGGATACGCAGATCTCGATCCGCGGCTTCGGCGCGCGCTCCACCTTCGGCATCCGCGGCATCCGCCTGTATACCGATGGCATCCCGGCCACCATGCCGGATGGCCAGGGCCAGGTCACCCACTTCAACCTGGATTCGGCCGAGCGCGTTGAAGTGCTGCGCGGGCCGTTTTCGGCCCTGTACGGCAATGCCTCGGGCGGCGTCATCCAGCTGTTCACGGCGGATGGCACCGAGCCGCCCGAACTGCGCTTCGGCATCGCCGGTGGCAGCAATGGCGTGTTCCGCAGCTCGGTGAACGCGCGTGGCGTGGAGGGCCCCGTCGACTACAACGTCGACCTCAGCCACTTCCGCACCAGTGGCTACCGCGACCACAGCGCCGCGCGGCGTGAATCGGGCAACGCGAAGCTGGGCTGGAAGATCGACGACGACCGCAAGCTCACGCTGGTGCTCAACGCCGTCGACATCCCCGGCGCGCAGGATCCGCTCGGCCTCACCAAGGCGCAGTTCCACGCCGATCCGCGCCAGGTGGCGACCGTGGCGGAGACGTACAACACGCGCAAGTCGGCCGACCAGCAACAGGCCGGGCTCATCTACGACCAGCGCATCGACAACCGCAACAGCCTGCGCGTCATGGGCTATTACGGCCAGCGCACGGTCACCCAGTACCTGTCGATCCCGGTGGCGACGCAAACCGCCCAACGCGGCAACTCGGGCGGCGTAGTGGATCTCGGCAATGCCTACGGCGGCGGCGATGCCCGCTGGACGTGGCGCGACGATGTGCTTGGCCGCCCCTTCGAATTCGCCGCGGGCGTGGCGTACGACAACCAACACCAGCACCGCGAGGGCTACAACAACTTCGTGGGCGCGACGCTGGGCGTGCGCGGCGACAAGCGCCGCGACGAGATCGACCGCGTGTTCGACTTCGACCAGTACGCGCAGGCCACGTGGCGGGTAGCGCAGGACTGGACCCTCATGGGCGGCCTGCGCCACAGCGATGTCCACTTCACCTCCGATGACCGCTACATCGCGCCGGGCAACCCGGATGACAGCGGCAGCGAGGCGTACTCGGCCACCACGCCGGTGTTTGGCGTGCTGTGGCGGGCGGCGCCGTGGGCGCATGTGTACGCCAACTGGGGCCGCGGCTTCGAGACGCCCACGTTCTCCGAAATCGGCTACCGCGCCGACGGGGGCGCGGGCCTGGCCTTCGACCTGCGGCCGTCGAAATCCGAGAACATGGAAGTAGGCCTGAAGCTGCAGCCCACCGACCGCATCAACGCCGGCGTGGCCGTGTTCCGTGCCGACAGCGACAACGAACTGGCGGTGGCGACCAACGTGGGCGGCCGCACCACCTACCAGAACATCGCCCGCTCGCGCCGCCAGGGTATCGAGGCATCGTTCGACGGCGAGCTGGCCAACGCGCTGCACCTCGTCGCGTCATACACGCACCTGCAGGCGAGCTTCCGCACACCCTTCCTCACTTGCGTCGCGGCGGGTTGTGCCGCGCCGGATACCCCGGTCGCCGCCGGCACCCGCATCCCGGGCGTGCCGCGCGCCATGGGTTACGCCGCGCTGAAGTACGGCGCGGAGACCGGCGTGCAGGCGGGCATCGACATGAACGCGATGGGCGCCACCACCGCCAACGACCTGGGCACCGCCACCGCGCCGGGCTATGCGCTGTTCGGCCTGTCGGGCGGCTACGTGTTCGACAACGGGCCGTGGCGCATCAACACCTTCGCCCGCGTCGACAACGTGGCCGACCGCCACGTCATCGGCTCGGTCATCGTCAACGACGGCAATGGCCGGTACTTCGAACCGGCACCGGGACGTACGTTCCTGGTGGGTGTGGACGTCCGCTGGCGTTGATGCGGTAGCTGGTACCGCCGTTGTAGGAGCCCACCCCGTGGGCGACAGCTTTTCGCGGAAGAGCTGTCGCCCACGGGGTGGGCTCCTACACGGCGGTGCGTTTGCTAGCCGGAGATGGCCAGGCGTTCGCTGCGGTACATCACCGCCGTGGCGATGATGGCGAGGGCCGCGGCAGCGAAGCCGCCGGCGAGGCATAGCAGCACTTCCTGGCCGGTGACGCCGTCGCCACGCATCAGCTGCACGATGCCGAGGTTCTGGCCGAGCAGCGGCACGGCGTACATCCAGGGCTCGGGGCGCACGGGGATGACGGAGAGCAGCGCGCTGGGCAGGATGGGGATGATCATGAGGATCGACAGGTAGGTCTGCGCCTCGCGGTAGCTCTTGGCGAAAGCCGATACCAGCGACTGCAGCGCGGCCAGCAGCGCGATGAGCGGCAGCATCAGCAGCAGCACCCGCGCGCCGAAGTGCACGCCGAAATCCAGCGCGATGCCCAGTTTTTCGGTGGGGATGAACCACGGTGCCGTGGAAAAGGCCAGCACGCTCAGCAGCAGGCTGATGAGCGAGAACGTGCAGATGGCGGCGAGCTTGCCGGCCAGCAGCTTCCAGCGCGCCACCGGGTTCACGAACAGCGGCTCGAGCGATTGCCGCTCGCGCTCGCCGGCGGTGAGGTCGATGGCGAGGTACATGCCGCCCATGAACACGGTGAGCACGAAGAAGTACGGCAGGAAGGAGAACATCAGCGCGGAGCGCGATTGCGAGGTGGCCTGGTCGCGGTCGGCCACGGTGACCGGCCATGCGGTGGCGGGCGACAACCCGCGCGCGATGAGCCGCATGGCGCCCTCGCGCTTGGCGTAGCTTTCCACCACGTTGCGCACGCGGGCCACGGCCGTGTTCGCGTCGCGCCGCGAGGAGTCGTAAACCAGCTCGACCTGCACGGGCTGGCCCTTGTTCCAGGCCTTGACGTAGTCAGGTGCGATGCGGATGACGATGTCGGCATCCATGTCGTGCACGGCACGCTCCGGGTCGGCCACGGCCGGCTCGGCGTCGATGCCCGCGCCCTTCAGCGCGTTGACCAGGTTCGGCGCCAGCTCCGCGCCGATCACCGGCACGTCGATGGGCTGGTCGGCACGCGCCAACTCGCGGTTCACCATGACGTTCATCAGCATGATGAAAAGCACCGGCCCCAGCAGCGGGCCGGTGAGCAGCGCATTGACGAGCGTGCGGCGGTCGCGCAGGTTCTCGCGCACTTCCTTCCAGTAAACGGCGGAGAACGCGTTCATGCGGCCAGGCCCTCGTCGGTACCGATGATCTTGACGAAGGCGTCCTCGAGCGTCGCCTCCCCGGTCTGCGCCAGCAACGCTGCAGGCGTTTCATCTGCCACGACGGTACCGTGGGCGATGACCACGATGCGATCGCACAGCGCGGCCACCTCCTGCATGATGTGGCTGGAGAACAGTACGCAGCGCCCCTCGGCCTTCAGCTGGTGCATGAAGCGGCGCATGGCCCGCGTGGCCATCACGTCGAGGCCATTGGTCGGCTCATCGAGCAGCACGTTGCGCGGGTCATGCACCAGCGCGCGGGCGATGGCGGTCTTCACCCGCTGGCCCTGCGAGAAACCCTCGGTGCGCCGCCCGGCGATGTCGCGCATCTCCAGGGCGTCGATCAACGCTTCGCGGCGGCGTTCGATTTCCGCGTCCTGCATGCCCTGCAGGCGCCCGAAGTAGGTGATGTTCTCGGCGGCGGTAAGCCGCTTGTAGAGGCCACGCGCATCGGGCAGCACGCCCAGCCGGCGGCGCACGGCCACCGGGTCGGCCGCGGCGTCGATGCCATCGACCAGCACCTGGCCGGCGTCGGGCTTCATCAGGGTGTAAAGCATGCGCAGCGTGGTGGTCTTGCCGGCACCGTTGGGGCCGAGCAGGCCGGTGATCTCGCCATCGCGCGCGGTAAAGCTCACGCCGCCGACGGCTTTGACGTCGCCGAACGCCTTGTGCAGGTCCTTTACTTCGATCATGGCGTGGCTCCGTTGAAACCCACGAAGACAGGGACGGGCGAGAGGCGCTCCAGGCACTGGCCATCGAGGCTTTTCGCGTCGGCCTTGTCGATGAACTGGTCGAGCAGGCGCGGCATGCAGCCGCGCGCCACCACGTTGTGGCCCTGCCCCTTCAGCACGAAGTGGCGGCCGTTGGGCAGGCCCTTGAGCACCTCGTCGCCATAGCGCGGCGGCGTGACCGGGTCGAACTCGCCGGACATGAGCAACGCGGGCACGGCGCTGTGCAGCGGCTGGTGGAAATCCGCCGGGCGCGTGCCATGCGGCCACACCGAGCACGCGGAACGGAACGCTTCGATCATGGTGTCGCCCAGGATCGTGTCCTTGTCCTGCGGGCGCGGCGTCAGCAGGTCGGCGTCCTCGGAGCAGATGACCGAATACTGCATGCCGCCATCCATGGTGTCGCCCAGGTCGCCCGTGAGCAGCTTGGCCTGGCCCAGCAAGGGGCCGACATCGCCACGCGCCGCGGCATCGATGGAAAGCGGCAGCAGCGCGGCGGTCTCCGGTGAGTACGCGAACATGCGCACCACGGTGGCCAGTGCGTATTCGCTGAGCACGCGCTGCGTGGTGGCGTAGGTTTGCGGATCGCGGAAGCTCGCCTTGTGCGGGTTGGCGCGCAACGCGTCGCGCAGCTGGTAGAGGGTCTGGTAGGGGTCGGCGAAGCGGGCGCGGCACGCCTCGTCGTTGGCGCAGCGGGCGAACTGCGCCTTCAGCGCCGCGTCGAGGTTCACCGCGAAATCCTCGCCCAGCACCAGCGCGTTCGGCGCCACGCCGTCGAGCACCAGCGTGCGGACGGCCTGCGGGTGGCGCATCGCATACTGCTGGGCCACGCGCGTGCCGTACGAGACACCGAACACATCGAACGGCGGCGAGCCCAGGGCCTTGCGCAGGTCTTCGAGGTCGGCCACCGCGTCGGTGGTGGTGTAGAAACGCACGTCGGCCTGCGCGGAGAGGCTATCGAGGCAATGCTTCGTCTCCTTGCGCACGGCATCCATGTCCACGCCGCGGTTTTCTTCCGAGCCACCCGGCACGTCGTGGTCGTCGCCGTCGCGGCAGCTGAGCGGATGCGAGCCGCCGGTGCCGCGCTGGTCGAGCAGCACGACGTTGCGGTGCGCCAGCAGCGGTGCCACCGCCGGCGCGATGCTCGAGTACGTCTCCGTGGCCGCCTGCCCCGGGCCGCCGGCGAGGAACACCACGAGGTCGTCGGCGGGCACCTGCGCGCTGCTGCGGATGATGGCCAGGCGCATGGCGATCTTGCGGCCACCCGGGTTGGCCCGGTCCTCGGGCACTTCGAACGGCGCGCACCACGCGGCGCTGGACAGGCCCGAATGCGGTTGTGGCAGTTCACACGGGTGCAGTTCCAGCGAGCCCAGCTTCCACGTGCGTGGCACGGCGGGTGCTTGGCTTGCCACGGCGTGCTTCTTCGGCGCGGCCGTGGCGGCGTCGCCGTGGTGCAGGGCCTGCCGGCCAGCAAGGACGGCGACGGCGATGGCGATGACGATGGCGATGCGTGGAGCGCGTTTCATGCCTTCATGCCTCCGGCGTGAAGATGGATTCGATGGTGAGCGAGAACAGCCGGGCGATCTTGAACGCCAGTGGCAGGCTCGGGTCGTACTTGCCCGTCTCGATGGCGTTCACCGTCTGGCGCGAGACATCGAGGCGCTCGCCCAGGTCGGCCTGGGACCAGCCCAGGCCGGTGCGGAGTTCGCGGACACGGTTATTCATGGGAACGGTAGTAGAGGCGCATGCTGCACTTGGCGATACCGAACAGCCCCATGAAGATCGGGAACACCCAGATCGCGACGGCGGCGGCGGGCGGCATGGCGAGCACCTTGGCGTTGAGCAGCAGGCCGTAGGTGAAGAAACCAAAGCACCCGATGCCGCCACTGATGGCGATGGCTTCGAGGTCGATGCGGCGTTCGAGCTCATCCTGGTCGCGGATCACCCGCACCATGGCGCGGATGACGAAGGCGATGGGGATGGCCGGCAGCAGCGTGACGACGGCGCGGGCCAGCGTGCCGTCCAGTGTCTTCAGCCAGTACACCGAGGCGAAGATGAGCACCACATAGCCCGCCATGGCCGGGAAGAACTCGCGCAGGTAGCGCTTGTGGACGGCACGCATCGCCATGTCAGTGGGCCCCGATGAAGTCGTTGAGCGCCTTGCCGAAGGCGGCAGGCTGGTCGAGCATGACATAGTGCCGCGACGGTGCGAGCGCGATCACCTTGACGTTAGGTGCGTCGGCGAGCAGCGCGGCGTAGTACGCCACTTTCTGTTCCTTCGTGATTTTCACCGGCCCCATCTGCGCGTCCTGGTCGGCGAACGCCGTGATCTCCAGGATGGGCGCCTTCGCCGCCTTCAGCTCGGGACGGAAATCCGCACCGGCATCCTCGGCCATGTAGCGGGCCACGGCTTTCTGGTCGCTGCGTGCGTTCAAGGGCGCGACGCGGGTGGCCGTCGCCGGGTCGAGCGTGCCCACCGCCTGCATGTACTGCAGCTGCTGCGCCTTGAAGGCATCGGGCGTGGCCGATTCGGTCTTCGCCTTCAGCTGCGCGGCGATGGCCGCGCGCTGGTCGGGCGAGACGCGCTCCATGCCCGGGAAGATGGGCAGGCCGTCGACCGCGACGACGCCGCCGGTGAGATCGGGGTGGCGGCCGGCGAAGCGCAGGGCCAGCGTGCCGCCCAGGCTATGGCCCACGATGATCGGCTTGTCGAGGTGGCTCTGCTGGATGAACTGCGCCAGCGACGCATCGGCACGATCCATCCAGTTGCCGTCGGCCGAGGGGGCCGGGGTGCCGTCGAAGCCCGCCAGCGTCACGGCGTACACGACGTGGCTTTTTTCGAGATCGGCGATGGTGTCCTTCCACACCCACGGGCCACCCGCGAGCCCGGGCACCAGGATGACCGGGCGGCCGGCCTTGCCGTGGCGCTCGATGGTCAAGGTACCCACCTGGGTGCTGCCGGTGGTGGCGCTGGCGGCGGCCGGCGCGGCACCCGGCGTGGCGGCATGGAGGGTGGCGGCGGCACAGGCGGCCATGAGGACGGCGGCGGCACGGAACGCGAACACGATGCGATGAGACATGGTCGGACCCCTTCGTGGCTGGATGGAGCGTGTCAAGCACGCTTGACATCATCCTGCGCCGACCGAGGCACCGTGTCAAGGGTGCTTTACATCGCGGTTTCGTGATCCGCGTCACCTGGCGCCGGGATCCCGACGCCGCCGGGCGAAACGCGACGCGCCGCGTCAGGGGCCAGCCGATAGCTGCCCTGGCAGCTTCCCCGCAGGGCCAGGCCGACTTTCCTCCCCAGGCACTCCGGATGTCAAGCGAGCTTGACAAAACACTACCCCGTTTCGGCACCTGTAGGTCGTTCCGGCAGCGGAGCGTGAAATTCACCCGCAACGCCCTCGCCGGTATCGATCCTTGCAACGACGGCATTACGTCACGCCCTTCCAGACGGCGGCGGGAGTCCAGGAGACCTCACATGACCATGTTCCGCAGCATCGCCTTCACCGCCGCCGCCGCGCTCGCCGTGGCCGCGGGCTCCGCGCACGCCGCCACGGCGACGACGACCTTCAACGTGCGCATCACCATCACCGCGGCGTGCAACATCACGACCACCGCGCCCACTGACGTGAACTTCGGCTCGCAGCCCTCCACCGCCACGAACGTCGACAACCAGGGCGCGTTGAACGTGAACTGCACGCCCAGCGCGCCGTACACCATCGCGCTCGACAACGGGCAGAACGGCACCGACGTGAACTCGCGGAAGATGAGCAGCGGCACCTCGCTGGTGCCGTACCAGCTCTACCGCGCCGCGACGCGCACCGCCGCCGATGTGTGGGGTAGCACGACGGGTGGCAGCGGCAACGTGTACGCGGGCACCGGCAGCGGCAGCAACCAGACCGTGCCTGTGTTTGGCCGCGTGCCGTCCACCAACTTCCCCGCTGGCAGCTATGCCGACGTGATCACCGCGACCATCACATACTGACCGTGCCACGACGCACCGCCCGCCTTGCCGCCCTGGCCATCGCGCTTGCCGCGATGGCCACGGTGCTGCCGGTGGCTTTCGCCAGCGGCCTGCAGGTATCGCCGATCGGCCTGCACGTGGCCGCGTCAGACCAGGCCGAGGCGTTGTGGCTCACCAACACGGGCAGCGACACGCTGCACGCGCAGGTGCGCGTGTTCCGCTGGACCCAGGTCGATGGGAAGGACGTGCTCGAGGCCTCGCACGATCTGGTGGTCAGCCCGCCCATGGTCACCATCGCGCCGGGCGACCGCCAGCTGGTGCGTGTCATTCGCCAGGTGGCGCCGCCCTCGGACGGCAAGGAGGCGGCGTATCGCGTCGTGGTGGACGAGCTGCCCGTCGATGGCGCCGACAAGGGCGGCCTGAAGTTCGTCCTGCGCTATTCGGTACCCGTCTTCCTCGCGCCGGCGGGCGACCCCACCGTCAGCGCCACACTGCAATCGAACTGGCTCGATACCCCCGACGGCCCGCGGCTCAGCGTGCATAACACGGGCTCGGGCCACGCACAGGTGGCCGACGTGACCCAAACCGGCGTGGGCGCCAAGGGTGTGCCGCTTGTACCGGGCCTGGTGGGCTACGTGCTCCCGGGCAGCACCATGGCATGGCCCCTGCCGCCGGATGTGCGTCGCGCCGGCGCCCTACGCGCGAGGATCAACGGTGAGGCGAGCGAGTCGACCCTGGTCGTGGACGCGGCTAGCCGCTAGCGTCTTCGCGCTCAAGGCCGCCACCGTGCACGCGCTGGACCACGCCACCGATGCCATACCGCCACCGACGGCGGACCCGCGCGTGGCCGTGGCCGGCGAAGACCTCTACCTGGAAGTGGTGCTCAACGGCACCACCACCGAACGGCTGATGCATTTCATTCGCCGCGGCGAGGCGCTGTGCGCGAACGCCGCCGACCTGCGTGCACTGGGTTTCGTGCTGCCACCAGGCGATGAGATGCGCTGCCTGCTCGACATCGACGGGCTGCGCTACAGCTACGACGTGGGCCAGCAACGCGTCACCATCGACATGCCCACGGGCAGGCTCCACCTCCCGCGCCAGGTGCTGAACCAGCCCGAGCGCAAGGCGACGAAGGCCACCAGCGGCACCGGCCTGCTCCTCAACTATGACGTCTATGCCGCGCATGGTGGCGGCCTCGGCAACATCAGCGGCCTCGCCGAACTGCGCGCCTTCAGCGAAGACCTGGGCGTGCTGAGCAACACCTCGCTCACGCGCCGCTACCAGTTGCCTGGCAGCGGCTGGACGGGCGATACCGTGCGCCTCGATACGCAGTGGCGCCTTTCGTTCCCCGACAAGACCATGGTGCTCACCGTCGGCGATACGTTCACCGGCTATACCTCGTGGAGCCGCGCCACGCGCATCGGCGGCATCGCGCTCGGCACCGACTTCGCGCTGCAGCCGTATCGCGTCACCGCGCCGCTGCCGCAGTTCTTCGGCCAGGCCGCGGCGCCATCGTCGGTGGAGCTCTATGTCGACGGCATCCGCCAGTACAGCGGCAAGGTACCCGCGGGCCCGTTCCAGCTCACGGCCGTGCCGGGCGTGGACCAGGCCGGGCAGGCGCAAGTGGTGCTCACCGATGCGCTGGGCCGCAGCAGCACGGTCACCTTCCCGTTTTATGCCGCGCGCCAGCTGCTTCGCCAGGGCCTCGACGACTGGTCGGTGGAACTGGGCACCGTGCGCGAGGCATACGGCATCGATTCGTTTGCCTATGGCGACGCGCCCATCGGTAGCGGCACGTGGCGGCGCGGCATCACCGACCGCCTGACCCTGGAAACCCACGCGGAAGCAGGCGACGGCCGCGGCACGGCAGGTGCCGGCGCCGTGTGGAACCCGTTTGGTGCCGGCGTGCTGAATGCCTCCTACGCGGCATCGCGCGGTGGCGGCGCGCAGTACGGCGCGGGCTTCTCCTGGAGCGGCCGCTACGTCAATGTTTCCCTGGATTCGCTACGCAGCAATGCGCATTACCGCGACGTGGCATCGAACTACGGCTCGCCGCCGCCGCGCGACAGCGACCGCGCGCTTATCGGCTTCAACATCCGCGAATCCAGCTTCGGCGCGAACTACGTGCGCCTGCGTTACGCGGGCAACCCCGCGTCGCGCTACGTGGGCATGTTCGTGCTGCGCAACCTCGGCCGCGGCGTGGCGGTGAACGCCAGCCTCAACCAGAACCTCGACGAGCATGCCGACCGGAGCTTCTTCATCGGCATCACATGGGCGCTCGACGAGCGCACGACCTGGACGGCCTCGGCACAACGCGACCGCACCCGCACCTTCGGCACCATCGACGCCAGCCGCCCCATCGACGGCGATGGCGGCTTCGGCTGGCATGTGCAGGGGCGCAGCGGCGCCGATGGCGGGGGTCTCGGCGAAATGGGCTGGCTGGGCAACGACGGCCAGGTCACGGTGGGTGCCAGTTCCATCGGCCCGTCGACGTACACCTATGCCGATGCGAATGGCGCGGTCGTGTGGATGGGCGGGCACGTGTTCGCGGCGCGGCGCATCGACGACGCCTTCGCGGTGGTGAGCACGGAAGGCGCCGCCGGCATCCCCGTGCTGCTGGAGAACCGCCGCACCGGTGTCACCGACAGCCGTGGCCTGTTGCTCGTCTCTCGCCTCAACGCATGGCAGGACAACCGGCTCGCCATCGACCCCATCGACCTGCCCGCCGACGAGCGCGTGCAGCGGGTGGATAGTGTGGTGGCGCCGTCCGATCGCTCCGGCGTGATGGTGCACTTCCCGGTGAAACGCGTGCGCGCCGCGCTCGCCATCCTCGTCGACGAGGCCGGCACGCCGCTCCCCGTGGGCGCGACCGTGGATACCGGCAGTGGCGAACCCGCCATCGTCGGCTACGACGGCCAGGCCTACCTCGACAACCTGAAGGGCAGCACCGAGCTCACCGTGACGAAACCCGATGGCACGCGCTGCACGGCCACGCTCACCTACCCCGCCAGCGCGCGCGACCTGCCGCAATTGGGCCCGCTGGCCTGCAGGCCATCGCCATGAGGTGGCTCGCGCTACTGCTGCTGGCCTGCATGGGCATGTTCGCCGCGCCCCGTGCGGAGGCGACGACCACGTGCCGCATCACGAGCATCACCAACCTTGCCTTCGGTGCCGTCGACCCGACGGGCTCGTTCGTCGACACCACGGCGACGATCAACATCAGCTGCACCTACTCGGGCACGCTGGGCGCCCTGTTCGGCAGCTACATCACCATGTGCGTGGGCGTGGGCCAGGACGATCTCGGCAACCTGGCGCCACGCACCATGGTCGACC
The DNA here is from genome assembly GCF_000964085.1 of Luteibacter yeojuensis. Taxonomy (GTDB): domain Bacteria; phylum Pseudomonadota; class Gammaproteobacteria; order Xanthomonadales; family Rhodanobacteraceae; genus Luteibacter; species Luteibacter yeojuensis_A. The sequence continues at coordinate 31,403 of NZ_JZRB01000022.1, forward strand.
CGCTCAACGACCGCATGCAGTACCAGGTGTTCAAGGACGCGTCGCGCACCTCGATCTGGGGCGTGCTCAACAACGTCACCTACGCGCCACTCCAGGTCAGTGGGCAGATACCGATCCTCAGCAACGGCGCGGTGTTCACCGGCAGCGTCACCGCGTATGGGCGCGTGCCCGCCGGGCAGTCGACGCTCTCGCCCGGCGCGTACACCGGCACGCTGCTTGGCAGCACGGCGGGCACGGCACTGACCTACACCTACAACGAGGCCCTGCTGTCACTGGGCACTTACCCCTCGTCGTGCACGGCCACCGGCACCGCCGCCGCGCAGACCATCGCCGGGCCCACCATCACCGCGACGGCGTCAGTGGCGCCGAAATGCACGCTGGCCACGGCCACCGACCTCAACTTCGGCTCGGTCTCCGGCCTGCTCACCAGCAACACCGACCAGACCTCGCTGGTACGCGTCACCTGCACCAACCGGGCGGCCTACCAGGTGGGCCTCGACAACGGCCTCAATGCCAGCGGCAACACCCGGCGCATGGTGGCGGCGGGGCAGTACGTCAGCTACGAGCTCTACACCGATACCCAGCACACCCAGCGCTGGGGCAACACGCTCAACAGCGATACGCTGGGCGGCACGGGCAGCGGCGCGGAACAGGGGCTTACCGTGTACGGGCGCGTGCCGGCCCAGGCCGCCGCCGCGGCCGGCAATTACAGCGATACGATCACCATCACGGTCACTTACTGAACCGCTCCCCGCCGCCAGGGTGGCAACCTTCACCGTCTGGCGGTACCGTCTGCCCCCGCAGGGTGGGAAAGACACTGAGGATGCCAATGGGCGGGGAACTCCATTTCGCCAAGAACTTCCGTGACCAGAGCCAGCAGCAGGGCACCGGCGCGGGGTTCCAGTTCGATTTTTACTGCGAAGACTGCAACGACACCTGGCGCTCGCCGTTCGAGCCCTACCGCAGCGCGCAGGCGGCCGGCTGGCTGCAGCGCCTCAGCGGCGTGGCCAGCGGCTTCCTGGGCAACGTGGGCAGCACGCTCGACGACGCGGCCGACGGCTATGCCCGTGCCGGCTGGGGCACCGCCCGCGACGAGGCGCTGCGCGATGCCATCGAGAAAGCCAAGGCGCACTTCCACCGTTGCGCCCGCTGCAGCAGCTACGTCTGCGACAAGTGCTGGAACATCGAGCAGGGCCTGTGCCATCGCTGCGCCCCCAGCATCGAGGCGGAAGTGGCCGAGGCACGCCACGGCGGCCTGGTCGAGAAGGCCCGCGAGGACGCCCGTGCGCAGGGCATGGAAAACGCGGCGAAGGTGGACGTGAAGGCGCAGAAGCAACTGGCCTGCCCCGCCTGCGGCGCGGCCACCGGCGGCGGCAAGTTCTGCCCGGAGTGCGGCACCTCGCTCAACCAGGTACGCACCTGCGCGGGCTGCCAGCACGAGGTGCCACCGGGGTCGAAGTTCTGCCCGGAGTGCGGCAAGGCCGCCTGATCAGTCGTCGTCGTGCGACCAGCCGCCCCGGCGCGGCTTGCCGCCGGGTTTCGGCCCGGCCTTGCGGCGCAGGCGGGCCTCCATCGTGGCCGCCTGCTCCTCGCGTTCCTCGTGCAGCTTGAGGAAGTTGCGCCAGCGCTGCGGCGAGAGCTCGCCCGACGCCAGCGCCGCCTGGATGGCGCAGCCCGGCTCCTTGCCGTGGCCGCAATCGGCGAAGCGGCACTGCGCCGCCAGGGCCTCGATATCCGCGAACAGGTCGAGGTTCTCCTCGCCCGTGAGCTTCAGCTCGCGCATGCCTGGCGTATCGATGAGGCAACCGCCCGTGGGCAGGCTGAGCAGCGCACGGTGCGTGGTGGTGTGGCGGCCGCGGCTATCGTGGTCGCGCACGGCGCCCGTGGCCATCTTTTCCTCGCCCAGCAGCGTATTGGTGAGCGTGGACTTGCCCGCGCCCGATGAGCCCACCAGCACCGCGCTCATGCCGGGCCCCAGGTAAGGGGCCAGCAGGCCGACGGTGGCCGGGTCCTTGCCATTGATGGCGTGCACCTCGGCCTCGGCCGGCAGGCGCGCGCGCAGCGACGAGACCGCCGCTTCCACGTCCACGCCCGTATCGGCCTTGCTCAGCAGCACCACCGGGCGGGCGCCCGAGCCCTCCACCAGCGTGAGGTAGCGCTCGATGCGCGAGGGGTTGAAGTCGCCATCGAGGCCCGTGAGCACCAGCACGTAATCGATGTTGGCGGCAATGACCTGGCGCTCGTAGCGCTCGCCGGCGGCCGCGCGGGTGAGCGTGGAACGGCGCGACAGCACGGCTTCGATCACCGGGTGGCTGGCATGGCTGAGCAGGACGAAATCGCCGACGGCGGGGCGCAGGGCCGGGTCGAGGCCGCGTTTCAGGAACTGGCCGGCCGGCTGCGCGTTGAAGGCGGCGGTGCCGTCATGGACCTCGTAGCCCGCGCGGTGCTGCGCCACGACGCGCGCGAGGCGTCGTGGATCGTCGGGCAGGGCGTCGTCGCGCCAGCCGATGTGACGCAGTCGCGCCAGGCCTTCTGAGTCGGTCATGCCCGCGATTATGCCCGCTCCGGGCCCGAATTCCGCCTCGCCGGGCCATCCGGACGCTGCTAGGATCGGGCAGAACCGCAACGGAAGACCCAGAACGTGTCCTCGATCAAGCCCAGCGCGCACCTGGCGGAAGTGCGCTACGAAATCCGTGGCGCCCTCACCCGGCGCGCCCGCGACATGGAAGCGGCCGGCCAGCCGATCATCAAGCTGAACATCGGCAACCCCGGCCGTTACGGGTTCACCACGCCCACCCACCTGCGCGAGGCCATCGCCACCCACCTGGGCGATAGCGAGGCCTACGGCCACGAGCAGGGCCTGGAAGAAGCCCGCGACGCCATCGTCGCCCAGCAGGCCGCCCGCGGCGCCGTGGGCGTCGACGCCGAGCACGTGTTCATCGGCAACGGCGTCAGCGAACTCATCGATATCTCCCTGCGCGCCCTGCTGCAGCCGGGCGACGAAGTGCTGCTGCCCAGCCCCGATTACCCGCTGTGGAGCGCCGCCACCATCCTCAACGATGGCAGCCCGCGCTACTACCGCTGCCTGGCCGAGAACGGCCACCTGCCCGATCCGGACGAGATCGATGCCCTGGTGGGCCCGCGCACGCGCGCCCTCGTGCTCATCAACCCGAACAACCCCACGGGCGCCGTGTACCCCAGGGCCCTGCTGGAACGCATCGTCGCCGTCGCCCGCAAGCACCACCTGCTGCTGCTGTGCGACGAGATCTACGACGAGATCCTCTACGACGGCACGCCGTTCCAGCCGCTCGCGGCCGTGGCCGGCGACCACCCCTGCGTCAGCTTCGGCGGCCTGTCGAAAGTGCACCGCGCGTGCGGTTACCGCGTGGGCTGGATGAGCCTCAGCGGCGCGAAGGCCCGCATCGCGGAGTACCGCGACGCGCTGCAACTGCTCGCCGCCCTGCGCCTGTGCGCCAATGTCACCGCGCAATGGGCCGTGCGCCCCGCCCTGCTCGACAAGCCCACCATCGGCGAGCTCACCGCGCCCGGCGGCCGCCTGCACGAGGCACGCCGCATCGTGCTCGACCACGTCGCGGCCAGCCCGTACCTCGACTGCGTATCGCCCGGCGGCGCCATCTACGCGTTCCCGTGGGTGCGCGCCGATGCCATCGCGCACTTCGACGACACCGCGTTCGCGCTGCGCCTGCTCGAGGAAGAAGGCGTGCTCGTGGTGCCCGGCACCAGCTTCAACCTGCACGCCAGCCGCCACCTGCGCCTCACGCTGCTGCCGGAACCGGCGCAGCTTGCCGAGGTGTTCACGCGCATGGACCGCGTGCTGGGCCGCATGGCCGCCGAGGACCGCCCGCCCGCCAGCGCCGTCGCCTGATGCCGGCCATCACGTTCCTCGCCCTCGGCGATTCGTACACCATCGGCGAGGGCGTGGCGGAAAACGGCCGCTGGCCCGTGCAGCTCGCCGCGCGCCTGCGCGAGGCACGCTTCGACGTGCAGCCGCCGCGCATCATCGCCACCACCGGCTGGACCACCGATGAGCTCTCCGCCGCGATGGGCGCGGCCACGTTCGACAAGCGCTACGGCCTCGTCACGCTGCTCATCGGCGTGAACAACCAGTACCGCGGGCGCTCCGCCGAGGAATACCGTGAGCAGTTCGTGGCATTGCTGAAACGCGCGGGCACACTCGCAGGGGATGTGCGCCGCGTGGTGGTCGTGTCGATCCCCGATTGGGGCGTCACGCCGTTCGCCGAAGGCCGCGATCGCAAGAAGATCGGCGAAGAGATCGATGCGTTCAACGCCATCGCGCGTTACGAATCGCAACGCGCGTTCGCCCGCTGGGTCGACGTGACCGGCATCTCGCGCAAGGCGGCCAACGAAGTCGTCGACGACGGCCTGCACCCCTCAGCCGCGCAGTATGCGAAGTGGGTACAAGCGATCCTGCCCCAGGCCGAAGCAGCGATCAAAGAACTCTAGACCCGCCGAAACACTTCTGTGGGAGCGCGCTTGCGCGCGATAGGCTTGCAGCAAGCCCCATCGCGCGCAAGCGCGCTTCCACATTGATCAGTAACGCCCCACCGAAGGATCCACCTCACGCGCCCAGGCATCCATGCCACCTTCCACGTTGAACAGGTGGGTGAACCCATGGGCCGCGAAGCGCTCGGCAGCCGCGCGGCTGGAGATGCCGTGGTGGCAGATGAAGGCGATGGCCGTGTCCTTCGGCAGCGAGGCCAGGGCCTCGTAGCCCTCGTCCTCGAGGATGCGCGCGCCGGCCAGCGGGGCGACCATGGCGCGGCCGTGGGCCGGGCGGACGTCGACGAGGAGAATGTCGCCCGCGGCGAGGCGGTCCTTCAACTGGTGCACGGTGAGCGAGCCGATCTCGACCGCGCCCGGGAACTTCAGGCTGAGGCCTTCGCCCTGCACGGTGGTGACCCAGTCGATCACCACGCCCTTGGCGCGCTGGGCGCTGCCCGGGTCGAAATGCACTTCGATGCCGTTGGCGACGGTGACGATGTCGTGGCTGCCGGCCGGGGCCAGCTGGAAGCCGGCCGAGTGGTCCGGGCCGATCTCCAGGTGCAGGGCCATGCCCTGGGCATTGGCCATGCCGCCGCGGATGGCTTCGGCGGCCTTGTCGGTGATGGTGATCTCCGGCGGCGTGCGGTCCGGCGGGGCGTTGCCGAACAGCGTGTAGAGCTCACCGCTGGTGTAGAGCTGGCGGATGATGTCCGAGCCACCGATCAGCTCACCCTTCACGTAGAGCTGCGGGATGGTGGGCCACTGGCCGTATTCCTTGATGCCCTCGCGGATTTCCGGGTCTTCCAGCACGTTGACCGTGTGGTAGGCGTCGACCACGTCGTTCAGCGTGTTGGTGGCGGCGGCGGAAAAGCCGCACATCGGCTGCTGGCGCGTGCCCTTCATGAACAGCACGACCTCGTGCTGGGCGAGGAGGGCTTCGATGCGCTCGCGGGTGGGGGTATCAAGTGCCATGGAGGGGATCACCGCTAGGGGAAAGGGGCCATTTTACCGGCATCCCCCGCACATGGGCGCTTTCATTGTGAAATCAACCCACCAGCGAGGGTTCCGCCGTGAGGGTGGAGAGGTCGTTGCGGCAATCGGCCAGCGGGGCGAAGCTCAGGACGGCCTCCGGCGAGGGCAGTACCGTCTCACGGCTGGCGCGACCGAGCGGCGTGTAGCGTTCCGTCCAGTGGACCAGTTCCATGGCGCCGGTGAAGTCCTCGACCAGGGCGGTGCAGTGCTCCACCCAGTCGCCGTCGTTCAGATACAGGATGCCGTTGATCGGCCGCACGTGGCCGAAGTGGATGTGGCCGCAGATGTGCCCATCCACGCCCCGCTCGGCGGCATCGGTGGCCACCCGTTGCTCGTAGCCACGGATGTACTCCATGGCCAGGCCCACGTGCGATTTGATGATGATGGAGAGCGGCATGTACGGCAGCTCCATCCGGCGGCGCACCGAATGCACGCGGCGGTTCGCCCAGCAGATGACGCGGTGCATCGCATCACCCAGCAGGGTCAGCCAGCGCTTGCCGATGTGCTCCGGGTCGAACTCGTCGCCGTGGCTCACCCGGTAGCGGCGGCCGTCGGCACCTTCGTGCAGGGCATCCAGTTCCACGCGGATACCGGCGATGGTCGAGCCCGCCAGGCCGCGCATCTGGTAATCGTGGTTACCGGGTATGTAGATCACCTCCACGCCGCGCGCGGCCATGGCGATGAGTTCGGCGATGACAGCGCTGTGGTCGGGATGCCACCAGTGGCGCTTGGCCAGGGCCTCGAGGTCGACGATGTCGCCCACCAGGTAGAGGCGTTCGCAGTTGACGCTCTGCAGGAAGTCGAGGAGGTAGGCAGCCTTGCAATCGGGCGTGCCGAGGTGCACGTCCGAGATGAAGGCGCTGCGGCAGGTCAGCTTGGCCATGGCGGCGGTTTCCGGGGTGGTCCCGGGTCGCCAGTGTGTGGGCACGCTGTAACCAGTGGATGGCGCTCGTGTTTCAGGATGGTTGCGGCGGGCAGCCGCGTTTCATGTGGGAGCGCGCTTGCGCGCGATGGGGTTACGGCAAGTACATCGCGCGCGAGCGCGCTCCCACAGGTGTTTAGAGAAGCAAGGCAAATAGAGTCGCGGCTTCGATCATCTCCACCATCGCCCCTGCCGTGTCGCCAGTGAAGCCGCCAATGCGTTTCATCGTGGCGCGACGCCATAGGACGCCGACGATGAGTGCGGCCACCAGGGCCTTCAGGCCGGTGAGCATGAAAGCGCACGTTGCGATGATCGCGATGACCAGGGCGATGCGGCAGCCTAAGGCCGGTGCGCCGCGTAGTGGGGCGCCGAGGCCGTTTTCGCGGACGTAGGGGGTGGTGAGGAACAGGGCGACTAGTGCGGTTCTTGCTAGTAGGGGTGGGAGGATGAGTTGCCAGGCAAGGCTGCCGTAGAACCAATCGCGCACAGAGTGCGCTCCTACAAAAGCGGTTAGTGCCGAGAACTTCAGCAGGGACAGCAGGATCAGGGAGATGACGCCGGCGGGGCCGCAGCGGGGGTCTTTCATGATGGTGAGCGTGCGGTCGCGGTTGCCCATGCCGCCGATCCAGGCGTCGGCGCTGTCGGCGAGGCCGTCGAGGTGGAGGGCGCCGGTAATGGCGACCCACACCAGCAGCATCACCGCGGCCGCGGGCAGCGGGTCGAGGTGGCGCAGGCACCAGGCCGCGAGCACGAAGATGAGGCCGAGCACGAAGCCGACGAAGGGGTACCACTTCAGCGACGCGGCCTGCGCGCGGACATCCCACTGCACCGCCGGCATGGGGATGCGGGTGAGGAAGCCGAAGGCGATGACTAGGCCGCGCATGCCGTTTTCCATGGGATGGCATGTAGCGAGGCATGCGGAACGTCGATGCTGGCCATGTCCGCAAGCGGACGGCCCTCTGCCACGCAGCGCAGCAGACGGATGGCACCGCCGTGGGTCACCACGAGCACGCGTGCATCGGGCGCCTCGGCGGTGATTGTGTCCATTGCCGCCGCAAGGCGCGCATGGAATGCGGGGATCGTCTCGGCCCCGGGCGGCGGGTTGGTGACAGGGTCGGCCCAGAACCGCCCGAGCGCCTCGCCCTGTTCTTCCGCCAACGTCGCGACGGGAACGCCCTGCCACTCACCAAAGTGATATTCGGCGAGGCGCGCATCGATGCGTAACGGCACGCCGCGCGCCGCGGCCAGCTCCTCCGCGAACCGCGCGCAGCGCGCGAGCGGCGACGTGACGATGCGGTCCAACCCCTGCCCTTCCACGGCCGCGCGCAGCTGCGACCAGCCCAGCGCGCTGAGCGGGTCGTCGAGCTGCCCGCGAAAACCGGCCTGGCCGGTATCGCCATGGCGCAGGAGGTGGATGCTCACGCTTCGGAAACCCCGGCTTCGGCGAAGGTCGCCATCGACCCGTGCAGCGTACACGCCATGCGCAGCAGGGGCACGGCCACGGCGGCGCCGCTGGCCTCGCCCAGGCGCATGTGCAGGTCGAGCAGCGGCGTGGCCTGCAGCGCGTCCAGGACGCGCCCGTGGCCCCGCTCGTGCGAGCGGTGGGCGAAGATCATCCAGGGGCGGGCATCCGGCCGCAGCGCGACGGCGGCCAGTGCCGCGGTGGTGGCGATGAAGCCGTCAACGAGGATGGGCAGCCCGCACTGCGCGGCGTTGACGAAGGCGCCCGCCAGCGCGGCGATCTCGAACCCACCGTAGTGGCGCAGTTTGTCGCGCGGGGTATCGGCCGCCGCATGGACACGCAGCGCATCGGCGATGACGACGGCCTTGCGGGCCACGCCCTGCTTGTCCAGGCCCGTGCCCGGGCCCGCCAGCGTCTCGGGCTTCTCGCCCAGCAGCGCGCATGCGAGCGCACTGGCCGCGGTGGTATTGCCGATGCCCATGTCGCCGCCGATATAAAGCTCGGCGCCATCGGCCATGGCGCGCGCGACGCTGCGCACGCCGGCATCGAGCGCCGCATCCAGTTCATCGTCCGTCATCGCGGGTACGTGGCGCAGATTCCCCGTGGATGACGCGATGATGTCGCGGCGCACGCCGGGGATATCACCGGGATCGTTCACCGTGCCGAGGTTCACCACCTCAAGCGTGGCGCCCAGTTCGCGTGCCAGCACCGAGATGGCCGCGCCGCCGCGGGCGAAGTTGCGCAGCATTTCGCCCGTAACCGCCTGCGGGAACGCCGAGATGCCTTCGGCCGCCACGCCGTGGTCGCCCGCGAAGACGGCGATGTGCACGCGATCGACCCGCGGCCGCTTGCGCGATTGCAGTGACGCCAGCTGGATCGCCAGCGCCTCGAGGCGCCCCAGCGAACCCGGTGGCTTGGTCAGCGTATCCTGCCGTTCCGCGGCCGCGGCGGCCGCCGCGTGGTCGGGGACGCGGCAGGGCACGGTCATCCAGCGTTTCATGGCAACGTTCCTTTCAATACGAGGGGGAGCCCGGCGGCGACGAACACGACGCGATCGCACACGCTGGCGAGGGATTGGTGCAGGCGCCCGGCCTCGTCGACGAAGCGCCGCGTGATTTCGCCCAGGGGCGTGATGCCGAGGCCGACCTCGTTGCTGACGAAGATGATGTCGCCACCGGGCTCACCCGCCGCCGCGAGCAGGTCGGCGTGCTCGGCATCGAAGTGGATGCCTTCTCTCATCCACAACGCGTTGGAGAGCCACAGCGTGAGGCAGTCGACGAGCACGAGATTCCCAGCGGCCACATGCGTGCGTAGCGTGGTGCCGAGGGCCAGCGGCTCCTCGATGGAAAGCCATGTGGAGGGACGCCGCGCGCGATGGTGCGCGATACGCACGGCCATCTCGTCGTCGAGCGCTTCGGCCGTGGCGACGTACACCACCGGCTTGCCGCTATCGATGGCCAGCTTTTCCGCCAGCGCGCTCTTGCCCGAACGGGCGCCCCCGAGGATAAGTGTCTTCATCCGTCCAGTCCGAACCATGCCGCCAGGCGGTGGGTATCCAGGTGTTGGTCGATCGCATCCGCGATACGGCCGATCGATGCATCGCGCAGCGCGTGGATATCCAGCGGCGCGGCGTTGTTCACGCCCATGTGCGCAAGGAGTGCCGCGAGCGCATCAGGATGGTCGAACAGGCCGTGCAGGTAGGTTCCCATGACAAGGCCGTCATCGGACATGGCGCCGTCGTGTTTGCCGATTAATAACATCGGTCGCGCGAGCGCGGGGCCACTGGATACACCGCAATGGATTTCGTAACCGCTCACGGATGCGCCGCTTTCTGCGAGCGTGCCCTCGACCTGCCGCAACTGCTTCCGCGGGCCCATCGTCGTTTCCATGTCGAGCAGGCCGAGGCCGGCCGTCGAGCCGGGCGCGCCTTCGATGCCATCGGGATCATGCACGGCGCGGCCGAGCATCTGGAAGCCACCGCAGATCCCGATCACGTGGCCGCCATAGCGCACGTGGCGGAGGATGGCCTTGTCCCAGCCGCGCTCGCGCAGCCAGGCGAGGTCGGCGCGCGTGGCCTTGGAACCGGGCAAGACGATGACGTCGCATGCGGGGAAGGCGTCGCCCGGGCCGACAAAGAGGCATTCCACGTCGGGATGCGCGCGTAGCGCATCGAAGTCGTTGTGGTTGCTGATGCGCGGGAACGCGGGCACCGCGACGCGCAGCCTCGCACCGTCGCGTGCCTCATGCGTGCGAGGTAGCGCATCTTCCGCTTCCAGCACCAAGCCATGCATGTACGGCAGCACGCCAAGGACGGGCTTGCCAGTTTCCTCCTCAAGCCAGTCAAGGCCCGGCTGCAGCAACGCGATGTCACCACGGAAGCGATTGATGACGAACCCGACGATGCGCTCGCGCTCGCTCGGCGACAGCACGGCCAGCGTGCCGACGAGGTGCGCGAACACGCCACCCCGGTCGATGTCGGCGACGAGCACCACCGGGCAGTCGACGGCCTCGGCATAGCCCATGTTCGCGATGTCGCGGTCGCGCAGGTTCACCTCGGCGGGGCTGCCGGCGCCTTCGACGACGATGGCTTCGTACGCCTCAGAAAGCCGCGCGTGCGAGGCGAGCACGGCGTCCATGGCCACGCGCTTGTAGGCGTGGTAGCCCACGGCGTCCATGTTGCCCACGGGGTGGCCGTGCACGATCACTTGCGCCCCGGTATCGCTGTTGGGCTTGAGCAGCACGGGGTTGAAATCGGTGTGCGGCGCCACGCCCGCGGCCTGCGCCTGCACGGCCTGGGCGCGCCCGATCTCGCCGCCATCGACCGTCACCGCCGCATTGAGTGCCATGTTCTGCGGCTTGAACGGCGCGACGCGCACGCCTCGCCGGGCGAGCCAGCGGCACAGCGCCGCCACCACCGTGCTCTTGCCGGCATCGGAGGTGCAGCCCTGCACCATCAGCACGCGGGCGGTCATCGCATCACCTCGGCCAGGGCGGCGGCCAGGCGCGCGAAGCCAGCGTCGTCGGGCGGGAGGCCGAAGCGCAGCGCGGCGGGCTCGGCGAACAGCCGGACGAGGATGCCGCGCTGGGCGAGGCCTTCGTGGATGCGCGCCGCGTCGGCGTGCCGGGTGTATTGGAACAAGTCGGTACCGCCATGGGGAAGGAGGCCTGCGCCACTCAGCACGTCCGCGAGCTGCTCGCTCTCTTCGCGCAAACGGGCGCGCATGGCTTCCTGCCAGCGGGTATCGCGCAGCGCCTGCGTAACGGCGAAGCGCGTGGGCCCCGTGAGCGTCCACGGGCCAAGCTGCTCGCGCAGGGCATCGAGCAGCGCGGGCCACGCGGCGACAAACCCCGCCCGCGCCCCCGCCAGGCCGAAGAACTTACCGATGGACCGGAGCAGGATGAGGCCATGGCGCGGCTGGAGGAAGGTCTCGGGGCGTGTGTCGCCAAAGGCCTCGTCAACAATCACCCAGCGCTGCCTCCCCTGTAGGAGCGCGCTTGCGCGCGACATCTTTTCGCGAGGAGCACCAGGCCCTGTTGCCTTTCGCGAAAAGATGTCGCCCACGAAGTGGGCTCCTACAGTTTCGCCTGTCGGGTTGTTCGGGGAGATGAAGACCAGCACATCGAACTCGTCGGCGCGGTCTAGCAGCTCGCCCATCGGCAGCAGCGCTACGTCATGGCCCGCCTCGCGCCATGCGTGCGCGTGCTCGGCGTAGCCAGGCGCCAGCACGCCCACCCGCGAGCGGGGGCGCAGGCGTGGCAACGCCTGGATGGCGGCCTGCGTGCCCGCGACAGGTAGAAGCTGTTCGCAGCCGTAGTAGGCGCGCGCCGCATCGAGCAAGCCGTCTTCGTCCTCGGGCAGCCGGTGCCACGCGTCGGCGGGCACGGGTGGCACGGGCCACGCGTGCGGGCTGATACCGGTGGAAAGATCGAGCCACTGCTCGCGCGGGATGCCATGCGCGGCCGCGGCGCGGGCGAGGCGGCCACCGTGTTCAAGCATGCGCGGCCACCGCGATCACCAGTACGGCGGCTACCCATGCGATGACGCCACGGTCGACGAGGCGTAGCGCGGCACGGATGCTCGACGCATCGGGTGCATCGCCCTCCCCCAGCCCGGGCCGGTGTTGCCATTGGCCGTGGTAGGGCGCAGGCCCGCCCAGCGTGACGTTCAACGCACCGGCACCCGCGGCCATCACCGGCCCGGCGTTCGGGCTTTTCCAGCGCAGGCCCTGTTCGCGCCAGCAACGCATGGCGCCATCGAAGCGCCCCACCCCGGCATACGTGAGCGCCGTGAGCCGCGCCGGGAAGAAGCCCAGCGCATCGTCGATGCGCGCCGCGGTTTCACCAAAACGGAGAAAGCGCGGCGTGCGGTAACCCCACATGGCATCCAGCGTATTCGCCAGCCGGAACAGCAACGCGCCCGGCCCGCCCAGCAGCACGAACCAGAACAACGCGCCGAACACGGCGTCGTTGCCGTTCTCAAGCACCGATTCCGTCGCCGCACCGGCGACCTGCGAGGCATCCAGCGCCTCGGTGTCACGGCTCACCATCCAGCCCACCGATGTGCGCGCGGCGGCAAGGTCGCCGCGTTCCAGCGCGTCGGCGATGGGCCGCGCGTGCTCGCCCAGGCTGCGGCGGCCGATGGCCGTGTAATGCACGAGTACGTCGAGCACGAACGCGAGCCACGAGGGCACCAGCGCGCGCACGACGGTAAAGACGATGAGCGGCGCCACCACAGCGAGGCTCCACGCCACGATGCCGGCCGCACGCGTGTCCCGGTGCACCCGCCGCTCGATCATCGATGCATACCGGCCATAGCCCACCAGCGGATGGAAGCGCTTCGGCTCGCCCACCAGCGCATCCAGTGCCACCGCAAGCAGCATGGCCAGCGCGATGCTCATGGCAGGAACAGGCGCGCCGCCGCGTCGGGGTTCGACGGGAAATAGAAGTGCACGAAGCTGGCCGTCATGCGGCCCCGGCGATACACGGCCTCGGCGGTCGGCCCGCCGTTCGGGTTCGTCGCAAGCGCCAGCGGCTCGGCGTCGATCGTTGCCCGTGCGTAGTGGAACGAGTGGCCACGCAACTCGCCCTCGGGCAAGGCCACGCCCTGCATGCCCAGCGCGGCCATGCGCGGCTGCATCGCCGCGTGGCCATGCAGCAGGCCGGCCATGGGTGCGACATGGCCGTCGCGGTCGGCAAGGCGGTCCAGCGCGTAAAGCAGGCCACCGCACTCGGCGAGCAGCGGCTTGCCCGCCGCCACGTGGGCATGCAGCGCCGTGCGCAGATCGTCGCGAGACGCCAGCGCATCGAGGTGCAGCTCCGGATAACCACCTGGCAACCAAACGGCATCGCAAGGTGGCAACGCATCGCCTGCCAGCGGCGAGAAAAACACAAGCTCCGCACCTGCATCGCGCAGCACGTCGAGGTTCGCGGGATAGAGAAACGCGAACGCCGCGTCACGCGCCACGGCGATCCGCACGCCGCGCAACGACACGCCAGGCGATGCACGCCGCACCGGCATGAAGGTTACCGGGCCCGGTAACGCCAGCGGCGATCGCGACGCCAAGGCATCCGCCAACGCATCAAGCCGCGCATCGAGGTCATGCAACTCATCGGCCGACACCAGCCCCAGATGCCGCTCCGGCAACGCCATGCCCGCATCGCGGGGCAGCGCGCCATGCCACGCGAGCCCGGGCGGCAGGCTCGCCTGCAGCAACGTGGCGTGGTAATCGCTCCCCACGCGGTTGGCGAGCACGCCCTGCACGGTGATATTGGCGCGGTACGTCGCCAGCCCGTGCGCCAGCGCACCAAAGGTCTGGGCCATGGCCGAGCCATCGATGACGGCCAGCACGGGTAGCCCGAAGCGCGCCGCAAGGTCGGCGCTCGACGGCGAGCCATCGAACAGCCCCATCACGCCCTCGACCAGGATCAGGTCCGCATCACCGGCGGCCTCATGGAGCCGCGCGCGGACGTCGTCCTCGCCGCCCATCCATGCATCCAGCTGGTACACGGGGGCGCCACTGGCCCGGCCAAGGATCATCGGGTCGAGGAAATCCGGCCCCGTTTTGAACACCCGCACGCGCCGCCCCACGCGCGCATGCGCCCGCGCCAGCGCCGCCGTGATGCTCGTCTTGCCCTGCCCTGAGGCCGGCGCGGAGACGAGCAGCGCGGGGCACTGGCGGGTCACAGCTCGATGCCCTTCTGCGCCTTGATGCCCGCCTGGAACGCGTGCTTCACCACGCGCATCTCGGTGACCGTATCGGCGATGGCCACCAGGTCGTCGGGCGCGCCGCGGCCGGTGATGGCCACATGCTGGCGTTCCGGCCGCGCCAGCAGCACGGCGATGACGCGGTCGAGCGGGATGTACCCTTTCACCAGCGCGATGTTGAGTTCATCGAGCAACACGTAGTCGTACGCGGGGTCGCCCAGCATGCGCTCGGCCACGCCCCACGCCGCCATGGCGGCGGCGATATCGCGTTCGCGGTCCTGGGTTTCCCAGGTAAAGCCCTCGCCCATCACGTGGTAATCCAGCCCATCGCCTTCGAACCTGCGGAAGAAGGCCTCCTCCCCGGTGGAGAAGCTGCCCTTGATGAACTGTACGACACCACAGCGGAAGCCGTGGCCGAGTGAACGCGCCAGCATGCCGAAGCCCGACGAGCTCTTGCCCTTGCCATTGCCGGTGTTCACCACCAGCACGCCGCGATCGATGGTGGCCCGCGCGATGCGCCGGTCCACCAGTTCCTTCTTGCGTTGTGCCCTGTCCTTGTAGCGCGACGCGTCATCCATGTCGCGCCAGGCGGGCGTGTCGCTCATGCGTGCGCGGCCGGCCGGCCACCCTGGCGCGGGAGGAAGTGCGCGATGACGGCATGCACCACCTGCGCCACCAGCACGTACATGGCCGCGGCACGCACGAACAGTGGCGCCCACTGCATGAAGCGCGCGAGGTACTCACCCATGTTCGGGTTCGTGTAGCGGCCACCGAACCAGTAGAACGCACCGTTGGATACGGCGTAGCTGAGCGTGGCGCACACGAGCAGGCCAAGGAATACCAGCCCGTGCGAACGCAGCGACCCGTCGAAGCGCGGCGCCAGCAGGCGGCCGCCGTACCACAGCACGGCGTACGCCAGCGGCATGAACGAGTACGCCACCGTGATGCAGAAGTCGCTCACGCCCGCATAGCTCACCGAGTACCAGTCGATGAGCACCGACAGCACCACGAAGGCGACGAAGGCCAGGTGCCTGCGCAGGTAGATGCCCCCGAGGAAAAACAGGGCCATGGACATGTCGGGCAGGTGCAGCATGTCGCCGAAGTGGTGGAAGCGCGTGGCGATCATGCAGATCGCGAAGAACGCGGCCACGGCGGCGAACGCGGGGCGGGAGAGCGGCTTCATCGGGGTGTCCTCCGGGTATCAGGTCAGGAACGCGGCTGGTAGCGCAGCGTGAGCATCCAGTTGCGGCCAGGCTGGTTGAAGTAGCGGGCGGTCTCGTAGTGGCGGTCGAAGATGTTCTTCGCGGAAAGCTCCACGTTCCACGACGGGTCGAACGCATACGCCATGCGCACGTCGGTCAGCGCGTAGCCGCCGAGGCGATGCAGGTTGGCGGTGTCGTCGTAGCGGTAGCCCGAGGCGAACACGCTGGCGCCGACGCTGAAGGCGCCGAACGAGCGGTCGAGGTCAACGTTGGCGGTGCGGCGCGAACGGCGCGGCAGCAGGTTGCCGTGCGCGCTGTCGTCGCTATCGTCTTCCGGCGACAGCCACGTGGCGTTGCCGCCCAGGCGCCAGTCACCTAGCGTGGTATCGGCGGCCAGTTCCACGCCACGGATGCGCGAACGGTCGATGTTGTTGGCGCCGCCGAACGGGAACAGCGGGCCGGTGAGGCTGCTATCGAAGACGATGAGGTGGTCGATGCGGTTCTGGAACGCGTTCAGGCTCCAGTGGCCCCAGCCCGGCGTGCCGCGCAAGCCGAGCTCCCAGTTACGCGAGGTTTCCGGCTGCAGGTCGGGGTTGCCGTAATCCGGGTAGTAGAGGTCGTTGAACGTCGGTGCCTTGAACGCGGTGCCGTAGCTGCCCGTGACGCGCAGCTGTTCGCTCAGCGCGTAACCGTACTGCAGGCTGCCGGTGGTCTTGCCGCCGAACTGGCTGTTCTCGTCGCGGCGCAGGCTGCCCTGGATCGAGCTGTCGCCAAACTCCTGCTGCCACTGCGCGAACAGGGCGTGGTTGCGGCGCGCGTCGACGAAGTAATCGGTGCTGCCCACCACGCGGTCGCGCTGCCAGTCGAAGCCGACCGTGGCCAGGCCGTAGGCACCGCCGATCTTGCCGAAGTCGCCTTGCAGCGACGCGAGGTCGCGGTGCGTGTTGAAGGTATCGGCGTAAACGCCGTTTTCGTAGTCGGTGGACAGATCGAGGCTGCGGCCCACGTTCAAGGTCACCAGCGCATCCTGCGCCGGGCGGTAGCGCAGGCGGCCGCCCACGGTCTGCGTCGCGGATTCCGCGGAGTTGCTACTGGTGCCGTCGTAGTAGTTATGCCCTTCGCTGCGCGTGGCGCTGGCATCGGCATCCCACTGTTCGTCGAAGCGCCAGCCGCCCTTCAGCGACAGCGCGTTGTTGCGGTAGCCGTCATCGTCCGGCTCGTAGGTGTAGCAACCGCCGCCGCCCGGGCTGGGCTTGCCGCGGCAGGCATTGATGCCATGCGTCTGGTCGTGGGTGGCTTCCACCGCGTACCAGCCGTTCGCGCCACGCCCGGCGAAGCCCGCCGAACCGCGCAGGGTCGACCAGCTGCCCACGCCCACGGAGAAGCTGGGCACGAAGGCGCCCTGCGGGTGGCGGGTGAAGATCTGGATGACGCCGCCCAGCGCATCGGAGCCATACAGGCTGGAATACGGGCCGCGCACGATCTCGATGCGCTCGATCTGGTCGACAGGGATATCCTGGAACGCCGCGGTGCCCGAGGTGGCGGAGCCGATCTTCACGCCATCGACCAGCACCAGCACGTGGTCGGATTCGGTGCCGCGCATGAACACGGAGGTAGCCTTGCCCGGGCCGCCGTTGTTGGCGATGGAGACACCGGGCGTGGCGCGCAGCAGGTCGCTGAGCGAGCGCGGCTGCAGGCGCTCGATGTCGGCGCGGTCGATGACGGTGGACGCCGAGAGCACCTGGTTGAGCGTCTGCTCGGTGCGGCTGGCGGTGACGACGACCTTGTCGAGGTCGGTGGAATCGGCGGCGTCCGCATGGGCGGCGACGGGGACGAGCGCGGCCGCCGCAAGGGCGAGCGCGAGGCGGGACGGATGGAACGACACGTTGTAACTCCCTGCTGGCCGCGCCTACCCGCGCGGCATGGGCTGCGAGGGACGTGCGGGGAACAGGGAGCGAAGCGACGGCGAACGGAGTCGGGCCACCCGCGACCTTAGGCCCTCCGCCTGTCCGGTGATACCCGTGGGCCGGTCTCCGGGCTCGCGAGCGCAGGGGTTACCTGCAAGGGCTGGCGCCTTCCCATGCCGCACGCGGCACAGTGGCATTGGCCAGCCCCGTCAACTCGCCTACCGTTGCGGGGGCAGCTCCGGAATGGCGCGGGCGAAAGGCCTGCGCGGCACCGGATTCCCGTTTCAATCCGCGGCGCTGGCGCCGTGGATCACCCTGGGTCCGCGTAGTGTAGCCGAACGGCGCTCGCGCCAGCGCAGGCAGGGGCGCTCCACCCCGTAGTGCAGGGCCGCACCCACCGCCAGCACCACCACGGCGAAGGCGAGGAACCGCCAACCCGGATAGCCGTCCAGCCGCCCGCCCAGCACGGCCACCGTGAGCATGAAAGCGCCCTTGTGGCTGAGATACAGGCTGTACGAGGCGCGGGCCAGCCAGCCCGCCCCCGGCATGCGCCACCGCGCCAGCCACGTGCCACCTGCGCCCACGCCGACGAACCCGGCCATGGCAAGCGCCACCAGCGGGTAGCCCACGGCGTTCTGCCAGAAGCCGAGGCGGCCGCCGTCGTCGAAGAACACGACGCACCCGCCGAGCAGCAACGCCGACGCGGGCAGCACGAGGCCTCCACGCCGCTGCGCCCCCGCCAGCCAGGCCGGGCGGAACACCGCGCAGGCCGCCACGGCCACGCCCGCGAGCAGGCCATCCAGCCGCGAGTACGTGGGGTAGTAGAGATAGCGCAGGTACGGCGGGCCGGCGGGGGCGTCGGTACCCACCAAAGGGCCCAGCTGCGCCTGCCACAGCCACGCACGCAGGGCGATGCCGCCCGCCACCATGGCCGCGCAGAGCACGATGAATCGCGCCGCCGTCAGCCGCCCCGCCAGCAGCATCGCCAGCAGCGGGAACACGAGGTAGAAGTGCTCCTCCACGCAAAGCGACCAGGCATGCGAGAAGGCGTACCGCTGCGGCGCGTCGAACAGCAGGTTGAACGTGAAGGTCACGAACTGCCATGCGGGCTGCATGAGTGGGGTTTCACGCCACAAGGGCCACGCCAGGTACAACCCCAGCACCACCGCGTACGCGGGCAGGATGCGGAAGGCGCGCCGTGCGTAGAACGCCTTCACATCCAGCCGCCCCGTGTCGCGCAGGGCCGTGAACACCTGCGAGCCGATGAGGAAGCCGCTAAGGACGAAGAACAGGTCGACGCCCATCCAGCCGGCCCGCTCCAGCACGCCAAAGTTTTCTCCCAGCCCGCCGACAAGGTAACTGTGGAACAGCATCACCCACAGGACGGCGATGGCGCGCAGGGTGTCCAGTCCGGGCAGTCGGCTCATCAGGGGGTCCTTGGGTGGTTAGGGAAGGATGGGGGGCGCACGCGGCGGCTTACGGGCCAGTTCGTGGCGTTTTGGGGGCGGGGCAACGGCCCGGCGGTTCGCCACGCCGGGCCGTGGGGCCACGCCAGGGATTGGGGGGTTGCGTGTCGTTTCGTCGTTTTCGCCGGCACTTGCCGGCTTTCGCCCTTGCCACGCTGGCGGCCCTGGCCGCGGGCGGCGTGCGCGCGCAGCTGCGCGAAGGGGAAAACGCCGGGGCCACGCTGGTGCAGGTCGACGCGACGAAGACGTCCGACCACCCCACGTTCGTCGCCACGCTCGACCGCCTTGGCCGCGCCCGCGACCAGCTGCCGACCGATGCCCGCGCGCACCTCGACTACCTCGTGGCGTGGCAGGTGGTCTACGCCGGCGACTACGTGAAGGGCCTGCCCTTGCTGGAAGCGATCGCCGACCACTCGCCCAGCCGCACATTGCGCATGCGCGCCAGCGCCACCCTGGTCAACATCCTGGGCATGGGCCACCGCTACGAGGAAGCGTTCGTCCGCCTCAACGGCATGGTGGCCTCGCTGCCGGCCGTGAGCGACCCGGTGGCCCGCATGCAGGCACTGATCGAAGCCTCGCAGCTGCTGACCTCTGCCGGCCAGTACGACCTGGCCATGGACTACGCCAACCGCGCGATCGCCGAGTCGACGACGCCCGCCAACGCGTGCAAGACCAACATGGTGAAGCTGCACGCCATGTACCAGGCCGGCAAGGTCGACGGCGACGACGCCAGCTTCGCCCAATGGGTGGGCGAGTGCCAGGCAAGTGGCGAAGTGCTCTACGCCAATGCACTGCGTGCCGACGTGGCCGACAGCGCGATCAAGCACGGCCATCCGACAGATGCCATCGCGTTGCTGCAGCGCTATTACGACTCCGTGCTGCACGACGACTACCCCACGCAGACCGCGCAGGTGCAGGCAACGATGGCGCGCGCCGCGCTGGCCACCGGCGACCTCGACGCGGCGCAGCGCTATGCGCTGCTGGCCGTGAAGACCGCCGTGCCGGGCGAATACTCCGAGCCGCTGGTATCGGCCACGCGCACGGCGTACCTCATCGCCAAGAAGCGCGGCGACTGGAAAAGCGCCACGGCGTGGCTCGAGCGCAACACCGAGGCTGACAAGGGTTACCTCGACGACGTGACGGCCCGCTCCATCGCGTACCAGATCGTGAAGCAGCAGGTGACGGCGAGCCGGCTGGAAGCGGACGCGCTGGACAAGCAGAACCAGATCCTGCACCTGCAGCGCGAGGCCGACCAGCGCGAGGCCGCGTCGACGCGCCTCTATTTCCTGATGCTGGCCGCGATCACGGCGGCCATCGTCCTGTGGCTCTTGCGTACCCGTCGCTCGCAGCGTCGCTTCATGCACATGGCCCGCACCGATGGCCTCACGGGCACCAGCAACCGCCAGGCCTTCGTGGACGAATGCGCCGCGGCCCTTGCTGGCGCAAGCCGCTCGGGCGAGAAGGTCTCGCTGGTGCTGTTCGATCTCGACCATTTCAAGCAGATCAACGATACCCATGGGCATGCGGAAGGTGACTGGGTGTTGTTGCGGGTGGTTGCGGAGTGCCGTGACCACCTGCGCGACCACGATGTGTTCGGCCGCCTCGGTGGCGAAGAGTTCGCGGTGATGTTGCGCGATACCACGCCCGCGCAGGCCAGGGAGATCGCCGAGCGCATGCGCACGGCCATCAGCGCGCCCTCGGAGGAACACCGTACGATCCTGCGCGCCACCGCCAGCTTCGGCGTGGCCTCGAGCGTCATGTTCGGCTACGAACTCGACCGCCTGCTGATGAAAGCCGACGAGGCGATGTACCAGGCGAAGAATGCCGGCCGCGACCGTGTCGTCATAGCGACCTGATCGGCATGCAACGACATCGCCGCCAGATACCTGGCGGCGAGCCGTTGGATCGGAGCGCCGGGGCGTTTCACAACGGGCCGGCGCACCGCCTTGGCCCCGGCCGCGCCGGGGTGGCGCGGCGGTTAGTTGATGCAGCCCGGCAGGCCGTCGTAGATGGAGACGGAGGCCATGGGCAGCTTGGCGTGGAGGGGATCGTCACCCTTGGTGAGTTCGTAGAACGCCTCGGCCGGGGTGTCCTTCGCGAGCAGCAGCTTGCATTTGAAGGTCTTGGCCGTGACCTGCACGGCACCGGACTTGGGGTTCACGGTGGCGTGGCTGCCCGCGAAGGCCCACAGGCACTGCTTGAAGGTGCCCTTGGTGGCGTCGATGGAGCAGCGCAGCTGCAGCGGGCGCAGATTGGCGAAGTCGCCTTCGCAGAAGGTATCGCCGCAGACCTTGTCGAAGGCCGCATTGAGGCGGGCCTCGGCTTCGAAGAAGCGATCCATGCCGGCCTCGGAAACCGGCCAGTCGGTGGCGTCGACGTACTTGTTGGCGGGCGGCGTATCGGCCGCGAACGCGGAGGCCGAAGCGGTGAGGAACAGTGCAGCGAGGGTGTTGCGAAGCATCGTTGTGGCTCCTTGGTTGAGGAGGTTCCATTTCAACGATTTCGTGGCGCCGCGTATGTCGCTTTGCGCCTACATGGTGTGTAGGCGCAGCGCAGGGATTTTTGTAGGAGCCCACCCCGTGTGCGACGCCTTTCGCGGAAGAGGCGCAGGGCCTGTTGCGGTATCGCGAAAGGCGTCGCGCACGGAGTGCGCTCCTACAAAGAGCTTTACAGCCAGCGGTTGTAGCGGCGGATGTAGAGGGTCTTCACCAGCTGGGTGAGGATGCAGTACGAGGCCAGGGTGAGCGCCAGCCAGCCGAAGTACGCGCCGGGTAGCGGCTGCATGCCGATGCGGGCGCCCAGGCCGGTGAACGGGATGATGATGCCCACGATCATGATGGCGACCGTGAGCGCCAGCACCGGGGCCGACGCCATGCTGCGCAGGAACGGGATGCGCCGCGTGCGGATCATGTGCACCACCAGGGTCTGCGACAGCAGGCCTTCGATGAACCAGCCGGACTGGAACAGCGACTGGTGCGCCATGTCGTTCGCGCCGAACACGTGCCACATCAGGAAGAACGTGGTGATGTCGAACACGGAGCTCACCGGGCCGATCCACACCATGAAGCGGCCGATGTCGCCCGCATCCCACTTGCGCGGCACGCGCAGGTATTCCTCGTCCATGCGGTCGAACGGGATGGACAGCTGCGACAGGTCGTACAGCAGGTTCTGCACCAGGATCTGCAGCGGCAGCATGGGCAGGAACGGCAGGAAGGCGCTGGCCACCAGCACGCTGAACACGTTGCCGAAGTTCGAGCTGGCGGTCATCTTGATGTACTTCATGATGTTGCCGAAGGTGACGCGGCCCTCGACCACGCCCTCCTCCAGCACCATCAGGTTCTTTTCCAGCAGGATGATATCCGCCGATTCCTTGGCGATATCCGTGGCGGTATCGACCGAGATACCGACGTCGGCATCGCGCAGGGCGGGAGCGTCGTTGATGCCGTCGCCCAGGAAGCCCACGGTGTGGCCCTTGCGCTGCAGCGACTTCACCACGCGCGCCTTCTGCACCGGCGACATCTTGGCGAAGATGGTGGTGGTTTCCACCATGGCGTCGAGTGCGTCGTCGTCGAGCTGTTCGATGTCGCGGCCCAGCGCCGTGCCGCCCACGTCGAGGCCCACCTCGGCGCAGATCTTCTTCGTCACCGCCTCGTTATCGCCCGTGATGACCTTCACCGCCACGCCGTGGTGGTTGAGCGCACGGATGGCCGTGGCCGCCGAATCCTTCGGCGGATCGAGGAAGGCCAGGCAGCCCACCGCGGTGAGCCCGGCTTCGTCGGCCACGCCGTAGGCACGATCGCCCATGGGGTCGCGGCGCACGGCCACGATCAGCACGCGCAGGCCGTCCTCGTTGAGGCGACGGGTCATGGCGCGGATCTCGGCGCGCTTCTCGTCCGTCATCGGCTCGACGTCGCCGCCGATGCGCGCCTCGGTGCAGATCGCCAGCATTTCCTCGACGGCGCCCTTGCACACCAGCAGCTGCTCGTACTCGCCATCGGTGACCACCACCGACATGCGGCGGCGCTGGAAGTCGAAGGGGATCTCGTCAACGATGCGGAAGCGGTGCGCGATGGTTTCCAGGTCGCGGTGCGCCAGCACCGCCTTGTCCATGAGGTTGCGCAGGCCGGTCTGGAAGCGGCTGTTGAGGTAGCCCCACTCCAGCGCCTCGTCCGAGTCATCGCCATCCAGGTCGACGTGGCGCTCGAGCACGATCTTGTCCAGCGTCAGCGTGCCGGTCTTGTCCGTGCACAGCACGTCCATGGCGCCGAAGTTCTGGATGGCGTTGAGGCGCTTGACCACCACCTTGCGCTTCGACATGGCGATGGCGCCCTTGCCGAGGTTGGCGGTGACGATGAGCGGCAGCATCTCGGGCGTGAGGCCCACGGCCACCGAGAGGCCGAACATGAAGGCCTCGAGCCAGTCGTGCTTGTCGAAGCCGTTGATGACGAAAACGATGGGCACCATCACCGCCATGAAGCGGATCAGCAGCCAGCTCACCGACGAGATGCCCTTGTCGAAGCTGGTCTGCACGCGCTCGCCCGAGAGCGTGCGCGCCAGCGAACCGAGGTAGGTGCGCGCGCCCGTGGCCAGCACCACGGCGGTGGCGCTGCCGGAGACGACGTTGGTGCCCATGTAGCAGACGGTGGGCAGGTCGAGCGGGCCGCCCGCGTCGCCCGCCGCGGCGTTGTTCGGGGCGACCTTTTCCACGGGGATGGATTCGCCCGTGAGGATGGCCTGCGAGATGAACAGATCCTTCGCCGCGATGAGGCGCAGATCGGCCGGGATCATGTCGCCCGCGCCGAGGTGGACGATATCGCCTACCACCAGCTCCTCCACCGGCACCTCGATGCGCTCCGCGTGGCCGTCGTCCGCGCGGCGGGTGACGGCGGCCGTGTTGCGCACCATGGCCTTCAGCTTCTCGGCCGCCTGCGAGGAACGGTATTCCTGCGTGAACGAGAGCACGACGCTGATGCCGACCATCACCGCGATGATGGTGGGGCCGGTGAAGTCATCGTCGGTGAACAGCTGCACCACCGCGAGCACCAGCAGCACGATGATGAACGGGTTCTTGAAGGCGTGCAGCAGCTGCAGCGACCAGTGCGGCGGCTTCTCGTGGCCCACTTCGTTGACGCCGTCGCGGTCGAGCCGCTCGGCGATGGCGGCCTCGTCCAGGCCATCGATGCGCGAATCCAGCGCGCGCAGCATTTCATCCGCCGGACGGTAGGCGTCGGCCGTGGCGTTGGTGAAGGTCTTGGCGGCGACGGCCGCCTGCGGGGCGTGGATCTTCATGGTTCGCTACCTTGCCGGCACGGCGGGCCGGGCGGGCGCGAACGGCTTGCGGCTACGGCTGGCCGAAAGCGGGCGCGCCGGCGCTGCGCCGACGAACGGAATGCTGGTTTAACGTGACGACGGACCGCGAGAGCGGCGCCGTAGTGTCTATGTCGCTATTCATGGCTGCGGCAGTTTGCCGTCGACCGGTTTCACGTTGCTTTCAGCGGTATCGAGCGAGCGCGGCACGGTGATGGTGCGCTTGGCCGGCTGCGGCGCGGGGCGGCGGCTGGCGAGTGCGAAGGCGAGACGGCGGCCGAACATGCGCGGGCCGGTCTTGTCGAGCTGCTGGTTCATGGCTCAATCCTCGAATGCGGTAGCCCACGGCTACCGACGAGGCGAGCCGGACTTTCCCTAGTAGGAGAAAGCGCCGGCCGACCGGGTGCGGTCGCCGCTGGCGAGGTGGTTTTCGAACGCCGGGACCCGATGCGAGCGGACGCCGGCGCGTTTACTAGGGTGAACGTCCATATGCCTGGATAAGCTAAGGAGGGTGCCGCCCAGGCACAATGAAGCCAGCCCGGGAAGCCGGATAATTGTCGCGCCGCAACGCGAGCGGGTCAAGCCGGCAGTGGCCGGTTTTCGGCGATGCCCGCCTCGTAATCGGCCGCCTCGGCCAGCAGCCATTCACGCAGCCGGCCAAAGCCCGTGTGGGCCTCGGAACGCTTGGGGTAGACAAGGTAATAGGCCTCGGCCACGCGCATGCGTTCCGTGCACAGCACGGTGAGCGCGCCGCATTCGATGAGCGAGCGCGCCATCACCAGGCGGCCCAGGGCCACACCCAGGCCTTCGAGCACCGCGCGCTGCAGGTGCTCGGTGTTGTCGAAGCGGGCGACATAGCGCGAGGGCAGCGGCATGCCGAACTGCTCGGCCCAGTCGTTCCAGCGGCCGGAGGGGTCGCCCAGCAGCGGCCACCCCTTCAGCGAGGTATCGGGCAGCCCGCCCATCTTGCGTACCAGCGAAGGGCTGGCGATGGGCACGATGAATTCGCCGAACAGGCGATCGGCCTTGGTGCGTGGCCACGAGCCCAGGCCGTAACGGAACGCGCAGTCGATGGTGGCGTCGCGGTCGAAATCGACGACGCTCACCGACGAGTGCAGGCTGAGTTCGAGCTCGGGGTGCGCGGCGACCAACCTGGGCAGGCGCGGCACCAGCCAGCTCGACGCCACCGAGGGCAGCACGCTCAACGTCACCGAATCCTGGTGGCGGCCCTCGAAGCGGCCCAGCGCGTGTTCGATGCCCTCGAAGTGGTGGCCGATGGCCTCGAGCAGGCTGGCGCCGTCGGTGGTCAGCGTGACGCCGCGCGGGCCGCGATCGAACAGCGAACGGCCAAGCCGTTCTTCGAGGTTGCGGATCTGGTGGCTGAGGGCGCTGACCGTAAGGTTGAGCTGCTCGGCGGCGCGCGCCAGCTTGCCTGTCCTCGCGACAAGCACGAACCCCTGGAGCTGGCTGAGCGGCAGACGGGACACGTGAATTTCCCTCAAGTCCGGGTTGCAAACATATCGCTTTTTCCGGGGCCGCGGAAAGGCCAACCTTTAATGCACGGCAAGTCGCAGGCTCCTGCGACGCCTCACCGACCTGGAGGGTGTCATGGTTTCGATCTTCACCGGCCTCGCCTTCATGCATGGCCACATCGTGGATAAAGAACTGGTGCTGCGGCTGGGCGCCGCGGAGGAAAAGGCGGGCGGCGGCAAGGGGGCGCAGGCCCCTGCCCGGGCCACCCAGCCACGCCTGGCGCCCTCGCCGCGCCAACCGCTGGTACCGGGCGCGGCGTGCGCCCACGGCACCTGTGGCTGAGGCACATCGCCGCGCTTGACGCGACGGCCACCGTGCGTGGGCCACCATGGGGCTTTCGTCCATGGAGACCCACGCATGAAGCTTCGTCAACTCGGCCGCTCGCCCCTGCAGGTGGCCCCCCTGGCGTTCGGCGGCAACGTGTTCGGATGGAGCGCCGATGAGGCGCGCTCGTTCGAGCTGCTGGACGCCTTCGTGGACCACGGCTTCAACCTCGTCGACACCGCCGACGTCTACTCGGCGTGGGTCGACGGCAACGAAGGCGGCGAATCCGAGGCCATCATCGGCCGCTGGCTGAAGAAGAGCGGCAAGCGCGACAAGGTGGTCATCGCCACGAAGGTGGGCAAGTGGCCGCGCTACGCGGGGCTTTCGCCCACCAACATCAGGGAAGCGGTGGAGGATTCGCTGCGCCGCCTGCAGGTCGACCACATCGACCTCTACCAGGCGCACGCGGATGACCCGAAGGTGCCGCTGGAAGAAACGCTGCGCGCCTTCGACGACCTGGTACAGGCCGGCAAGGTGCGCGTCATCGGTGCGTCCAACTACGAGGCGCCGCGCCTGAAGGACGCCCTCGACACCAGCGCGGCAAAGGGCCTCGCGCGCTACGAGACCCTGCAGCCGGAATACAACCTCATGGACCGCGAGGGCTTCGAGGCCGCGCTGCAGCCGCTGTGCGTGCAGGAGCAGGTTGGCGTCATCAGCTACTACTCGCTCGCCAGCGG
Source organism: Luteibacter yeojuensis (assembly GCF_000964085.1). Classification (GTDB taxonomy): domain Bacteria; phylum Pseudomonadota; class Gammaproteobacteria; order Xanthomonadales; family Rhodanobacteraceae; genus Luteibacter; species Luteibacter yeojuensis_A. The sequence goes on from NZ_JZRB01000022.1 coordinate 57,964, forward strand.
GTTCCTCAGCGGCAAGTACCGCGGCGAGGCCGACCTGGCCAAGAGCAAGGCCCGCGCGCCCAAGGTAAAGGGCTACCTCAATGCGCGCGGCATGCGCGTGCTGGAGGCGCTCGACAAGGTCGCTGAAGCCCACGGCGCCACGCCAGCGCAGGTCTCGCTGGCGTGGGTGATGGCGCAGCCGTCGATCGCGGCGGCCATCGCGAGCGCTACCACGGTGGAACAGCTGGCCGACCTGGCCCGTGCGGCCACGCTGGTACTCGCCCCCGCCGAGCTCGACGCGCTCACGGCGGCCAGTGCTCCATAGGATTTCCCCTACACGCTGGCGAGGCATGCGCTGACAGCAGCACGGTAGCATGGGGGCGCATGATGCGGGCGTCGGCGGGATGCCGACGCCCCCATGGCAAGGAGCCACCATGAAAACGACCCTCCCCCGTGCCGCCGTGCCGGCGCTTGCCGTCGCACTGTGCGCCATGACCGTTGCGGCACCCTCCCGTGCACAGGAAGACGCTTTTGACCGCGAACTGACCGTCCAGGTCCGCTGCTGGTACAAGATATCCCCCGACCCCGCCCGGCTCGACACGACCTACGTGGAGGCCGACGCAACCCGGCTGCGCGGCCACTGGCGCTCGGTCAATTCGTTCTACAGCGGCGCGCTGTTCTTCACCCTGCAAGAGCCCGAAGAGGTGGAAGACGCCTGCCGGCGCACACTCGCCTTGCGCGGGCTGGGCGAGTTCGTGCAGGCCAGCGCGGCCTCGACGTGGGCGGGCAAGAACTTCCCGGTCTGGTACGACACCGATATCGACACGCGCCGCGGCCAGCCCGTGGAGCGCATGGTGGCGTTCGGCGACAGCCTCAGCGACAACGGCAACATCTACACCGAATCGCAGCAGACCATGCCCATCCATGCGTCGTGGCTGCTCGGGCGCTTCAGCAACGGGCCGGTATGGACGGAACACCTTGCGCGGCGCACCGGGCTCACCCTGACGACGTGGGCCACGGGCGGCGCGCAGGGCGACCGGGCGCACGGCGTCATCGCCAGCATCGAAGACCAGGTGAAGTCGTTCATGCGCTACGCGCGCATGGGCGTGAACCCGTACGACCCTGCGCGCACGATGTTCACCCTGCTCATCGGCGGCAACGATTTCGTCAACGCCGGGCGCTCGCCCGACGCCGTCGTGGCGGATGTCGAGAAGGCACTGCGCACGTTGCTGGATTTCGGCGCACGCAAGGTCGTCGTGGTGGGCCTGCCCGATCTCACGCGCGCACCGACGTTCCGCCCGCTGCCTGGCGTGGTGGACGCGGGCCGCGACGATGGCGAGGCCGTGCACGCGAAGGTCAGCGCGTTCAATGCGGCGATGCCGCTGATGGTGCGCCGGCTCGCCGGGGCGACGGTGGGCACGGAACTGGTGTGGGTCGATACCGCAGCCCGCTTCGACGCGCTGCTGGCCGACCCGGGCGCGCATGGGTTTACCGATGTCGACAAAGCCTGCCTCGATATCCGCACGCGTAACGCGAGCGCTTACCTCCTGCCGCACCCCGTGCGCGCCGGGTGCGATCCGCGACGGTACGTGTTCTGGGACCTGCTGCACCCCACGACGCAGGCGCACGCGCTGATCTCGCAATGGGTACTGGCCGACCTGCCTGCGGGGTGGGGCTTGCGCTAAAGAAAAGGCCGCCCGGTGGGCGGCCTTTTCCGGTTGCGTTGCCAGCAAGGCGCTTAGCGGCGCAGCCCGTCGATGACGCCGTTGAACGTGGCGCTGGGGCGCATGGCGGCGCTGACGAGAGCCATGTCCGGGTGGTAATAGCCCTTGATCTCCACCGGCTTGCCCTGGGCGCCGTTGAGCTCGCCCACGATCTTGCCTTCGTTCTCGGTAAGCACCTTGGCCACCGGGGCGAACTTCGCCTTGAGGTCGGCATCGTCGTCCTGGTTCGCCAGCGCCTCGGCCCAATACATGGCGAGGTAGAAATGGCTGCCACGGTTGTCGATCTCGCCGACCTTGCGCGCCGGGCTCTTGTTGCTGTCGAGGAAGCGGCCATTGGCCTGGTCCAGCGTCTTCGCCAGCACGCGGGCGTGCTTGTTGTCGTAGCGCTCGGCCAGGTGCTCGAGCGACGCGGCAAGCGCCAGGAATTCGCCCAGCGAATCCCAGCGCAGGTAATCCTCTTCGACGAACTGCTGCACGTGCTTCGGCGCCGAACCGCCCGCGCCGGTTTCGAACAGGCCACCGCCGGCCATCAGCGGCACGATGGAGAGCATCTTCGCGGAGGTGCCCAGCTCCATGATCGGGAACAGGTCGGTGAGGTAATCGCGCAGGACGTTGCCGGTGACCGAGATGGTGTCCTGGCCCTTGCGGATGCGCTCGAGCGAGAACTTCGTGGCGTCCACGGGCGACAGGATGCGCAGGTCGAGGCCAGCGGTGTCGTGGTCCTTCAGGTAGCGCTCCACCTTGGCGATGACCTGGGCATCGTGCGCGCGCTGCTTGTCCAGCCAGAACACGGCCGGGGTCTCGGACAGGCGCGCACGCTGCACGGCGAGCTTCACCCAATCCTGGATGGGGGCGTCCTTGGTCTGGCACATGCGCCAGATATCGCCCTGCTCCACCGCATGCTCGAACACGACGCTGCCGTCTTCGGCCACGACGCGGATGCTGCCGTCGGCGGGCGCCTGGAAGGTCTTGTCGTGCGAACCGTATTCCTCGGCCTTCTGCGCCATGAGGCCCACGTTGGGCACGCTGCCCATGGTGGCCGGATCGAACGCGCCGTGCGCGATGCAGTCTTCGATGACAACGGCGTACACGCCCGCGTAGCTGCGGTCGGGGATGACGGCCTTGGCATCCTGCAGCTTGCCTTCGGCGTTCCACATGCCGCCGCTGTCGCGGATCATGGCGGGCATGGAGGCGTCGATGATGACGTCACTGGGCACGTGCAGGTTGGTGATGCCCTTGTCGGAGTTCACCATGGCCAGCGCCGGGCGCTTCGCGTACTCGGCCTTCAGGTCGGCATCGATGGCGTCGCGCGTGGCGGCATCGAGCTTGTCGAGGCGCGCGTACAGGTCGCCGATGCCGTTGTTGGCATCGAAGCCCACCTGCTTCAGGGCATCGGCGTGCTTCGCCAGCACGTCCTTGTAGAACTCACGCACGGCGATGCCGAACATGATGGGGTCGGAGACCTTCATCATGGTGGCCTTCAAGTGCAGCGAGAACAGCACGCCCTTCGCCTTCGCGTCTTCCACCTGCGCGCCGATGAAGGCGGCGAGCTTGTTGCGGCTCATGGTGGCGGCGTCGACGATCTCGCCCGCCTTCACCGCGACCTTTTCCTTCAGCACCTTCGTGGCACCGTCCTTGCCGGTGAACTCGATGCGCAGGTTGCCGGCCTTTTCGATGGTGGCGGACTTTTCGCTGCCGTAGAAATCGCCACCTTCCATGTGGGAGACGTGCGACTTCGATTCCGGCGACCACTTGCCCATGCGGTGCGGGTGCTTGCGGGCGTAGTTCTTGACCGAGAGCGGCGCGCGGCGATCGGAGTTGCCTTCGCGCAGCACCGGGTTCACGGCGCTGCCCATGGCCTTGCCATAGCGGGCGTTGGTTTCCTTGTCGGCGTCGGTCGAGGGGGCGTCGACGTAATCGGGCAGGTCGTAGCCCTGCGCCTGCAGCTCGCGGATGGCGGCCTTCATCTGCGGCACGGAGGCGCTGATGTTGGGCAGCTTGATGATGTTGGCGTCCGGCGTGGTGGCCAGCTCGCCCAGCTCGGCGAGGTGGTCGCCGATGCGCTGGGCGTCGGTCAGGCGGTCGGGGAACTGGGCCAGGATACGGCCGGCGAGCGAGATGTCGCGGGTTTCAACGGCGACACCGGCCGTGCCGGCGAAGGCCTCGATGATCGGCAGGAACGACGCCGTGGCCAGGAAGGGCGCTTCGTCGGTGAGCGTGTAGATGATCTTGGGCGAGTTGGACATGGGGAGGCGTGCCTTGTGCTTGAGTGGGCAAGGTCATTGGGCCAGGCGGCAAACGCTTCAAGAGCGCCGTGCGCAAGGCGGCTAACCCATCCATTGTGGCCCGGAATACCCGAAACGGGAAACCAAGGGGTCGAAATCAGGACCCGTGGGCGCCAGCTCCCCGGCCTAGCCCGCCACGCCGACGGTAAAATCCCTGAACAACTCGGCTACTGTATCGAACGTCAGCCCATCGTTGCCGTTCTCGCGGTAAGCAGCCGCTGCCATGTTTTCAACCTCCTGCGCGGTTAGCAGGGCCACCAATGCCTGGCGCGTGCCTTCTTCGCAGATGTCGCGGACGTCTCGTCCGAGCAGTCGGGCCCCTGCCCGTTCGTAATTAAAGTCCACCTCATCCATAAGTCGCGCCTCGTCATACATTCGAGGCTCGTTACCGATGGCAGGATAGTGACGAATCAGCACCAGCAGATCGCTGGCATCCTTTCTCGTCTGGGCATGCCGATCCTTCCAGGCGAATACTTTCAGCAGGGCAAGACCCGCGGCGCTAAGTACCCGAATGTTTGCACCTGCAATGCTCACTTCCAACGCCGCGTTCGCGGCTTCGACGTATCCGGTGACGTTCATTTCAACATCGGGGTCACCGGGCCATCTGAACTTGATACCGCCCACACCGTCGCCGAAGGGAACAATGTCGACGGGTATGGCGTATGTGATCGAGGCGTGCTGAAAGTACAAGCGATGGACAAGTTCACCCGACACGCGAAATCGTCGATCGGCCGCCAGATGCTTGACCACTCGCTCGAAGGCATCCCATCCCGGAATCGCGATGGCAAAATCGAGATCGGCAGTCGCTCGGCGCAGCGGAATGCCATGGACGTGGCCGAGGACGATGTCCCGGGCTGTCGCTCCGACAAGCACCGCGCTCGTGCCAGCCGCCGTCGCCGCAGCGGCGACCGCACCTACGATCGCGACGCTTGCGGGATCAAGCGGGGCATCCTGCCGTAGCTCAAGCATGCAGGAACGCTTTGCGAATCATCGAGGCTGCTTCCTGGGCCCGCGAGTCCTTGATACCCAGAAGATCCGCGTAGACGAGGAGCGGGCTGACAGTCTCTGTGCTGCTGGGTTGAACGGTAGTTGTCCAGAAGGCATCAAGGATCTCAATGGGGCCCTTGGGATCGGCGCGCAAGCGATGCTGCCGCACCAACCGGCTCACCGTATCGCTCGCCAGCGCCTCGTCGACATAGATGGTTTGCGTTTCGGGCCGCAGGTAACCGGAAAGCCTAAAGGCGGCTACTTCACCACCCCAGTAGGCATTCGGACCGATCTCGGCGTGGCGCCACCAGTCGTGTGACGAGGCACTGAATCGCCTGATGCCAAGGCGAGGACGCAGCTTGTTCGGATAGTTTGTCGCCCATTCCGACTCCAGCCGGGTTACATCCTGCAACCTGCGTCGTTTGTGGCTATCCCTTGGCGACAGCATGCCGCGCTCTTCCAGGTCTGCGAGGATCATGGCAACCGACCCTACCGACACACCGGACGCCGAAGCCATCTCCCGGTACGAAGCAGAAAGCAGCTCGGGGACGCACAAGAGCACGTAGATAAGGCGCAATGCCGCGTAGGTTGCAGACCCTTGGTATGGGCGCGAAACCGACACCGCATCGGCGGGCGGCTTGTTACCTCGAATCATGATCCAGACGGGGGAAATCCGAATCAGGCAATTTCCACCCACGTCGATGAAGTCGAGATCGATCTCGCGGCAGTGATCAATCAAGCGCGGGGGCATGTGTTGGGTCACCAGAAGCGGGCGAGCCTCTACGCCCCACGTGGCCATTTGCTGCTTGATCAAACCAAGCTGCGACGCTCCGGTGATATGACGCTTGCACTCGACCGCGAATTCGATGGGACGTTGTTCCTGGAAGAGCGATAGAGCGCAATCCGGGGCGTGTTGTGCACGCCGGCCGGCATGTGACGGCCACGGGCTTGCGTTGAAGGTAAGCCCAGTAAGGCTCCCAACAGCGTGCGTGGCCTGCTCCACCAGGGCTTCCTCGTCTACGCTCATGCGCTTGTTCATTTTTTCAGAGTGTTCATTTTTATAAAACATTCTGATTTTCTGAACAAGTGCCGTCTAACTACATGTTTTTCATCACATAAATCTACGCCCGCGCAGCCTTCAATGCCTTCCGCTCCTTCCGCCGCGCTTTGCGCGCCTTCCAGCGGTCGGAGAGGCAGGCGAAGATCACGTACAGGGCGGGGGTCGACAGCAGCGTCAGGGTCTGCGAGATCAGCAGGCCGCCGATCATGGCGATACCCAGCGGGCGGCGCAGCTCCGAGCCCTCGCCCAGGCCGATGGCCAGCGGCAGTGCCGCCAGGATGGCCACCATGGTGGTCATCATGATCGGGCGGAAGCGGACGAGGCAGGCCTCGCGGATCGCGTCCTTCGGGTTCGAGGCGTGGTCGCGCTGCGCCACCAGGGCGAAGTCGATCATCATGATCGCGTTCTTCTTCACGATGCCGATGAGCAGCACCAGCGCGATCATCGCCACCACCGATAGCTCGGTATCGGTGATGACCAGCGCCGCAAGGGCGCCCACGCCCGCGGCGGGCAGCGTCGAGAGGATGGTCACCGGGTGGATCAGGCTCTCGTAGAGCATGCCCATCAGCAGGTACACGACGATGATGGCGGCGAGGATCAGCAGCGGCATGTCGCTCTGCGACTGCTGGAAGCGGCGGAAATCACTGCCCGCGTCGAGCCGGATATCACCGGGCATGCGCATGCCGTCGATCGTCTTCTGGATCACCTCCATGGCCTCGCCCATGCTGACGCCGGGCGCGAGGTTGAAGCTGACGCCCATGCTCGTGTACTGGTCCTCGTGCACGATCTGGGTGGGCGCGAGGCCCGGTTCCTGCTTCGTCACCGCCGAGATCGGCACCATGTTGCCGCTATCGGAGCGCACGTAGATCTGGTTCAGCGCCTCGGGCGTGGCGGCCAGCGTGGGCAGCGCGTTGACGATGACGCGGTACTGGTTGATGTCGGAGTAGATGGTGGATACCGCGCGCTGGCCGAACGCGTTGTACAGCGCGCCATCGATGTTGCCGATGGAGACGCCCAGCCGCGCGGCCGTATCGCGGTTGATGATCATGTTCTGGCGCAGCCCCGCCGCGTCGATGTCGCTGCCCACGTCCTTCAGCATGGGGTTCTTCTTCAGCGCATCGACCAGCTTCGGCAGCCAGGCCTGCAGTTCGGTGATGTCGTTGCCCTTCAGCGACACCGAATACTGCCCGCCCTGCGAGCTGCCGCCACCGCCGCCCGTGGGCAGGTCCTGGATGGGGCGCATGCGCAGGTTGAGGTCGGGGTACTTGTTGGCCTTGGCCGAGAGGCGGTCGAGCGCGTCGAACGTGGTGTCCTGGCGGCCGTCGGCCACGGTCTTCAGTTCGATGTTGAAGCTGCCAGTGGAACCGGTGCGGCTGGTGCCCAGGCGCGAGCCCACCGACTTGACGTCGGGATCGGCCAGCAGCATCTCGGTGAGGCGCGCCTGGCGCGCCTTCATTTCACCGAACGAGACCGTGGAACTGGAGGTGGCGCGGGCCGCCAGCAGGCCGGTGTCCTGCGGCGGGAAGAAGCCACCCTTGACCATGCCGGCGAGCAGGACCGTGATGCCGATGAGCACCAGCGGCGTCAGCGCCATCAGCAGCGCATGGCGCAGTGTCCAGTCGAGGCAGACGCGATAGAAGGCCAGCAGCCGCTCCTGGCCGCGCTCGAGCGCGCGGCCCAGGCGCGACTCGGGCTCATCCGATGCGTGCGCCGTGAGGAAATGGGCGCACAGCGACGGGGTGAGGGTAAGCGACACCAGCATCGAAACCACGATGGCCGCGATGAGCGTCACCGTGAATTCCTTGAAGAACATGCCGATGATGCCGGGCGCCAGCAGCAGCGGGATGAACACGGCGATGAGCGAGCTGGTGATGGCCACGATGGTGAAGCCGATCTCGCGCGCACCCAGCAGCGCCGCCTCGAACCGCGGTATGCCTTCGTCCATGTGGCGGATGACGTTCTCGATCACCACGATGGCATCGTCCACGACGAAGCCGATGGCGATGACCAGCGCCAGCAGGGTCAGGTTGTTCAGCGTGTACCCGAAGAAGTACATGACGATGAAGCCGCCCGCGAGCGACAGCGGCACCGCCAGGCCCGCGATCACCGTGGGCGCCAGGCGCCGCAGGAACAACGCCATGGTCATGATCACCATGGCCAGGCTGATCATCAGCGTGGCCTGCACCTCGTGCAGCGAGGCGCGGATGGTGGGCGTGCCGTCGAAGAACGAATGCAGCTGCACGCCGTTCGGCAGCCAGGCCTGCATGGTGGGCATCATGGTCTTGATGCGGTCCACCGTTTCGATGACGTTGGCGTCCGGCTTGCGGAACACGTACATCAGGATGCCGGGCTTGCCGTTGAACCAGGCTGCCTGGTAGGCATCCTGCTGGCCGTCGTACACCTTCGCCACGTCGGAGAGGTGGATGGGCGTGTTGTTGTTCACGCCGATGACCAGGCGCGAGAATTCCTCGGCCGTGTGCAGCGAATCGTTCGCCGTCACCGCCATCGTGGTGATGCCGTTGGAGAGGAAGCCCTGCGGCGAGGTGACGTTGGCGGCCGTGAGCGCGTTGCGCAGCTGGTCGGGCGACAGCCCCATGGCATTGAGCGCGCGCAGGTTCACGTCGACGCGGATGGCGGGCGTGGCGCTGCCCGCGATATCCACCGAGGCGATGCCCTCCTGCTGGCGCAGGCGCTGCGCGAGGATGGAATCCGCGATGTTGTACAGCGCGGTCGGCGAGGTGGTATCCGATGTCAGCGCCAGCACCACCACCGGGTCGTCGTTGGGGTTGGCTTTCTGGTACGAGGGCGCGTTCAGCAGGCCGCTGGGCAGGTCGGGCTGTGCCGCGTTGATCGCCGACTGCACGTCGCGCGCCGCCGCGTCGATGTTGGTGCCGTTCTGGAAGAACAGCAGCACGAACGCACTGCCCTCCGAGCTGTTCGAACGCATGCTCTCCACGCCCGGCACCTGGCCAAGGTGGCGCTCCAGCGGCGCGGCCACCGTGGACGCCATGGTGCTGGCATCGGCGCCGCTCTGCTGGGCCTGCACGAAGATGGCCGGGAACTGGATGTTGGGCAGCGCCGCCACGCCGAGCAGCGAATACGCGATAAGCCCGCACACGAAGACGCCGATGGCGAGTAGCGAGGTGCCGATGGGGCGGCGGATGAACGGGCCGGAGATATTCATCGAACAGGGGGCTTCACGAGGCGGGGAATGGCGCGTGGCATCCTGCTTCTAACGCGTGACCCGGAAAAAGGTTTCGCCGGGCGGCAGGCCGTCCGGCGAAGAAGGGGGTTGCCACTCACTCCGCAGGCCGCGGGTGGGCGGGGTGTACGAGGGCGCGTTGTCGCTTGCGCTCCGCGAGCCAATCCGAGAAACGCTCCATGTAGAGATAGATGACCGGCGTGGTGTACAGCGTCACCAGCTGCGACAAAAGCAGGCCGCCGACGATCGATACGCCGAGCGGCTTGCGCAGCTCCGAACCGATGCCGTTGCCCAGCGCCAGCGGCAGGGCGCCAAGCAGCGCCGCGGCCGTCGTCATCATGATGGGGCGGAAGCGCAGCAGGCACGCGCGGCGGATGGCGTCCGCGGCGTTCATGCCGGTGCGCTGCGCTTCGATCGCGAAGTCGATCATCATGATCGCGTTCTTCTTGACGATGCCGATGAGCAGCACGATGCCCACGATGCCGTCGACCGACAGCGTCATGCCGCACATCAGCAGCGCCAGCAGCGCGCCCACGCCCGCGGGCGGCAGCGTGGAGATGATGGTGAGCGGGTGGATGTAGCTCTCGTACAGCACGCCCAGCACGATGTAGATGACGATGATGGACGCCAGCAGCAGCAGGACTTCATCACCCACCGACGACGAGAACTCCGCCGCCTTGCCGATGAACTGGCCGCGCACCTGCGGCGGGAAGTTCAGTTCCTTCTCCACCTCGTGCATGGCCGAGACCGCCTCGGAGAGCGAATAGCCCGGCGCCAGGTTGAACGAGATGGTGACGGCCGGCAGCTGCTGCAGGTGGGTGACCACCAGCGGCGCGGTGCTGACCTGGGCGGCGGCGAGCGAGGCGATGGGGATGGTGCCGCCCCCACCGACCTGGAAGCCCACGTTGCCCGTGTTGCCGATGCCCGCCGGCGTGGCCGAGTTGCTCGAGGCGACCTGGCCGAAGCTGGTGGCGTTGGAACCGGTGAGCGCACCGTTGCCGTTGCCGCGCACCGTCAGCTTGTTGAGCAGGTCCGCGCTGTTGCGGAACTCCGGCGAGACCTCCATCACCACGCGGTACTGGTTGAGCTGCGTGAAGATGGTGGATATCTGCCGCTGGCCGAACGCGTCGTAGAGCGTATCGTCGATGGTCTGCACCGGCACGCCGAGGCGGCTGGCGGTATCGCGGTCGATCGTGAGCTTCAGCGCCGTGCCCTGGTCGGCCAGGTTGTTGTCCACGTCGGCCAGCTCCTTGCGCTTGCGCAACGCGGAGGTCATCTGCTGCGCATAGCCGGCCAGCTCGGTGGAGTTCACGTCCGAGAGCGAATAGGCGTACTCCGTGGCGGACACCTGGCTATCGAGCGTCACGTCCTGCACGGGCTTGAGGTACAGGGCCACGCCGGCGATGTTGGCGGCGGCCTTCTGCAGGCGCGGCAACACGTCGTCGAGGCTGTCGCGGTCGCCGCGGTCCTTCAGCACCAGCGAGAGCTGGCCCTGGTTGAGCGTGGGGTTGATCGAGCCGGCGCCGATGAACGCGGCGACGCCGGAGACGGCCGGATCCTTCGCCAGCGCATCGGCCACGGCCTTGGTGCGCTGCTCCATCTGCGGGAACGCCACGTTCTGGTCGGCCTGCACCACGGCGGTGATGAGGCCCGTATCCTGTTCGGGCAGCAGGCCCTTGGGGATGATGATGTACAGCACCACCGTGAGCGCCACGGTGGCCGCGGCGATGAGCATGGTGAGCGGGCGGTGCGCCAGCACCCAGTCGAGGCTGCGGCCGTAGCCCTCCACCGTGCGCGACCACAGGTTGTGCTTGCCGCTGGCCGCCGCGTGCTCGTGGGCATCGTCGGCGTCGGGCAGCTGGTCGGCCTTCAGCAGGTAGGCGCACATCATGGGCGTCAGGGTCAGCGACACCAGCATGGAGATGGCCACCGCGATGGTGAGCACCCAGGCGAACTCGTGGAACAGGCGGCCGGTGACGCCGGGCATCAGCAGCAGCGGCAGGAACACGGCGATGAGCGAGACCGTCAGCGAAAGCACGGTGAAGCCGATTTCCTTGGCGCCCACCTCGGCCGCGGTCTTCGCGTCCTGGCCCTGTTCGATGTAGCGGACGATGTTCTCGATCATCACGATGGCGTCGTCGACCACGAAGCCGGTGGCCACCGCCAACGCCATGAGCGAGAGGTTATCGAGCGACATGCCCGCGAAGGCCATGACGCCGAACGTGCCCATGAGCGAGAGCGGCACCGCGACCGACGGGATGACCGTGGCCCACAGGCGGCGCAGGAAGACGAAGATGACCGCCACCACGAGGCAGATGGTGAGGATGAGCGTGAACTGCACGTCCTCCACCGAGGCGCGGATGGTGATGGTGCGGTCGGAGAACACCTTCAGGTGCACGTCGGCCGGCAGCACCTTCTGCAGGTCGGGGATGGTCTGGCGGATGGACTGCACCGTCTGCACGATGTTCGCGCCCGGCTGGCGGCGGATATCGAGCAGCACGGCGGGCTTGCCGTTGGCCCACGCGGCCAGCTGGTCGTTCTCCACGCCGTCGACCACGTTGGCGACATCCTTGAGGCGCACCGGGGCATCGTTGGTGTAGCTGATGATGGTGTCTTTGTACTCGGCAGCCGTGGCGAGCTGGTCGTTGGTGCCGATGCTGTACGACTGGGTCTTGCCGTTCAGCGTGCCCTTGGGGGCGTTGACGTTGGCCTGGGTGAGCGAGCTGCGCACGTCCTCCATGGTGAGGCCGAGGTTGGCCAGCTGCGCGGGGTTGATCTGGATGCGCACGGCCGGGCGCACGTTGCCGGCGATGGAGACAAGGCCCACGCCCTGCACCTGCGCCAGCTTCTGCGCGATGATCGAATCCGCGTAGTTGTTCACGTCGCGCAGCTGCAGCGTATCGGACGTGAGCATCAGGGTCATGATCGGCGCATCGGCCGGGTTCACGCGGTTATAGACGGGCGGGTACGGCAGGTTGTTGGGCAGCGTGCCGCGCGCCTGGTTGATGGCCGCCTGCACGTCCTGCGCGGCGATATCGATGTCGCGGTCCATGTTGAACTGCAGCACGATGGTCGACAGGCCCGCCGACGAATCCGAGCTCATGGAGGCCAGGCCCGAGATCTGGCCGAAGTTGCGTTCGAGCGGCGTGGTGATCAGCGCGGCCATGGTGCTGGCCGAGGCGCCCGGGTACTGCGTGGTCACGACCAGGCTGGGGGCGTCGATCTCGGGCAGCGCCGACACCGGCAGCTGCCGGTAGCCGAGGATGCCGAGCAGCAGCACCGCCACCATGAGCAGCGAGGTGGCGATCGGCCGGCGAATGAAGAGTGTCGAGAAACCCACGATGCGATCCTGGTGTCTGGGCCACGCGGCCCGTGGGCGGCGCGTCCTTCATGGACGCGCCGCGAGCGAGGGCTTAGCCGCCGCGGCGACCGCCGCCCTGGCGTCCGTTCTTGGCCTTCGCCTTCTGCAGTTCTTCCGCGGTGGGCGCGGCCGGCACCTGGCCCGGGGCCAGCGGCTGCACCTTCGAACCCGGCTTGAGGCGGAACTGGCCTTCGGTGACGACCTTGTCGTTCAGCTTCAGGCCCTTGGTGATCATGACGTGGCTGTCGCCCACCTCGGCGGCGGATTCCACTGCCTGCATCTTGACCGTGTTGTCGCCCTGCACGAGGTAGACGTAATCGCCATCGGGGCCGCGCTGCACGGCCTGCGCCGGGATGACGAGGCCGCCCTTCACGGTGCGCACCTTCAGGCGCGCATTGACGAACTGGCCGGGCCACAGCTCGGTCTTCTGGTTATCGAACAGGCCACGCAGGCGGAAGGTGCCGGTGGTGGTGTCGATGGTGTTGTTGATGACCTCGAGGTGGCCGCTGGTCACCACGTGGGCATCGATGCGATCGAGCGCATCGACCACCAGCGGGGTGGCCGGGTCTTCCGCCATGCCGGTGCGCACCAGGTCGAGGTTCTTCTCGGGCAGGGTGAACGACACGTAGATGGGGTGCACCTCGGTCAGCGTGACGATGGAGGTGGTGGTGGTGACGATGTTGCCCACGTCCACGCCGCGGATGCCGGCCAGGCCGGTGATCGGCGCGATGACCTTGGTGAAGCCCAGCTGCACCTGCGCGGCGCGGATGGAGGCCTGGTCGGCCACGACCGTGGCGTTGGCCTGGTCGAGGGTGTTCTTGAGGTTATCCAGGTCCTGCTTGGAGACGTACTGCTGGCCGCCCTTGCTCACGAGGTTCTGCGAACGCTCGAGGTTGTTCTTGGCGGTGGCCGACAGGGCCTGGTCCTGCTTGAGCTTGGCGAGCGCCTGGTCGTACTGCGACTGGATGGTGCGCGGGTCGATCTCGGCGATGACGTCGCCCTGCTTCACCTCCTGGCCCTCGGTGAAATTCAGCTTCATGAGCTGGCCGCCCACCTGGGGGTTCACCGTGACCTGGTTGCGCGCCTGCACCGTGCCGGTGGCACTGAGGTACACGGGCACGTCCTGTGCGACGACAGGCACGACCGTGACGGGGACCGGGGGCTGGTCCTTGCCCTGCCCTTCGCCATTGGCCTGGGCCGACGCATCCTGGGCGTTGTCGCCGCCCTTGTGCATGCGGGGGACGATGACGATGGCCGCGATCACCAGGACGGCGATGATGGCCAGCGCGATTTTCCAAAAACGCGACATGTAAAACTCCCAATGAGATCCGGTCGACGGCACCGACTAGCGACCGGGCGCGCCTTGCGCCGCGGGCTTTATACCCTGAAAACGTTAAGGTTCGGCGGCGACAATATAGGTGTAGGGGAACGGCATTGAACAATGCCGGTTGACAGGGGTACACCATGACTGACGGCATGGCCGCTGACGAACGCGAAGGTTCCGTTATACTCGGGCGGTTCGACCGCCAAAAGGCGGCAGGCATGCCGGGGCCCGGGGAGGGGCCGGCACACCCAATCCCGACGGGAGTCAATGCGTGAGCGGTTCTCCGAGCAAGTCCGACCAGAACTTCGTCCGTCAGTTCTCGTGGCTTACGGCCGGCTTAAGTCTTCTCGCCCTTGTGCTGATGGTCGTCGCCTACGCCATCTACTCGAACATCCCGAAGGAGCAGGATCCGGCCGTCGCCAGGCGCACGGCGCAGCGGATCGCCCCCGTCGGTGCCGTGTACGCCGGCGATACCGGCCGCGCGGCCATGCTGGCCGCCCAGGAGGCCGCCGCCAAGGCCGCGGCCTCGCAGGTGGCCTACGGCGGCACCAAGGATGGCAAGACCATCTACGACAACCTCTGCCACAGCTGCCACACGGCGGGCGTGGCGGGCGCGCCGAAACTTGGCGACAAGGGCGCCTGGGGCTCCCGCATCGCCGAGGGCACGGCCACCCTCATCAAGCACGCCATCGAGGGCTACACCGGCCCCGACGGCAACCACATGCCGCCCAAGGGCGGCAACCCGGCCCTCACCGAGGAACAGGTGGGCAATACCGTGAAGTGGATGGTCGACCAGGCCAAATAACCCGGCCGCCTGCTGTGGGAGCGCGCTAGCGCGCGATCAAGCGACCCTCGCCCTCACCCACTCAGCCGCAAACCCCTGAAGCTGCGGGAAAAACCTGGCAAAGGTCTCCCGCAGCATCGCATCGTGCGCCACCAGCAGCGGCACCGACTCCCCCACCGGGTTCGCCCGTGACAGCCGCCGGGAGAGCCCGCCCAGCGCCGCGGCGACCCGGTCCAGCTCGGCATACCCCGCCGGCAGGTCGTTCGCATCCATATACCCGAGGAAGCGCTTCAGCCCGTCGGGCAGCAGGGGGCCGGCGGCGTGCAGCTCGGCCCGCAGGTTGTCCGAAAACACCTTGAGCGGCACGGGGCAGTAGCGGGCAAAGTCCCGCGCCAGGCAGTGGTCGAACCACACGTCGAGGAAGATGCCCGCATAGCGGCGGAACGGCGGCGGCATGGCCTCGCGGGCCGCGCGGACGTCCGGATGGGTATCCGTATAGCCGTCGATCGCCCGGTGCAGGTAGATGCCGTCGCGCACGCGGGGCGGCAGGGTGGCATCGGGCGTGCCGCGGACGAAGTCGCCCAGGACGCCCCCGAGGCGCAGCCCGGCGTCGTTTCCCGCCAGCAGGGCGTGGGCAAGGACATTCATGGGGCGGGTATCATGGCGGGCATGACTGATCTTCTATCGACAGCGCCGGTGTCGTTCCCCGGCGAAACGCAAAGCTTCGCGCTCATGGGCCCGGCGGGCAAGCTCGAATGCGAGGCCAGGCCCGCCACCGAGGGCCACCGCGACGCCATCGCCGTCATCTGCCACCCGCTCTCCACCGATGGCGGCAGCATGCACAACAAGGTGGTGACCATGGTGGAGCGCGCGCTGCGCGAATCCGGTGTGGACACCGTCATCTTCAATTTCCGCAGCGTCGGCGGCTCCGAGGGCGATTTCGACCACGGCAACGGCGAAAGCGACGACCTGGCCGCCGTCGTGGCCTGGGCCCGCCAGGCCAGGCCCGGCGCGAAGCTGTGGCTCGCCGGGTTCTCGTTCGGCAGCTATGTCTCGCTGCGCAACGCGGTGCCGCTCAAGGCCGACGCCCTCATCAGCATCGCCCCACCGGCCGCGGGCCGCGGCTGGGATTTCGCGCCGATCGAGCTGCCCACCTGCCCCTGGCTGGTGGTGATGGGCGACGCCGACGAGATCGTCGAGCCCCAGGCCGTGTACGACTGGGTGGCCAGCCTGCCCGAGGGCCAGCGCCCCGTGCTGGTGAAGATGGAAGAGACCAGCCACTTCTTCCACCGCCGGCTCATGGATCTGCGCGGGGTCATCAAGCATGCCGTGAAGGATTGGCCGCCCCAGCCAGGCGGCGGCGAGGCATGAGCTGCAACGAGCTCACCCCGGGCGAGCGTTACCGGGATGGCGTCACCGGGCACCGCTGGGAATCCGATCCGGCACAGCTCAGCGCGGTGGCCGAGTTCGACCGCATGCACGCCGCGCTTTGCCAACCGGTGGAAGCCAGCGGCGGCGGCCTGTTCGGCCGACTGAAATCGATGCTGGGCAGCGACGGCCCGCGCGAGCCCGTGAAGGGCCTGTACCTGTGGGGCAGCGTGGGCCGCGGCAAGACGTTCCTCATGGATCTGTTCGTGTCCAGCCTGTCGCCGGGCCTCGCGCTACGCCGCCACTACCACCGCTTCATGCAGGAGACCCACGCCGCGCTGCGCGAGCTGGGTGAACGGCAAAGCCCGCTCGATGAGGTGGCCGCGCGCATCGCCGCGAAGTACCGCGTGCTGTGCCTCGACGAATTCCTGGTCACCGATATCGGCGACGCCATGATCCTCTCGGCCCTGCTCGAGGGCTTGTTCTCGCGCGGCGTCACGCTCGTCACCACCTCGAACACGGTGCCGGCCAACCTGTACAAGGATGGCCTGCAGCGCGCGCGCTTCCTCCCCGCCATCGCGGCGATCGAGAAGCACTGCGTGGTGCACGACCTCGCCTCGCCACGCGACTGGCGGCTGCGGGTGCTGAGCCAGGCCTCGGTGTACCTCGTGCCGCCCGGGCCCGAGGCCGAGCGCTCGCTTACGAAAATATTCACGACGCAGGCGCAGGGCGACATCGAGGACGGCGGCACGCTCACCGTCAACGGCCGCGAGATCCCCGTGCGCCGGCGGGCCGCCAACGTCATCTGGTTCGACTTCGCCGCGCTGTGCGAAGGGCCGCGCGCCGTCACGGATTACATCGAACTGGCCCGCGCGTACCCCACGGTCATCCTCTCGGGCGTACCGCAGTTCACCGATTTCACCGAAAACGAAGCCAAGCGCTTCGTCCTGCTGGTGGACGAGTTCTACGACCGCCACGTAAAGTTGGCTTTATCGGCCGCCGCGCCGATCACGGAGCTGTACGACGGCACGCGCGTACGCGCGGAATTTGGTCGCACGGAGTCGCGTCTGATCGAGATGCAGAGCGAGGACTACCTGAGCCGTAGCCATAAACTGTAGTTTGGCGTGGGCGAGGCCGCCTGTCGCAACAGCGCCGTGCCACCGAAGCTGTGCGGGCGGAAATGCCGCGCCCATTGAGAGAGAAACGCCCATGGAACACTGCGAACTGATCCCCGGCAAAGGCATCCGCCACGCCGGCACGGATATCTTCTTCGACACGCAGCGGAGCGTCCTGCGCACCGCCCTCGGCTACAAGCCCGGCGGCGAGAGCATGTGGGAAGACGAAGACGATTACAGCCGCGATGGCGAGGACTGGCTCCGCCTGCGCTTCCTCGATGGCAAGCTCCGCGACATCGAAGTGCTCGGCGGCACGCTGGCCTACGATGGCATGGAACTGAAGAACACCGATATCCGCACGCTGCGCGACGTGCTGCACAACGTCGGCCTCGTCGTCGAGGACGAAACCGAGTGGCTCAGCGACGGCCGCGACTGCATCGACCTGCAGATCGTCGTCGCCACCGGCGACGATGTCGGCGAGCCCGGTGGCGACCGCATCGAATGGGTCATCACCAGCGCCGATTTCAAGGTCGAGGACGCGTGACCGCCCGCCCCGCCACCTGGCCTCGCCTCGTGGCGGTGGCACTCATCCTCGCCACCCTGGCCGGCTGCGCCAGCGGCCCCCGGGTGGCACCCCAGCGCAGCACGCTGGCCCAGTGGTCGCCGTCGCCCAACTTCAACGCGCGCAAGGCGCAACTCATCGTGCTGCACCACACGTCCATCGGCGACGCGGCGCAATCGCTCCGCGTCCTCAAGACGCGCAACAGCCAGGGCGAGGTCAGCGCGCACTACCTCGTTGAGATGGATGGCCATATCGACCAGCTCGTGGACGAAGGCGAGCGCGCGTGGCACGCCGGCGCCGCCCACTGGGGCGACATGACCGACATCAATTCCTCGTCCATCGGCATCGAGATCGATAACGACGGGCATTCTCCGTTCACGCAACCGCAGATCCAGGCGCTGGTCCGCCTGCTGGCCGACATCACCGCGCGCCAGGGCATCCCGAAGACGGCCATCGTCGCGCATGGCGATATCGCACCGGGCCGCAAGGACGACCCAAGCGTGCAGTTCCCGTGGGCCACGCTGGCCAGCTATGGCTTCGGCCTGTGGTACGACGCGCCGCTGGTGCCGGCGCCGCCGGGCTTCGACAGCCTGGCCGCCATGCGGCTGGTGGGGTACGACGTATCGAACCCGCGTACCGCCATCATCGCGTTCCATCGGCATTTCAGGGCGATGGAGACGGATGTGCTGGATAACACCGATGCGGCGATCCTTTATTCGTTGCAGCGGAAGTTGATGGCGCCTCGGTAGAAGCATCGCGCGCAAGCGCGCTCCCACAGGGTGGTGGGTCAGCCACAGGTTGGTGGCCGGGTTAGTAGGCGAAGGTTTTGAAGGCGTCGATGGTGCGGTCGATGCCTTCGTCGTCGATGTCGAGGTGGGTTACCAGGCGGATCGACGGCAGGTAGCCGATGCTGAGGCGGATGCCCTTCGCGGCGGTGTGCTTCGCGAGGTCTTTCAGGCGCGCGGCGGGCACGTCCACGAACACCATGTTGGTATGGCAGCCCTGCAACGTGAGGCCGTCGATGGCGCCGAGCGCCTCGGCCAGGCGGCTGGCGCGCGCGTGGTCGTCGGCCAGGCGCCCCACGTGGTGGTCCAGCGCGTGCATGGCCGCGGCGGCCAGCATGCCGGCCTGGCGCCAGCCACCGCCGGCCACCTTGCGCCACCGGCGCGCGCGCTCGATAAGTTCGGCGCTGCCCAGCAAGACGGAACCCACCGGCGCCCCCAGGCCCTTCGACAGGCAGACCGAGACGCTGTCGAAGCCGGCCGCCACGTCGCGCGCGGGGCGGCCGTAGGCGGTGGCGGCGTTGTACAGGCGCGCGCCATCGAGATGCAGGCCGAGGTGGCGGCGGGTGGCGAGCTCGCGGGCGGCCGCCATGTACCCGAACGGCAGCGCACGGCCATGCCAGGTGTTCTCCAGCGCCAGCAGCTTCGAGCGCGCGAAGTGCGGGTCCACGGGCTTGATGGCCGCCTCCACCTTGTCGAGCGGCAAGGTGCCGTCGGCCGCCTGCGGTATCGGCTGCGGCTGGATGGAACCGAGCACCGCGGCGCCACCGCCTTCGAAACGGTAGGTGTGCGCATCGGCGCCCACGATGTATTCGTCGCCGCGCTCGCAGTGGCCCATCAGCGCCAGCAGGTTGCTTTGCGTGCCGGTAGGCACGAACAGCGCCGCGGCAAAGCCGAGATCGGCCGCGAGGCGGTCCTGCAGGGCGTTCACCGTGGGGTCTTCGCCGTACACGTCATCGCCGACCGGCGCGCGCAGCATCGCCTCGCGCATGGCCTCGGTGGGCTGGGTGACGGTATCGCTGCGCAGGTCGATGGTTCGCATGGGCTTGGTGACGTGGTGGGGCCAGCCGTGGATGGTACGCCAGCCCGTTCACGATTCCGTGGCCCACCGCACGCCATGCTCCATGGATGATCACCATCGTCATGGGCGTCTCGGGCAGTGGCAAGAGCACGATCGGCGGCGACCTCGCCGCCCATCTCGGGCTGCCCTTCATCGACGGCGACACCCTGCACCCCCAGGCCAACCGCGACAAGATGGCCCGCGGCACCCCGCTCGACGACGCCGACCGCCAGCCCTGGCTCGAAGCCATCGTCGCGACCATGGACGCGCACCGCGAGCGCCGGCAATCGCTGGTGCTGGCCTGCTCGGCGCTGAAGCGGCGCTACCGCGTGTTCCTGCGCGGCGGCCACGACGACGTGCGCTTCGTCTACCTGCACGGCACGCGCGAGGTACTGGCCGCGCGGCTGGGCCAGCGGCCGGGGCACTTCTTCAACCCCGCCCTGCTCGACAGCCAGCTCGCCACGCTGGAGGAACCCACGCATGACGAAGCCGCCTGGGTGGAGATCACCGATTCGCCCGCGGCCATCGTGGAGAAAGTGATCCGCGCCGGCTGCGCTCAGGCGGCGCGGTAATCCGACGGCGGCTTGCCCAGCGCGCGGCGGAACATCGTCGAGAAGCTGGTGGCGCTTTCGTAGCCGAGGTCGAGCGCCACCTCTGTCACCGGTTCGCCCGAGGCGAGCTTTGGCAGCGCGGCGAGCAGGCACGCCTGCTGGCGCCAGCGGGCGAAGCTCATGCCGGTTTCACGGCGGAACAGGCGGGTGAAGCTGCGCCGGTGCATACCCAGCGCGGCGGCCCAGGCATCGATGCCCTCGGCCACGCTGGGGTGCTCGAGGAACGCGGCGCTCAAGGCCGCGAGGCCGGCATCCATGGGCAGCGGCAGCGCCAGCGGCACGCTGGGTGCCCGGTTGACCTCCTCCACCAGCAGCGCCATGAGCAGCCCGTCGCGGCCGCCCACGTCGTATTCGCGTGGAACGAGCACAGCCTCCACCAGCAGCGCGCGCAGCAGGGGCGATACCGCGATGACGCGGCACGCCTGCCCGGCCTCGCCCGTGACCTCGGGCTCGATGTAGACGCTGCGCGTGTTCACGGCGCCGATCATCCTTACCGCGTGCGGGGTGCCCGAAGGGATCCATACCGCGCGCTCGGGCGGTGCGATCCAGGCGCCGAACGGCGTGGTGATGGCGACGGTGCCCTCGGAGGCATAAAGCAGCTGGCCGCGGCGATGCTGGTGCGTCGCCAGCTCGAACGCGGGCGGGTAGGTGCCGCCCCGCGATACGACCGGGCGCGGCGTCGCCTCGAAAGCGATGGCATCACTGGGCGGCATAGCGGCTGTCCCAAACTCAAAGGCTTCTGACCCGCATTCTAGCGCGGGCCACGCAGCGCCGTGGTCTCATAAGGCATCCCGTTCCCCAGGACCGTCCCATGTCTGCCCCCGCAAGCGCGGCGGCGCCGGGCAACCGCGCCGCGACCCCCACCGTGTATGGCGTCATCTTCGCCATCAGTTTCTGCCACCTGCTCAACGACATGATGCAGTCGCTGTTGCCGGCCATCTACCCGGCACTGAAAAGCGACTTCCACCTCGATTTCGGCCAGGTGGGCCTGATCACGCTCACCTACCAGATCACCGCCTCGATCCTGCAGCCGCTGATCGGCCTGTATGCCGACCGCCGCCCCACGCCGCTCGCCCTGCCCGGTGGCACGCTGTTCTCGCTCGCGGGGCTGGTGGTGTTGTCGCAAGCGCACGCGTACCCGGTGCTGCTCGCGGGTGCCGCATTGCTTGGCATGGGCTCGTCGGTGTTCCACCCTGAATCCTCGCGCGTGGCGCGCATGGCCTCGGGCGGCAAGCATGGCCTCGCGCAGTCGCTGTTCCAGGTGGGCGGCAACGCCGGCCAGGCGCTGGGCCCGCTGGCCGCCGCGGTGGTGGTCGTGCGCTGGGGCCAGTCGAGCCTGGCCTTCTTCGCGCTGCTGGCGCTGCTCTCGTGCGCCATCCTGTGGAACGTGGGCCAGTGGTACCGCCACCACGGCCTGCCACGGCTGCAGGCCGCGCACGCCGCGCACACGGCGAGCGCACCACCGGCACGCGACGCCACCCGCGGCATCGCCGTGCTGCTGGCGCTGATCTTCTCCAAGTACGTGTACCTCGCCAGCCTGACGAGCTACTTCACGTTCTACCTCATCCACAAATTCAGCGTCTCGGTGGAAACCGCGCAGCTGCACCTGTTCGTGTTCCTCGGCGCCGTGGCCGTCGGCACCGTCGCGGGCGGCCCCATCGGCGACCGCGTGGGCCGCAAGCGCGTCATCTGGTTCTCGATCCTCGGCACGCTGCCCTTCACGCTGCTGCTGCCGCACGCGAGCCTGGCCTGGACGGCACCGCTCACGATCGCGATCGGCCTCATCCTCGCCTCGGCGTTCCCCGCCATCGTGGTGTTCGCGCAGGAGCTGGTGCCGGGGAAGGTGGGGATGATCTCCGGCCTGTTCTTCGGCTTCTCGTTCGGCATGGGCGGCATCGGCGCCGCGGTGCTAGGCGAGCTGGCGGATCACTACGGCATCGATGCCGTGTACCAGATCTGCGCGTTCCTGCCGTTGATTGGGTTGTTGGCGGCGTTTCTTCCTAACCCGAAAAAATAAGAGCTATCGCGCGCAAGCGCGCTCCCACGGGGTGTGTCGATGCGTTGTGGGAGCGCGCTTGCGCGCGATGCGCCTATTTGGGCAAGGCGTACGCGATAACCCAATCCCCCTGCTTCGTCCCCAGCGACCCATGCCCGCCGGCGACGACAAGCACGTACTGCCGCCCATCCTTGTCCGCATACGTCATCGGCGTGGCCTGGCCGCCCGCGGGCAGGCGCGACTCCCAGAGCTTGCGGCCCGTGTGCACGTCGTAGGCGCGCAGGTAGTAGTCCAGCGTGCCGCTGAGGAACGTGACGCCGCCTGCGGTCGTCACCATGCCGCCCATGCTGGGCACGCCCAGCGGCATGGGGATCGGCAGCGGCGCGCTGTCGACGATGGTGCCGTTGCGGTGCTTCCACATCGTCTTGCCGCTGCGCAGGTCCACGCCCGCTACATAACCCCACGGCGGTGCCTGGCAGGGGATGCCCAGCGGCGACAGGAACGGGTTCAGCTCGATGGCGTAGGGGATGCCTTCGGCCTTCTTGATGCCCTGCGTTTCACTCTTTGCTTCGACGACCTCCATGTGCGCCAGCTGGTCCTTCGGGATCAGCTTCGACTGGAAGGCCATGTAGCTGGGATTCGCGAGCAGCAGCTGCCGTGTCGGGTCGACCGAGACACCGCCCCAGTCGAAAACACCGAAGTTGCCTGGATACACCAGCGAGCCCTGCAACGAGGGTGGCGTGTACATGCCGTCGTAGCGCAACGAGCGGAAGCGCACGCGGCACCACAGCATGTCGAACGGCGTGGTGCCCCACATATCCGGCTCGCGCAGGTCGGGCGGCGCCATGTTCATGTCCGACATCGGCTGGGTGGGGGCCGCGTGGTCGCCTTCGACGGCACCCTGTGGGCGCGGCACTTCGCGGATGGGCACGATGGGCGTGCCGTCGCGGCGGTCGAGGACGTACAGGCTGCCCTGCTTCGTCGATGCGATGATCGCCGGCTTCACGCCCTTGTCCGTGGTGAGGTCCACCAGGCTGGGCTGGCCGCCCACGTCCATGTCCCACAGGTCGTGGTGGGTGAACTGGTAGTTCCACTTGACCTTGCCGCTGGCGATATCGAGCGCGACCAGGCCGGCGCCGTATTTCTCCGAGGTGGGCGTGCGGCCACCCGCGAACTGGTCGGGTGTCTGGTTGCCCATCGGCAGGTACACCATGCCGAGGTTCTCGTCGACGCTGAAGAGCGACCACATGTTCGGCGCGTTGCGCGTATAGGTGCCGTCGGCGGCGATGGGGGTGGTGTCGTCGGGCTTGCCCGGGTCCCAGTTCCATACGAGGTGGCCATCGTGCACGTCGAACGCACGGATGACGCCCGAGGGCTCGTTGGTCGATTCATCGTCGGTGACGTGGCCGCCGATGATGACAAGGTCCTTCGTCACCGCCGGCGGCGACGTCGAGTAGTAGCCGCCCGGCGTGAACGGGCCGATGTTGGCGCGCAGGTCGACGGTGCCCTTGTTGCCGAAGTCGTCGCACACCTGGCCGTTGTCGGCGTTGAGCGCGATGAGGCGCGCATCGGCCGTGGGCAGGAACAGGCGGCGCGGGCATGTGCCCGCGGCCAGCACGTTGGTGGGCAGCGGCGCGGTGGATGCCGGCGCGGGCACGCCGGCCGCCGTGGTGGCGGGCGCGGGGATCAGCGCGGCCGCGTAACGTGCGTCGTCGTGGTACGACACGCCGCGGCAGGTCATGTGCTCCCAGTGCTTGAAGCCCACCGGGCTCTGGATCTTCGGATCGAACTCCCAGCGCTTCTGCCCCGTGGTGGCGTCCACCGCGATGACGCGGCTGTGCGGCGTGCACAGGAACACCGTATCGCCCACCTTCAACGGCGTGTTCTCCGCCGTGGTTTCGGTCGGGTCGCCGGGGCCGGGCATGTCGCCGGTCTGGATTTTCCACGCCACCTGCAGCTGGGCGACGTTTTCCGGGGTGATCTGCTTCAACGGCGAATAACGCTGGCCCCACGCGGAGCCGCCGTAATCGACCCAATCGCCGTCGGCGAGCGAGGCGCGATCGCCCTGGGGGCCGGAAACATCCGCCATGGGCAGCTCGCCCTTCAGGTCGGGCACCGGCATGGCGACGGCGACGACGCCGACGATGGCAACGATGAGCAGGCCGACGAACAGGAAACCGCCGCCGGTGCCGCGCGCGGTTTCAAGGTATGGGTCGCGGCTGAGGCCGCGGCGTGGCCAGGGCAGCCACAGCCACAGGCCCAGCGCGAACCACACATCCAGTCGCGGCAGCAGCTGCCACCAGTCGAAACCCACCTCCCACACCGCCCATCCGGTGCTGCCCAGCAGGAACAGCGTGTAGAGCGGCACGGCGAAGCGCACGCGCACGGCCAGCAACAGCGCCACCAGCAAGAGCCACGCGCCGGCGATCGTAAAATACGGCGAACCACCGGCCTCGACGAGCCGGGCGCCGCCGTACAGCATGGCCGCGCCCGCGAGGACGAAAACGAACGCCGTGAACAACGTGGCGGGATGGAACCTACGGGCCCTGATCACTGGCGACCTCACATGGGTTGGCGGTGTTTCCCCGTGCGGCAGAGTGTGATCGCGAGCGTGAAGCCGTGGTGCAGGGGTCGCTCCCGCTCTTGTAGGAGCGCGCTTGCGCGCGACAGGCACTAGCCCCGAGGAACCAACTCGCGGATCACCTCCCCAAGCGTCACCACCCCCTTCGTCGCCCCCGGGCCAAAATCAATCCAGCCCTCATTGAACCCATCGACCATGCGCATGCGCGGGCCGGGATGCTGCATGCCCTGCTCGCGGAAGCGGGCCTCCCATGTCTCGCGCGGGACGACGCGGGCGACCACGTCGCGGCCGAGGGCCTCGGCCAGCGCGGCGGCGATGTCGTTGGGGCTGGTGCGCGTGGGGCCTTCGAGTTCGACGATGCGGACGCCGTCCCAGTGCTCACCCAGCAATGCCGCGGCGCGCTGGCCGATATCCCGCGTCGCGACCATGGCGATGCGACGGTCGAGCGGCTGCAGGTAGCTGTCGATGACGCCGGTGTCGCGGGCCTGGGCGACGTCCCACTGGCTGTTCTCCATGAACCACGCGGCACGCAAGAACGCGACCGGCATGGGCAGTTCGCCCAGCGCCTTCTCCATGTGGCCAAGTTGCGAGAGCAGGTTCTCTTCCGTCGCATCGGCACCGATGGTCGACAACACCACCACGCGATCGGGGCGCGCGGCGGCCAGCGCGGCCTTGATCGACGCGATGGTGCGGGTGGATTCGGGGAACCCCGGCGTGGGATCGAACAGCGGCGGCAGCAGGATGAACACGGCCTCGGCGCCCTCGAAGGCCTGGGCCAGGGCGGCGGTGTCGTCGAGCTCGGCGATGGCCGCGTGCTCGAAGCGGCTGGCCTTGGCGGCATCGCGGACGATGGCGCGGAAAGGCTTGTGGGCGGCGCGCAGGGCCTCGGCGAGCGAGGCACCGACCTGGCCGGTGATTCCGGTGATGGCGTACATGGCATGGCTCCGTCTTTCAGAAGGGACGGAGCACAGGCTAGGCGCGCGGCAGTCGTGAGTGAAGCGACTTTATCTCAGCTTATTGATGACTTTCGATCACGATTCTTCGTCAGGCGAATTCCACCCATGCCGAGGCATCGGCGGGTGCGGCCTGCTTCTGGCCGAAGCGCAGGTCGTGCGCGGCGGGCGCCGTGGCGACGGCGACGGGTGCCCCGCCATCGACCGTGAAGAACGCCACCTGGTCGCGCAATGACTGCGCCTGGTCCTGCATGGACTTGGCGGCGGCCGCAGCCTCTTCCACCAGCGCCGCGTTCTCCTGCGTCACCTGGTCGATCTGCGCGATGGCCACGTTCACCTGGTCGACGCCGGCGGATTGCTCGGCGCTGGCCGCGGCGATCTCGGCGACGATGTCGGTGACCTTCTTCACGCTGCCCACGATATCGCGCAGCGCATCGGCGGAACGCGACACGAGTTCGCTGCCGGCTTCCACGCGCTCGCCGCTTTCGGTGATGAGCGCCTTGATCTGCTTCGAGGCGGCGGCGCTGGACTGGGCCAGGCGGCGCACCTCCGCGGCCACCACCGCGAAGCCACGGCCCTGTTCGCCGGCACGCGCCGCTTCCACGGCGGCGTTGAGCGCAAGCAGATTGGTCTGGAACGCGATCTCGTCGATCATGCCCACGATATCGGCGATGCGGCGGCTGGAATCGCCGATGTCGCGCATGGCGTCCATGGCCTGCGCCACCACCTCGCCACCCTGCTCCGCCTCGCCGCGCGCGTGGCGCGACAGGCGGTCGGCGGCGTTGGCGTTCTCCGCGTTCTGCTTCACCGTCGCGGTCATTTCCTCCATCGAGGCCGCGGTTTCCTCCAGGCTGGAGGCCTGCTCCTGCGTGCGCTGCGACAGGTCGTCGTTGCCGCGGGCGATCTCACCCGCGGTGGTGGATACCACGTGCGCGCCCTGCTGCACCTCGGCCACGATGGAGGCCAGCGTGCCGCGCATGCGCTCCAGCGCACCCAGCAGGCTTTCCGCCGCGAAATCATGGGCCCTGCCGTCGTGGCGCAGGTCGCCGCCTGCGATGCGGCTGGCGATGTGCTGCGCGTCGCGCGGTTCGCCACCGATGGTGGCGCGGATGCTGCGCATGGAGAACCACACCACGAACAGCGCCAGCGCGGCGATGAGGCCCGACTTCAGCAGGTCGTTGCGCAGCTGCTGCTGGAACGCGGCGTTGATGTCGGAGAAATAGGCACCGGAGATGAAGTGCAGGTCCCACGGCTTGTAGAAGCCGGAGTAGCTGATCTTGTCCTTCAGTTCCTTCGTCTTCGGCATCACCTGCGTGTAGCGGGTGAAGCCGTGCCCTTCCCTGGTGTCGGCCTCGAGCATGGCCACGTAGTGGTGGAAGCCGTTGCCGTCCACGTCCTCGCGGATGTTCTTGCCTACCTCGCCGTGGCGCAGCGGATGCATGCGCAGCGCCAGCGTGGAATCAAACGCGAACACGTAGCCGCTGCCGTTGTCCCAGCGCATGGCCTCGATATCGCGAAGCGCGGCGGCGCGTGCGTCGGCATCGGCCATCTCGCCTTTTTCGGCGCGCGCGTGGAACGACTCCGCGATGGCGCTGGCCGCCATGACGTGCTGCTGCAACGAGTTTTCCAGCCCGCGCATCTGCGCATCGCGGCTTTCGAGCGCCGACATCACGGCCTGGCCACCCAGGCCGAGGACAACGATCGACATCACCATCCACACGCGCGCGTTGAGCGTCGTGCGACCGAACCAATTCATGACGACCGACATACCACCATCACCCTCGAGACCAACCCCGTAGGTGGCTTATCGGCAAATTCCTGCGGCGCTTTATGGGCCGGGCGCGATGTCAGTTTAGCGTGAGACGGTGGTGGCCACTGGCCACCACGACGGGCTTGGCGCCCGGCAGGCCCACCTCGGCCTCGGCACCCACGGGTACCTCGACCTCGGCCACCACCTTGCCGCCGACCTTACGCCAGGCCACCGAGGCCTCGCCGTAAGGGGTCATCACCGACGCCGACGCGTGGTCGAGCCAGGCCGTCAGCGCCGGCCGCACGCCGATGCGCTTCCAGCCCGGCGACAGCGGCCGCAGGCCGGCCACATCCTCGAACAGCCAGTCGTCGATGGTGCCGAGGAAGTAGTGGCCGCGCGACCGCGACGCCGCCTTCCAGTGCTCCCACAGGCTGGTGGCACCGTTGGCGCGCCAGAAGCCCCAGCTCGGGAAGGTGACCTGGTTGGCGATGGCCCACGCCTCGTCGGCGTGGCCGGTGGCGGTGAGCACCGGCAGGATCAGCTTGGTCGCCAGGGCACCGGTATCAAGGTGGTCGCCGCGCGCCTTCGCATCGGCGGCGACCTGCGCGGCCACGCGGCCACGCAGGTCGGCGGGCACCATGCCGAAGCCCAGCGCCAGCAGGTTGTGCGCCTGGCGATAGCCCTGGTCGCCGTCGCCGCGGTATACCGCCTTGCCGCGGTCGAGGAAGCGCGCGTTGAAGGCATCGCGCACGGTATCGGCCATGCGGTCGAAGCGCGCAGCCTGCGCCGGCGTGCCGGCGAGCCGCTGCATGTCGGCCACCACGCGCGCCATGCGGTAGAGGTACGCCGTGCCAGCAACGCGTTTGTCTTCCGGCGCGTTCTCGCCGGAGGGGTCGGTCTCCGGGCTGACCCAGTCGCCCAGCTCGGTGTTGGCGATGCCGCCGGGCGAGCGCGCGTCCTCCATGGCCACGTAGCGCGCCATGCCGTCGAGGTGCTCGTCGATGGGCGCGCGGTCGCCGGTGAACGTGTAGATGGACCATGGCACGAGGATGTACGCGGAGTGCCACGTGGGCGCATGCACGTCGAGCGCCCAGCCCGCGTTCGGCGCGGTGACGAGCGGCGCGCCATCGGTGCCGCGCGTGTCGGCGATGTCACGCTCCCACTTCGTCAACAGCGCGCCGGCATCGACATTGCGCAGGAACATGTCGGCGCCAAGCATGCCGTCGCCCGTCCAGCCGTTCTTCTCGTACATCGGCGTGTCGGTGGGGATGCCGTAGAAGTTGTTGAGCATGGTGTCGACCGCCGCCTGGTGTATCCAGTTGAGCAGGTCGTTGGCGCTGTCGAAACGGCCGGTGATCGCGACATCGTTGTGCACCACCGCGGCCTTCACCGCCTCCTTCGTGGGCGTGCCGGGCCACCCGTCCACCTGCACGTAGCGGAAGCCCTTGTACGAGAACCGCGGGTGCCACTGCGTGCGCCGGCCGTCGAGCGTCAGGCTGTCGGTCTGGAAGCCGTGCTTGAAGTAGTGGTGCTCGTCGCGCGCATCCACCGTGCCATCGGGCAGCAGCTTCTCGCCGTAGTGCGCGGTGATGGTGGTGCCGGCGGGGCCCGCCACGTCGAATTCGGCCCAGCCGGCGATGACGCGCGGGAAAGCGAACACATAGACGCCCGGCTTCGGCTCGGTCACCTCCACCGCATCGAGGCGGCCGGTGACGCGGATGGGTTGCTCGATCTGCGGCACGAGGCGGCCGGCGGGCGCGGGCAATTCGGCCGCGGCCGCCCACGCCGGGGGCACGGCGGCCCGCGCGTCGTACGCCTCGCCGCCATACAGGTCGTCGAGGCGCGTGGGGCCGTCGGCCAACTGCCAGCCCGCATCGGTGCGCACGCGCTGCACCGTGCCGTCCTTGTACTGGATGACGAGGACGGCCTTGACCCGCGGCTGGCCGTGCCACGGCGCCTTTTCCCAATGCCATACATTGGGGTTGGTCATGCCGTAGAACCCCCGGCCCAGCTCGGCGCCCAGCACGTGGTCGCCCGGTGCCAGCGCCACGTCGGTGGCCAGCACCTCCACGCGCTTCGCATAGTTGGTGAAGCCGGGCGAGAGCACGGCATCGCTGGCCGGCTTGCCATCCAGCGTCATGTCCGCGTAACCGCCCGCCGCCACGTAGAGCGTGGCGCGCGCGACCGGGCCCGCGACATGGAACGGGCGGCGCAGCAGTGGCGCCGGCAGGCTCGCGGCATCCGCCTTGCCGATCCACCGCGCGCCACCCCAGCCGGCATCGTCCAGCGCGGTGCCGAACGCCGCCGACGCGGTGGCGTTGCCCTCGCTGGTGCGCACATCGACGCGCCAGTCGTAGCGTTCGCCCGGTTGCAACGGCGGGCCGCCATAGGGCACGTCGAACGACTGCGCCGTGGTTACCTCGCCGCTATCCCAGACGGCCTTGCCGCCCTGGCTGATGCGCAGGCGATAACCCTGCTGCACGGTGCCGTCCTTTCCGGCATGCACCACCCAGCCGAAGCGCGGTTTGGCCGCATCGACGTAGAGCGGGGTATCGAGGCGCTCCACGCGAAGGTGCGCGAGCGAGGCGGCGAGGGCGGGCGTGGGCGCGAGGATGAGCGCGAGCAGCAGGGCGCGTGGCGGCAAGGGTCGGTTCCCGGTGGCGAAGC
This sequence comes from Luteibacter yeojuensis, assembly GCF_000964085.1. Lineage (GTDB taxonomy): Bacteria > Pseudomonadota > Gammaproteobacteria > Xanthomonadales > Rhodanobacteraceae > Luteibacter > Luteibacter yeojuensis_A. The sequence continues at coordinate 88,115 of NZ_JZRB01000022.1, forward strand.
GTCAACCACCGAGCATACCCGCATACATCCATCTAACGCCGCCGGGTCTACACAGTAGCGACCCCAAGCCAACCGGAGCCATCGTCATGAAGACCTCCCTTGCCGGCCTCGCCCTGTGCCTCGCCATCGCCAGCACCGCCGCGCCCGCCATGCAGCTCGACAAGCTCGGCGGCCTGATGGGCGGCGCCGGTGGCGGGTTGAGTTCCGGCAGCGCCAGCAATGCCGCGGGCATCATCCAGTACTGCGTCAACAACAACTACCTGGGCGGCAGCTCGGGTGCCACGGGCGTGAAAGACAAGCTGCTGGGCAGCCTCTCGGGCGACCAGAACGCGGCCAACACCGATGCGGGCGGCAGCTCGGCCGGGGGCCTGCTGGGCAAGTTCGGCGGCAAGTCGAAGAAGGGCACCGCCACCACCAGCGCCGACCCCACCAAGGACAAGGGCTACCTCGACGGGGCCAAGGGCCTGCTCACCACGGGCGATGGCAAGACGGTGAACCTCACCGGCGGCGATAGCGGCAACAGCGGCGACATGAAGGGCCAGCTGGTGCACAAGGCCTGCGACGCCGTGCTGAAACAGGGCAAGAAGCTGGTGGGGATGTAAACCCCGCGCCTAGTCCCGCGTGATGCGCCCGATGGCGTCGGTGAGGTCGGCCACGCCATAGGGCTTCACGATCACCGCCGTCCGCGCATCGCGCACCACGCCATTCGCGGTCTGGTCGCCCGTGGCGAACAGCACCGGCAGTTCGGGGCGTGTCTCGCGCATGCGCTCGGCCACTTCCACCCCGTTCATGCCCGGCAGGCCCACGTCGGCGAGCAACACGTCGATAGCCTCGTTTTCATGCACGCGCAGGGCCTCGTTGCCGTCGCCCGCCTCGAACACGGTGTGGCCGCGGCTTTCGAGCATCTCGGCGATGCTCATGCGGATGAGCGCATCGTCTTCCACCACCAGCACGCGCAGGCGCGCGGGCTGCTGCGGCGGCGGCATCGACGGTGCAGGCGAGCGCGGCGTTTCCACCGGCGTGGCCGGTGCGCGCTGCGCCAGCACGTGGCGCACGCGGCGCGCCAGCGCCTCGCGGGTGTAGGGCTTGCTGAGCAGTTCCACGCCCTCGTCGAGGCGGCCGCCATGGACAATGGCGTTCTCGGTGTAGCCCGAGGTGAACAGCACGGCCATGCGCGGCTGGCGCTCGACGGCCTTGCGGGCCAGGTCGGGGCTGCGCAACGGGCCAGGCATCACCACGTCGGTGAACAGCAGGTCGATCGCGATGCCGCTGTCGATGATCGACAAGGCGCTCTCGGCGTCGCGCGCCTTGAGCACGCGGTAGCCGAGGTCGGCCAGCATGACCACCACGGTCTCGCGCACTTCGTCGTCGTCCTCGGCCACGAGGATGGTTTCGTCGCCACCGCGCACCCCGCCGCCATCCACGGCGACGAGGCGGTCCTCGCTCTGCGTGGAGCGCGGCAGGTAGATGCGCACCGTGGTGCCATGGCCCGGCTCGCTGTAGATCTTCACGTGGCCGCCGGATTGCTTCACGAAGCCGTAGACCATCGACAGGCCAAGGCCGGTGCCCTGGCCCTCGGGCTTGGTGGTGAAGAACGGTTCGAACACCTGCGCCAGCACCTCGGGCGCGATGCCCATGCCGGTATCGGTCACCGCCAGCATCACGTACTGGCCCGGGCGCAGGTCGCCATGGGCCTTGGCATACGCCTCGTCGAGCAGCGCGTTGCCGGCTTCGATGGTGAGCTTGCCCTGGCCCTCCATCGCGTCGCGCGCGTTGATGGCCAGGTTGAGCAACGCGTTCTCCACGTTGCCCACGTCCACCAGCGTGTTCCACAGGCCGCCGGCGATGACGGTTTCCACCTCGATGGCCTCGCCCAGCGCGCGGCGCAGCAGGTCGTCCATGTCGCGGACGAAGCGGCCGATGTTCACCACCTTGGGCGCCAGCGGCTGGCGGCGGCCGAAGGCCAGCAACTGGGCCGCGAGCTTGGAGCCGCGGGTGACGCCGGCCATGGCGTTGGCCACGCGGCGCTCGGCGCGCGCGTTGCCCGAGACATCGGCGGTCAGGAGCTGGAGGTTGCCGCTGATGACCTGCAGCAGGTTGTTGAAATCGTGGGCCACGCCACCGGTGAGCTTGCCGATGGCATCCATCTTCTGCGCCTGGCGCAGCTGGTCCTGGGTGATATCCACGGCGGCCGTGCCATGCCCGGCAAGCCAGGCGGCATCGCTGGTGGCCGGGCGGAACGTGGCCAGCACCGTGCCTTCGCCCGCAGGCGCGCCACCCCATGCTTCCACGGCCACGCGCCACGCCAGGCCGTCCACGCCGGTGACCTCGAGGTCACGGATGCCGCGGGCACCCAGCGTGGGCAGCATGTTCCCGAGCGCCGAGCGCCCGGCCGCGTTCCAGAACGGCATGAACCCCTCGCGCAGGCGGCTACGCGCCCATGCGTTGGCGTAGAGGGTGTCGCCGTTGGGGGCCAGGGCGACGAGCCCGAAGGGCACGGCGTCTAGCGATTGGCTGAGCAGCGCATGGTCCTGCAGCGCGAAAGTCGATGGCATCTGACTGGGCGTTTCCTGCGTCTTGGGATCGAACGAGCCGGAATCTTAGCCGCCGGGCCCGATAACGAATGTGTAGGCCGCCTTCACATCCCTGTTCGACGATTCACACAAGCCATTGAACAAGCAGCGCATTGGAAAAATTCCCCTATATCTTGTGTTGACCTGCCCCAAGGCGGCCTATATCGTGTGTCCCGCTGGTGTCCGAGGCGGCGCGACTGCCCGTCGGACTTAATAGGGAATCCGGTGCGAATCCGGAACTGCCCCGCAGCGGTAAGTGGAAACGACCCCGTTCAATGCACTGGCCCCCCGGGGGCTGGGAAGCGGCGGGTAGGCCGGTCGGCGCAAGCCCTCCTCGTCCACGAGTCCGAAGACCTGCCAGCAGCCGGTGGCCCGAAGCGGCCCCGGTTCGTGGTGACGGCTTCCGCGGGGAAGCACGTCGCGGACCGAAGCCCCCTTGCGTGGCTTCGTCCCCGGCTTTCCCGCCCAAGGTGCCACCGCGGCCTAGCCCCGTCCGAGGGAACGGGAGTTTGGACCAGGCCCTGGGGCACGCCAGTATGACGACGATGGATTCCGCAGCGCGCGAGCGCACCGAGACGGCCGACGCGGCCGCCACCCCCTCCACCACCAGCACCGACAAGGCCCCCGCCGCGGGTTACCGCCAGGACGCGCCGCCGCCGGCCTTCGCCCTCACCCCGCCGCACAACCCCGGCCAGATGCGCGTCACCAAGCGCAACGGCGGCCAGGAAACCGTGGACGTGAACAAGATCGTGCGCGCGGTGACCCGCAGCGCCGATGGCCTGTTCGCGGTCGACCCCATGCGCGTCGCCCTGAAGACCATCGGCGGCCTGTACGACGGCGCCACCACCCAGGAGCTCGACCAGCTCTCGATCCGCACCGCCGCGGCGCTCACCGCCGAGGAACCCGAATACGGCCAGCTTGCGGCCCGCCTGCTGTCGGCCTTCGTCGACAAGGAAGTGAGTGGCCAGGATATCCAGTCGTTCTCGCAGTCGATCAACCTGGGCGTGGAGCTGGGCATCCTCAACCACCGCCTGCGCGACTTCGTGCAGGCCAACGCGCGCAAGCTCAACGACGCGATCGACCTCACCGCCTCGCGCCGCTTCGAGTATTTCGGCCTGCGCACGGTGTACGACCGCTACCTGCTGCGCCACCCGACCAAGCGCCATGTGATCGAGACGCCGCAGTACTTCTTCATGCGCATCGCCTGCGCGCTGGGCGGCAACGAGGTCGGCGAGACGCTGGAGCTGTACCGCATGCTGTCGTCGCTGGAATACCTGGCCAGCTCGCCGACGCTGTTCAACGCCGGCACCGCGCACGAGCAGCTGTCGTCGTGCTTCCTGCTGGATTCGCCGCAGGACGACCTCGCCTCCATCTACGCGAAGTACGGCGACGTGGCCCAGCTGTCGAAGTTCGCCGGCGGCATCGGCCTGGCGTACTCCCGCATCCGCTCGCGCGGCTCGCTCATCCGCGGCACCAACGGCCACTCGAATGGCCTGGTGCCGTGGCTGAAGACGCTGGATGCGTCGGTCGCCGCCGTGAACCAGGGCGGCAAGCGCAAGGGCGCGGCCTGTGTTTACCTGGAAAGCTGGCACGCCGACATCGAGGAATTCCTCGAGCTGCGCGAGAACACCGGCGACGACGCGCGCCGCACGCACAACCTCAACCTCGCCAACTGGGTGCCCGACCTCTTCATGCGCCGCGTGGAGACCGACGGCGACTGGTCGCTGTTCGACCCGAAGATCGTGCCGCACTTCGTCGATACCTGGGGCGAGGCGTTCGAGGCCGCTTACGCGAAGGCCGAGGCCGACGGCCTGGCCGTGAAGAAGGTGAAGGCGCGCGAGCTCTACGCCCGCATGCTGCGTTCGCTGGCCCAGACGGGCAACGGCTGGATGACCTTCAAGGACCGCTCCAACGCCACCAGCAACCAGACGGCGCGCCCGGAAAACGTCATCCACCTCTCGAACCTGTGCACCGAGATCCTCGAGGTGACGAACCAGGGCGAGACGGCGGTGTGCAACCTCGGCTCGATCAACCTCTCCCGCCACGTGGTGGATGGCGCGTTCGATTTCGACAAGCTCGCCACCACCGTGCGCACGGCCGTGCGCCAGCTCAACCGCGTCATCGACCTGAACTTCTACCCGATCGATACCGCGCGCACGGCGAACATGAAGTGGCGCCCGGTGGGCCTTGGCGTGATGGGCCTGCAGGACGTTTTCTTCAAGCTGCGCCTGCGCTTTGATGCCGATGAGGCGCTGGCGCTGTCCACGCGCATCGCCGAGGAGATCTACTTCCACGCGCTGTCGCAGTCGAACGAGATCGCCGAACGCGACGGTGCCCACCCGGGCTTCGAGGAGAGCCGCGCCGCCAACGGCGAGCTGCAGTTCGATTACTGGCCGGCCGCGGCACCCAACGGCAAGGATGCACGCTGGGCCGCGCTGCGCGAGGCCATCAAGGCCAAGGGGCTGCGCAACTCGCTGCTTATCGCCATCGCGCCGACCGCCACCATCGCGTCCATCGCCGGTTGCTACGAGTGCATCGAGCCGCAGGTATCGAACCTGTTCAAGCGCGAGACGCTGTCGGGCGATTTCCTGGTGGTGAACCGCTACCTGGTGGAGGAACTGAAGACGCTGGGCCTGTGGACCGCCGACGTGCGCGACCAGATCAAGCTGGCCGAAGGCTCGGTGCAGGGCGTCACCGCCATCCCGGCGGAACTGCGCGCCGTGTACCGCACCGTGTGGGAACTGCCGCAGAAGGCGCTGATCGACCTCGCCGCCGCCCGCGGCGCATACATCGACCAGAGCCAGTCGCTGAACCTGTTCATGGAAAACCCGAACATCGGCCAGCTGTCGTCCATGTACATGTACGCGTGGAAGGCCGGCATCAAGACCACCTACTACCTGCGCTCGCGCCCGGCCACCCGCATCGCGAAGACCACGGTGACCGCCGCCGCCAGCGCCCCCGCGCCCACGGCGCCGGTGGCCAACACGCAGGAACAGGCCGAAGCCGCGGTGTTCTGCTCGCTCGAGAACCCCGAGTACTGCGAAGCCTGCCAGTAACGAACTAGCCCCCCTGTAGGAGCCCACACCCGTGGGCGACAGCTCCTAGCGAAACACTGTCGCCCACAGCGTGGGCTCCTACAGGTGATCCAATGCATGCCAGAGGCAACGATATGTCCGCCCACCCCATCACCCGCGACAGCCACCTGCTCGACCCGGGCTTCGAGCTGACGCTGCGCCCGATGCGCTACCCGAAGTTCTACGAGATGTACCGCGCGGCCATCCGCAACACGTGGACCGTGGAGGAAGTGGATTTCTCGCTCGATACCACCGACCTGAAGTCGAAGATGTCGGACGCGGACCGCCACCTCATCCACCGCCTGGTGGCGTTCTTCGCCACGGGCGACACCATCGTCTCGAACAACCTGGTGCTGAACCTGTACCAGCACGTGAACTCGCCCGAGGCACGCATGTTCCTGTCGCGCCAGCTGTATGAGGAAGCACTGCATGTGCAGTTCTACCTCACGCTGCTCGACACCTACATCCCCGACCCGGCCGAGCGCAACAAGGCGTTTGCCGCGATCGAGACGATCCCGTCGATCCGCCAGAAGGGCGAGTTCTGCTTCAAGTGGATCGACTCGATCCAGGACCTGCAGCGCCTCGAAACGCGCGAGCACCGCCGCCAGTTCCTGCTGAACCTGATCTGCTTCGCCGCGTGCATCGAGGGCCTGTTCTTCTTCGCCGCGTTCGCGTACGTGTACTACCTGCGCTCGCGCGGCCTGTTGCATGGCCTTGCCTCGGGCACCAACTGGGTGTTCCGCGACGAGTCGGGCCACATGGCGTTCGCCTTCGACGTGGTGCGCACCGTGCGCGAGGAAGAACCCGACCTGTTCGACGACGAGATGCGCCTGCAGGTGGAAGAGATGCTCGAAGACGCCATCGCCTGCGAAACGCAGTTCGCGGCCGACGTGCTCTCTGGCGGAGTGGCCGGCCTGTCGGTGAACGACATGCGCCAGTACCTCGAGTACTGCGCCGACCAGCGCCTGGTGCAGCTCGACATGCCGAAGAAATACGGCGCGAAGAACCCATTCGATTTCATGGACCTGCAGGATGTCCAGGAAGTGACCAACTTCTTCGAACGCCGCGTCTCGTCCTATCAGGTGGGCGTCCAGGGCGAAGTGGCTTTCGACCAGTCGTTCTAGGCCCGCAGCGGCTGCTGTAGGAGCCCACCCCTGTGGGCGACAGCTCTTCGCGAAAAGCTGTCGCCCACAGGGGTGGGCTCCTACATCAGCACGCCCCAGCACGACTTGTTGCAATGCAGTAAAATCGGCGCCACCATGCCCAAGCCCACCATGCTCCCCATCGCCCGCCCGACCGAGGCCCGTGTCCTCGAGATCGTATTCCCGGACCACACCAACCACCTCGGCACCCTCTTTGGCGGCCAGGCACTGGCGTGGATGGACAAGGCCGCCTTCCTGGCCGCCTCGCGGTACTCGCGCAAGGTGGTGGTCACGGCACGCTCCGAGCAGGTGGATTTCCATGTGCCGGTGCGCAAGGGCCAGATGGTCGAGCTGATCGCCACCGTGGTCTCCGTGGGCCGCACCTCCATGAACGTGGATGTCGCCATGTTTACCGAGGACCTGATCACCGGCGAGCGCGAGCTCTGCACGCGCGGCACCTTCGTCATGATCGCCCTGGACGAGAACCACAAGCCCACGGCCGTGGAATCGCTCCCCGTCGGCTGACGGCAGCCCTGTGGGAGCGCGCTTGCGCGCGATTTCGCCCACGGGGGAGGCTTCTATAAGGGCATCGCGGGCAAGCCCGCTCCCACAAGGGGCGAGAAAGCGTCATCCGGGGTTGACTTAGAGCGCACTCTAAGCCGTACGCTTCCCCCATGACCCTATCCCTGACCATCGCCGAGGCGGCCACCGCCACCGGCCTCACCGCCTATACGCTGCGTTATTACGAACAGATCGGCCTGATCGACCCGGTGCCGCGCCGGGGTGGCCAGCGGATCTATGGCGAGGCCCAGATGCGCACCATCCAGTTCGTGCTGCGCCTGCGCGCCACGGGCATGCCGATGCGCGATATCCAGGAGTATTCGCGCCTGCGCCGCCTCGGCGAAACCCCCGAGAGCATCAGCGCACGCGGCGACCTGCTCGAGCGCCACGCGCAGCACATGCGCGACGAGCTGGCCTCGCTCACCGAGACCATCGCCCGCCTGGACGAAAAGATCGCCCTTTACCGCTCCATGTACGGCGAAACCATCGCCACCCCCACTCCCCGGAGGAAGCAAGCATGATCACCCGCAAACTCGGCGCACACGGCCCGGACGTTTCCGCGCAAGGCCTCGGCTGCATGGGCATGAGCGAGTTCTACGGCCCCGGCGACGAAGCACAGAACATCGCCACGCTGGAACGCGCGCTGGAACTGGGCATCACGTTCTGGGATACCTCGGACGCCTACGGCCCGCATACCAATGAAGAACTGCTGGGCCGCGTGCTGCAGGGGCGCCGCGACAAGGTGTTCCTCGCCACCAAGTTCGGCATCGTGCGCGACCCGAACAACGCGGCGGCGCGCGGCGTCAGCGGCAGGCCGGAGTACGTGCGCCAGGCCGTGGAGGGCAGCCTGCGCCGCCTGAAGACCGACTACATCGACCTCTACTACCAGCACCGTGTCGACCGCGAGGTGCCGATCGAAGAGACCGTGGGCGCCATGGCGAAGCTGGTGGAAGAAGGCAAGGTACGCCACCTGGGCCTCTCCGAAGCCTCGGCCGCCAGCATCGCCCGGGCGGCGAAGGTGCACCCGATTACCGCGCTGCAGAGCGAATACTCGCTGTGGACGCGCGACCCGGAGACCACCGGCACGCTCGCCGCCTGCCGCGAGCATGGCATTGCCTTCGTGGCCTACAGCCCGCTGGGCCGCGGTTTCCTCACCGGGGCCATCACGAAGCCCGACGACTTCGCCGAAGACGACTACCGCCGGCACAACCCGCGTTTCACCGGCGAGAATTTCACGAAGAATTTGGCCCTGGTGGAAAAAGTGAAGAAGTTCGCGGCCGACAAGGGCTGCACGCCGGGCCAGCTGGCGCTTGCGTGGGTGCTCTCGCGCGGGCCGGATATCGTGCCCATCCCCGGCACCAAGCGGGTGAAATACCTCGAGGAGAACGCGGGCGCCATGGACGTGAAGCTCAGCGAGAGCGAGCTGGCCGAGATCGACGCGGTGTTTCCGCCCAATGCGGCGGTGGGCGACCGCTACCAGGCCAACATGATGGGCTCCATCAACGCCTGAGCCACGGCCGTATAATGGGGGGATGTCGTCTCCTGACCACTCCCCCCTTGGCAAGGCCACCACGTACGCCGACCGCTACGATGCCAGCCTGCTCTTCCCCATCCCCCGCCAGGCCAAGCGCGACGAGATCGGCGTGGATGGCGCGGCCCTGCCGTTCCACGGCGTCGATATCTGGAACGGTTACGAACTGAGCTGGCTCGGCCCGCGGGGCAAGCCCATGGTGGCCGTGGCGGAATTCCGCTTCCCGGCCACCACGCCCCACATCATCGAATCCAAGTCGTTCAAGCTGTACCTGAACAGCTTTGCGCAGGAAACGATCGCCAGCCGCGACGTCCTCGCCGACACCCTGGCGCGCGACCTCTCGGCCGCCGCCGGCGGCCCGGCCACCGTGGTGCTACGCGCGCCGGAGGAACTGAACGGCGAGCCGCTCCACGAGCCCGAGGGCGTGCTGCTCGACGACCAGGACCTGGACTTCGACAGCTACGGGCCGCCGCGCGCCGATTTCCTCGCCACCCACGGGGGCGAGGCCCGCGAGGTGCTGGTATCGCACCTGTTGCGCTCCAATTGCCCCGTCACCGGCCAGCCCGACTGGGGCAGCGTGCAGGTGAGCTATACGGGCGCGCCCATAGACCGCGCCGGGTTGCTTCGCTACCTCGTCTCGTTCCGCCGGCACACCGAGTTCCACGAGCAATGCGTGGAACGCATCTTCATGGACCTGCGCGAACGCTGCGCCCCGCGCGAACTCTCGGTCTATGCGCGCTACACGCGCCGCGGCGGCCTGGACATCAACCCCTTCCGCAGCACGGCCGCCGGCGCCCAGCCCGGTAATCCGCGCGGCGCCCGCCAATGATGAACCGTGCATTCATGCACTCTTCATTGGTATTGCCTTTAGTTGTGTAGCCTGTAACCTGCCCGCCCACGTATTCGACCGTTCTAACTCCGGAATCCAGACATGAAGCTTTCCTTCCGCACGCCTGTCCTCGCCACGGCGACCCTCGCCGGCCTCCTGGTCCTCACCGCCTGCGGCAAGAAGGAAGAGCAGACCAACGCCCCGGCCGCCTCGTCGACCGCCCCGGCCGCCGCCAGCACCGCCACCGCCGCGCCCGCCGCCGCCAGCACGGCCCCGGCCGCCGCCCCGGCTTCGCCGACCTCGGCCGCCGCTGCCGCCGCCACCCCGGCCGCCCCGTCCGCCGCCCCGGCCCCGGCCGCCGCCGACACCCTGAAGGTGGGCACGGTCACCCTCGGCAGCGCCGTCGGCGCCGACAAGAAGGTCGCCAAGGCCAAGACCGCCTTCGCCCCGAACGAAAAGACCATCTACGCCTCGGTCGCCACCGAAGGCACCAGCGCCGGCGCCACGCTGAACGCGAAGTGGACCTTCCAGGATGGCGAGACCACCACCACGGTCAGCGACATCAGCCAGTCGATCAGCACCGATGGCCCGGCCGTCACCACGTTCAAGATCCAGAACCCGAACGAGTGGCCGGAAGGCAAGTACAAGGTCGCCATCTCGCTCAACGGCAAGCCGGCCGGCGACACGGCATTCGACATCAAGAAGAAGTAAGCCACCACACGTGGTGATGAAAAAGGGCGCGGCATATGCCGCGCCCT